>JAVBNR010000012.1:0-27348 GCA_031551395.1 Bacteroidales bacterium
TCTATCGTTTCCATGAATGAAATGTATATCAATTAAAAAAAGAAAAAATAATGGTGTATCGCCTAAGGATGGTATTCCAAAATAAAAATGACCCCACTTATCAAGATACTTTGGGGGGCAAAATTAAATAATTTTCAGGGGTCAAACCTGTTTTGGTTTAAGGGGTCAACACACATTGGGTTTTCCAATGCTGCCTAAAATCGATTCATTAAAAAAAAAGCCGCCTCGCTTTGGAGACGGCTCTCGCTGTTTATCAGTATCTTACCTGAATCCTACAACTCTTTCAACAATTCCCTGACTGCTTTTTCCAATTGCTCGTCTTCTCCTTTGACCAGCTTCTCAGGCGAGTTGGCTATTTTGAAATCCGGTTCCAGCTGTTTGTTTTCCAGATAGCTGCCATCCGGTAGTTGGTATCCGACAATCGGAATGCCGAAGATCAGGGAGTTATCTTGTAATGTTTCCCACGAGACGCTTGTCATCGTACCGGGGACGGGCATCCCGACCAGTTTGCCGATACCTGTATACTTGTATACCCAAGGAGTTCCGTGTGCGTTGGAATAGTTCGCTTCGCCCATCAGCATGATCGAAGGTTTGTTCCAACGGCGGCTGGGCATATCGCAGGTTTCTTGTCCGCGAATGACTTGCGTAAAATATTTTTTCCCGCTGAATAAGACCTCGATATCTTCATGCAAGCGTCCTCCGCCATTATAACGAGTATCGATGATGATCCCTTCTTTGTTGTTGAACTTTCCTAAAATATCGGAATAGATAGAGCGGAAGCTCGGATCTCCCATACTTTCGATGTGCACATAACCCAAGCGCCCGTTCGACAAACGATCGACATCGGCTTCACGTTGCTTGACCCAGCGGTTATAGAGCAAGGCGTTGAGCTGTCCGCTGTTGATTGGTTTTACAACCTCTTCCCAACGTTCCTGAGTGGCCGGATTATACAATGAGATCAAGGTGTTTTTTCCTGCTTTTTTGTTCAGTAAAAGATAATAATCCTGATGGGCAAGGATCTTTTCTCCATCGATCTTTTCCAGGATACATCCGGCTTTTACTTTACTTCCTGCCGTATCGAACGGCCCTTTCTCAATGATTTCATCGATCAATAACCCGTCTTTATTGTAGTTCCAGGAGAAAAATAAACCTAATTGGGCGGTTACATCCGGATTATCCAGATCTGTCGGTCGATAACGCCCTCCTGTATGCGATGTGTTCAGCTCTCCTAAAATTTCACTGAGCAGTTCTGCAAAATCATAATTGTTATTGATGTAGGGCAGGAATCGGGAATAGGCTTTTTTCATCAATGGCCAGTTGACCCCGTGCATGTTGGTTACATAAAAACGTTTTTCTTCCTGGGTGCATACGTGGTCGAACATGTATTGACGCTCGGCATACAAATCCATTGATATTTCGGCTTGATAAGTAATCGGTGTCTTTTTCCCGTCGGAAATACCGATTTTTTGCATCGCTCTTCCTAGAAGGAACAAGTTTTTCCCGTCTTTATCCAGGAATAAGGGGGCGTTACCTGCACCTTTTACCTCTAATTTTGTTTCTTTGGTCCGGCAATTGATCGACCAGAGGTCATATCCTTTTTCAAAAGCAGCCAGATAATATAATTTATCTCCTTCGGGAACCAGCATCGCATCTCCCAGTTGAGAAGAGTTCGGTGTCAATCGGATGATACGGTCTTCGATCCCTTTTAACTCGATGACAATGTCTTTTGAATCTTTCTTTTTATCCGCATCGTCTTTTTTCGTCTCCTCTTTTTTAGCCGTATCTTTTTTATCGGCATCGCTCTTTTTGTCTTTTTCTTTTAGCTTTTCTTCTTCTTTCAAAAGTTTATAGTCATCTTCGCTCAACCGGAACTTGTCGTATGCTTTTTGATTCAGGAAAATAATCATGACATCTTCCAGAGAACCCCAGGAGGCATGGTTACGCATTCCATAACGTTCGGAATTGAATGAAATCGCATTTCCGTCGAGTACCCAATGCGGATTACTGTTTGTATACCCGCTGTTGGTCAGGTTCGTTATTGTCCCTCCCTGGGCGCTGATCAATCCGATATCGCTGTAAGGCATGTGCTTATTAGCGGTATATTCAATGACAAACCATTTGCTGTCGGGCGACCAGGAGTAGTTGTTGTATCCTGAGCTGTCGAAGTTTTTAGTCCCATCAAAAACCAATCTTGTTTTTTTCGTTTCAAGGTTGTAAACCATCAGTTTGTAACGATCTTCAATGAATGCAATCTCCTTTCCATCCGGAGAAAACGTCGGAAGCATGCGTTCCGTGTCGGATGATTTGAATAGAGGTTCCTCTTTGATTACTGTAGCATTGAAGAAATAAGGTTCTTCCGGACGGGTGTTTTTGGCTGTATAGATATTCCATGTGCCATCTCGTTCACTGCTGTAAACCAGAGTTTTACCATCCGGAGAAAAACTGGGGTTATCTTCTTGTGCAGCCGTATTGGTAATACGCTTGGTATATTTATAGTCGACGGAAGTCACAAAAATTTCTCCCCGCATCGATATGGCAACCTGCTTTCCATCGGTAGAAAGCGCTGTTCCCGATGCGTTTTTATTGTTTAATGTCAGGGCATTGTTCGTTTTATCTTCCTCAATGATATTGACTTTTATTTTCTGAGGTTGACCGGAAGTTGTTTTCGTATAGATTTCTCCATCGTAGAAAAAGCAGAGCGTTCCGTTTCCGGCTATACTCAGGAAGCGCACAGGATGTGTCTTGAATGAAGTTACCTGCGTTACTTGTCCGGGGTTATTCAACGGAAATGAATGGACGTTATAGGTGCCCGAACGTTCGCTCAGGAAATAAACCTGTGAGTTATCCGCACTTAAAACAGGATAGTTGTCTTCACCCGGATCCGTGATCAACGGTTGATGTTTTCCGGTTTCCATGTTGTAAAGCCAGATGTCGCGGGTAACAGCTGATTGATGATGTTTCCGGAAACGATCTTCTTGTCCCTTCCGATCCTGATAAATCATTTGCTTGCCGTCTTTAGTAAAGCAGACATTTTCAGCCGGAGAGGCCAGTATCTGTTCCGGACGTCCTCCGTTGACCGGAATCCGGTAAAGCTCGCTCATGACCCCGGAAGGATAGGCTGCGCTGATAGCCGGCGCCTGGATTTTAGCTCCGAAAACGATGTATTTGCCGTCTGGAGTAAACGTATAAGGCGACTCACTCCCGGAATAAGTGGTTAAGCGACGGGCAGTTCCTCCTTCAGACAAAGTGATGTAAATGTCAAAATTTCCATTCCGATCGCTTGCAAAAGCAATGTTTTTTCCATCCGGAGACCACACAGGCATGTAATCGTATGCTTCATGCATGGTTATCTGTTTCGCTTGCCCTCCGTTTACAGGAACTTTGTATATGTCTCCTTTGTATGAAAATGCAATTTCCTTTCCATCAGGAGATATGCTGGGATATCGCATCCACAGCGGATCTGCTTTTAATGCTCCGGTAAATAATAGAACGGAGCATACAATCAAATAGAATGTTTTCATGATGATAAAAGTATTTATAGTAAATGATATTATTGATTTATCCGCTCCTTGCTCGCTAAAGACATGAGAATGTACAGGCAGATGCAACTCCAGATTCCGAATGTTTTAAATGCAACAATAAGGAATAGGGATGTGATAAGGAAAGCATATTGTAACTCATTCCCTTTCCATCCGTAACTCTTGAATTTCAATGAAAACATGGGAATTTCCGATATCATCAAAAAGCAAAATAAAAGAACAAGTAACGAAATAATAAGGAGCGCTGAAATTTCATATCCTGCGGCGTATGCGTGTATGGAGAGAATCAACGAGCTCCAGAAAAGGGCATTGGCAGGAACCGGTAGTCCGAGAAAAGAGGAGGATTGACGGTTGTCTATATTGAATTTCGCTAGCCTTATGGCGGAAAAAATAGGAATAAAGAATGCGATTAAGGGGATACTGGAACCCCAATTTATATTGTCGACAATGGTATGTAGGAATGAATAAACGACCAACCCGGGAGCCAGTCCGAAACTGACAACGTCTGCCAGAGAGTCTAATTCTTTTCCAAGGGCGGAGTAAGCTTTGAGTAAACGTGCCGCAAAACCATCCAGAAAATCCAAGACGGCGGCAATTACAATAAAAATAAAAGCGCCGAGGTAATTCTTTTCGGAAGCCATAACACAAGCCATGCATCCTGAAAATAAATTCAAGCATGTAATGATGTTCGGTATGTTTTTTATAAACTCCATTTGCTTACTTCTGTAATTTGGCAAGAACGGTTTTATTTCCGTATACTCTCTGATCCATGTTGACGCATATTTGAGTGTCCAGAGGCAGGAATATATCTACCCTGGAGCCGAATTTAATAAAACCCAGCTCTTCATTGATCTGACAATTATTTCCTTCTTTTGCGTAAGTGACAATCCGTTTGGCCATGGCTCCTGCAATCTGGCGAAGAAGTATCTTTTTCTTGTTCTCCCACTCGATGACAATGGTGGAGCGTTCGTTTTCATGACTTGATTTGGGCAGGTAAGCTGCTAAATATCGCCCGTTTTGATGTGAACTGTGGATTATTTTCCCATTGGTCGGTATCCAGTTGACGTGCGCGTTGAACAAACTCATGAAAATGGAAATTTGTATTCTTTCTTCATGCAGGTAATCCCCTTCAAACACTTTTTCAATGACAACGATTGTCCCGTCTGCAGGAGCGACAAGGATTCCTTCCTCTTCCGTCTTGAAAATGCGTTTCGGGACTCTGAAAAAGTTGATGGAAATAAGAGCAAGGAGGATGGAACCGATCAGAAATGTATAATAAAATAGAGATCTTCCTGCAAAATGATAGAAGACTACATTGAGAAGTAATAAAGTTAATAACGAGACTGTGAGTATTTTATATCCTTCTTTGTGGATTCTCATGGGGACAATAACATTTCAATTACGCAAAGGTAAATTATTTTACTTAGTTTCCAAAATTTAGGAATGGTTAAATGATCCGGGCTTTGGCATATCCTTCTTTATGCAGAAGTTCCAGAATTTTATTTCTGAAATCTCCTTGTACAATGATCTCGCCGTCTTTGACCGAACCTCCGACACCACATTTTACTTTCAATGTTTTTCCTAATGCCTGCAAATCTTCGTCTGAACCGACAAAGCCGGTAATGAGTGTTACGGCCTTGCCTCCACGATTTCTTTTGTCGAGAGAGATACGTAATAATTGCTTTTCTTTGAGAAGTGTTTCGGCAGATTCTTCTTTTCCCATATCATAATGAAAATCCGGATTAGTGGAATACATTACTCCGAGCCGCTTCTTCCAGTCATTGTCTTTCATTGAATTCTATAATTATTCTTGGATACATCTTTTTTATTCTGATCTCGAATTTCGGAGTGCAAAGGTACGTATTTTTTTGGTATGTTATTTTGAAAAACATTACCTTTGTATTTTAAATAAGACAATAAATAGAGCACAAATGACTAATCTTGTGAATAAGATTCAATGGAAAGTGCCGGAACCAACATTGCGCCGGTTGCCTTGGTATTTGGCTTATATAAAGTTGCTTCAATCGAAAGGAGAAGTATTGGTTTCATCGACTCAAATAGCAAAAGAAATCAATGTGGATGCTTCTCAGGTCGCTAAAGATCTGTCGTATGTCAATGTGTCGGGAAAAACCAGAGTAGGATATAACATCGACTCTTTAATTGTTGTATTGGAGAATTTTTTAGGATTTTCGACATTACATAAAGCATTTTTATTCGGAGTGGGGAGTTTAGGGGGCGCGTTGCTGCTGGATGCCGGACTTAGTCAATATGGTTTGGATGTTATTGCCGGCTTTGATGTCAAACCGACTCTGTGGAATACATCGATCAGAGGGATCCCGATTCATCCGACAACTTCATTTCCCGATGTGCAGAGAAAACTGATGGCAACGATTGGTATATTGACAGTTCCCGTCGATCAGGCACAGGAAGTTGCTGATTTTATGACCGCAGGAGGAATCAAAGCCCTATGGAATTTCACTCCTTTCCGGATTCGGGTTCCGGAACATATTGTCGTACAGGATACGTCCATTTATGCCCATTTGGCAGTGATGTTCAACCGAATGCAATAAGGTTTAAACTTATAACTTTAAACTTAAAAAGAATGAAAATAATCTGTGTTGGCATGAATTATGCATCTCACAATAAAGAGATGTTTAATCCGTTAGTATTAAACGAACCTACGATCTTTTTGAAGTCAGATGCATCCTTATTGAAAGATGGAAAGCCGTTTTTTATCCCGGATTTCTCATCGGAGATACATTATGAGACAGAGATTGTGGTGAAAATTGACAAATTAGGTAAACAGATTGCGAAAAAGTTTGCTCATCGTTATTATAATGAAGTGACTGTGGGAATTGATTTTACGGCAAGAGATTTACAACGCAAACTAAGGAAAGAAGGAATGCCTTGGGAAATAAGCAAAGCATTTGATAATTCCGCAGCAATTGGAACATTTGTTTCATTGAATGAATTGGAACAGGATGTCAATCACATCCCTTTCAGTCTGAATATCAACGGAACAAAGATGCAGGAAGGGAATACAAAAGAGATGATTTTTAAAATAGATGAAATAATAGCATACGTGAGCCGTTTTTTTACGCTGAAAATTGGAGATCTGATTTATACGGGAACTCCGGCTGGAGTCGGAGAAGTCCGAATCAATGACCATTTGGAGGGTTACATCGGCGATCGGAAAGTGCTTGATTTTTTCGTCAAATAAGATTCAATGAGAAAATACAATTATTATATACTTATCCTTGTCGTTCTACTCAGCGTGTTTGCCGGTTCGGCATTGGCTGATAACGACGGTTCACGTTATACAACCACTTCCAAATTAGCTTCCGGAAAATGGATCAAATTGAAAGTGACGGATAATGCGATCTATAAACTCACTTATGATGACATCAAAAAAATGGGCATCTCCGATCCCTCTAAAGTGAAAATTTACGGATCGGGAGGCTGGATATTGGATGAGGATTTCAAAAAACCGTATGTAGATGATTTACAGGAGATTGCTGTCTGGGTAAATAAAGGAACCGATGGCGTTTTCAACTCCGGAGATTATTTGCTTTTTTACGGAAGAGGTACCGTTAAATGGACTTTTATCGACAATAAATTTGAACAGGAGAATAATCCGTATGCTACCTATGGAGCTTATTTCATGACGGAAAGCGAATCCGGTCCCAAAGAAATGCAAACTCAGGCATCTGTCGCTCAGACAGCTGTGTCGTTGAATACTTTTGATGATTATCTTCTTCATGAAAGGGATTCGATTACGATAGCGAATACCGGACGGGAATTGTTCGGCGAAAGCTTCGTATCCAAAAATACGCAGACGTTTAATTTTTCAATACCGGGAATTACTGCGGCAAGTGTCTCCCTTTCATTTGCGGCCCGGCCGTCGTTTAACTGCCCGTTAATTTTGAGCTTGAATGAGCAACAGGTCATCAATACCTATGTCCCGAATCAAAGTAACTACGACGCATTTCATAAAGCTCTTTTGCTGAATACGACTGAAACCTGGAGCGGACCCGTATCTGATGATGTAGTTGCTAAAATCTATTATCCGGCTGGCAATCAGACAATCGCTTATTTGAATTATATCCGGTTTAATGTCAGTCGAATATTGCAACCGTACGGCAGCTTTACTCTTTTCAGGAATAAAGATAGCCGCCGCGTCTCGGCTCGTTATGAAATAGAGAATGTAACGAGTAACAATTATCTGGTTTTCGACTTGACAGATCCTTTCAATGCCAGAAAAGTGGAGGCTACACTATCCGGAAACCGGCTCAGTTTTGGTGTGCAATCGGGCGATACGATCCGCGAATTTGCATTGGTCGATCCGACAAAGAGTTTCAAAACACCGGAATCGCTGGGAGAGGTGCAAAATCAGAACTTACATGGATTGGCTCAAACCGAGATGGTTATCCTGGCTCCCAAGCCGTTTTTGACTCAGGCGGAAGTTTTAGCCGAGGCACACCGGAAACATTCGGGATTACATGTGACTGTCGTACAGGCGGATCTGGTTTTTAATGAATTCTCCTCCGGAGTCCCTGATGCGACTGCTTACCGCCGGTTCATGAAAATGTTCTACGACCGGGCTACTTCGGAAAGTGAAAAACCCAAATACCTCTTACTCTTCGGAGATGGTATTTTCGATAACCGTTTTCTGACCCCCGGAGCGTCGAAATTAAGTAAAGATTATTATTTGCTGACTTATCAGGTAAAAGAGTCTGTCAATGAGACAAACTCTTACGGAACAGATGATTATTTTGGTTTCCTGGATGATAAGGAAGGTGTATACATCGGTAGTGACGGAATTGATCTTGGAATAGGACGCTTTCCTGTCAATTCGGAAGAATTGGCTAATAATGTGGTTAATAAAGTAATTGGATACATGGACAATCTGAATTACAGTGAATGGAAAAATATGATTACATTCGCTGCTGATGATACGGATCCTGCTCCTAATTATTGGAATCACGCACAACAAATCGAACGACTGGCTACTTATCTGGAAAACGAACATCCGGAATATATGCTGACGAAAGTATATCAGGATGCATTCAAACAAGAAACAGTCAACGGGAAAAAAGTATATCCCGACGCAAGAAAAAAATTATTGAATGCGTTGAAAAACGGGTGCTTTTTACTGGATTACATGGGGCATGGAAAAACAACAGCCTGGACTTCCGAAGATCTTTTAACGATTACGGATATTAATCAGATGTCTTTCTCCAGCTTGCCGTTATGGATTACTGCCACTTGTGATTTCGGATGGTTCGACGGACTTAGCGGGTCGGCCGGAGAGGCTGCATTTCTGAATAAAAAAAGTGGGGCTATCGCGTTGTATACGACTACGCGGGTTGTGAATGCTCCTAATAATGAATATATTAACGATAAACTGATCCGCAATATCTTTTCTAAAACAAACGGACAACACTTGCGCCTGGGAGATATTTTGAGAATCAGCAAGAACCAATTGCCGGGAGATTATAACAAGTTGAACTACGCTTTATTGGGTGATCCGGCATTGATGTTGAATTATCCTGAAGATGCTGTTCTGTTGGATGCAATTAACGGACAGCCGGTTGAACCGGGCGAAACACTGACATTTAAAGCATTGGATAAAGTTACATTGACCGGGCGGATCGTCGATGCTCAAGGTGACTTACAATCGGATTTCAACGGGACGATCCATGCGACTATTTTTGATGGAATACAGAGGGTTACAGCCCAAAACAATACGTTGTTCACATACAATGATTATCCCAATATGATCTCGATGATAAACAGCGAGGTAAAAAACGGACAGTTTACCGTAACATTCAAGGTGCCGCTCGATATCTCATACAGCGATAGTAAAGGAAAATTGAGCTTGTATGCCTTTGATGAAACAAACAAAGAAGATGCCGGAGGGTATTTGGGAAATTATGTATTCAATGGGACTGGAGAGATGCCTCAAGAAGCAGGTAAAGGTCCGGAAATCAAATCGATGTATCTGAATGCTCTGACATTCAAAGATGGAGATCAGGTCAACGAAACACCTTATTTTGTAGCCGAAGTTTACGACGAAGACGGGATCAATATCAGCGGAGGAAGTTTGGGACATGAAATTTCTATTTGCATAGATAATTCGCCGGTATACACGTATAATTTGAATAATTATTTCGAATCGACTTCGGAAGTATATGGAGAAGGAACGGTAAAATTTTCTATCCCACCTTTACCGGTAGGCGAACATACACTGGTGTTCCGTGTCTGGGATTTGTTGAATAATTCAAGTTCCGATACCTTGAAGTTTACCGTCGTTCAGGGACTTAAGCCTCGGTTGTATGATATTACAGCGATGGGTAATCCGGCCAAGGTTAATACATTCTTCTTGCTGTCGCACGATCGTCCGGATACTCCCATTGAAGTCGAAATCAAAGTGTATGACCTGACCGGACGGCCGTTTTGGACGCATCGCGAAACAGGATCTTCGGAGTGGTTAAAAAAATATGCCGTGGAATGGGACTTGCGTGCTGATAACGGAATGAGACTGAAACCGGGTGTTTATATTTATCAGGCGATAATTAAGTCCGGAAGCAGTAAAGAAGCAACCAAAGCAAAAAAAATCATTATTCTAGGACAATAAAACAGCTGATTGAGTAGTTTATGTAGTACAGTTGTCGTGTGAAAAATAACAGGATGACTGAGAGTCCAAAAAATAAAAAAGTTTAAACTTGATAATGTATAGCGTAAAACTTAAAAACGAATGAATAAATTTAAATTAATTGCGTGCTGCCTGGCGCTATTCCCTTTGACATTGCTGGCGCAGACTGAACCTAAAGATGATTTCAATCCTTTGATCGTGGGCGTTCCGTCATTGACGATTGCTCCGGATGCTCGTGGAGGAGGTATGGGAGATGTGGGCGCTGCTACTGATCCGGATATCTATTCACAGTACTGGAACCCGGCAAAATATGCTTTTGCATACAGTAAAGCCGGAATAGGATTATCCTATACTCCCTGGTTGAGAAGTTTGGTCAGTGATATCGATTTGGTATACCTATCCGGATATTATAAATTAGGAGATTCCGACAGGCATGCGGTCGGTGCCTCTTTAAGGTATTTCTCATTGGGAGAAATTGAGATGTCGACTCCGGATAATGTGACACTTCCGATTACCAATCCTTATGAAATGTCGTTGGATGCAGGATATTCTCTTAAATTATCGGAAACATTTTCTGCAGCAGTTAATTTCCGTTTTATTTACTCCGACCTTGGAGCCGGATTGCAAGAGGAATTTTCTCCGGGAACATCTTTTGCGGCCGACGTTGCCGGTTATTACAACAAGTATGTTATGATCGGTAGCAGTGAATCCTTGTTGGGACTTGGATTCAATATTTCCAATATCGGGAACAAAATTACTTATGATAAGGGAATTACATCCAATTTTATCCCGACGAATTTACGTGTCGGAGGTTCTTTGCTTTATCCGCTGGATGATTATAATACATTGTCATTCAACTTGGATTTGAATAAATATCTAGTCCCATCCAGTCCTTACGGACGCACCTATGATTCTGACGAAGAAAAACAGGCCGCCATCGAAGAATATAACAACATGTCATCGATTACAGGTATATTTAAGTCCTTTTCAGACGCTCCGGGAGGCGCGAAAGAAGAATTCAAGGAAATTATGTGGTCGGTTGGAGCTGAATATGCTTATGACCGGAAATTCATGGTCCGTGGCGGATATTTTTACGAAAGCCCTGAAAAAGGAAATCGCCAGTATTTTTCTGTCGGAGCCGGCTTCAAAATGACTTCATTTCAGTTGGATGTCGCTTACCTGATTTCAACAGTTCCTTCTAACCCTTTGGATCAAACATTGCGCTTCAGTTTAAGCTTCGATATGGATGGCTTACGAAATTTAATGAAATAGGATGAAAATTCGTGTAGGATTTGGTTTCGACGTCCATCGGCTTGTGGAAGGTCGTGATCTTTGGCTGGGAGGGATTCAGCTACAATATGAGAAAGGATTGGACGGCCATTCCGATGCAGATGTATTGATCCATGCTATTTGTGATGCATTACTCGGTGCTGCTGATTTGCGTGACATCGGCTTCCATTTCCCGGATACAGGGACTGAATTTAAAAATATCGACAGTAAGATCCTGTTGCGTCGCACAATGGAATTAATCCGGGCTGCCGGCTATGAGCTGGGAAATATCGACGCAACGATATGTGCGGAACATCCCAAGTTGAATCCGTTTATTCCCCGGATGAAGGCTTGCCTTGCAGATGTAATGCATGTCGATGCAGGAGATATCTCAATCAAAGCGACTACTTCTGAAAAAATGGGATTTGTAGGCCGGGAAGAAGGTATATCCGCCTATGCAACGGTATTGATCACATCCCGATAAAAATCTTCGTACAACCCTAAAAAAAGACCCTGAATCCTATTTACCCTAAAGTAAATAGGCTCAGGGTCTTCATCCCAAAATTTAAACCTATAGTCTGATAAAAGAATCAGTCGATCCAGAAAGTACCACTAATGTCTACTCCGGAGTTATTATATATCCTTATGGTATAATAACCGGTGGTAAATGAATCCATATCAATGTAGTGGTATGATGTTGGAGAAACAACAGCAGATGCAGAATAAACGACATCTCCGCTCTCATCCGTAATATTGATTGTTACATCGTCGTCCGTTTGGAAAAATTCAACGGCGACTGTTTGATTATTAAGTATCGCTTTGACAAAATCGCTTACCGGAGAAAATGAACGCAGGATGGGTTTACCTCCAATATTTCCACCTAATTCAATTTCTTCTTCATCCGTACTACTCGCACAGATCCGGATGCTGAAAACAGAGAACAACGTTATTAAAAGTACAAATTTTACATTCATAATAAATCATTTTAAAAGCTAGCAATTGTTTGTCTTTTTACTAAAGAACCTTGTTTTTCGCTACAAAATTACGCATAATATCCCGGAAGGTCGTAAAATGTTAAAATTTAAATTGTTAATAGGTAATACAAGGTACCACTCATTTTCAGATAGTTACGAAATGTTAAAAAAGAAAATTGTCAATTTGGGCCGAAAAAAAGCAAAGTGATTTGGTGGTTTGGAAAAAAATGTTATAATTGTCCCTTATAAATTTTTAATGTCTTCGACGGTCTTCAGGTTTAGTTTTTCTTTTAACCCACTTTTTATGGTACGCAGGGAAGTTTTTGCATATCCCGTAAAAAAGGCGATTTCATCATTTTTGAATTCGGCATAAACCAGGCAACAAATCTGTAATTCTTTTTCATCCAAATCAGGGTATTTGCGTTTGAGACGATCGACAAAACCATTGTATAATTCATTGATCAGAGAGTACAATTCGTCCCATTCCAGATGTTTGTCGAGTTTGGAATTAAATAATTCCTGATAGTTTTTGATTACTAATGAAGTTTTTTTCGGGTCTGTTGTTTGGAGATAAATAAGTTTGCGGGTAATATCTAATTTCTCAACCAGGTATTGCTTCATCTTATTTTCCTTGTCTTTTTGTATGTTTTCCAATGTTAATATATTCTGTTCTATCTCTTTAATCTTTCTATTTTTGTTTCGACGCATGGTGTGAATCATCCAGATGAGCAGTATAATAACAAGGATGGCGGCTAATAAAGCCATGATTAAAAATTGTTGCTGAACACGTGTTCTTATGTATTTGTTTTGTAATTGACTTTTTTCATATTTACGTTGCATGGTTTCCAGGTCTTCAGCTCGGTTTTTGGCATATATGGAATCTTTAAGGATCGATACTTCTTCATAATTTTTTAATGCCAGATCATAATTCCCCTTGTTTTTGTATATACTGTAAAAAAGTCTGTAATAAGTATAGCGAGATACCAAATCGTTTGAATATCTGACTTTAGGGTCTATTTTTTTCATGTAGTAGATAGCCGAATCAGTTTGATTCATGTCGATCAACATTCGAACCTTTGTCCTGTAATTTATAAATTGAGATTGCTTTTGATCCATCTCAATAGCTTGATTGATATATTGTTTGGCTTTTTCGTAATCTCTCTTTTGCTGATAAGCGATAGCAATATTTCTAAGAGCGCCCTCTATGTTTAATGTGTCTTTTATCTTCCTGGCATACTCTAAGGCTTTGGTATTGTAAAAGATAGTGCTGTCTATTTGAGGAGGTTCGGTAAATAAGTAAGCATCTCCGATAAATCCGAGTGTATAAATTTCATTTTTTTTGTTTTTAGATTGGACAAAATAATTTTTTGCAAGTAGTAACTGCTCAATGAATTTTGTATATTTACCTTGATGCCTGTAGATATTTCCTGTGTCAAAGTGGATCAATCCCAATAAGTTATGATTGGAGACGTCTTCTGCATATTCTTTTGCGTGGAGAAGATGTTCGATAGCTTCTGTTGTTTTGTCATTTTGGTATTTGATTCTTCCTGTATAGAAAAGGGCTATCGCTGCTTTGGTTTTATCGTTTTTACTCTCAAAATAGCGGGCGACATCATAAATGAAGGTATCTTCCTTGATATCAATGAAATTCTTATCTTTAACCTGAATATTTAAAAGATAATATTCGTTATACATTTTCTTATTTAAAGATTCCGGATCAGCCATAGAATCCAATAACATCAGAGCACTATCCGGATGGGATTCCAACAGAGCTTCTGCCTGGTCAAACAATACTTTGGCTTTTCTTGATTGTTGAGAACAAGAAATACAAATAGTCAGAATATAAATGACTAAGAGACAATATTTAATCCGGTACATCTAGTTGATATTAGAAACAGTTCTCGTATTCTTTTTTTGATAGAAATGATAGTAAGAAAGGAATAGTAAAATGTGTGAATTTTTCAAATAATGGATCATTGATTTTATTTTGCCCGAGAACCTTGATCGAGGGGTAAAAAGCAACAGGTTGAAAATTATTTCATGATTTTCAACCTGTTCGCTTTAGATATTAATATTGTTGTTCCAAGAGCCAAGAGTCTTGAAAATCAGGATTGTACTTTGCTTTGATGGCGTCACGTGCTGTTGCGGCATCCGATTTATTGTCAAATGTAGCAACAATCACACGATACATCTGTTGTTCGTTTTGAGCGATAATCACTTTGTAACCTTGTGCTTGCATCCGTTCTTTCAAAGATGTGGCATTTGTTTTGTTCATGAAACTGCCGATAACAACACTATATTGTTTAAGGCCAGAACCTTCGATTGTCGTTACTTTTTCTTTTTGTACAGTTGCAGAGCTATTGCTTGCCGGAGTCGTAGTTGTTGCTCTTGGTTTTGAAACAGGAGTTACTTCTTCTACGGTAGAAGCTTGTTGGTCCTGCATTTCTTTTTCTTTTGCTTTTTCGTACGCTGCTTTGTATGCACTTTCTTTAGATTTACATGATCCTAAAGAAAATAAGAGAGTTAAAACTAATCCGAATAACCAAACTTTAGATTTCATAATTTCTAGTTTTTAAACATTTGAATTTGGAGGCAAATATAACAATTTTATTATTTATAGGGATTAAAATTTATGGAAAAGATAATTTTTAGAAGAATTTGTCAGATTCAACTCCTTATTGATGACACTTTGGATTCTAAATTGCTGCACAAGTGTGTCTGTTGTTTCTCCATGTAATGTATCCCATTGTAGAAAATCCAGCGGATAGGTTCGAGGCATGTTATTAATTTCTATATTGTTTGCAAGCAATTCAAGGTAAATGGCTGTATCTCCGAGCATGGTGTAATAACCATATACGGCCAGCATGGTATCTTTCTCGATGTACTTCTGATATTGAAACAGATTGCTTTGAAAATTGAAATAAACAGTGTCTTCATCGTTTTTTTGCCATTTCCCTTGCAGTTTGGCATCTGAGCTGCTAATGTCTGTAAATAGTTTGTCACAAGCAGAACAGAGCAGTATCAATCCTAAAGACAATATGTACAGCTTTCTTTTCATTCTTTCGTTTTCTTCATTTCAAAATGAGGTATTCCCACTTCACTGAATTCATTACTGCAAATCTGATAGCCTTCTTTCAGGTAGAAATCGGTTGCCACTTTCCGGGCATGCATGGTCAATGTTTTATATCCCTGTTCCCATGCCCATTTTTCAGCAAATTGAAGCACTTTCCGACCGATACCTTTTCCCTGGTAAGCCTCTTTTACAGCCATTTGCCGCAGTTTTCCTGTCGTTTCATCGACTTGAGATAAAATACAACATCCGATAACTTCATCTCCCTCCATGCCTGCGAATAAGATATCATTTATATCTTTTTGCCTGTCTTCTTCAGACAACCGTAATCCGATCGGTCTGCGTAAAACATCATCCCGAAGTCGGCACATCGATTCATATGCCGCACTTTGATAGTTAATTACCTTCAATTCCATATCAATACCCTCTTTAATGCTCCATCCCTCCATTTGACCATTTTACTGTCTTCTTAAAAACTCCTCCACAAACATCTCCTTTAACCGGTTCTTTACTTGATTCATATCCACAGTGGCCTGTAATTCTTTTTCAAGTGAAGTAACCCCTTTGTCTACAAATCCGCAAGGATTAATCAGTTGAAAATAGTTTAGATCCGTATTGATGTTCAGAGCAAATCCGTGCATGGTTACAAACCGGCTGCTCCTCACGCCGATAGCGCATATTTTTCGTGCTTTACCGTTTTTTTTCGTATCCAGCCAGACGCCGGTAGCTCCTTCCAACCTTTCTCCTTCTACGCCATAGGTTGCCAGTAAAGAGATAATCGCACTTTCCATCCGGAAAATATATTCTTTCAGGCCTAAGTGCAATGATTCCAGGTCTAAGATAGGATATCCTACCAACTGCCCGGGACCATGATACGTGATATCTCCGCCTCTGTCTACATGGTATAGTTCCACATTTTTCTCTTTCAGCAGGTTTTCCGGAAATAAAAGATTTGAAAATAGTCCGTTTTTACCGATTGTGATAACATGCGGATGCTCACAGAAAATAACAGTATTTTGCTGTTCTTTGTTTTCATACTTACGTTGAATGGTCTGATCAAACAGCTCTTTTTGTTTTTCGTAGGCTTCGGAGTAGGGGATCAATCCCCAATCGGAGAATTTCAGGCTTTCCATTTTTTTGATTTATTCGTAGATGGTTTGTCTTTCTTTTTATTTTTTTCGTCGGATTTTCCAAAGTCTACCTTGATGATTTTTCCCATGAGAGAAACAATTTTTGCTTGTCGTTTCCGCATGTAAGAACTCGGTTTAGACGAATTGAACTTGATGGGATTGGGTAATGACGCTGCAATTAAAGCTGCTTCATTAGCCGTTAGTTTATCGGCATGTTTATTGAAATGTCGAAGTGCTACAGCTTCTGCACCGTAGATGCCATCGCCCATTTCGACAGAATTCAGGTACACTTCCATGATGCGTTCTTTTCCCCAGATGAATTCGATTAACACGGTAAAATAGACTTCCAAACCTTTCCGGATATAGGATCTCCCCGGCCATAAAAAAACATTTTTCGCTGTTTGTTGTGAGATTGTACTGGCTCCACGCAACTTTTTCCCTTTATTGGCTTCTTTCTGGGCAATTTCAATTTGATCGAAATCAAAACCATTATGAGCCAGAAAAAGGTTATCTTCCGATGCAACAACCGCTTGTACCAAGTTCTGCGAGATTTTCGATAACGAGACCCAATGATGATCGATATGCGCTTTCTTATGGTCACTCCATTGTTCGGTCACACGAATGAACATCAAAGGAGTGTAATAGACAGGGACATACTTGAATAAAACGACAAAAAACAAGCTTAGAAAAATAAATAATATGAATATGTTTCGTATCCAGATCAATATTTTTTTCAATATCTTTTTCATCGCTTTTAGCTGTTTAGTTGATTGATAATGTGTATGGTTTGACAAGCATATAAAGCCGCGGTTTCAGTCCGTAGTCGATTTTCGCCCAGAGAAACAGGTAAAAATCCTTCTTTTATAGCTTCTTGAACCTCTTCTTCACTAAAGTCGCCTTCCGGACCGATTAAGATCAACACATCTTCTCCGGGTAGATAGGTCTGACATAACAATGATTTTTGCCCCGGGTAACAATGGGCGATCAATTTTTGTCCCGGAAAATCTTGTGTAATGAATTTCTTGAAATCCGTTATCTCCTGTATACTTGGCAAAGTGGCTTGCATGGATTGTTTCATCGCCGAGATAAGTATCTTTTCAATCCGTGATGCTTTTAAATCTTTCCTTTCGGAAAAACGGCAATTGAGAAAACTGACTTTATTGATTCCGGCTTCTGTCGCTTTTTCAGCGAACCATTCCATCCGGTCCATGTTTTTTGTCGGTGCGACAGCAATTTCGATCCGATTTTTCCAATGCAACGGCTGGGCAAGCGTCTCTATGACATCTACCATGCAATGTCTAGGCGATTCCAACGTGATGATTGCGTTATAAAAAAAGCCTCTTCCGTCTGTTAGTTTGATGGTGTCTCCTTCTTTCAGACGCAATACCCGTATGCAATGCTGGGCTTCATTTTCAGGAAGTTCATTGCTGCTTGATATATCAGGAGTATAGAAAAAGTGCATCTGAAGAATATTTAGGCCTGAGGAAATATCTTTGAAAGTTTTAGGTAATAAGCCCTGAAAAAATATGAATATGACATCCCTATCCTTTAGGGCTTATAACCTAACCCTGTATTTTATTTATATAATGGACCGTAGGTCGTGCAAGCTCTGTAGTCAGCTCCTTCTTTGTCCATACCAAAGGCATTCCATGCTGCCGGACGGAAAATCTCGTCTTCTTCGACATTGTGCATGCAAACCGGGATACGAAGCATAGAAGCTAATGTGATCAAGTCCGCTCCGATATGTCCGTAACTGATAGCGCCATGATTAGCTCCCCAGTTGTTCATCACGGAATAAACATCCTTGAAATTAGGATCATCCGTAAGACGTGGCACAAACCATGTTGTTGGCCATGTTTTGTCCGTACGCTCATTCAATGTTTTGTGAACTTCAGGATCGATATCGACAGTCCAACCTTCAGCAATCTGGATAACCGGACCTAAGCCTTTGACCCAGTTGATACGCGACATAGTACAAGACATGCCGCCACGAGTCAGGAAGTTGGATGAGAAGCCGCCGCCTCTGAAATATTCTGTGTTGGCAGGATACCAGGTCGTTGCGTCCAGACAAGCCTTCACTTCGGCTGATTTGATATCCCAGAATGGTTTCATGGCCGGGTTACCGTCAGCATCGTTTTGATAACCGGTTCCGTCTAATGTGGTAGATCCCGAATTGATCAGGTGGATGATTCCGTTAGCAGCTTTTCCGGTTAATTTTTTACCTGTAACTCTTTCCACAGCTTCCGGGCTCCAGTAGGTACGTACGTCTGAGAATATTTGAGCCGTGTTTGTCAGCAAATGACCGAAAAGCATAGCGACACCATTTAATGAATCGTTTTCCGTTGCAACAACATAAGCCTGGCGGATTCCATTCCAATCGAATGATGAATTCAGGATAGCTTCAGTAAAGTCTCCGTTCGGGAAATGATCGGTCCATTGGCGTTGTCCTTGGAATCCGGATACAATAGCATTGTGTCCTAATGATTCTTCCCCGAATCCCATCGCTTTCAATTGAGGGTTTCCGGTCATCAGGTCACGAACGATCAACGTCATTTTGACTACAAATTCCCAATCACTGTCTTTCGCTGGTCTTGATTTTTGTTTTTCGGGTTTGTTGGTATCGTTTCCTTCTTTGCAATTCGCTTTTGTCCAGGCTAATGCATTTTCATATTCTTTTTTGTCATAAATTCCTTCGTTGATGCGACGGATGATTTCACTCATATCGACGCTTTCATTGCGCATTCCGAGGTATTCCTGGAAGAAATCCGTGTTGACGATAGAACCTGCAATACCCATACTTACCGAACCGATGGAAAGGTAAGACTTCCCACGCATGGTTGCTACAGCTAAAGCGGCTTTCGCAAAACGGATGAGTTTTTTATGAATGTCAGCGGGAATGTGTTGATCGCCTGCATCTTGTACGTTGTGTCCGTAAATTCCAAAAGCAGGTAATCCTTTTTGAGCATGAGCTGCCAGAACAGCAGCCAGGTATACAGCGCCCGGACGTTCGGTTCCGTTGAAACCCCAGACTGCTTTTACCGTATGTGGCTCCATGTCCATCGTTTCACTTCCGTAGCACCAGCATGGTGTAACTGTGATGGTAACACCCACACCTTCTTTTCTGAATTTTTCAGCACAGGCTGCGCTTTCGGCCACCCGTCCGATGGTGCTATCTGCAATGACGCATTCCACCGCAGATCCGTCAGGATGTTTTAATTCTTGTGTTAGTAAGCGGGCTACGTTTTTTGCCATATTCATTGTTTGTTCTTCCAATGATTCTCTGACACCGCCCATGCGTCCGTCTATTGTCGGACGGATCCCAATCTTAGGTAAATCTCCTTGAAATCTTTTAGTAGTCATAATTTATGAGTGTTTTTCATTAATAAATATATTCCTGATATTCAACTTAAAAGCCCCTTTAACGATTGTGGCAGGTAAAAAGTATTGTTTTTATCTACGTAAATGATTACACTGTTAAGCTGTATTTCTTTCCCGTTCAAAACAACGATGTTTGTATTCGGACGGATCTGAAGTTTATTCTTTTTGTTTTTGACTTCCAAGACGGGAATGTTATCTTTCCCTTGAACAATAGAGAATGGATATCCGTTAAAAACATCCGTATGTTTGGCGAAATATTGATCGCTCAATTCGGCTAACGGTTGTTTTAATCCGAGCGACTGATGAAGATAACGATTGATATCGATATTAGAGACATGTCCTGTCAGGCGGTTGGCTGTTTGGTCGAACACTGCAAGAAAGACTTCTTCTCCGGTATGTCCGGAAGTTGTAAATCCGAAGCAGGTGTTTTCGTTTAGTATTTTAGCGACGACTTTACTCAGGTTCGTTCCTTTCATTCGTTCTTCGTCCGAAAGCGAACTTTTGGCATAATCTCCACAGAGTAAAATCGATTTGACTTGTTCGTCCGTCAGGGTAATTCCGGAATATTCTTTAAAAACCTGCTTGATATCAGCCGCTTCTGTCTGATGAAGCTTATTGATCAATCCCTGGCCTGTAATCTTGAACTGAGAAATGCCTTTGAATAATTCGTCTTTGGTCAGTGTGCTGTAATTTTTACATCTGCTTGATCCGATGCTTATTCCGCTATTTCCATGATCCGGAAGAATGACGATGATCGTCTGTCCGTCTTTTTTTGCAAAGTCCAGGGCAACTCCACAAGCCCGGTCAAAAGCAAGCATTTCTGTGATCATGGCAATCGGATCATTGGCATGTGCAGCCCAGTCTACTTTACTTCCTTCGACCATCAGAAAAAATCCGTTTTCATTTTTAGATAATTTTTCGATGGCTTTGGATGTCATTGCTGCGATAGAAGGTTCCTGAGCCGGATTTCTGTCCAGATCATAAGACATGTCTTTGTTGGCAAAGAGGCTCCACATCTTATTTCCAGGATATGTTTCGAATCTGTTCAGATCATTCAGGAATACACCATAGCCTTCTTTCTGAAGATAGGCCTTGCATTCATCATTGATTAAACCGGCTCCGCCACCAATGACTACATCGATATTATTGTGTGCCATTTGAGGACCAATCCATTCATATTTTGAACGATCATAGCTGTGAGAAGAGCAATCTGCAGGTGTGGCATGCGGATATTCACAAGTAAAAACCAATCCGGTCGCTTTATTTTGCGTGATTTTTGCTGCCTCCAGTACGGTCATCTGTGGCTGATACGCTTTTAGCGGATCCAGTGGAATGATATCATTCAGCTGATCGACGACCGGATAAGTGGATACCCAACCCGCACGACTCGGAATTCCCGTCATATAACAGGATGTAGTGGGAGCAGAGTCTCCGATTGGAGCATTGGATGAATAAGTCAAAACCGTTCCGCAGATATACGGATCGATATTCAAGTTCGGTTTCTCCGGATGATTATACCATTGATACCAGCGAGCCGCAGAAACAGTGGCCAGCGAAGTTCCGTCCGGAATCATCAGAATAACGTTCTTAATTTGTTTCTCTTGCCCGAAAATACTGCATACGATCATTAATGAAAGTAGCAGAATGTTTATCCTCTTCATAATGTTAAAAATTTTAAAAACGTCGGATTCGACTTATATCATCCTGTTTATCAATAAATTCAAAAGCCTTTGGCGCTCAAATATCTTTCAGCTTCAATAGCAGCCATACAGCCGGTTCCTGCTGCAGTTATAGCTTGCCGATAGTGAGGATCGGCCACATCTCCTGCAGCAAAAACGCCTTCTATGTTCGTTCTGGGAGTCCCGGGCGTTACATTAATATACCCCTGAGGATCCAGGTTCAGATAATCTTTAAAAATACCGGAATTAGGTTGGTGCCCGATTGCCAGAAAGAATCCGTCGATAGCAATATCTACCTTTTCTTCGTTGGCTTCTCCCATTCGTTTAACTAAATGAGCTCCTTCCACGCCGTTTTCTCCGAATAATCCGATTGTATTGTGTCCAAACAAAACTTCGATTTTCGGATGGCTCAAGACTCTTTCCTGCATGATTTTTGAAGCGCGTAAGTAGTCTTTGCGTACAATCATGTAGACTTTCGAGGCCAATCCGGCTAAATAAATAGCTTCTTCGCAAGCGGTATCTCCTCCTCCGACTACGGCTACTACTTTTTTTCGATAGAAAAAACCATCGCAGGTTGCGCAAGCAGAAACTCCTTGTCCTGCATACTTCTGTTCGTCGGCCAATCCTAAATATTTTGCAGTTGCCCCGGTAGCAATAATCAATGTTTCTGTTTCAATGATTTTCTCTCCGTCGATCGTGATTTTATAAGGAATGCCGGACAGATCAGATGCAGTTGCAATACCGTTACGGATATCCGCTCCAAAGCGAAGCGCTTGTTTTTTCAAGTCTTCCATCATTTCCGTTCCGGTTATTCCTTCCGGATAACCAGGGAAATTCTCAATTTCTGTCGTAGTGGTTAATTGTCCTCCCGGCTGAATGCCCTCATATAAAACAGGGTTCAGATTTGCTCTTGACGCATAAATGGCAGCAGTGTAACCTGCAGGTCCTGAACCGATAATCAAACAACGTGTTTTCTCTGTACTCATATTAATTTGTTAAAACTTATAATTTTATCTCAAATCATTTAATTCCGCTCCCGGATATTTCTTCTTGTCAAAGGTAAACAAATATTCCGGATGATTTTGTTGGGTCTGATATTTATTGATATAAATCAGATTTTCAATTTTATTCTTGTAGTCGATCTTAAAAAAAACAGGAATTAAGTCCGCTTTATTGATCTGGAGCACGATCCGCTTCATATCGCCTTTTTGTGGAAGTAGCTCCACTTCATAGACTTTTCTGTTTTTTTGATCTGTCTTTTCCGAGATATATTTGTAATTACATCCTCTTTTATAAATGTTGAAAATACTTGCCGGATTGACTGCCTGAGCCTCATCGGCGGAAGGTGCGCTGATGTTTACTTCCTGATACCCTTTCATGTAGGACCATTGTGTTTTTCCGTCGAACCAGATTTCGGCATCCGGAGTAGACAGATAAAACTTATTCCCTTTCATCCGGATTTCTCCGTCAAAGCTTTCTGTAACCTTACTGGCAGGGTCTTTGATGTTCATAGTGAAATAGACAGTCATATCCCCTGCTTTGGAAAAAGATGCGGACGATTTATCCAGAATATCTTTAGCCTTGGAATCCTTTTGAGCTGTTGCAGATACTGAAAATAAGCAGGTAACGCTCAATATTATGTATAAAAATCGGTCTCTCATTTCATTAACTCTTAGTTCTTAGTTCTTAACTATTTCAATGAATTCAATAACTGCTCCAACTGATATTCATCCTGCATGAACACCTGACGGGCTTTACTTCCTTCTGACGGACCGACAATTCCGGCAGCTTCCAGTTGATCCATGAGTCTTCCCGCCCGGTTGTATCCGATTGAAAACTTACGTTGGATAAGCGATGTAGAACCTTGCTGGTGGATGACAATCAGCCGTGCGGCTTCATCAAACAAAGGATCTCTATCGGAAAGATCCACAGCACCGGGACCTTTATCGCCACTGTCTTCCCCAACATATTCGGGTAAGAAAAAGGCCGTAGGATAACCCTGCTGAGCTCCAATATTTTGAGAAATACGCTCGACTTCCGGAGTGTCGACAAAGGCACATTGGACACGTGTCATGTCATTACCCTGGAAGAATAACAGGTCGCCTCTTCCGATCAGCTGATTGGCTCCCGGTCCGTCCAGAATAGTTCGGGAATCGATCATTGAAGTAACCCTGAATGCTACACGGGCAGGGAAATTCGCTTTGATCGTACCGGTTATGATATTGGTCGTCGGACGTTGAGTGGCAATGATCATGTGGATCCCCACCGCACGCGCTTTTTGGGCGATACGGGCGATCGGCAGCTCGATTTCTTTCCCAGCCGTCATAATCAGATCGCCGAACTCATCGATGATGACGACAATGTAAGGCATATATTTATGCCCTTTCAACGGATTCAAGCGGCGATTGATGAATTTTTCGTTGTATTCCTTGATGTTACGAGCGCTTGCTTTCATCAGTAAATCATACCGGTCGTCCATCTCTTTGGTTAAAGAATTCAGGGTATAGATTACCTTTGTGAAATCAGTAATAATAGCCTTGTCGGAGTCGGGCAGTTTGGCTAGAAAATGCTTTTCGATGACCGAGTAGATATTAAATTCGACCATTTTGGGATCGACCAATACAAACTTCAGCTCCGCAGGATGTTTCTTGTAAAGCAAAGAAGTAATGGCGGCATTTAATCCGACCGATTTTCCTTGTCCCGTTGCTCCGGCTACAAGTAAGTGGGGCATTTTACAAAGGTCTACCATAAACACTTCATTGGTAATGGTTTTGCCTAATGCAATCGGTAGATCGAAATTGGATTCTTGAAATTTCTTTGAGGCGATAATGGAGTACATCGGTACGATTTGCGGGTCTTTGTTCGGCACTTCGATACCGATAGTTCCTTTCCCCGGCATCGGAGCAATGATCCGAATTCCCAAAGCTGATAAACTCATCGCGATATCGTCTTCCAGGTTCCGTATTTTAGAGATCCGAACCCCGTCTTCAGGGATAATTTCGTACAACGTGATCGTCGGTCCGACTGTTGCCTTGATAGTTTTTATTTTAATTCCGTAATTTTCAAGCGTTTGGATGATTTTGTTCTTGTTCTCATTTTGTTCATCCATGTTGACCTGCTGATCTCCTAAATCATATTTTTTCAACAGATCGATAGACGGGAATTGATAAGAGGATAAGTCTAGTGTCGGATCATAAACACCCAGCTCCGCCAATAAATCGTTCGATTCTCCGTCTTCTTTTATGGCGTTTTCTGCCACCTTTTCCGGTTCTGTTTTTTGAGGTTCTTTTTCCGGTACTATATATTCTTCATCGACCGGTTTTATAATCACAAAGTCATCCTGAGTTTCGCTTTCTTTTTCTTTATCTTCGATCCTGACGAAAGGATGATCTTCTTTGTCGTCTTCTACAAGGATATGGGGTTGATGTTCAAGGAACTCATCTTCATTTTCCGTGTCATTTTCATTCGTAACCGGTTCAGTCTCTTTGATAATCGGGAAATCCTGTCCTCTTTTCGGTATTTTGACTGCAGGTATTTTTTTTGTGTAATTAGTCGTGAATAATTTGCGCATAAAAGGGATGGTCTGCGCACTGACGAAGATCATGATGATGACGAACAGGATCAGCAAAACGAAAAAAGACCCGGGAATACCCAGATTTTCTGTCAAAATATCGGAAATAATAAACCCGTGTTTGCCTCCGATATAAATAGCTGTATCTTTGAATAATTGACCGAAGAAAAATGCGGCGGCTACAGATAACCAGATCATGGCTGTGGAACAAAAGATGAAATTACGTAAAATCGGAGAGTATTTTACTTTCATCAATCTTAAACCGAGAAGAGCGAAGAATAATAACATGAAGAAAGTGGATATCCCGAACCATTCGTTCATCAGGACATTACTCAAACAGGCTCCCCGGGTGCCTGTCCAGTTCTCGATGCCGACGATCCTCCCGTTGTGAAAAATGGAAAGACCTTCGACTTTACTTTGATCGGCAGCACCTGTAAAAAAGAATGAAACCATCGACAGCGTAGCATATACCGTGAACATCAGGATAATCAACCCAATGACGAAATGTGTGGCTTCACTCGTAAAAAAATGCCTGATCTTAGAGGGATTGCCCGTATTCTTTTGTTTAGCTTGTTCTTGCGCTAATTTTCTTTTGGCCATGAAACTTGAATGCTAGGAGTTAGAATGACTTTTTTAAGCAGACAAAATTACATAATTATTATGAAATTTACACCTGAAAAGGAATTAAAGTTTTTGTGCATTTGTTAAAATCGCCTAGAAGCTCATCCATGACTTCTGCTGACGAAGGAATATGGTCGATTAAAGCGCACACTTGTCCGATTTCCAATTCGCCTTCTTGTAAATCGCCCTCAAAAATGCCTTTTTTCGCACGCCCCTTGCCCAGTAACATTCGTAATTCGTCGACTCCGGCGCCTATGCTCTCCGCAGTTTCCACTTGTTCGTAGAATTTATTTCTGATCAGTCGGGTAGGGACGATCTTTTTCAATGTCAGCATGGTATCGCCTTCTCCTGCTTCAATGCAACGTTGCTTGAATGCTTCGGATGCAGAACTTTCTGTTGTCAACGCAAAACGACTGCCGATTTGTACTCCGTCGGCTCCCAAAACCATCGCTGCAGCCATACCCGCTCCGGTGGCGATCCCTCCGGCAGCAATGAGAGGGAGCGAGGTACTCCGTCTGACCTGAGGAATCAATACCATGGTCGTTGTTTCCTCCCGTCCGTTGTGTCCTCCGGCTTCAAATCCTTCTGCAACAATAGCGTCGACGCCAGCGGCTTCGCATTTCACGGCGAATTTGGAACTGGATACGACATGAGCGATGGTTATACCCCTGTCTTTCAGCCAGGAAGTCCAGGTTCTGGGATTCCCCGCTGATGTAAATACGATTTTAACTTGTTCTTCTACAAGGATATTCATGACGGTGTCGATTTCCGGGTACAATAAGGGCACATTGACTCCGAACGGGTTTGTTCCACACGCCTCACGGCATCGGATGATGTGCTCGCGCAATGTTTCGGGGTGCATCGAACCGGCTCCGATAAGTCCCAGTCCTCCAGCCTTACTTACTGCTGAAGCCAATCGCCAGCCGCTACACCAGACCATTCCTCCCTGGATAATCGGATACCGGATTTGAAAGAGCGATGTGATCTTATTTTGCATGATAAACGGGTAATTAATTTGATTGCAAAAGTAGGTTTTATTCGTTTATTAATGAATCTACCTGTGCTTTAAAATATATTAAAATAAGTAATGAAATGTTTATTACCCGAGAATCGGATATGGGATAAATTGTAAGTTTAAATCTTGTTTTTGTTTTAAAATGCAATTTTTTAAACATTTTTATTTATTTTTTTTGTTGTAAGTTAAAATTTTTACTTATTTTTGTTAAGTGTTAATTGGTTACTTGGTATCATTTAAAAGTTAAAAAATTATGAAAAGAAAACTACTTCTTGTTTTGGCTTTTTTTGCAATCGTATGCGTTGGAAAAGCTCAGTACCCAGTGAATTCTGTCGATTTGAACTCACTTCTTAATTTGAAAAGTGAGAAATCATGTTCTGCAAGAGAACATAATTTCATGGTTCAGGCCTCATCGGTTCCTCAACCGATGAAGACTTCTGCTCTTAA
>JAVBNR010000014.1:0-101997 GCA_031551395.1 Bacteroidales bacterium
GAGCTGTCTCCAGGAGTCGGAAGTCCCTTCCGGACTGCAAAGTGAGCAGCGGGTCGACTGGTTGCGCAACCATTTGTTCGACCGCGTTGATATAAATAACTATTTAGTATATAATTCCCCGTTTTTCATGAACCGTTTGCGGCAATATCTGTATCTCTGGCAACCCAAAGGAGTTGTATCAGAGAGCGAAATCAAAGCTTCCCAAGAAGAAGGCATCCGGTGGTTGAAAGAAAAAGTACAGGCATCCTCGCCGGAAATCCGGCAGGCCATGGATGAATGTTTGTCGAATCATCTCAATCAAAAATAATCAGAAATATTCAATAATTCAACCACTTAACAATCTCTTTCATACTCGGCTTTTTCCCATACATCAAAATACCTACCCGGTAGATTTTGGCCGATAATTTAACCAGAAGGAAAACCGTTCCGTAGAGCAATGCGATTGAAACGAGCTTTTCCCACAGCGGCACATCGAAAGGGATGCGGGTCATCATGACGATCGGAGAAGTCAACGGAAACATCGAAGCCCAGAAAGCTAAAGGTCCGTCCGGATTATCGATGCTATAGATCCCTGCGTAAAGAGCGAAGAGGACCAGGATCGTAATCGGCATCATGAACTGCTGTGTATCTTCCTGGCTGTTGACCATGGCTCCGATGGCAGCAAAGAGCGATGCATAAATCATGTATCCTCCGATGAAGAAAATGATAAAGCTCAGGATGATTTCCGTAAGGTTGATGGCCGATAGCATGGTGTAGATTTGTTGTAGAGTCCCCGGGTCGGCAGTTGCGGATGCAGCGCCCATCGGACTTGTAGCCAGCAAATAAGCCCCACCGAAGACGTTGAATGCGACGATCAGTATTACCCATAAGAAAAACTGCGTCAATCCGACCAATCCGATTCCGATGATTTTCCCCATCATCAGGTCGAAAGGTTTGACGGATGAGACCATGACTTCGATGATCCGGTTGGTTTTTTCTTCAAGGACGCCCTGCATAACCATCGCTCCATAGACAAAAATAAACATATAGATAACCATGGTAAAGATCAAACCGACAATCGATGCGACGGCCGATGAAGATTCGGTCTCTTTTCCCGTTTCGTCCAGTTTGATGGTTTGCATGTTGATGGAAACCTTAGTCTCTTCCATAATCTGCCTCAGATCAGGAATATTGTAAGAATTTATTTTTGACTCGGTTAAAAAATCATTCAATTGGCTGGTAATGTAATTGACAAGATCATTAGTCACTTGTTTTTGTGAAAAAAGAGCGATAGCCGAAGGATTATGGAGCAGATCGTCAGAGATAATAAGGGTTGCATAAACTTCTTCATCCGATTTTTTTCTGAATTCATCAAATCCGTCTTTGGCTTTGATGAATTGGTATTGATCCGAACTCCTCAATATCGGGAGATATTGATCGGTTTCATCGGCAACGACAATAATTTTGGCTTTTCCGTCTTTGATGGAAGACAGAAAAAAAGTCCCCAGAATCAAAGCGACAAAGAGAATCGGCATTAAAAAAGTCAGGATAACGAATGATTTTTTTCTGACCCTGGTCATGTATTCACGACGGATGATTATTCCTATTTTGTTCATAATATGGTATTTACGAGTTGTTAACAGCTTGGATAAAAATATCGTTCATGGAAGGGATTTCTTCCTGAAAAGAGATAATTTCATTGTTTTTCAATAGAGAAGATAAAAAAGCGGAGTTCGGCATGTCGACTGTCTTTTTTACCTTGTAGGCCGGAGAATAAACATGAAAATCTTCATTTTCAAGAACCGTACAAAACTCATTGGCTACAAATGAATCTCCCTCCACCTGCACGCTGAAGATATTCGTTTTGTGTTGAGAACGGATCTCATTGACATTTCCGTTCAGGACGACTTTCGAGCGGTTGATCAGAGCAATTTCATCACAGATTTCTTCCACCGAAGCCATGTTGTGTGTTGAAAAAATGATGGTTTTTCCTTGCTCTTTCAATTCAAGGATCTCGTATTTCAATAATTCGGTATTGACCGGGTCGAATCCGCTGAAAGGCTCATCGAAAATGAGAAGTTGCGGATCATGTATGACGGTGATGACAAACTGTACTTTCTGTTGCATCCCTTTGGACAGTTCTTCCAGTTTCTTGTCCCACCACGACATGATTCCGAATTTATCGAACCAGACTTTGAGGCGTTTTTGAGCTTCCAAACGGTCTAACCCTTTGAGTTGAGCCAGGTATATCGCTTGTTCGCCCACTTTCATCTTTTTATACAAACCCCGCTCTTCGGGCAAATAGCCGATGTTGTAAATGTCATGGGCAGCCAGGGGTCTGTTTTGAAACAGCACTTCTCCGCTGTCCGGGGCTGTGATGCGGTTGATGATCCGGATCAAAGAAGTTTTTCCGGCGCCGTTGGGGCCTAACAACCCAAACACTTTTGCTTTCGGTACCTGAATGTTTACCTGATCCAGGGCTAAATGACCGGAATATTGCTTAACAACGTTTTTTGTTTCTAGGAAATACATAATCTCGTGTTTTCTTTTATTAGTCGTCAGATTTTTGAAATAATCACAATAGAATTTATTTTTTTTATATCTTTAGTACGATTCTTTCTCCTAAGTGCTTGGAGATTAGCTTTTTTGATTCCTGCCAGAGTAACGAAAGTTCTTTCATCAGTTCGGCTAGCCGGTCGAAATCATTGGATTCCTGAGCGATCTTGATTTTCAGACTGAGGTCATCCATTTGTTTTTTCAGGATAGCATCTTTGTAGTTCAGCACTTCATAAGGCACCAGTTCTAACAATTTGTCGGCTTCTTCTTCTACTTTCTGAAACTTGGAATGGATCTTACTCAAGGTATACTTATCGCTGACCAGGTCTGCCGCCAACTGGCTTATTTCTGGATCAGGGTGGGAGAGGAAGTATCGTTCGGCAATAAATCCCTCCTGTTTTGCTTTCTGATAAGCTTCTGTTAAAATGGTGTGATACAGTGGATTTTTAAATATCAACTCATCGTTTTTTAAATCGTCGACAATGTAATCGATGACAGAAACTTTTTCTATTTCTTGGTTGTCGTTCTCTTCCTGATACAGGAAAAACTCTGCATAACGGACAACATAATACAGGATCGCCTGTTCATAACGATCGAAAAGATAGATCTCTTTCCTTGTTCCGGCGTTGATCTCGTTTTTTGGCTCGGATTCCGGATGAAAACCTTCTCCTGAAGGGGGGGGACCCTCCTGGTGCGGATTTTCCCGCTCCGACTGTTGAGTTATTTGTTTCTTTTTTTGATCAAAAAGATCTTTCCTTCGTTTGGCGATCGCCCGGATCAGTATACGTTCGTCCGCATCGAGTAGCTTGGAACATTCTTTGACATAAACCGAACGGGTAATTTCTTCGGGAATCACAGAGATCGTATCTACAATTTCAGTAATCAGATGAGCCTTTTTGATCGGATCATTTCCGGCTTCTTCGATCAGCAACCCGGCTTTGAACCGGACGAAGTCTGTTTCATGTGTCTGGATATAGCTGATAAACGCACTTGCATTTTGTTTTCTTGCGAATGAATCAGGGTCTTCTCCTTCCGGTAGCAGCACCACTTTGATATTGAGTCCGGCTTCCAGCAACAGGTCTATCCCACGCAAAGCCGCTTTAATTCCCGCAGCATCCCCGTCATAGAGTACCGTCACATTCGATGTAAACCGGTGGATAAGGCGAATCTGCCCTTGTGTCAATGCGGTTCCCGATGAGGCCACTACGTTTTCGATCCCTGCCTGGTGCATGGAGATGACGTCGGTATATCCTTCTACCAAAAAGCAGCGATCGTGTTTCACAATCGCCTGGCGAGCGAAAAAGATACCATATAATTCGTTCCCCTTGTGGTAAATCTCACTTTCAGGAGAATTGACATATTTAGCTGTTTTCTCTTCTTTTTTGAGAATACGCCCTCCGAATGCGACGACTTTCCCGGATAATGAATGGACAGGAAAAATGACCCGGCCACGGAAACGGTCGACGGCATAATTGTTTTCTCCGACAATTGTCAGTCCTGTTTTTTCCAGGTATGTTTTTTTATATCCGGCATGAAGCGCTTGTTTCGTCAAAGCATCTTTCTCTTCCAGGGCATAACCCAGCTGGAATTTTTGTATCGTATCTTCGCGAAAACCACGTTCTTTGAAATAAGAAAGTCCGACTGTTTTTCCTTCCAGGTTTTCAAATAAATTGGATGTGAATATCTTTTGGGCAAATCCGTTCAGGATGAACATGCTCTCCCGGTCGCCTTGGGCTTGCTTTTGTTCGTCGGTCAGTTCGATATCCTTGACTTCGATCCCGTATTTTTTAGCCAGGTATTTCAGGGCGTCGGTGTAGGATAATTGCTCATGCTTCATCACAAAATGCACGGGAGTTCCTCCTTCTCCACAGGCAAAGCATTTGCAGATGTTTTTGGCCGGAGAGACGTAGAATGAGGGCGATTTGTCTTCGTGGAAAGGACATAAACCCACATAATTCACTCCACGCTTGCGAAGCGTGATGAAATCAGACACAACATCAGTAATCTGTGCGGCCGATTGGATACGTTCTATCGTTAACTGGTCGATCATTTAAAGATGCAAAGATAATAATCGGTTGTCTTATTCTGCTGTAATTTCAATAATTTTACTATTTAATCGGGTATTTGAAAAACAGGTAATAAAACAAGAGACAAAAAGCCCATACTGTGAAGCTCGTTTTCATTCTGTTTTGTTTTTAGATTCAAACGGATGCGTATTTAAATTTTTGTCGACCAGCACTCCGTCGATCACTTTCAGATCGAATTTGACCTTTCTTTTGGCTTTCAATTTCAGGATAAAGAGCGCTTGTGTCCCTTCGAGAAAGTCTTTGTTCCCTATGTTTACAAACGTGGGATACAACGCCTTCGTTCCATTGGTATGCAACCTGTCGTTGGTCAGGTTTTCCATTTCCTTGACATGGAGGGGCTGGATGCCTGTAAATTCATAATCCGAAGGACTGTAAGGCAGAGCGAAACTGAGTGCATTGACTGAGTGCAAATCGATTCCTTTGACGACAATGTCAATCACTTCATCTTTGTTGTACACTTGTTTGGCGGTACTTATTTCGATTCTTCCGTCGATTTTTTCTTGGGGTTTATCTTTGTTGACTCCGCCTTCGAGTTGAGTCGCCACCACAGAGATGTCGTAAGCATCGATCAGACCATTCCTGTTGAGATCTCCATTGCTTATATATCCTTCGAAATCAGCATCTCCTTTTCTCAATCCGGTGTAGTTGATGTAGGATGTGAGGTCGTTTTTATCGATCAGACGGTCGTTATTGATGTCTCCCGGAAGATAGCTTTCCGTGCCGGGGACTTTGAATACGTACAGCTCTCTGCCGGAACCAAAACCGCCGACTCCTTCCGTAATGGCCATTTTGATATACCGGACAGTGGGTTGAGTAGAGAAAATGAATGTCTTGACTTCATTGTTTTTTGTCCACTCAAAGGCACCGGCTTCTGTCCAGTTTTCTTTGTCGTTGCTGTAATAAACGACCCCTTTCAGCAGAATCCCGTTACTTCCATCCGCACGTGGCACATAGTGGAGTTGATCCAATTGATTGATGGTTTTCAGATCCATGATCAGATCGAATGGGATGGAATTGCCTCCCCATGTGGTATGCCATGAAGTCGTCTCGTCGAAATCGAACAGGTTTTTAATGCCGTATCCTCCTTGATTTTTGGCGGAAGTTTCTCCGGAGATCCCTTGAATAGCAAATTCCAATGGATTTTCTTTCGTGGTAGCGCTGAACTCCGTCCAGTCCGAATGTCCGGTTTTATTGACCGCCCGGAGTTTGAACCGGTAAGTTGTTTCTGCAGCTAATCCGTCAAACAACAGTCCGGTATCTTTGATCGTCGTATAAAGCATCCCATTGAAATCAATCTCATAAAAATCGGCATGCTCGACTTTGTCCCATGTCGGTTTTAAGGTATAGGCTTCCTTATTTTCATCGGTTACCTGTGCGTTGGACGGTGTCGTTAATGTCCCTGTTGTTACTAGATGCTTGCCGGCAGGTTCAAACCGAAAACCTTCGATCTGCAGTGTTATTGGAGTTTTTGTGATATCGCAGGAAGCTAACTTTACGAATACCAGAGGATTTTTAATTATTTGCTTTTGTTCGAACGCACTTCCTTTGGTTGCAAATCGGTTGATATCAGGCGTGGAATCATAAAAGAAAACATTTTCTTTTTTCCGGAATTCATCCATGGATCTTACTTCTGTCAGCTTGACTGAACCGTTTCCTGCTTTAGCAGTGATTTTCTTTGGTTTTTCAGTGACGTTTACACGGAATTCAGTTGCTTTTTCTTTAACAAAACCTTCAAAAGTGCCCTTTGTAGGATGTACTGTTAAGATCACATTGTTTTTCGTATCGACATTGGATTCGATCCATGTGGTTGTATATTGGTCTGTTTTGTACAATTCGGAGATTCCGTCGTCGTCATATTCTGTAAAAGTGCTTTTCCGATAAGGATAAAATTCATAAATTCGAGCTTTTTTAGTTATTTCGGAGGCGTTGTTATTCGGATAGGTCATCGGGATAATGGCTCCGTTTTTAACAAAAACAGGCAGTTTCCACAGGGGAGCGGAAAAACTGTTGAGGATCACGTTTCCTTCGTATTTGTCTCCGGTAAAGTAGTCGATCCACGAACCTTCCGGGAGATAAATGCCATGACGGACGTCGTTGCCCTGCTCGTCAGATTTTGTTGCCTGATAGATAGGGGCTACCAAAAAAGAGGGTCCGTATAAGAATTGGTATTGCGTCGCTTTGCCTTTCGTATAAGTATTGGGATATTCCAGGAACATGGCTCTGATCATGGGTAATCCGTCGACAGCTTCTTTGGCGATACTGTAAGCATAAGGGATTAGTTCGGATTTTAGCTTCAGGTACCAGCGGTTGATGGATGTGCTCGGCTCGCCCAAAGCATGAGGGTATTTTTCGTTCGCTCCCCAGCCGTCCATGTTCAATTCCATCGGGGTAAATGTCTTCCATTGGAAATCCCTGGTGTTGATTACCGGGTTTTTGCCTCCGAAGATACCATCCATATCCGATGTGATGTTGGGTTGTCCCGAAAGACCCGAACCAATGTAAGTCGGTATGTGGAACCGGATGTATTCCCACACGCCTCCGGTTTGGTCTCCCGACCAGATTCCGGCATACCGTTGGGTTCCCGCCCAGCCGTCGAGCGATATAATAAACGGTCGGCTGTTATTTCCATAGTAAGTCATGATGTGGGCGACATCGGCAATCCCGTTTAAGCCGAAAGAATACCCGGCGCCGACCCAAGCCACGTCGGTCTTCAAGACACGAACGCCGGCATCCCTTACTTCCTTGACGATATCTCTTTGCAACAAAGCGTTTATTTCCGGTTTCGGATGTAAGTCGGATTGTGTCCACAACCCGATTTCAACGCCATTCTTACGCGCATAATCGCCCAACTGTTTTAAATTTTCGATATTCCCGTCCAACGTTTCTGTTTGTCCGTACCCGGCTCCATATCCGTCGTTAGGAAGGAGCCAACCGAACGGCATGTCGTGGTTTTTGTAACGATCGATAACCGCCCGGGCTGAAAACTGATCATTATTTTTTTCGCCATTGAGCGATTCTTTGATTCCACCATTGTCTTTCTGACTCTCTTTGTATCGTTTTCCGTCTTCAAATAAAATTCCTTTTTCATCTTCTTTCCAATAATCCCGGTTATAAGCATTCAAATGCCCTTGGTAGAATCCGAATTTCGGGAGTAATACCGGATTTCCGGTCAGTTGATAAAAGTCATTCAGAAGTGCTGTGGGAGTGTCGTTAATCATCAGGAACACATCCAGATAATCCGTTTCATGGTATAATCGGACTGTGTTTTTTTCCTTGGCTCCAAAGTCGTACTTCCCTTTTTTGAATGTATACCACATGAAGGCATATCCGTCAGTAGACCAATAATAAGGGGTGGGGGAAGCGACTCCTCCATCCGTCCAGCTGTTCTGGTTCTCGATAGCGATGGCTTTTCCTTTGTGGGAAAACCGGCCGTTTTGAACACCGCCGCCATAGAAATATTCTTCGGGATTTTCTTGTAGAGTCAATGTGACCTTTCCTTTTTCAAAAAGGATCGGTTCGGTTTCTTTTAATGCTATTGTATTTGTTTTCAGGTTGATAACTTGAAAAAGTGTCGTTTTTTTATCTATTCGGATATCGATGTTGTTCGTAGCTATGGATATATAATCGTTATCGCTTTTTATATCTAGCTTCAATAGGGGTTTCCTCGGATTTTCCACTAAAATTTTAGCTTCGGGCTTAGCTTCCGGATCTCTGACTATTCCTCCTGAATTGTCCTGAAAAAGCCTGAAGATAGCTTCTCCGTAAAAGTCGAATGTCATTCGCTGGTTGTTGGATAACCGGACTTCGACAGTGGTCGGGTTGATTTTTTTGGCATCAGTAACTTTTAGATCCTGCAGCTCGTTTTTTTCAGAATATTTGATTCTCTGAGCCGCATGAACAGAAGGATTCAAAGATATTGATAAAATAGCGAATAAGAACAAAACGGCTTTTTTTTGTTTGCAATTTCCTGATAGATTTCCCATGGGGTTATAGATTGGATTTAAATAATAATTATTGCCTGGTGACCCTTTTTGAAGCATTAAAGGTAAACGTTTTTTTTATACCATACAAATATGGCGTTTGTTTAGGTAGAATAAATCGCTTACTTTTGCATGGCAATGAGACAACTATTATTATTTTTTTTTGTATTCATTCATTGGGGACTTTCTGCTCAACCTAAACAGGAAATCCGTGCAGCATGGCTGACTACCAATTATGCTTTGGACTGGCCGAGTAAGCCTGTTCATCAGACAACCGACATCCTTCAGCAGCAAACAGAGCTTTCCCGGATATTAGATCAACTGAAAGCCGCCCATTTCAATGTGGTTTTTTTTCAGACACGGATACGAGGGAATGTTATTTATCCTTCTAAAATAGAGCCCTGGAGCCATTTTCTCAATGGAAACAGGCTGAAAAATCCGGGGTACGACCCGCTGGAGTTTGTCATCCGTGCGTGCCATCAAAGGGGATTGGAATGCCATATCTGGTTTGTCACTTATCCGTTAGGATTGGAAAAAATAAATGGTAAAAAGAATCAATCGCCTGTAGTAGTGAAGAATAAAAGCCTGGTAAAGAGAAATCAAGGCGAACTGTATCTTGATCCGGGGAACCCGCAGACATCGGTTTATCTGCTTTCTCTCGTAAAGGAAATAGTGTCTCAATACGATATAGACGGGTTTCATTTTGATTATGTCCGTTATCCGGAAAAAGCAGATCGTTTTCCGGATCAGGATACCTACCGGAAGTATGGACAGAAACGCGACCTGAGCACCTGGAGAAGAGAAAATATCAATCGTTTTATTTATGCGGCGTATGATAGTATCAAAGCCATGAAACCCTGGGTGCAGGTCAGCAGCTCGGTATTGGGAATGTATCAGAAAATCCCGGGAAACACATCGGCTCACTGGACGGCCTATTCCAGTGTGTTTCAGGATCCTGCCGACTGGTTGAAAAAGGGGAAGCATGATTTCATCGTTCCCATGATGTATTATCCGGATCATTTGTTTTATCCCTTTGTCGGCAATTGGCAGGAACATAGTTCCGACCGTTTTGTCGTCCCCGGCATCGGATTATACCGGATGGACGATAAAGAGGGCGGATGGAACATTGGCCGGATTATCGATCAGGTTGCATACTCCCGGAGCTTGCATACGCAGGGAAATGCTTTCTACCGGACCCAACAACTGATCGAAAACAAGAAAGGGGTCATGGATACCTTGAGAAATCATTTTTATCAGTTCCCGGCACAACTTCCTCCGCTTGTCTGGTTGGATTCTGTCGCCCCGTCTATCCCTTCGCAGCCGGAGGCCATCCAGCAAGGCGATTCGTTGTACCTCCGCTGGAATAACAGCACGGATACTGCCGAAAAAATTTATTATAGTATTTATTGTTCGGATCGGTTCCCTGTCGATACTCAAGACCCTAAAAACCTGATAGACACTCGTGTTTACAATGAAGAATACGTTCTTCCTGTAGACCGGAACAAGGAAAAAGGTTATTTTTACCTGATTACGACAAGCGATCGTTACCACAATGAAAGTCAAGGGTCGCCCGTTGTGTTTTTTTATATGGGTTCACTCGAAAAATAAGAATAGAGGCGGATTCGAAAATGATTTTAAATTTGTAAATTTGTAAAAAAATAAACATTTACGTATGAAAATAAGATTGTTAACATTTTTGTTGTTCTTTAATGTCTTAATAATAAGCGCTCAAAAACTTCCTCGATGGTCGTCTGAAAAAGACAACAACATCACTTTTTCCGACTGGTTGATTGAACCGGTCACTGAAAAGGCCGGAATTTACATGGATCAAAGCGGTAAAAACATCATTTTGTATAATGGATTGGTTAAAAGAACATTCCGGATTACGCCTGATGTGGCTTGTATTGATTTTAAGAATATGACCAATAATCAGCAACTTCTGCGTGCGGTCAAGGCGGAAGCCCGTATTCAGTTGGATGGAAAAGATTATCTGATCGGCGGACTCTACGGGCAAAAAGAAAATGCTTACCTGTTGAACGAATGGGTTGATTCTTTGAAAAAAAGCGCCGATGGATTTCATTTCTTGTCTTATGAAGTCAGTGATGTAACTCCTTTCATCAATTATCGATTTGATTATTGGGTAACTAACACTAAACAGGCCACCGGGAAAATGATTACTTTCCACTATGCCTCTGATGATTTGAAGCAAGTTGAAGTCGATGTCCATTATGAATTATATGATGGAATTCCCGTGATATGCAAATGGTTGTCTGTGAAAAACAAAAGTGCGAATCCGGTCAAAATCAACCGGGTTGTCAATGAAATATTGGCTGTGGTGGAAGAACAAAGCGCTGTTGTCGGTTCTCCGGATAAAATGGCTAAACCGGCATCTATTTATGTAGAAACAAATTATGCGTATAACAATGCGATGCGTTATGACCTGAGCGATCAGACCACTCATTGGAAAATAGACAGTACTTACACCTCGCAGGTTAATTATGATTACAATACTCCCTGTTTACTGGAAATTTATCCGGAAAAAGCGCCGAATATCACGTTGAAATCCGGGGAAACATTCCAATCGGTTCGATCCTACGAATTATTGATGGATAGTTATGATCGGGAGCGGAGAGGCCTGGCTGTACGCAGGATGTACCGGACAATTGCTCCTTGGACTACCGGCAATCCGATTTTTATGCACCTGGTAAGTAAAAACGACGAACAGGTCTATACGGCAATCGATCAATGTGCGGCAACGGGTTACGAAGCCTTGATTTTAAGCTTCGGAAGTCATTTGAATATGGAAAATAACACTCCGGAAAATCATGCGAAATGGAAAAAGATCGCCGATTATGCCCATAGTAAACAGATAAAAATAGGAGGGTATACCCTTTTCAGCTCCAGAAAAATAGCTCCGGATACGGATGTGATCGACCCGAAAACAGGAAAACCCGGAGGGGCTTTCTTTGGGAATGCGCCTTGTTTTGCGAGCCAGTGGGGGTTGGACTATCACAGAAATATCATTCAGTTTTTTGAAAATACAGGTTTCAATATCCTGGAAATGGATGGTCCTTACCCGGGAGATGTGTGCGCCTCGACGACACACCCCGGACACGAAGGATTGGAAGATTCGCAATGGAGACAGATGGAGCTGCAAAAGAACCTGTTTCACTGGATGACGGCACATGGTGTTTACATCAATGCGCCGGATTGGTATTTCCTGGATGGAACAAACAAAATCGGATTGGGTTATCGGGAAGTGAACTTCGCCCTGTCGCGCAGCCAACAAAAGATCCTCAACAGACAAAATATTTTCGACGGGACATGGGAAAAGACACCGGCGATGGGCTGGGGCTTTGTGCCGTTGACCGCTTATCATGGTGGAGGTCCTGATGCTGTGTTGGAACCATTGAACGAACACCTGGATGACTATAAACAATTGATGATGCAGTACTACGGAGCAGGAATACAAGCCTGTTACCGCGGCCCGCGCCTGTACGACACGGAGCAGACAAAAAACACCGTCATTGAAGTGGTCGACTGGTATAAAAAGTACCGCAACATCCTGAATGCCGATATCATTCACTTACGGAGAGCCGACGGACGCGATTGGGATGGGATCATGCATGTCGATCCGGCTCTGAAAGAAAAAGGATTGATCCTGTTGTATAACCCTTTGAAAACAAAGATCATACGCACAATTCAGCTTCCGGTATATTACACCGGATTGAAAGACGTTGCAACCTTGGCGGAAAAAGGTTTAAATCCGCAAAAATATAAAATAGGAAAGAATTATACTCTGACCTTCACGTTTACTTTAGAACCCGAATCTTATTCGTGGTATATTGTCAATTAAGACGGATTGCAACCCGGTAAGGGTTTAACATAACGGAGCGAATATCAACAATATCCGCTCCGTAAAACAGGCTGTTATTTTTTCTTTTCGCTCAACAATTTCAATGCTTCATTCAACTTGCTTTGGGCAGCTTCCCAACGTTTCGTTTGATCTTCATTGAAATCGATTTGATAACGCGCCATGTCGGCATTGAATTGTTGCAATTGTGAAGAAAGTTGAGAATATTCCGTAATCACTTGCGTGTCTCCGGACTTCATTTTCTTGATCACATCAACAAAACTGGTTACATACTTTTCATAATCGGCCAATGCTTTTTCCACATCAGTGGTTGTCGCAGCATCTGATTTGACTTCTGCCTGTTGTGTCCCTTCTTGTGGAGTTTCCTTGCTTTCTTTGCTTCCTCCGCTGCAGGCTGCGAAAGACACCATGAATGCAGCCATAAAGAAAAATTTTACGATCTTTTTCATACGTACATCATTTGTTTGTTAAAAATCACAGGGCATTTCATCTTTTCAACCGGATTGTCTGTTACTTGATTCAAGTATGCGGGGGCTTATTGATCAATCAAAAAACGCCCCCGCTAGACTTGGTTATGAAAACTGAATTTTAGAATCTCATTTTTTTACAGGCTGAATGAAATAGGTATATTGATGGGAACCGTAGTTCAAACGATATGGCTTCAATGGAAGAGCATACCAGCTGTCTGTTCCGGCTACACCCATTTGACGATAATCCACATCAAGATAAATCTCATTCCGTTTCACTAATTCTCCGGCATGATATTGTTTTCGTTCCATTTCCGGATCTAAATCATCCATGTTGAAGAATAAGGCGGAGAATTCAATCGGAAACGCTCCGGTAAACTTCAATCCGTTGCCGTTTTTATCCGTTAGAGAGAACCAACGAACGTCAGTCTTATTTCCGGTTTCCTGCGGGCGTACGTATGGGAAGAATTGTTCATCCACCGTACTTTTATAAAGTCCTACGTTGGCGGCAGAATTGCGGTCGATGTAATTTTCCCAGGGGCCTCGTCCGTAGTACGTCAGGTTACTGTACTGTTTCGGCAACACGAAGCAATTTCCGAATTTAGGCATCATCGGATGATAAGTGTCTTTTATCTTCTCAAACGAATTGTCCACTTGAATCATTCCCGAACCATCGATTGTATATACCTGGGTATATTTTGCATCTCCGTTGAACAGGATTCGTTCGGATTTGATTTTGTAAAGCCCGTTTCCTTCTGTTACTTGAACAGTCGCTTTTTCCGTTTTTCCCAGGTCTTTCCATTCCCGTAGCCTGCGATCGGTATCTTCTCCGTCGGTCCGGTCGGTCGGCTTACGCATTTTGTTCAGCTGCGCTCCGTGGTCATTATCGGTCATCGGGCGCCAGAAATTCACTTCTGCTCCTGTATTAATCATTACTTGACCTTTGTACTTGTAAGATTTAATCCATCCTGTTTGCAGATCAAACACCACACTGAAGTCTTTCCCTGTAGCAGTCCATTCCGCCTGGGTTTGGTTGACTTTCAACGGAGCGGTTGCTAAAGTGATGACAGGAGATTTGAAAGTTCCCAAAGCAAATTGTTCTGTTGCAATAACAAAGTCTTTTGCCAAGAATGGTTCCGCAGTTTTCAGCTTATAATAGACATTCAGAAAATATTCTTTTCCGGGTTGTTGAGCGTAAGTGACAGGTAATTGGATGTTTTTACTTTGTTGCGGAGCTGCATTGACATCGTCGATCTTTCCCGATTGAGCGACTTTTCCATCTTCAATCAGTTCCCAGGCCAGGTAATAATTACTTAAATTGCGGAAGTAGTTTTTGTTTTTCACAACGATCTCATAAGTAGACGCATTCGTTAGTTTGGTACCTATATTTTGATATACCTTGCGCACTTCATAAGCTCCCGGATTAGGGATGCGGTCCGGGTTGATAACACCGTTACATAAGAAATTCCGATCTTTAGCCCTGTCTTTGAAAACAAACTCCGGTTCGAAATCACATCCGAAAGCAAAGAATGTTTTTCCATTTCGGGTCACTTTAAAGCCTTGATCGATCCAGTCCCAGATAAAACCTCCCTGCAATGTAGGATATTGCGGATCTTCAATAACTTCCCAGTAATCTTTGAAATTACCTAAGCTATTACCCATTGCGTGAGCATACTCCGAAGAGATCATCGGGCGATCAGGACGGTTAAGGGCATACCAGCGGAATCCTTCCGGATCCGGGTATTGAGGAACGTAAATATCTGTATTCCACTCAAAGACAGCGCGTTCGTATTGTACCGGGCGCGTTGGATCTGCCTTCTTAAGAGCGATGTAAGCATTATAGAAATTATAACCGTTACCAGCCTCATTACCCAATGACCAGAACGTGATACAAGGATAGTTCTTATCGCGTTCATACATGCGCATCACGCGATCCATATGTGCTTTCAGGAAACGATAATCATTGCCGAGCGTGCGATCCAGGTTGTAACCCATCCCGTGCGATTCAATATTTGCTTCGTCACAAACATAGATTCCATATTCGTCACAAAGTTCATAAAACAACGGGTCTGTCGGATAATGGCTGTTTCTTACGGCATTGACGTTCAGTTGTTTCATCAATTCGATGTCTTTTCGCATATCTGCCTCCGAAACGACATGAGCGGTCAATGGATCATGTTCGTGACGGTTGACTCCTTTAAAAAGAACCGGTTGTCCGTTGACCAGCACCTGAGCGTTTTTAATCTCGACAGTCCTGAACCCGACACGGTTAGGAATAACTTCCAGCACTTTTCCTTCTTTGTCTTTTAATGTGATGTACAAGGTATATAGGTTGGGTATTTCTGCTGACCAGGCTTTCACATTAGGGATCATACCGTGGAGCGACAAGGTGTCTGTGGATGTGCTGAACCTGATAATTCGTTCTTGTTCAAATACTTTGGTCTTGTTTGCGTCCACCAGGATCGCATTTACCTGATATTCAACCGGAGTTGTCGCTTTTTCTTTTCCTTTCAAATTGTAATTACGCATTTTCAGCGATAAATTGAAAGTCCCGTGACGGTAACTGTCATCCAATCCGCTGATTACTTTGAAATCATACACGTCGATCTTCGGGCGTGCATACAAATAAACATCCCGTTCGATACCGGAAATGCGCCAGTAATCCTGACATTCAAGATAACTTCCCATGCTCCAGCGATAAACTTCCAGTGCAACTGTGTTTTCTCCTTTACGGATGTAAGGAGTAATATCGAATTCAGCTTCCAGTTTGGAGTCTTCACTGAAACCGACAGATTGTCCGTTGATCCAGATGTAGAAAGCCGATTTAACAGCTCCTAAATGGATGAAGACTTCATGTCCGTCCCAGGATTCGGGAATCGTAAAAGTGCGTTTATAAGATCCTACCGGATTGTTATCAGCCGGAATATTTTGTACCAGGCTGTCCGGATCCGGATGGCGTTCTCCGAATTCATACGGATGATTGACATAAATAGGGTATCCGTAAACTTTTCCGGTATGATTGAATTCCCAGTTCGCCGGAACTTGAAAATTATCCCAGGAAGTGACATCGTATGAGTCTTTATAAAAGTCGACCGGACGTAAAGATGGATTTTCAACCCATTTGAATTTCCATACTCCATTCAAAGACTGGAAATAAGAAGATTTAGTCTTATTTCTTGTTTCGGCCAATGTCTGGGATTCAAAAGCAAACGTATTGGCTCGCATCGGCATCCGGTTCACTTCGGTAATGGCCGCATTTTGCCATTCTTTTAAGTTGCTGGGTTTTTCAGGCCTTTGAGCCCAGCCGAATTGTACACAAAAAATCAATAATAGGGTAAAAAAGATACTTTTTTTCATACGTGAATATTTATTTTTTATATTATTGTCGTACGGAAACTCCCATTCTCATTGGCGCTGCATGACATGAATGTATATGCTCGTTTACAAGAATGAATAATTTAGGATCTGTTGCAAAGTTATAAATATTTTACATCAAAATAGTATTTTTAAAGCATTAATGATACGGTTCTGCGTAACATTGTTTACCTTTGCATCGTTTTAGTAAGTAAAATGAAGGTGCGTTGGATAGAGAGGCGTATCTAAATTCTTGAAAATCAAGACATTTGAATTCGTTCAAATGAGAGTGTTTACTTAAATGAATTATTATGAGGTATTTAAAATTAATTTCTTTTATTGCCTTAATCCTTCTGATGATAGGTTCAGGGACAAAAGAAATAAAACTTACCGAAGGCATAAATCCCGGGAATCTTGCTCCGGAACTACAATTGCAAGGTATTTCTTTCAAGGAAAACAGTTATAGATTGGTTCAATTCTGGGCTGCTTATGATGCGGAATCACGGGCAAAAAATGTAAAAATAGATCATGCTGTTGCTGGTTTGAATGTAGAAAATTTGCAATTGGTATCTATTGCTTTCGATGAAAAGCAAAGTATTTTTGAAGAAACAATCAAAGCCGACGGTTTAGACTCTTCTACACAATGGAATGACTCGCTGGGCACCCAATCGGATATTTATAAGACTTATTGTTTGGATAAGGGTTTTACGAATATCTTGATGAATCCGGAAGGCGTGATTATTGCTAAAAACATCCAACCGGATCAAATCAAGGAATATTTACGGTAATCATTAAAACTTGGCATTTACCTGAAATACGAATACGCGCGGAGGTGAAACATCCATCGGCCGGAGTGTATATTCCGTATTCAACAGGTTATTCAGAATGCCCATGATCTGAATATTTTTTGAAATGGTGATTCCTAAGCGGAGATCCATGGCGAAATATCCGGTGTTATGCTCCATCCAATAGTCGTGCAGGCCTGGAAAAATCAGGCTGCGGACTGCATCCATGAGATCCATCTGAGATTTTTCCCGTTCGTCGACCAGGAAGTAGTCTACGGCAAGTGTCTTTGTCTTATAAGTTAGATTCGTTCCCAGGTTCAGTCTGTTCCAGAATAGATCCACGACTCCTTTGAAAGAGTGTTTTTGGCGGTATTTCAAATATTTGGAATCGTTCGATTTATCTTTCATGTCCAACGGATCGATCGACTGATGCGCTGCTTTTTCTTTCCAGTCGATATCGATCGGTTCGAGGTAGACATACCCCAGGCTATAGGTCAGTTTCGTCTCAGGACTAATGTTACACATCCCGTTGATGGAAAAGTCCAGACCATAGATCTTGGCCCGGTTGACATTTGCAAAACGGGTGCCTAGTCCGGGCATTTGATTGTTCATGATCATGCCGAAGACATCCGCTAAGTTATCTACATATTCATAGGTACTGTTGTTGAATAACCCGAACTGAAATTCGATCATGTCTTTATAATAAGTATAGAATCCGGCGATGTCGATATATCCCATGAAATTACCGAATTTATATCCTTGTTTAATACCGAGTTCGGCATTATATCCGCTTTCCGGTTTCAAATTCTTATTCGGATAAGCCGCAATGCCTCCGATATCTTTATAGACAAATTTTTCGGCGATAGAAGGATAACGGTATCCTTGTCCGAATGATCCTCTGATGAACGTATAAGGAGTCAATTCATAATTCAACCCGGCTCGGAAAACGGGTTTAAACGGCATTTTCAGTCCCAGATAATCTGTTTCGGCTTCGCGGTACAAAGAGTCGACCCGGTAGTATTCAAATCGTGCACCGAGCGATACGTTCAGCTTGTCAAAAAATTTCTGGTCATACTGGAAATAGGCGCCGATGTTGTCACTTTGATGAAATCCGGTTACCGGAGAGTTGTTGGATACATGGTCAAATGTCATTCCTGCAGAGAATTGGATGCCCTTGCTCGTTTTTTTATTGAACTGATAATCCAGAAAATACGATGATGTATGATCTGCCGGTGTACTGTTGCTTTTCGGATTATTGATATTGGCCAGCCAGGGTAGTAGTTCCGACTCATTGGTGGGTAGTGGCGTGCGGGCCATGATCCATGAAAGCAGGTCGACATAATCCGGCGCTGTAGCTCCGGGAAAGAAATTCTTGCCGATGGCGGAAATTTGACCGGTAAGTCCGCGGATATCTCCGGATAAAAAATAAGGAAGTAAACCATTCAGTAACCCTTGGGGATTCTGAGCCAGATCGAATAATTCGGGAAGTTTATTGACGTCGAACTCCATTTTAGTCAGGATGTCAGTAATGGATTTGTCCGTAGAGTTAGAAACGATCTGATCGGATTTATAATAATACCGGCTTTTTATTTTGTGACTGGTGTTGTTTTTCGTATTGTAATAATTAAAAAACGGATCGATATAAAATGTGTTTCCCTGGCGGCTCATATTGGTCATCGGCGATTGAACATACGGTTCATCGGCCGAGCGCCAGATGAAAAATCCGGAGTAGTTATTGGATAAGACATTTGCATTCACGCCATAATTCATCCCCGGGTGCTTGGGATCGTGATACGTCAGGTTTCCTCCGAAACGAACCCGTTGGTTGTAGTTATCTACCCGGTATCCTTCATTTGTGAACAAGTCTAATCCTCCGGAAACATCCCAGTCTCCGACTCTTCTCGAATGGGAAACATCGAATCCTGTATAAATAGGATTCCGGATTCCGGATAGTAAATTTTGTCGCAGAACAGGTTCGACTTTGAATTTATTTTCGTGCCAGAAGTTTTTATCCCACCAGATATAATCTTTGTTTTTAGGATCCAGGTAAACTCCCAGATAGGTGTTGATATTCGTTTGAGGCTCCAGGTTCGGACGTTTGGTGCGCACATTGATCAATCCGTTCAGAGCGGATGAGCCGTATAAAACAGAAGAAGCGCCCTTGATGACCTCCACTTGCGCCACATTTTCCATCGGGATGACATTCCAGTTGACTTCTCCGACTCCCGGAGTAAGGACCGACATCCCATCGACGAGGACAAGGCTGCGACTGCCTACTCCGTAGGTCCAGCCGCTTCCTCCACGGATGGAAGGCTGTTTATCCGTAATATCGACCCCCGGTAATGTGTTCAGTACGATACTCAGATCCGTCGCGTTCTGTTTCTTGATATCGTCTGTTTTCAGAACTTCCATTGAGACGGTAATCTCACTCAGTTTCTGTTCATAACGCCCTGCACTAACGACCACTTCATCGATCATGGTCGCCTGTAGTTTCAGGTAAACATTCTGGGTAGTCGTTTGATTTTTGGATAGGATAATCGGATGATATTGAGTCTCGTATCCCAGATAAGAGTAAGAGATAATGGCGCCTCCATCCGGAAGCGTCAGCTCATAGTAACCGTTTTCGTCTGTTGTTGTTCCTTGGGTGGCATTATTACTTTGTTTATAGAAAATGCTGACACCGGTTAATGTCTCTTCTGTCTTTGAATCATAAACATATCCTTTTACAACCTGAGCGAAAGAAGGAGTTGAAAAACAAATGAAGAGAATGAAAGAAACGATAGTTGTGTGTTTTGTTTTCATTGTCCAATTTTTTATCGCACAAATATAACAAAAGCCATTGGATAAACAGCAATATTAGGGAAAAACATCTTTTACCAAATAATCCCTTTCGATATGTATGTCGTTGAATGTGATGCTGATAAAAATGGTCGCTCTTTTTTAGTCCATGACAAAAAACTTAAAATGTAAATATTATCTTTTTCTAAAAAGTTTGCTGAAGAAGCTTTTTTTCTTTTCACTTTTAATGAAATCATCCTTTTCAACAGCCACGTTATTATCCATTGGATTTTCAAGGCGTTTTTTAAGATCATTTGAATTATTTTCATCCATCCAGGTGTTTTCATCTTCAATCATTATAGGATCTGCAGTAAAAGGATTGAGTTGTAATTCTTCATTACAATGAGGACATTTGACAATCTTACCTAGTTTATCTTCAGAAATAGCAAAGACTTCAGCACAATAGTTACATCTAATTTTAAGATGGTTGTCCAAGCCATAAAATGGAGTTGCAATAGCTATTCCAATAGGGAGATTTTCGACATCATACATTAATATTTGTCCGGAACTCCCTCCTGCTACTATATGACGATTATTATTTGTAAAAGCACAAGAATGGATATAGTCTTCTGTGTTTAGTAATGCAATTGGGCTTTGCGTTTTCCAATTGAAAACCTTGAGAGTTTGACTTTTTGCTAAGACAATGTATCTGCCATCGGGAGAAAAGTACATACTTCCTATCGAATCTTGGTATTTTTCTAATTTATTTATTTCTCTTTGTATTTTCCAGTCCCAAATACAAACAGTCCCGTCCCATGATCCAGATGCAAGATATTTACCATCAGGAGAAAAATATACACAATTTACAGTTCTGTGATGTCCTTCTATTTTACATAATTTTTTTTGATTTTTCCAGTCCCATACACAAACGATACTGGCACTTCCCGATGCAAGATACTTCCCATCAGGAGAAAAACATATACTTCTCACTTCAGTGTGTTCTTCTAATATACGTATTTCTTTTTGTATCTCCCAATCCCATATACGTATAGTTTTATCATTAGATCCAGATGCAATATATTTTCCATTAGGAGAAAAACACACACCATACACAGTGTTTTTATGTCCTTCTATTTTATTTATTTCTGTCTGATTCTTCCAATCCCAAATATGAATAATACTGGCGCTTCCTGATGCAATATATTTTCCATCAGGAGAAAAACATACACCACCAGATATATTTGTTGTGTGTCCTTTTAATTTGCATATTTCGATCTGATTCTCCCAGTCCCAAATACGAACAACATTTTCTCCTGAAATAGTTCCACTACTACCTGATCCTGATGCAAGATATTTGCCATCGGGAGAAAGGCATACTCTATATATCCCATCTGTATGTTCCTCTAAATTTCGCTTTTTTATCTGTTTATCCCATTTCCAAACTTTGACCGTTTTATCATCCGATCCTGAGATAATATATTTTCCATCAGAAGAAATGCAAACACATCTTACAACACCTATGTGTCCTTCTAAATTATTTTGCATTTCCGTCTGATTTTTCCATTCCCAAACATGGATAGCATTATGCCCTCTTAAAGTTCCCTCTCCCCCTGATCCTGAGATAATATATTTTCCATCAGGAGAAAAGTCAGCTGTGTAACCTTTTATCTTACATATTTCTATCTGATTTTCCAAGTTCCAAACACGAACAGTACTATCTGAAGAACCTGATGCAATATACTTCCCGTCAGGAGAAGCACATACGCTATTTACTCTATATGTGTGCCCTGTTAGCGTTACTTTTAACACTCCTTCAGGAGATTGCATGTCGTGTTGCGGTTTTAGCCAAGGATAGTCTGTATATTTATCTACGTCTTTTAATACTTCTGTAACTCTGAGATTTTCTATATCCTTTAATCTTCCCCATAATTGAGCAGGTAGATTGTCCTTGATATGCTCTTTTAAAACATGCGAAGACATTACCAATGTATCTTTAATCAGCTTTATATGATAATTATCCTCATTCTCAGTGTCAATGTAGTTGTAATCGCCTATCGTATTCTGTATATCCGACAGTTCGCTTTTATTTTTAATCCAACGATAGGTTGAAAGTGTTTTTTCTAAACAACCTGTATTTTCCGATTCTTTCAAGTGATAAGGCAGTTCATTGAAATCTCGGATATTTTTTCCTTTGAAACTTAAATCAGCTTCAGGATCTGCCTGTTCTTTGAAATAATCGGCTAACAGTTCGTTGCAATAAACTTTATTATGGACATATCTTTCTTGCGCTGCTAATTTAAACGCTTCGTAGAAATAATCCGTTCGCCCTTCCCGTCTTGCCATAAACGGCCTGACCTGACGGATAAACAATCGGATCGCCTGAATCAACGATTCTTCGCCTACACCCAATTCTTTCTGCATGCAGGAAACGATTTCTTTCTCCGAAAGACCGTTTCTGGCATTCGCTAATAGGCCAAACAACAGAGGAATTAATTCTTTTGAATCGATATTCAAAGAATTGACATCGTTTTCCAATCGGTTCAATACGGTGTTAAATGCCTCTTGGGGTGTTTCTCCGAATTGCTGCATTTCTTGGGATAATTGACCGAAGGAACCAAATATCCTGAGTTCAGAAAGTAATATTTTCAGGTATAACGGGTTTTTTGAGCCTTCAAAATCGCAGATTGCATCAATTTGCTGATCGTCTAATGCTTTCAGGTATTTTTTGAGGTAATCCTTGATCAGTTTCTTTTTTTCTTCTTTTTCTTTGAATGGTTTAACGGTTGAATTGCTGATGTTTCCATTCTCTTTTAGCTTTTCGAAGCTATTGGTTAACTCTTTGTCTGTCTCATCTTCTTTCAGACTCAGTATGATTTTCAGGTTTTCCGGTAGTTGTTTAGGCAGCCATTCCAACATCTCCAAACCATCGGGCAGTTGATTGATAGCATCAATAACTAAAACAGCCTTTTCTTTGGCCAACTCTTTCAATAAGTCTTCAATCTTATCTTTCAGGTCTTTCAGAGTGTAGGGACATTCGATTCCGGCTTCATCAAAAATGGTTTTCCAAAGCGAATATTGCTGTGAACATAAATCCGATACCCCACAAAATCGATTAAAAAATCGGGCATTATGCTTTTTACTCTCTTTGATGATAAAGTTGGCGAGCAGCATACTCTTTCCGGAACCGGCGGGAGCAGTCAGGACAAACAGGCCATTCTTATCATTCGTAACGTATTCATTCAACTCATCAAAGTCGCCTTCTCGGGAGATAAAACCTTCGCTGTTCAGTTCAATAAACAAGGCCTGTTGATCTAGGTCCCGTTCCAAATCAGAAGCATACTCCACTTTTTTCCGATCCGGAAATTCTTTGACAATCTCGTTTTTCAGTTGCTCAATGATAATATCTTTTAAGTCTTTTCCGTTTGAATTGAAATTGATTAATCTACCTTGACAGGTATTTTCCGGAAGTTCCGGAGAAATGACGCTTTTATCCCAGTTACAATCGTAATCAACAGTAAAACTCCATTGAGTTTTAATTTTCTCTTTGAAATTTATGAGTTCTTTATCGGCCCAATCGATATTATCTTCGGCTTCATTCGTAAAAATTTTCCTCTGATCACTTGTTAAATCAGCTAAATAATCCGGATTCCGGAAGTAGAAAAGCGCATGGCTTACCGGTATTTCCCGCTTTTCATTTCCATTGACTATATGCCTCATTGGAGATAAAAGAGCATGTTCGATCTCCATTTCCGTTACCGAATTCCGACCGATAGTACCTAATATATCCGGATATTCATCCAACGTGTCAGAACTGATATCTTTTTTTTCAGGAACCCAGCCTCTGCGTTGGCCTAAAAAGCATAAGAAAAAAGGACGGCTCTCGTCGATGTTATTCAAACAGGCTAAGACTGTATGATTGGAACTGGAATCTTCTTCTGTTACCCCCCATCGTAAATCAACATCGACAAGGTGGATCTTCCGCTCCTCACACCATTCACGCAACTCGGGGAATACATCTTTTACCAAATAATCCCTTTCGGCGTGCATGTCGTTGAATGTGCTGCTGATAAAAATGGTCGCTCTTTTCCAGTTCATAAGTGTTTTCCTTTTTAATGATTATAAGTACATCTGCTACAGCCTAAAATTCATTTTAATAATGCATACGCAACAAACCCAATTAAACAAAGGACAAGTAATGTCCATTTAGTTACTTTTAAATTCTTTTTAAGGCGTATCGATGCAAGTAAATCCGCCATGCTCTCCTGTGTGTTAACAGTGTCAGGATGGCTCATCCCCAAAGTCCTTACATTTATTGATAAGGCTTTCTTAACCATTTCAAGGGATTTTTCATATTGTTTTAAGTTAGAGTAAACTACTGCCAAGGTGTTGTAGGTAATGGCAACGTCACGGTGTTCTTCTGTCATAAATACCTTTTTCTGACTGGTTAAGGCTTTGTTTAGCCATTCCAGCGCCGTAGTATAATCCTTCAGTCCAATATAGATTCCGCTGGTATTTTGGTATATCATCGCGGTTCGACTATCATTTTTCCCATATAAGTCTTCGTAAACAGCCAGCGTCTTATGCGAATATTCCAATGCTTTTGTAAAATTACCCAAATAAATATATGTTGTAGATAAGTTTCCGTAAATAGTTGCAGTTTTCGGATCGTTCGATCCAAGTGTTTTTTCGTATATTTCCAGTGCTTTTTCCAAGCAAATTAATGCCTGTGTATAATCGGCTTTGTGTATGAATACCTGTCCGGTAAGAGAATACGTTGCTGCCGAGGTAAGGTGTTCCGCACCAAATGCCTTCTCGCATACTTTTGTAGCTTTTATGCTCCATTTGGAAGCTTGTTCGAAATCGCCCCGATCTACACACAAACTTGCCATATGGTAGTATGCCTCGGCGGTATCATGGTGTTCGGGACCTAAAAGCTGTTCGGATAAAACAACACTCTTCATACGGTAATAGTACGCGTTTTTATAGTCGGTTGCTGCTGTAAATCCTCCGCCGTAGTGATGACATAATGGAAAACAGGCATGAAGTGCGGCAAAGTTGTCTCCCTCTGCGGCGGTCTCCAGTAGCTGAAATGCCCGTTTGCGGTCCATTTCGACGCCGTTTCCCGATAAGTAAGCCAGTCCGAGAAAATATGCGCGTTCGTTGCTCATAGGTTCGTCAGTAGCACAGAGTTTCAGTTTTGTTATGAATACGTCACTTAGGACGGTCGGATCGTTTATAGGTACTGGCCGTTCCGAGCCGGGATATAAGATTTCGAAGTGTTTCACATCAGTAGGTATTGCCTCGACGGGTATTACCGTCTTGCCATTCTCTCGGGCAAAGGGATATTCCGTCGTCTGCACATAATTTCCCTCGGTGGCGAGGTCAGGGGTAACCAGCAATACGAATGCATCGCCTCTTTTTATCGAATCCTTAATCTCGTCATCAAAATTCCTTCCGGCAGTGAGAGAGTTGTCATACCATATGGAAATGGTTTCAAAACCTTTGATATCGTGCAATTTTCGCATAAATTCGCGAGCCTCTCGGATATTTTTCTTGCGGTAGCTTAAAAAAACTTCGGCAGTAAAAGCTTTGTCCCGGATCAGTTTTATCTCGTCTTTGGTATACAGGTAAGACGAAAGTTGGCTACTGTATTTTAATAAGTATTCTTTGTCGGTTATTCCGATGCCGTGCACTGCATCCGAAAGCCGGGAAAATTCAGGAAAAAGCACTTCGTTTTCCACGATTGGGATGATTGGGACGGACAATTCCCGGGCGAGCTGATATTCTACAGGCCAATGGCCGCCGGATTTTCGAGAATCCAGTAATTCTTTCGTTACCCATAACACCATTATACTGGTGTTTTTCAATTCATTCCGTAGTAAATCTTCGTCCGAATCTACTCCTGGTGTTTCCAGATAAGAAACGACGTAATCAGCATTGGGAACAGCAGGAAGCAGCCGATCAGTAATCAAACGATCTGCTTCCTGTATATTCCGGATGTCTAAGCATAGGAAAATCCGTTGTGATTGTTCCCGTACTTTGGTACCTTTTGCTTTACGAATGAGATTCATAAATATTTCTCTTGCAAGAGTTCCTTTTTTTCATGGGTCACATTTTCGATCAAATCCATTTTATTGTGTTTATAATCGCAACGACATTTGAATATGGAAAAACAGTCGCTGCAGATTACCGTACTTGCATGGAGCGGATTCATAATGGCACTTTCTTTCGCCATGGATTGGAACAGTTGCCATCCATCGTTAAAAATGAATTTACTACCACATTTTTTACATCTGACCGTTGAATTGTTAAATTCCAAATCCATTTGAATGGATTTTTGTAACAAATCATTCCAATCAGTTTCATTTTTTTTTGATTTTTTACTAAATAATTTACTAAATAGTCCCATAATAATTTCTCCTTTCCATCTTTAAATTTATAATTATTAGGCATTATATCAAATAAGCTTTTAAAATACTATTCCTTTATCGTGAATCCCAGCTTCGAAATGACCTTCAGTGTTTCCATGGCCGTATTCCGATCGTATACCTTTTCTGCTTCAGAGAGTTCTTCATAAGGTATAATTCCGGGATGTTGTTTCAATCGATCGTTTCTTTTTTCTCCATATTCCCATCCATCATCGATGCGTTGCTTTGCCCAGACTTCATGGATGTTTTTCGACAACACTTCAGCTAAATCCAATATTTCCTCGGGCAGTTCGACCGTGCTGGTATCGATCGGTTGTGGAATGTATTTATTCTCTTTCATATTTCTCTTGGGCTTGACAATCGAATCACTTTCATTTCCGCTATACTTGCAAGTTTAATTACATTTCTGGCCGTGTTACGATCTTTTTCTTTTTCAGATTCAGGAAGTTTTTCCCAGGATACCATACAATTGTGCTGCTTCTTTTCATCATTACGAACAGGAGCATAACTCCATCCGAATTTTAATTTTCCTTCTACCCAGTCGTCATGCTCCAGGATTGAATATTGCTCGATAGTTTCCAATGGCAGAGCCTTTTCTGTTGTCTCTTCCGATTCTAAAGAAACGAGGGCATATCCTAATCGACGTAATTTTTTATCCATATTCATCGCTTGTCTCAGGTTGGCGTAACGGGAAGATGGCTCCAACTCATCATAACTTTCCGCTACATAAATCGGTTGACCCTGTTTTTTTTGATTCTGGATATAATCTTCGTGTATTTTCCGGGCCAACAGTTCCATATTCTCAAGAATGGGACGTGGTATTGATTTATCAGACCTCGCCTCAACAAATACTTCGTCTAACGTATCACAGTCGATCTTCAATCCGTCGGAAAAAATATCATGGATATTTAACAGCGAACCGAACAATTCCTGCTTCTCTTTTATAAACTGTTGCTTGAAAATTCCCTGTTGGGCAAGATAGGTAATCTCGAAACGGTTTTCATTGACCAGGATATGGGCGCTGGCGGCTTGCGTCTTTAATTTTTCTATAATACCAAATCCGACCCGGTTCCAATCCTGCATTTCATCGCAGAACATCAGCAGGTAAGCAATCGGATACTTGCCGGCATCAAGCGGGCCAAGCTTGAAATGTTTCTGCATCACGTTCCGATAATAATTATGCAACAGGATGGCTGTTGCGCTATCGACAATCGCATTATAGAAACGCATCGGATTTCCTTTGGTAACCTGTATCAAGTAACCGTACCATTTCAGTACGATGATGGCGCTGTAAAAACCATGGTCGATAAAACCGAACTTAGCCATGTCGGCGGTAAAAGAATCCAGTTTGTCTTTTATTTCTTCCAGGGGCACATCCAGAGCCATGTGTATCTTTTGAGCAAGTAAATCAATCGGTTGCAGCAGATCGACATAAACACTGCTGGCATGCTTGTCATAAAACTCTTCGATAAACTGTTGTTTGGGAGTTATCTCTGCAATGGAGTTCAATCTTCGAAAATTCTCAAATGCAAGGTGTGCTTTTATTTTTCCTTTTTTACTATCGCGATCGGCATCCGTAGCAAATTTCAGAAAATGTTCAATCTGTCGTCCGATGATTTCAACCGGATATCCTACGTCGTGAAACAACGATGCCAATCCCCAACGAAAGAAAAATTCTTCATGCCGGGTCGTGTAGTTCTCCGGATATCTGTTCTCGTCTAATACCGTATCATCAAAACGACGGCGATAGTTCGAGTTATGTGCATAAATACAAAGTCCCAAAATAAAAACGTTGACCGAATGAATGTAGTGATCCCTCTGTTTGTCGATTAACGTAGCCGCTCTTTCTTCATACGCACTCAAAACATCCAACAAATCTAAAAAGGGATTTTTAGAACCTTCGAGTACAATGCGGTATGTGCCGAAAAAAAGATTATATACATCGAAAGCTGTGTTTTTATTTCCATCGGTTAAGAACGCAAGGACAGACTGTTCCAGCGATTCTTTAAGCGTAAAACACTGATAATCGGACTTAATTTGGAGTTCCGAAAAAAAACGTTTGACTCCTGATGCAAGGTAATTTTCGTTCATGACATTATTAGAGTTTATTGTTTAACCAATTGATCATTAGGCCTATCGTCATATAATCTTTCTGTTTTTCATTTTCAGATAATTTTTCCCAAGGAATCAGGCTGTTATGTATTTTGAATTCATCGTTTCGAGTATTTCCGTGACGCCAGCCGTTGCTGTATTTTTCGATCATCCAACGACGGTGTTCTATCATAGCCAGTGTTTCCATATCTTCATCGGAGAAAACAACGGATCGATCTCCTTTTATACTGAATTTCTTTCCTGTAGCAATAAATGTCCGGATGTAATTATCCAATACCTGGTTGCGGTTTGTCTGTTTAAAATGCCCGGAGATTGTTTTATATTCATCTTTTTCCATATAATTGCCCTGTTCGTCTTTCTTCCGCCAGCGATTGTGGGTAGCCTCTGCCAGAATTTCGATTTCAGGATCTGATTGAACGATATATTGTATGGTCTCTCCGAATGTGTTGATCAGGAAAATATTTTTGTCATTCAACGTTGAGATCCGGAGTCTTTCCGTATTCAACACTTCAATCAAGTTCTCCGGTTCTTCGGAAAAAATAAAAATATTCGGCAACCTGTCGGCAATGATGTAACGAATGGATACGGCAGCCTTAATTGCTTCTATTTGATTTTCAAGGCAAATAAAGACGGATGTAAGCGGTTTGTTTAGGTATGCCTCGCAATCATTTGTAAATGCTATTTTTACAAAATCCTGTAAATAAGGATGTTTTTTTTGAAATAAAGCTATTTTTTCCGGATCCTTTTCCACAATTGTGAATTGAGAAACCTCCCGGTTCAAGGTTAAGCCATGTGCCAGATTCAGAATGATAGCCTCGGCTTTTTCCGTCAGTCCGACAATCAGAAATCCGGGAGAGACCTTCCTGTTTTCAGGCAAAATCTTGTCTATGGTCATGCTTAAACCGTATTTTATGCCCATTTCATTGATATGAAGAAGAATCCCGTCAAAAGTTTCTGTTCGGTATTTGAATAAAGAAGATTCTTCCAATAGAATTTTCAGTTCTCGGTCTTTGATCAATGTATAACATTTCAGTGCATCACTTCTCTTGGCTTTTGCTAAAAGAGAAAAAGCGGCTTGTGCTGTTGCTACATTCTCTTTATCGTTGCCGGTTACAATGTAGAGTTGGCGGGCAACACCTGTTTTGGCTTTTCGTAGAAAATATTCATCGAAAGAATTGCCACAAAAAAACAGCATTACTCCTTTCTGTTTCAGCGACTCCGAGTACTTGTTGTATTCTTCTGCGAGTATAATCATTTGCTTGCCTCTGTATTCATGGATCAGATTCAATGTTGTTTTATTCAACCCGCAAATAACAATGTGGTTTTTATAAAAAAGCCGTACCCGGATATTGGAGAAGAGGTCTGGCGCTATAATGGTAATGATGACTTTCAAGCTGAGCCAAAGGAAAGCGAAGAAAAGAAGCCATTGTGAAACTATCAGGTTAGGAGGTATATCTTTGAAATAATATTCCCGGTCAAACAATCGAAAGGTTTCATACAGTGCATTTCCCCATTGATGTTCTGTTTCTTCGGTTTTAATAAAGTCAGCCATAAAACCTGATATCCCGAAAACAAAACCTAAAACCAGGGTACAAATGAATATAACATTCCACCAGTGCTTTCCAAGGTATTTCATAATGTGACTCTAAAAATCACAAATATAATGAAAAAAGGGTGAAAAACACCCTTTTATTGAAATAAATAGAAGAAACGATTAAAAAATACTTCGTATAAATTTTTTTAATTAGCTTCTAAAAAGAATTTATTTTTTCTGACCGGTAAATTTTACAGTAATGGCGCCCAGCATGGCCTTGATATCGAGATCGGCATAACCTTTTCCGTCAATAGTTCCTTCGATTGTAATCGTCAACTGGCCAATAGGACCTATAGTCGGGATCTCTATTGGAGGAGAGAAATTAACAGTCTGACTTCCTGCGATTTTTGTTTTTCCATCTCCGTTATCTGATGCTATGGCAGGACAAGAAACGTTTAATGGTAACTGCACTGTTCCTCCGGCAATAGAGATTGTTTCATTGAAACTCAATGTCGCTTGATTTTCGGCTGTACGCGTAATAACAATATCAACATCGGGAATCGTTTGATTTTGTCCCACTGCGGAAACATTCATGGAACCGTTATAAGTTCCTACTATTTTCTGAGCGTAGTCAGTTACTTTGTCATCGTCGTCGTTACATGAAGTAAACGCTGTGACGATCAATGAAATAGCCATTAATAAACAGAATTTGTTTACAATCTTGTTCATAAGATTCGTTTTTAGTTATTAATTAATCAACATCAGCACATATAAAGATCATAACAAATAAATGTCCTGTTTGTTCACAGATTATAGTATAATTTTCAGTTCTTTTCCTTTATTGATTGTAACTTTGTCATTAAAAGAGATTAAAACATCCTGTCCTTTTTGTTTTACCTGAACGGGAATTGTTTGTCCGTCAACCGAAACAGTTGCCGACTTGAAATTTTTACCTTTTGGAGCAACGACACTGAATTCTTTCAGGACTACCTGACCATATTGAGGTAGCAAACGGCAGGTCATTTGATTGCCCGATTGTGTTTGCGAATAAGTTCCCCAACCTTCTGCTGCAGTAAACGGAGCTTTGAAGTTTTCCGGATTCCATTGGGGAGCAAAACGGATATACCCTTTGGGTCCGTGATATTCAAATCCGCAGGCTGTAATAAATGCTCCATAGCTGGCCATCGCACGTGCGTAGTGATCGCTGCATTCTATTTCGTTGAACGGGTTGCGTTTAGCGGCATGGTACCTGTCGTGTATCGAGCGAATCAAAACGAGTCCTTCATCAGTCATTCCTTCTGCAATCATATGTGCAGCCACCTGATATTCAAAGCCACTCATACATTCATGAAAATATCCCATCTGCCAGGTTACATTGTCTCCGTATGGTTTGTCTTCATTTTTTGGATTTGTATTCATGATCATACCGCCCTCTCCGGGAAGTGCATAAGGGCGTCCTCCCTGATTGACGGAAATATAAGGGCCTACATCGGGAGTGAAATTGTATTTCCAGAGCGAACGTAGGGCAGAAAGTGTTTTTTGGTAATCCTGAATCCGGCCTAGTCCGACCTGATGCGCCCAGGCTTGTCCCAATACCTGATCGATGTGGCAAGTATTGTAAGATCCTAGTTTGGTGCGCCCTTTTTCTTTGTCCGGACGGTGGATATAGTATTCTCCGTTAAACAGGTATTTATCCATGTTTTTACTCCCTTTTCGAACGTAATCGGCACATACTTTGGCAAATTCGGTGTCTCCGACTTCTTCCGCCATTTCCTGTCCTGCGCGGACGCCGGAGATGCAAATGCCTACAATCCAAGCGATTTCTCCATCCCAAACAGCATCTAACGTGTTTTCCATAGGTGTGTCTTCCATGCCGTCTCCGTTTTTATCCTGATTGATAATGAATTGTACCGCTTTTTTGATTTTAGGCCAATTGCGTTTCAAAAAGGCGTCATCAGCACTCATCTGATGTTCACGGTAACATCTCAAGACACTTCCGGCTTGTCCGTCGATAGCAGGGCGACTTTCCATTTCTGCGCGGAAAATAATGCCGCCATCATCCTTCATCGCAATATTCAAATCGGTACGTTCGCGGCAATCACGCTCCAATGCAGGGAATATTCGTCCCATAGCTTGAGCATACTGCCATACGTGTGTACAGGTACCAGGACAGGCGCCGACACCTTCCCATGCCCAAAAACGTCCTGTTTGGAAACGATGGGAATTGGTTGTTGCTAATGTGTTGATATTGAGGAATGTTCTTTCCAAAAACCACTGAGGCAGTGTTGATTCCTGCCAGGTTTGCAACCACAATTTAGATGTGGACGATAAACGATCGAAGTGCGTTTGAATGTATTGGGCAACTTCAAGCGCCGATCCGAATTTGTTTTGATAATAGCGTCCGGTATCTTTGATCTTTTGGTTTATTTGAAGATTAGGGAAATACCAACTGATAACAAAATCGGCAGCGACCGATTGATTCGGAGCAACAGTCATATCTGTACTTACGGCTCCGATCAGAGGCTCTTGTATCGCTTTGGAAATACTGTCGACCGTTTGATAACCAGATGCAAGGTCGTTCGGATTTATATCTGTGTAAGCTTTTGATTGAGCGTTTAATACCGATATGCACATGGTCCCGAAATCCGGTTTTTCCTGAAGATTTTTATTGTTTTTTTTCAGTATTTGCATACTTTCGGTAATAGCAGTCAGTCCATCGGTACGGACAATATTATTGAGCCTGCGGCAAAAATTAGGATCTGCAGAACGGATACTCGTTTTGTTTTCCAGATATCCCAACAAAGACGCTTTTATAGTTGTATTCGCGTTGTTTTTGATTGAAAAAGAAAGGATGGTCGCAGGTAAACCCGACTCGTCTTCGTTCAATGGGATGAAAGGAGAATAAGCCGTCAGTGTTAATGCTACGGGCAAAGACCGGTCTGTGTAACGAATCGTAGCAATAGGATAAGTCGCTTCAAATGCAATTTCATCCCAGTCTTTTTCTTCCAATGTTTTATAAACAGTTTTGCCATTGTAGTCTAATTGCAATATGAATCCCTGTTTTAATGGACGCATATCCTTAGCCGGCTCCACATAACAAGCGCCGTCGCGGGAACGGACATAAGAGTCGTGAGTTGTTTTTCCTTCGCTCCAATTAACAATTTTAGGTTCTACTCCTTCCTGGTTGTCATTGAAGATATCCCACAACCATAACCGTCCGTCGCCCCCCAGATAAACACCTCCGGCTGTGATCCCGCCGACAGGCATACCGATGTACCGGAGTTCATTCTTAGATTTGAGGTATATGGTAGGTTCGCCCCTGTCGTAAAGAGATTTTACCCATTGCGGATTAAGTTTTTTGTCAACAGGTATTTGACCTGCATCTTGAGCGCTTCCGACTGAATTAAAAAAGAATAAAGAACAAAAGGCTAAAATTAAAAAATTGTTTTTCATTATGTGGATAATTTTTAATTGTTATTTCAGCAACAGCCCTGAAGCTACTTCATCGGCTTTCGCCTGACCCTGTAATTCGGCAACAAGCGCCAATCCGAAATCAATGGCAAACCCAGGTCCTTTTCCGGTAATGATTTTACCTTCTTTTGTGACAGGTTCTCCGGTTACTATGGCTCCGGTCAGCTGAGCTTCAAAACCAGGGTAACAGGTGGCCTTTTTCCCTTTCAGGATACCGAGACTTCCTAAAACCAACGGAGCGGCACATATGGCAGCTATGTTTTTATCTTCGTTGTAATATTGCATAAGCAAAGACCTCAGGCCTTCGTGAGCATTCAGATTGCTCGCTCCGGGCATCCCTCCGGGAAGGATAAGCATCGTTCCGAAAGGAAAATGGACATCCTGAAATAGAAAATCTGTTGTGACCTGTATGCCGTGTGCTCCGGTTATAATGTATTCGTTGGAGATGGATACACTGCTCACTTTTACCTCTCCCCGACGGAGTACATCCATTGTTGCAATAGCTTCGATTTCTTCAAAGCCATCCGCTATAAAAATAAAAGCTTCTTTCATACGATAATTTTTATTTTTTATATTAAGGTCGTATGGAACGCCGCATGTAAATAAATTATCATTACCTTGTGACGTAAATAATTGATTTACATGCTTTGTTTCATGATTCTGAAAAAGTTTAAAGTGAAAAGGAATAAGTTTAAACTTTAAACTTATTACTTTAAAAAATATTTATACGTTATTGTCCCGGATTGATTGTTATTACCGGTTATAGTATTGAACTTCGCTTTTCTAGCTGCTTCAAGAGCCGAGTTTCTCATCGTGGCATTATCTATATTGGTACCTTTCCCAATTTCAGCCAAGATAACGTTTCCTTTCGGATCGACAATAATATTGATTACAATCCGTCCTTCTTCCTGTACCGAATAACTCGGTTTGGGTAGTCCGCCCGAACCTAAAGTCCGGCCATTCAATGCAAATTCTCCATATCCGCCGACACCAGTATAGGCGCCCGTATCCGAATTTCCTTGAGTGCTTCCCTGATTCCCTCTGCCGGTAGTCCCCGTTCCCTGGTTCCCTTGGGCAGAAGTTCCTGTTCCGAACGCTCCCGACACCTGGCTGTTGATTGCATTTCTCCTTTGTTGTTCTTCTTCAGCCTGTCTCCGTTGAGCTTCTGCAACCCGTTTCCGTTCAGCTTCCGCTAAACGCGCCTCTTGCTGTTTCTTTTCATCTTCTTTTTTAGATGCAGGAATGGCAACTGTCTTTTCTGTGTTTTGTGTAATCACAGGTGGACTTTGATCTTTTTGTCGGGACTGTTCCACCGGAGGCGCTGTTTCTTCCTGAGGAATTGCTTCCCGGTTCTCTCCCTGATACCGAGGTTCAAATGTCCCGGAAGACAAATCCACGTTTCCAAAATTAACAAGAATGCCTTCTTCGCCTCGTTTGACTTCTGTTCGCATTACCATAAAATAAAGCAACAAAACAAGTAACAGGCAAAAGAGGGCAGATCCCGAAAATCCGTATATTTTTTCTTTTGTCAAATTCATTTCGGACGAGTGACCAATATCATTTTAAAATTATTCTGATTGGCTATATCCAATACTTTTACTACTTCTTTATAAGGAATAGTTTCATCCGCATAGAGTGCTACGTACACATCCGGCTCTTTGGCGTAACAATCCTGAAGAAAGGGCGTAATCTCTTCAAAAGCGACTTGCCTTTCTTTTTGATTGCCGAATGCGACATAATAATTTAAGTTCGAATCGATAGTAACTCTTGTCAATGGCTTAGCCGATGTCTGTTGTTGGCTTTGAGGCAAGACTACCTTGATGGCATTCGGAACGATGACCGTCGAAGTAATCATGAAAAATATGAGTAATAAGAAAATCATATCTGTCATGGAGGCCATACTGTATTCTGCGTGTATCTTCGATTTCCTTTTAAGAGCCATAATAATTATTGGGTTGGTTCATTCAACAAATCCATGAATTCCATCGAACGGGCTTCCATCTTTCGAATCACGCCGTTTACTTCTGCCACAAGGAAATTGTAAGCAAATAAAGCGATGATACCGACGATCAACCCTGCAACAGTGGTTACTAACGCTTCATAGATCCCGGAAGATAATAAGGTGATATCGACATTACTTCCGGCATTGGCCATGTCGAAAAATGCACGGACCATTCCGGTTACTGTCCCCAGAAATCCGAGCATCGGAGCTGCCCCGGCTGATGTGGCTACCCAGGTAAATCCTTTTTCCAATTTGGCAATTTCGATATTTCCCACATTTTCGACCGCAACCAGAATGTCGTTCATCGGTCTTCCCAAGCGGGAGATTCCCTTTTCAATCATTCGGGCATACGGCGTATTGGTGTTCTTACAAAGATTAATGGCCGAATCGATTTTACCTTCATGAATATAATCCTTGATCCGGTTCATAAAAGTCGTGTCTTCTTTTCCTGCTTTTCGGATGACTAAGGCTCTTTCTATGAAAATAGCAATAGCGATAAATAGCAGTAAATAAATGGGATACATGATGATTCCACCCTTGGATGCCAATTCCAGAATGTTCATTTTTACTTCTTGAGTTCCTCCTTGTGTGAGGTCGGGCATACTTTGTACGACTTGAGTGGCTCCCTCCTGAATGAAAAGTAATAAGCTCATATACATTATAATTAATTACTAAATGTTAGCTGTTTGTATAAATAAATAACTAATTTTGTCTTTGATTAGTGTATAATTCAGCTACAAAAATAATAGAATTGTGTTAATTATCACAAGATGTTGAGTAAAGATTTCTTAACAAAAGGAATTCCGGTGTTAAAACCTGAAGATTCGGGAAGCTACGCACTGTCGCAAATGGAAGATTATAAATATAAACATCTTCCGGTTGTGAATGATGGCCAGTATGTCTATTTGTTAACAGAAAAAGATATTTTCTTAATGAATGACCCGGATGAATCTATCGAAAATCTGAGTATCTACGCTCCTTCTGTGGGAGAAGAGAGTCCCTTGCTGGATGTCTTGAAAATCATGAGCAACCACCAATTGACACTGCTTCCGGTTGTTGATGATTCCGGAGCTTATCGTGGAGTGATTACTTTGAGCGCTCTCGTAGATAAAATAGCGGAAATGCTCAATGCCGATTCTCATGGGGCTTTGATCGCTCTGGAGATGAATACGCAGGATTATGATTTGTCGCAACTGGCTCATTTAGTGGAATCCAATAATGCGAAAATCCTCGGACTGAGTTCCTATCCGATACAATCGACTTCAAAGTTGACGGTCTTGTTGAAAATCGACCTGGAAGATGCATCCCCGGTATTGAGAAGTCTGGAGCGGTTTAATTACCGGGTGTTGTATTATGCCCAAAGGAAAGGGCTGATTGACGATACCATGAAACGGCGTTTGGATGAATTGATGTATTACCTTGAAATGTAAGGAAATGAGAGTTGGAATATTTGGTAATAGTTATCAGGCGGGTAAACTGGATTTGATTAAAAAAGTTTTTGCTCAAATACGTCAGTTTACTTCGGATATATATGTAGAAAATAGTTTTTATGAGTATATCTCTAAAGAGTTTAATTATCAGCCGGCTATGTCAGGCCTGATCGGAGATGATGAAGACTTTCAACTGGATATGGCTCTTAGTCTGGGAGGAGATGGTACGTTTTTACGTACGGCTGCAGTCATCGGTAGAAAAAACATTCCCATTCTGGGTATTAATACCGGAAGATTGGGATTTTTGGCTGAAATCAATCCGGAAGATATCGAGGATACCCTCAAAGAGGTCTTTGGAAGCCAATACCTGATAGAAGAACGAAGCCTTATCCAATTGGAGCTTGAAAAGGAAAAGATAGGAACAGAAAATTTTGCATTGAATGAAATTGCCGTGTTGAAGCGTGATACCTCTTCCATGATTGTTATTCATACTTTCATTAATGATGAGTACCTGAATACTTATTTGGCCGACGGCTTATTAATAGCGACTCCGACAGGTTCGACCGCCTATTCGATGAGTGTGAATGGTCCGATCATTATCCCTCAGGCGAATAACCTGGTTTTAAGTCCGGTAGCGCCTCATTCCTTGAACGTGCGCCCGCTTGTTATTCCGGAAGATTCACATATAAAGCTGAAAGTAGAAGCTCGCAGTCAAAATTTTCTGATAGCTTTAGATGGTCGCTCGGTCGTCCTGCCTTCCGGGATGGAATTTGAAATCAATAAAGCAGACTTCTCCATTCGGGTAATCAAACGGTATAACCATACATTTTATCAGACTTTAAGGCAGAAATTACTTTGGGGAAATGATGCGAGAAGACTTTAAAATTAAAATAGATACGGATGAAAAATAAAATTGTGTTTGTTACCGGTTCTACGAGCGGTATAGGGGAAGCATGTGCTCATAAATTTGCGGCTAATGGAGCCCGGTTGATCTTGAATGGAAGAAGCCAGGAAAAACTGAATACATTGAAATCTACATTGGAAGCGACCTATGGCGCAGATGTGCTGACCTTGTGTTTTGATGTGCGTGACAGGGAGTTAGCCCGAAAATCCCTTGAATGCCTGCCGGCGGAATGGAAAAATATGGATATCCTTATCAACAATGCCGGATTGGTTATTGGTGTTGAAAAAGAGTTTGAAGGAAATCTGGAAGAATGGGATATTGTCATCGACACAAACATCAAGGGACTATTGAACATAACCCGTCTGGTCGTTCCGGGAATGGTGGAAAGAGGCCGTGGTCACATCATCAACATCGGATCGATTGCCGGAGATGCCGCATATCCGGGAGGAAGTGTTTATTGCGCCACCAAAGCAGCTGTCAAAGCTTTATCGGATGGGTTGCGTATAGACTTGGTAGATACTCCTTTACGTGTAACAAATGTCAAGCCGGGATACGTGGAAACGAATTTCAGCGTTACCCGTTATCGTGGCGATAAGGCATTGGCCGACGCAGTATACACTGGAATACGCCCGCTGACGGGAGAGGATGTTGCTGAAACAGTGTATTACACAACGGCTATTCCCGAACATATTCAGATTGCTGAAGTCTTGATTATGCCTACGTATCAGGCTACAGGAACGATATCGTACAGAACTAAAAACTAAGAACTAAAAACTAAAAACTAAGAGCTAAATCATCTCTCATTCTCAATTTTTAGCTCTTAGTTTTTAGTTCTTACTCTTAACTCTATAAAAGCGCTTTTAATTTTGCTTCGATAACGCTTTTCTGAGTCGCTCCGACACATTTGTCTACTACTTCGCCGTTTTTGAAGAAGAGAATCGTAGGAATGTTACGTATGCCAAATTGGCCGGTAACTTCATCGTTTTCGTCTACATTCAGTTTTCCGATAACCGCTTGGCCTTCATATTCCTTGGCTAGTTCTTCAATGATTGGAGTAATCATTCTACATGGGCCGCACCATTCTGCCCAAAAGTCAACCACTACAGGTTGGCTGCCGTTCACCAGCGAATCAAAGTTCGCATCTGTAATTTCCATTGCCATAATGTCTTGTTTTTATTTAAAGTTTATATTTAAAATTAGTCTTAATGAATGAATAACTGAATATTTGACTGATTTAGTTAATCTTGAAATATATTGAATGATCCTCCAAATACCGTACCAAATGACGGCTTACTGAAAATTTGTCTTCTTCTGAGCATAAAGAAACATAGAGTTGTTTTTCTCCATCTTCCACTCTAAAATATAACGATGTATTTCCAGGATTGTTCTTGATTAAAGAGGATAACTCCGTGATCATCTCTTCTCCTATCTGATGCAAAGGTAGATTAATCGTGATTTTTTCAATGATTGAATCCTTGACTTCCGATAAAGGAGTAATGGATTTGATTTTCAGATCTGTTACATTCTCGTTGTACTGCCGGGCCTGAAATTGCCCTTTAATCAATAGAAATGTGTTGGGACGGCAATATTTGCTGAATTCGAAATAATCGTTTCCAAACAAAGGAATTTCAGCGCTTCCTGTGTAGTCTTCCAGTTTGAGGATCCCATACAGTTTGCCTTTCTGAGTCATTCCTTCCCGAAACGCGGTTACAATCCCAGCCATAGTGGCCTCTGTACCTCTTAGAGCTGATTTGTCTTCCGTAATATCTTTCATGGAGATATTACAGATATGATTCAATAGGATATAATATTCATCCAACGGATGCGAGGACAGATAGATTCCAACTAATTCTCTTTCTTTGTTCAACCGCTCCAAATCACTCCAGGGCTCACAATAAGAAATTTCCGGTTTGGCGATTTCAACCGATTCGAAATGGCCGAAAAGTGAATTCTGAGAAGACTGTTTGTCTGCCTGGTATCTGTTGCCATAACGTATGAGATTGTCTATGAAGATTTCGCCTTTACTGTTTGTAGCAAAAAATTGTTCCCGGGTAATTTCCTGAAAATTGTCAAATGCTCCGGATAAACACAGCGCTTCTATATTTTTTTTATTGCAGGATGTCAAATTGACACGTTCCACAAAGTCGAAAATACCTTGAAATGCTCCGTTCTTTTCTTTTTCCCGTATGATTGTTTCGACAGCTCCGGATCCAACCCCTTTGATTCCTCCCAGTCCGAAGCGGATGTCCCCGTCTTTGTTGACAGTAAAATTCAATTCCGATTCATTGATGTCGGGTCCTTTCACTCCGATACCTAAACTGCGGCATTCGTCCATGAATTTGGTAATTTCACCAATGTCATCTTTGTTGCGCGTGAGGTTGGCTGCCATGAATTCGGCCGGATAATGGGCTTTCAGATAAGCTGTCTGGTATGAAACCCAGGAATAGCAGGTTGCATGTGATTTGTTGAATGCATATTTCGCAAATTCAGCCCAGTCAGCCCAGATTTTCTCGAGTTTCTCTTGGGGTCCGAATCCTTTTTGGGTGGCTCCTTCCATGAATTTCACTTTGAGAGCTTCCATTTTGTCTTTTAACTTTTTTCCCATGGCCTTACGCAATTCGTCGGATTGTCCGCGGGTAAACCCGGCCAAATCCCGACTCAGGAGCATCACTTGCTCTTGATAAACCGTAATCCCGTAAGTGTCTTTCAAGCGCGATTCCATCTCAGGGAAATCATACGAGATGTCTTTCCGTCCATGTTTCCTGTCGATGAAATCAGGGATATAAGCCATCGGCCCGGGACGGTACAATGCATTCATCGCAATAAGATCTTCAAATTGTGTCGGTTTCAGTTCTCTCAGGTATTTCTGCATCCCTGCCGATTCAAACTGAAAAGTGCCGATTGTTTGTCCCCTGCTATATAATTCGTATGTTTTTTCATCATCGATCGGTATCCTGGAAATGTCGATTTCAATCCCTTTTGATTTTCGGATGTTGGATAACGCTTCTTTGATGATGGATAAAGTTTTCAGGCCTAAAAAGTCCATTTTGATCAATCCGATGGATTCGATGACAGATCCTTCGTATTGAGTGACCAGTAATTCTTCGTCGCTTCCTTTTTCCTTAGCGGTACTCAAAGGGACGAAATTAGTCAGGTCATCCGCTCCGATAATGACCCCGCAGGCATGTACACCAACCTGACGTACAGTGCCTTCCAGCATTTCCGCATATTTTAGCGTGTCGGATAAATTCTGGTTGGCGGAGTTGCGGGCTTCCTGTAATTCAGGCACATACTGAATGCAGTTCGCAATATTGATTTTAGGCATATTCCCTGATTTATCTTCAGGGAGCCTGTCGGGAATCAATTTGGTTAACCGGTCGGCTTCAGGCAACGGAAGACCCTGCACCCGGGCAACATCTTTGATCGATGATTTAGTGGCCATTGTCCCGTAGGTAACAATGTGAGCGACTTTTTCTTTTCCGTATTTTTCTTTGACCCAGTGAAGGACATCGGCTCTTCCGTCATCGTCAAAGTCGATATCGATATCAGGCATGGAAATCCGGTCGGGGTTCAGGAACCGTTCAAACAGTAAATCGTATTTCAACGGATCTATGTCTGTGATACCCAGGCAATAGGCAACTGCAGATCCGGCAGCGGAACCGCGTCCGGGACCGACAGCGACGTGCATATCGCGGGCTGCCTGTATAAAATCTTGTACGATGAGGAAATACCCTGGAAATCCCATTGTTTTCATGGTTTCCAACTCGAATTCAATGCGTTCTTCAACATCGGCAGGAAGATCTTCATAACGCTCTTTGGCTTTCCTTAAGGTCAGATCACGTAAATAATCGGCTTCCAATTTGATCCGGATGACTTTATTATATCCTCCTAATTTATCGAATCGGTCTTTGTCTTCCTTGTTAAATTCTTCACGCAGTTGTTCCTCAGAATAAGTGTTTCTGTAAGATTCTTCTGTTCCAAAACTCTCAGGAATAGGAAATTGAGGCATGATTGCATCCGAGTCGATGCTGTAAAATTCCACTTTATCTGCAATCTCAACGGTATTGGCAAGTGCGTCCGGAAGATCGGAAAAAATAACATTCATTTCTTCCTGAGTTTTGAACCATTCCTGCTTCGTGTAACGCATGCGGTTAGGGTCGCTCAGGTCTTTGCCGGTACTTAAGCAGATTAAGCGATCGTGAGCTTCGGCATGTTCTTCTTCTACGAAGTGAACATCGTTGGAAACAATGAGTTTTGTATTTGTTTTCTTCGCCAACTCCATGAGGACGGTGTTTACTTCTACCTGCTTTTCATAAGTAGTCTTATCAGCGCCCGGCTTGTTGGTCTGGTGTCGTTGTAGTTCCAAATAATAGTCGTCTCCGAAAATATTTTTGAACCAGGCGATCGTTTCTTCGGCAGCCTTGATATTCCCCGTTGCTATTTTACGTTGGACTTCGCCGCCTAAACAGGCCGAACAGACAATAAGCCCTTCGGAGTATTTTTCAAGACAATCTTTGTCAATCCGCGGCCGGTAGTAATATCCGTCGATCCATGCCGTCGAGATAAGTTTACACAGGTTTTGATATCCTGTTTTATTTTTTGCCAACAGAATCAAATGCCATCCGCTCCCGTCTTCTTTATCTGTTTTGTCAAAACGGGTGCGTCGGGCGCAGTAAGCTTCAACACCCAGGATGGGTTTGATTTTCTGCTCCGGTTCTTTGTCTTTGTTTTTCTTTGCAATATAATCGATAAATTCTTTGCACCCGAACATATTGCCATGGTCGGTCAGGGCCAATGCTTTCATCCCGTTTTTAATGGCTTTGTCTACCAAACCGGGGATGGTCGACATGCCATCGAGTAATGAATAATGCGAATGCACATGCAGGTGCACATACGGCTGCAAAGTATCTTGGTAACTACTGTTCATTGAATCTTTTCCTCGTTTTCAGCTGGTAAAGTTACTAAAAAATAGATTCATGAAAAATATAATGAGGAAAAGTTATCAACACTCTTTTTAGTTCAGATTTTTATTGATTTCGTCGATTAACTCCTGCTTGTTCAATCCTATTTTTGCATAGACGATGGTTCCGGATTGGTCGATCAGGAAAAAAGTCGGAGCTCCGAATATCGAGTAGGCTTTGGCTGCGGCGTCTCCATTATAGAGAATCGGAATTTGAATGTTGTGCTTGGTTGCATAGGCCTTGATTTTATCTTTTTCCTGTTTTTGAAATTCTATTCCATAGACTTTAAGGCCTTTTTTCTTGTATGTTTCTGCAATCTCGTCGACAGAAGGGATTGCTTGAACGCATCCGCCGCAATAAGGGAACCAGAATTCCAATAAAACAACATTTCCTTTTAATTGGGATAAACGGACAGAATCGCCCGTGAGGGCAGGCAGTGTCCAATCCGAAGCGGCTTGTCCGACAAGAGTTGATATGTTTGTTTTCTTGCTGTTGAAAAAATCTTCGTCGGATATCCGCATGTATTCTTTTGGAAAGTGATTGTCCGACCAGGTAGATTCCGGGAAATTCTTATTGACCTCGATGTTTGTGTACGTTGAAGAAGCCCCTCCATTCTTAAATGCGGTCATCAGGTATTGGGGGATATAGTCTTTTTTACCGATAGCCATGACATAATTCATTTGGGCATTTGGAGCGTCAATAACTTCAAATCCTTTGTTCATGTCAAGTGCTTTGCCTCTCAGTGCAATGTTGAATTTATAACAATCTTCATGGTTGATGATCGTATCGTTGCCCCGATTAAAGACAATCGTGGAATCATTTTTATATGCGGATAATATTTGCTTAGCCATGAACATGGAGTTGAGCATGGCCATGGAACTGCACATCTGACCGGACTTAGGATGTAACGTCGTAATTATTTTCTCTTCTTCGGGCTGTACATTAAATAGGGTGGTTCCGTTATAAAGATGCTTGGTGTTGTTTTTGTTAAAAATAAACAAGTATTTGGAGTCTGTTAAGGATGCCGCATTCTTCCAGTCGAAAAAGATTGTAATGGTATCTATAGCTCCAGGAGCCATTTGCATCTCAAAAGTGTTGTGACTTTCGTACTTCAACGTGTTTATCGTATTTACCCTGCTTTTTGTCTTGTAAATAATTTCAGAATCAGAGGATGGCTGAGATTGGGAAAAGACGATGGCTGGGAGCAATAAAACGGCGAATAATAATTTAAGCATACTTCATTGGTATTAAATGATTGTTAATATATAATCTTTGATGAATCCGTGTTTTGCTTGAGATTTATGAAACATTCGTGAAGATACGAAGGTTTCTTAATAAAACAAATAAAATCTCCCCCAATAATCTTTTTGCTATTAAAAAAAAAGATCTAGACATAAAGGAGTGACAATAATCCGGGCAATGATCGGAATAAATATGGCCTTGATTCATTGCAGACTCGATAAATTACTGTAAATTTGTACTTTTGATTGAATTTTGATTGTATGATTTCAGCTACAGGTATAACCAAAAGTTTCGGTAATTTGCAGGTTCTGAAGGGGATCAGTTTATCCATTCAGCGAGGAGAAATTGTCTCTATTGTGGGACCGAGTGGAGCAGGAAAGACGACCTTGTTGCAAATTCTCGGAACGCTGGATCGCTCGGATAGCGGAAGTCTTATTTACGATCAGAAAGATGTTAATCGATTGAAAGACAAAGAACTTGCTGAATTCAGGAATCGGAACATCGGCTTTGTGTTTCAATTTCATCAACTTTTACCTGAGTTTACGGCCTTGGAAAATGTGATTATTCCTTTGCTGATAAGTAAGGTTAAGTTTTCCGAAGCAGAAAAAAGAGCGAAAGAAATTCTTGATTTCATGGGTTTGAATGAGCGGATGGAACATAAGCCGAATGAACTTTCCGGAGGAGAGAAACAGCGGGTGGCAGTAGCCCGGGCGTTGGCAAATAAACCGGATGTGATCTTTGCAGACGAACCTTCCGGTAGCCTGGACACGCAAAACAAGGATGAGTTGCACCGCCTGTTTTTCGACCTGCGCAAACAATTCAATCAAACATTTGTGATTGTGACCCACGATGAAAATTTGGCTTCACTTACCGACCGAACAATACATATGAAAGACGGAATGATAGTTGGGAGTTAAGAACTAAGAACTAAGAACTAAAAACCTTAATCATGCTAAAACAGCTATTTTACTTCACAAAGCGGGAGAAATCCGGAATTATTTTTCTACTTGTCCTCCTGGCTGGGATATTCATCGGAAAATTTTTCTTTTCAAATCCTCCGAACGAATGGAAAGAATCCATGCAGGATAATCGTTCTCAAGACCAAACCATTGCAGAAAAAGACTCATCGGAAAACCAAAGGCATTACTTTGATTCCGGAAGAAGATCCCCGACGAGAGGTTATTCTCCGAAACGAGAGGTCTCCGTAGAAAAAAAGACTTATTTTGATAACCAATCCCGGCAAACACCTTACTCAAGGGATACGACAACGAAAATTGCCGCCATCCCCAAATATCCCGCAGGAACAAAAGTCGATATCAATAGTATCGACACGGCCGGATTAATGAAAGTTCCGGGTATAGGACAATCCTACGCCGTCCGGATACTGAAGTACCGAAAGCTTTTAGGAGGGTATTACTCTGTGGAACAACTCAAAGAAATCTATGGAATGTATGAAGAACTTTACGAACGGATTGTGCCGTATTTCGATATTTCGAAGGATTCTATCCGGACATTACCGGTCAATAAGGCCTCGCTGGAGCACCTGAAATCCCATCCGTACATCAATTTTTATCAGGCTAAAGCCATTGTCGAAATGAGAAAGAAAAGAGGATCTCTTAAAAGCATCGAAGAACTCTCTTTGCTTGAAGAGTTTACAGCGGAAGATCTGGAAAAGATGAAAAATTATTTGTCATTCGATTGAATTTAAAGAAAAAGTCGTATCTTTGCACCTCGAAAATTATATTATTTTATTAATTATTAATCAAGTTTTTATGAACAATTACGAAACCGTTTTCATTTTGACTCCCGTTTTGTCTGATGCTCAGATGAAGGAAGCGGTCGAAAAATTCAAAGCCATTCTCGTGGACGAAGGCTCTGAAATTGTAAATGAAGAAAGTTGGGGCTTGCGTAAGCTAGCTTACCCGATTCAAAAGAAATCCACCGGATTTTATCAGATGATAGAGTTCAAAGCCGAACCGTCGGTTATTGCTAAATTGGAAACTCAGTTCCGTCGCGACGAAAGAGTGATTCGTTTTCTGACATTCCGTCAGGATAAGAATTTTGCAGAATATGCAGCAAAAAGAAGAAACAAATCTAAAGAAGTAAAGGAGAACTAAATCATGGCAGCAAATAATAACTCGGAAATCCGTTACTTAACTCCTCCAACTGTTGATGTTAAGAAGAAAAAATATTGCCGTTTCAAAAAAAGCGGTATCAAGTTTATCGATTACAAAGATCCTGAATTTTTGAAGAAATTCTTGAATGAACAAGGGAAAATACTCCCTCGTCGTATTACAGGTACTTCCCTGAAATATCAACACCGTATTGCCCAGGCAGTGAAAAGAGCTCGCCATTTGGCTTTACTTCCTTATGTAACCGATTTGATGAAATAATTAAAGGAGAAAATAACTATGCAAGTAATATTAAAAGAAGATATCGTAAACCTTGGTTACAAGGATGATATCGTAACAGTAAAAGACGGATACGGCAGAAATTATCTGATTCCGCAAAAAAAAGCGGTTATTGCATCCGAATCAGCTAAAAAAGTATTGGCTGAAAATTTACGTCAACGTGCTCATAAACTGGAGAAAATCAAAGCAGATGCTCAGTCGTTGGCTGAAAAACTGGCCTCCGTATCATTGACCATTGGTGCAAAAACAAGTTCTACCGGCACCATTTTCGGTTCTGTAACAAACATTCAGATTGCCGACGCTTTAGCAAAAGCAGGATTTGAAGTAGACCGGAAGTTAATCGTGATCAAAGAAGCCGTAAAGGAAGTCGGATCTTACAAAGCATTGGCTAAATTACACAAGGAAATTTCAGTCGAAATACCGTTTGAAGTTATTTCAGAGTAAATTAAACTTATACAAGCTGCCTCAAAGAAATTATTTTGTTTGAGGTAGCTTTTTTTATAAATAAATTTTAAAATTTAAATTTTACAAAAATGAGAAAAATTACAATCTTATTGGTAGCACTATTTGCTGTTGTGGCGGGTGTATCTGCTCAATCTCAAAAAGGAGACAGGGCTGTGGGTTTGAATCTTGGTTATGGAACAGAAATTGAATCATTGGGAATAGGAGCTCGTTTTATGTATAATTTTACGGATCGCGTTCGTATTGCTCCTGAATTCACTTATTTTTTACCTAAATCTCAAAGTGCTGTCCTCGGAATCAATGCTGTTTCAGGAAAATTTAAAATGTGGGACATCAACGTGAACGCTCATTATTTAGTCCCTCTTCAAGACAAATTTCAACTTTATCCTATTGTAGGTCTTATTATTTCTAATGTATCCGCTTCTGCTTCTATCTATGACTCTTCTCTCGGACATGTGTCGGGATCTGCATCTGATACGAAATTAGGAGTAAACCTGGGTGTAGGAATTCAGTATGATGTTACAAGTACGGTATTTGTTAACGGAGAAGTAAAATATTCTTTGATTTCTGATTATGATCAAGCAGTTATCTCTGTTGGCCTTGGATTCAAATTCTAATTCAAATGCTAACGCTAATAACATCTAAATAGTATAAAAAAGGCTTGCACCAACCGATGCAAGCCTTTTTAATTGGGTCATAATCCTTTCAAATCTTCTTGAAAAAATCATTTCCTTTATCATCTACCAGGATAAAGGCAGGGAAATCTTCCACTTCGATCTTCCAGATCGCTTCCATTCCCAATTCAGGATATTCCACACATTCGATGCTTTTGATATTGTTTTGAGCTAAAATAGCCGCCGGCCCTCCGATGGAACCGAGGTAGAAGCCTCCGTATTTCTGACAGGCATCGGTCACTTGTTGGCTGCGATTTCCTTTGGCGAGCATGATCATACTGCCGCCCTGGCTTTGGAACAAGTCGACATAAGAGTCCATCCGTCCGGCTGTTGTCGGCCCCATGGATCCGCAAGCCATTCCTTTCGGAGTTTTGGCCGGTCCGGCATAATAGATCGGATGATCTTTAACATATTGGGGCAGACCTTCTCCACGGTCGATGCGTTCTTTCAGCTTCGCATGAGCAATGTCGCGTCCGACAATGATCGTGCCGTTTAATGACAAACGAGTAGCAACCGGGTATTTACTTAATTCGGCTAATATCTCTTTCATCGGACGATTCAGGTTGATCTTGACAGCATTGCCTTCGCCTGCGTTTCTCAGTTCTTCCGGAATGTATCGACCCGGATTGTCTTCTAATTTTTCAATCCACACACCGTCTTTGTTTATCTTTGCTTTGATATTCCGGTCGGCAGAACAGGAAACGGCCATCCCTACAGGGCAGGAAGCTCCGTGGCGCGGCAAGCGGACAATGCGAATATCATGAGCCAGGTATTTTCCTCCGAATTGAGCGCCCAACCCGATTTTATGGGCGGCTTCCAACATTTTTTCTTCTAACTCGATGTCGCGGAAAGCTTGTCCTCCGTCATTCCCTGAAGTAGGAAGCGCATCGTAGTATTTTGTTGAAGCCAATTTCACGGTTTTAAGACAAGCGTCGGCCGATGTTCCCCCGATGACAAAAGCAATATGATAAGGCGGACAGGCTGCTGTTCCCAACGATTTCATTTTTTCTATCAGGAATTTTTCCAATGTTTCCGGATTCAATAAGGCCTTGGTTTCCTGAAATAAATAGGTTTTATTGGAAGAACCACCTCCTTTGGCAATGCATAAAAACTTGTATTCCATGCCGTCTATAGACTGAATGTCGATTTGTGCGGGCAGGTTACAACCGGAATTTTTTTCGTTGTACATATCCAGGGCTACCGTTTGAGAATAACGCAGGTTTTCTTCGGTATATGTTTTATAAACACCTAACGAAAGCGCTTCTTCATCGCCGCCGCCGGTCCATACTTGTTGTCCCTTTTTGGCAACGATAGTAGCCGTTCCTGTATCCTGACAGAAAGGAAGAATGCCTTTGGCTGCAATTTCTGCATTTCTTAACATGGTAAGAGCCACGTATTTATCGTTTTCGCTGGCTTCGGGGTCATTCAGTATTTTTACGACTTGTTTTTGATGTTCCGGACGTAGAAAGAAAGAACAGTCGTGGAAACAGGCGTTGGCCAAACGTGTTAGAGCTTCTTTTTCTATTTTAAGAATGTCATTGCCTTCAAATGATGAAGTCGATACTCCTTCTTTGGTCAGAAGGTAGTATTCGGTCGAGTCCTTGCCTAGAGGAAAAGGCTCCTGATACTTGAAAGGGGGTGTCGCCATGATCGTAATTTTTTAATGATTGATTCTTTATTTAGTTGTAAATTTGTCTGTTAGTGCTGTGTCTCAATGAATATCGATATGCGGTTATTCGCTTTGAAGTTCATCGTAGTTTTGATATAAGAAATCATTGTATGGAAAACGCTGGACATGAATCTGCTTGACTTTTTCGTATAGGATAGACTTCAATTCTTCAATGTTCAGCCGGTCTTTCGCCGAAATGAAAATGCAGTTTTCATGTAATTTAGCCATCCAGGTTTGTTTCAACTCCTCTAAAGAAGTGTTTTCTTTCGTTAGCGGAGTGAGGTCGTCTTCCTCTTTTTCAATATGGGAAAAAGCGTCTATCTTGTTAAAGACAATGATCATCGGTTTTTCTTCTTTGGAGATGTCATTCAACGTGTGGTTGACAATTTCGATCTGATCTTCAAAAGCAGGATGGGAGATGTCTACCACGTGTACCAGCATATCGGCTTCGCGAACTTCGTCGAGTGTCGACTTGAACGATTCGATCAACTCCGTGGGAAGTTTACGGATGAAACCGACCGTATCCGACAGCAAAAAAGCCAGGTTTTCGACAGTGACTTTCCGGACGGTCGTGTCTAAAGTTGCAAATAACTTGTTTTCTGCGAAGACTTCTGATTTGGATAGAAGAGTCATCAGGGTCGATTTACCTACATTGGTATAACCGACCAATGCTACCCGCACCATCTTTCCTCTGTTTTTACGCTGGTTGGATTTTTGTTTTTCGATTTCCTTGAGGTCTTCTTTGAGTTTGGAGATCTTATTTAAAATGATACGCCGGTCGGTTTCCAACTGGGTTTCCCCGGGTCCCCTCATCCGAAATCCGCTGCTTCCACCGCCACTTTGGCGCTCCAGGTGTGTCCAGAGTCGTTTCAACCTCGGTAGCATGTAGTTGTATTGAGCCAATTCAACCTGAGTCTTGGCATGAGCCGTCTGGGCTCGTCCGGCAAAAATATCGAGGATCAGGCTTGTCCGGTCCATGATCCTGACTTTCAAGCTTGCTTCCAGGTTACGTAGTTGTTTGGGAGATAATTCGTCGTCAAAAATGACCAGGCTGATTTCATTATCTTCATCTTCTACATAATCTTTTATCTCCTGTAACTTCCCCGAACCTACAAACGTGACGGGATGGGCTGCTTCCAATCGCTGAGTAAAGCGTTTTTCCGCAACAATTCCGGCGGTATCAGCCAAAAAGGCCAGCTCGTCGAGATATTCTTTGACTCGGACCTCGTTTTGTTCAGGAGTGATTAACCCGACTAATACGGCATTCTCCGTAGGTGTATCGGTAATAATGAAATCTTTCATAAATGAAACAATGCAATTTTTGGACAACAAAGGTAAGAATAATTGAGAATAAAACATATCTTTGTTGTTTGGTATTGAATGCGTTTATGAAACATTATATTTTACTGATCGCTTGTTTGCTCTTTTTCCCCGCCTTGAACGGCCAAATTAGTCATGGCGGACAGCCTTTATTCCCTCCCGATTTGTTGAGGAGTTCGGAGCGTAACTTCTTTATCGAGATGCCTTCTTTTGATGTCGAAGAGATGTTAAGAGAAGATAGTTTGAATAATGTATCGGACATGCGGGGAAGTTTTCGCTTTGCCAAAAAGTTTTTCACATCGATCGAAAGGGGTAAAGACGGATTGAATTATCAGTTGGCCGACGGAACAAAGGTCTGGCAGGTAGGTATTCGCTCAGCCAATGCTTATTCTATCAATGTCTTGTTTTCTGATTTTCATATTCCGGAAGGAGGAAAACTCTTTCTTTATAACTCGTCACGTTCGTCTGTCATCGGATCGTTCACTTCCGAGAATAATTCGGAAGATGGCCTGTTTCCCGTACGACCGGTAGGAGGAGATGAGATCATTATCGAATATACCGAACCGGCTAATGCTTCTTTTGAAGGCATATTGAAGATTACGGAAGTCAATCATGATTATATCGATCTGTTGGCTTATGAGCCCAGAAATGATCCGTCGGCTTCTGCATGCATGCCGGATGTTATTTGCGAAAATCCGAATGACCTGAACAACCGGAGTGCGGTACTGGTTGTGGTCAATGGAACAATTGCCTGTTCCGGCGTTTTATTAAGTAATACTTCCAGAGATAATAAATCTTATGTATTAACGGCAAGTCATTGCCTTAACGGTGATTTTACAGCAAGAACTGCTGATGACTACATCAAAGCCGCGGGTTCTACGGTCGTGTTTTTTAATTACAACAGACCGGTGTGCGATTCTAATTTTAAAATGAAAGGCACCGAAGAAATGACATTAGCCGGATCAACTCCTGTTTGTGTTGTGGATACTTGCGATATTACCTTGTTGCGGTTCAATGATAAAGTGCCCGGTTATTATATGCCTTATTACGCAGGATGGAATATAGAGTACAATGAAAGTACCCGAACGCAGAATCTGACACCTTACATCAATATGCACCATCCTCAGGGAGCTGTCGGAAAATATGGAATATCCAACCAACCTCTTTCACTTTCCAGCCTTTCGGCCGGAGGATTCACTTTCCTGCCGGCTTCGCATTGGAGGGTAGTCGCCTGGAATACAGGATCAACCGGTAACGGATCTTCCGGTTCTCCTTTGTTTAATAATCGGGGACAGGTTGTCGGAGGATTAACGGGAGGGGGGTCTCTTTGTGTCGGTACGGATCCTAATGGTAAATCCGACTACTTCTTTGCTTTGTTTAGAGGTTGGACATATGGAAATAATTCGGTCAATTATTTGAAATCTTATCTGGATCCTCTCAATTCAGGAGTTACTTCCATGGATGGAATAGATGTGGCTAAAGATTCTATGATAACCCTATTAAGTAATGCAAAATACAATTCGACGGATCGACTGGTTAGTACAACGTTGAATGCTCCTGAAACCGGACTTCTTTTCGGGCACAATTCATTGCAAGAAACGGTTGAGTTTGCAGAAGAATTTGAGATTGGACAGAATGCGGATTTATTGGGTGTCTATATGATGGCTCCTTCGACAACCTTGGTTGGCGCATCGGTTGCTCCGGTTCAAATCAATGTGTATAAAAAGATTCTTTCTCCTGATAACAAAGTGGAAACACAGTATTTTTATCCGAAGTATACGACGTATCAATCAGGAGGTTTCATAGATAATAATAAATCGATGAGTCCCAATCCTACACAAAGCTTTGTTAAGTTTGATCATCCTGTGGCTGTCGATGGTACGTTTTTTGTTTCTTATGAAATCGCTTATCCGAGCAGCTCTGCATTCTCCGTTTACAATACGGCTTTCGGTTCCGAAAATGCAAAAAGTTCTGCCTGGTTGAAAAAAACAAACGGAGAGTGGATCCAATCAGAGAATTACTCCAAACAACCGGTCAAAACGTCATTGGCCATCCAACCCATCATTCGGTACGCTAAAAATGACGGTGTAGAAGCGGTTGCGAAACAGAAATCCAATATGGTGAGATATAACCGGACAACTCGTCAACTCTTTGTTGATGCCGCTCCCGGTGAATCCGGATCCATTGAAATTTACTCCATTACCGGACAGCTCATCCGACGCATTTCTTATTCAGGAACTTCTGTTTTTACTATTCAATCTTCTGCCGGAGGAACAATAGGAATTGTCAGGGTAACATCCGAAAAGGGAAATTCTACGGCGAAAATTATTTTTTAATGAGAACGATCGTTCTAAAAATAGCAGATTTTTCATAATAAGTTTAAAAATTTTTAATAATTTCATCTCTTTTTTTTCTTAAAATCATTTTTAACATGTAGCTTTGCATGGATAAAGAATAATTACACAAATTCATATACAAAATAAATTATTAATCTTTTTAATTGCATTCAAAATTATGAGCAAAAAAATTTATTTGCCTTTGCTGTTTTTGTTAGCGATTGTAGGTTTGTCTTCTTGTTCTTCCAAGTTAAAACCTTTAGCCGCTAATTACATCAAAGCAGAACCTCAGCCTTTAGAAGAAGTTGCCGGTAAAGTCCCCGTTACCATTAACGCCACTTTTCCTGAAAAATGGTTCAATAAAAAGGCAACAGTTGTTGTAACTCCGGTATTGAGGTATAATGGAGGAGAAGCTTGGGGTACTTCTTATACGTACCAGGGAGAGAAAGTGGCTGGAAATGGACAAGTTATTCCAGAAAAAACAGGAGCGAATGTCACAATGACTTCTAATTTTAATTATGTTCCGGCGATGATGAAATCGGAACTTTATCTGACTTTTACAGCAAAAATCGGGAATAAAGAGGTACCACTTCCTGAAATTAAAATAGGGGATGGTGTTCTTGCTACAGGAGCTTTGGCGAATGCGGCAAGTGAAGTGCCTGCGATTGCTCCGGATAAATTCCAACGCATCATCAAAGAGGCTTATAATGAGAATATCATGTTTTTGATTCAACAGGCTGAATTACGGTCAAGTGAATTGAAAAAATCTTCATTGTCGGACTGGAAAGGTGTTGTTGAAAATGCAGACCAGGCTCCTAATCAAAATGTAAACGTTGAAATTTCTGCTTACGCGTCTCCGGATGGAGGTGTTGAATTGAATGAAAAATTAGCAGCTCAACGGGAGAAAAACACCAACCAATATCTTTCTAAAGAATTGAAAAAGTCAGGATCAAATGTTCCTATTGCTGCTCGTTACACCGCTCAGGACTGGGAAGGATTCAAAGAATTGGTGGAAAAATCCAATATTCAGGATAAAAATTTGGTTTTGAGCGTTCTGTCTATGTATAAAGATCCGGAACAAAGAGAACGTGAAATCAAAAATATATCTTCGGTTTTCTCTGTGTTGGCTGATGAAATCCTGCCTCAATTAAGACGTTCCAGATTGACTGCGAATGTTGAAATTATCGGTAAGAGCGACGAAGAAATCAGTAAACTGGCCGCTTCAAGTCCGAAAGCGCTTACAGTAGAAGAATTGCTTTATGCGGCTACATTGGTAAAAGATCCGAATCAAAAAGAAGCAATCTACAATAAAATAACGGATATCTATCCGAATGATTTCCGTGCGTATAACAACATGGGGGTCATCGAATACACCAAAGGCCAGATTGCGAATGCTGAAACATTATTTGCAAAAGCATCTCAATTGTCGGCTAAATCTCCTGAAGTGAATTGTAACCTTGGTTTGGTTGCTTTGACGAAAGGCGATAAATCCAAAGCTCAACAATATTTTGGCAATGCTTCCGGAGTGGCTGAATTAAACAATGCATTGGGTGTTCTGGCTCTGCAGAATGGTAATTATACACAAGCAGTCAGCGCGTTTGGAAATACTTCCAGTAACAATGCCGCATTGGCTCAAATTCTTACCAAAGATTACAACAAAGCTCAATCTACGTTGAATGCTGTTGCGACTCCGAATGCGACTACTGCTTACTTGAAAGCCATTGTTGCTGCCCGGACAAATAATATGAATGGTGTTGTCAGTAACCTGAAACAAGCAGTTTCTCTTGATCGTACTTTTGCTACAAAAGCAATGAATGATCTTGAATTTGCTAAATACGTTACTCATTCAGAGTTTCTGAATGCTCTAAAATGATTTTTAGAGGTCGATTAAATAAAATGAGGCTGAATTTTATTCAGCCTCATTCGTTTTAATTTTTTGATTATCATGACATTCAAAGCCATTTTTAAAGATTCTTCATTTCTCTTTCAGATATTAATGTTGATTTGTCTCGTACTGTTGGGCATGTTTGTGCTTACAGTGCTGTTTGACTTGATTTTATGGATAAAAGGAGGATTTTCGACAAAATTATTCGTTGATTCGCTGGCTGTATTTCAAAGCGCAGAAATGATTCGTATTGTCATGTTTTTTCAATCGATATGCTTATTTTTTCTTCCTGCTATTTTAGCCGCCTATTTGTTTGGCGATAATGTGAGCGCCTACCTGCATACGAAAGTTCAAATGAAAAGCCAGGTAATATTGCTTGTCGTAGTCAGTATGGTCGTGCTTTTACCGTTTCTTAATTTTGTGCTGCAGTTGAATGAATCGTTGAAACTTCCCGGATCGTTGAAAGCCGTGGAAGATTGGATGATGAAAATGGAGGAAGACAGACAGCAGATGAACGAAATAATGCTTTATGCTCCGAATATCTCCGTATTGATTTTCAATCTCATTGTTGTTGGTGTCATTGTTTCGGTAGGAGAAGAATTTATCTTCAGAGGAGTCTTACAGAATATTTTTCATAAAATAATACGGAATGAGCATTTGATCATTTGGGTCGTTGCCATCATTTTCAGCGCTGTTCATTTTCAATTTTACGGTTTTATCCCTCGGGTACTTTTAGGAGCTTATTTGGGTTATTTGCTGTATTATACCCAAAGTATTTGGGCTCCGGTACTGGCTCATTTTATAAATAATGTTTTGGGTGTATTGACTTATTACATATTTCAGAACTCCGATCAACAAATAGACCGGATTGAAAATTTCGGAACAGGCTCTGGCTGGTGGTGGGCGCTGATTTCTTTATTGCTTTGGAGTCTTATTTTTATTCAGATAAAAAAAACATGCAGAGAACGGTAGACTGCTGATTCCGCTGTTTTAAAGGACCTTTTTCCGTAATTCAAAATCACGTCCAAGATATTTTTCCCGCACAACAGGATTGGCCGCTAATTCCTCGGCGACTCCTTGAAACAAGACTTTTCCTTCGAATAATAAATAAGCGCGGTCGGTGATCCGGAGTGTTTCATGTACATTGTGGTCGGTAATCAAAATGCCGATATTTTTGTCTTTTAGTTTTCCTACAATTTGCTGAATGTCCTGAACAGCAATCGGATCTACTCCGGCAAAAGGTTCATCCAACATGATGAATTTCGGGTCTATGGCCAGGCATCGTGCAATTTCCACCCGGCGACGCTCCCCCCCGGATAACTGATCTCCCAGGTTCTTCCTGACTTTGTGCAATCCGAATTCAGCAATCAATCCTTCTAGTTTTTCTTTCTGATAATCGGCTGGTTTACTGGTCATCTCAAGTACGGAGCGAATGTTGTCTTCTACAGTCATCTTCCGGAAAACAGAAGCTTCCTGTGCCAGATAACCGATTCCGTTCTGCGCCCTTTTATATACCGGAAACTTGGTGATATCCGTGTCGTTGAGGAATATCTTTCCCTCGTTTGGAGTAACCAGTCCGACAGTCATATAAAACGTGGTAGTCTTACCGGCGCCGTTCGGTCCGAGCAATCCGACTATCTCACCTTGTTTCACGTCAATCGATACATGATTGACCACTGTCCGGTTTTTGTATCGTTTAACCAAGTCTTCTGTACGAAGGATCATTTGTTCCATAATTCGATCAACAACTTTTAACTCTTAACTCTTGACTCTAAGATGGAGCAAAAGTAGTAAAAAAACATTACATTTGCAGCTTAATATAAATAGAACGAAATTCAAACGGATGAAAACACTACAGGTTTTAGGAGAATATATGCTTTTAATGTCCAGGACAATAACTGCCCCCGAGCGTTGGAACGTGTTCTTCAAGCAAACAATAAAAGAAATATATAAATTAGGCGTTGACTCGCTTTGGATTGTTATTTTTATTTCTGTGTTCATTGGGGCGGTACTGGCCATTCAGGTTTCTTTGAATATACAGTCTCCTATGATTCCGGCGTTTACCGTGGGATACATCACAAGAGAAACAATCTTATTGGAGTTTTCGTCGACAATCATGTGCTTGATTTTAGCGGGGAAAGTCGGATCGAATATCGCATCCGAAATAGGAACCATGCGGGTTACGGAACAGATCGATGCTTTGGAAATAATGGGAGTGAATTCGGCCAATTATTTGATATTGCCGAAAATAGTTGCTTTCATGGCATTTATCCCTGTGTTGGTCATATTGAGTATGTTTTTCGGTATTTGTGGAGGATATATCATTGCATCGACAGTGAAAGTGGTGTCTGTGGCGACTTATGAATACGGGATCCGTTATTGGTTTAATCCGTTCTACATCTGGTATTCGATCGTTAAAGGAGTTGCTTTTGCTTTTATCATTGCTTCTATTTCGTCTTTTTTTGGTTACCATGTCAAAGGTGGAGCTTTGCAGGTCGGTAAGGCCAGTACGAATTCCGTAGTAATGAGTAGTGTAATGGTTTTAGCATTCGACTTGGTATTGACTCAATTAATGCTTGCATAATGATAGAAATAAAAAATATTATTAAGTCATTTGACGAAAAGATCGTATTGAAAGATGTTTCAGCTGTTTTTGATCCGGGGAAAACCAATTTGATCATTGGTCGGAGCGGCTCCGGAAAAACTGTTTTTATGAAAAATCTGATCGGTCTTTTGAAGCCGGATTCAGGACAGATATTGTATAGCGGGCGGGACATTATCACGATGCAGAAAAACGAATTGAAAGCACTCCGCCGGGAGATGGGGATGCTGTTTCAAGGATCTGCTCTCTTTGACTCTTTAACCGTATTGGAAAATGCGATGTTTCCGTTGGTTATGTTTTCAAACATGAGTAATAAAGAGAAACAGAAACGGGCGGTGTTTTGCCTGGAACGAGTTAACCTGAAAGATGCCGGTAGTCTTTATCCTGCGGAAATAAGCGGTGGAATGATGAAAAGAGCGGCTATTGCAAGAGCGATTGCGCTGAATCCTCAATATTTGTTCTGCGATGAACCGAATTCCGGACTGGATCCCAAGACTTCTTTATTGATCGATGAACTGATTCATGATATCACGAAAGACTATAACATGACTACGGTTATTAATACACACGATATGAATTCGGTCATGAACATCGGAGAAAAAATTATTTTTATTGATGAAGGGGAGAAAGCCTGGGAAGGCACTAAAGATGAAATAATGAATTCGTCGAATCAGGCTTTGAATGATTTTGTTTTTGCTTCCGATTTATTCAAAAAAGTCAAAGAAGTCGAAAATCAACATCATGCAGAGGGGTAGTTCATTGAAAATGCGTATTATTATATAACCTGAATTAATCACGATAATTTATTGAAAAATGAAAGCTTCTACATTCAAAATCTTTTTTATCAGTGTTTTTAGTGTGTTGCTGATAGGGTGCTCGCAACAGTACTATACTCAAGGAAATAAGCGCTATGAGGTAGCCGGTGTTGAAGCGACAAGGATCTTAATGGATAGCACCTGGAATAAAGAAATCGATCCGGCCATACAACAGTTGATCGATGGTTACAAGCATCAGATGGAAGCGCAAATGGATCGGGAAATCGGGGAAGCGGCGCAAACGATGAAATCGGGTTATCCGCAAAGCCTGCTGACGAACTTGACTGCCGACGCTATAAAGCAATTTGGAGAACAATATACAAATACTCCGGTCGATTTTGCGGTTATGAATGTAGGAGGACTGCGTTCCGTTCTGAATAAAGGCCCGATTACAATCGGAAATATGTTCGAAATATATTCGTTTGATAATATGGTTGTTATCTTGGATATGGATGGTAAAGCCGTTAATGAACTGTTTGAGTTCTATGCTGCTAACGGGGGAGAAGGCTTGTCTTCCGGGGTACAACTGGTCGTAAAAAGCAGAAAAGTTGTTTCCTTAAAGATAGGCGGAAATCCGGTTGAAGAAAATCGCATGTATCGGGTGGCGACTATCGACTATTTAGCGGAAGGAAATGGAGGAATGACTGCTTTGACTAAGGCGAAAAACACGATTGTCACCGGGATCACATTGCGGGATGCAATGATTGAGTTTGTTCAAAAATGCACTGCTGCCGGTCAGATAGTCGATTCTCATTTGGATAACAGGATTATGATCGAAAAATAAATATTTACCCATGAAACGAAATATAATTCTTCTGGTATTTTTTCTCTTTGTTGTCAACAACTATGCTCAAGAGGTCAAGCAGTTGGTTATCCTGCATATGAATGATACGCACAGTCGGATTGAACCGCTTCCGAAAAATGCGGCAATGAATCCGGATGAGGGAGGCATGGCTCGTATTGCCGCTTGTATCCAAAGTGTCAGAAAAGAAAATCCGTTAACGCTGGTTTTTCATGCCGGAGATTTTGTTCAGGGAACTCCATATTTCAATATGTTCAAAGGAAAAGTGGAGGTTGATCTGTTGAACAAAATGAATATTGATGCGGCTTGTTTGGGAAATCATGAGTTTGATTACGGATATCCGGTCCTTGAAAAGTTGATTAAACAAGCGAAGTTCCCAGTTGTTTCAACGAATTATGACTTTTCCGGAACGCCATTGAAAGGGAAAACGAAAGGATTTCTGATCCTTCACAAGGGCGGATTGAAAATAGGAATCATCGGATTGGGAATTGATCCGGAAGGGTTGATCGCTAAATCCAATTACGCAGGGATGAAATTTCTACCTCCGATCGAGACAGCCAATAAAGTAGCACTGTTTCTGAAAGAAAAGGAAAAGTGCGATTTGATCGTTTGCTTGTCTCATTTGGGGTATTCTTCAAATCCGGATGTGAATGATATCAAACTGGCACAGAAAAGCCGCCATATCGATATAATTATCGGAGGACACTCTCACACTTTTTTGCGCGAACCCGACCGGAAACAAAACCTGGATGGAAAAGAGGTAATTATTAATCAAATGGGAAAGAACGGTATCTATATCGGTCGGTTGGATGTTACCCTGAAGGAAAAAGAAGGGAAATAATGGCAGGCAGTAAACGGCAAATAGCGAATGGTAATGGGTTTAACGGCAGAATAGGCGCATGGATCGCAATCATCTTTCTGATTGCTTCCTTTTCAATAAGTGCTCAGAATCAGCCCCATTTATATAAGAAAGTCGATCGTCAGAAAATGGAGTTGTGGGTCGATTCCGTCTTCGACAAAATGACGATGGATGAGCGGATCGGGCAGTTGTTTATGATTGTGGCGAATCCGGAAACAGATCGGCGAACGAATAATAAAATCAGACAATACATTCAAAATCAGAAAATAGGAGGGATCCTTTTTTCGGAAGGGACTCTTGCCGATCAGGCCGAAAGTACGAACGCCTACCAAAAAGAAAGCAAAATCCCGTTGTTTATCTCATTTGACGGGGAATGGGGCCTTTCCATGCGGCTTTCCAATACGCCACGTTTTCCGAAAAATATCCTTTTGGGAGCTGTTCAGGATAACGGCTTGATATATAATTACGGAGAAGAAATGGGGCGAGCCTGTCGGGAGCTGGGCGTTCACATCAATTTTGCTCCTGTTTTGGATGTAAATAACAACCCGAATAATCCTGTTATCGGAACTCGTTCGTTTGGAGAAGATCCGCAAAAAGTCGCTCAAAAAGGAACGGCTTATTCCAAAGGATTGGAATCTCAAAATGTAATGGCTGTCGGAAAACATTTCCCGGGACATGGGGATACTTCCGATGATTCTCACAAAACACTTCCTGTGATCCTTCATAAACGATCTCATTTGGAAAAAATAGAGTTACTTCCTTTTGTTCAGTATGTTAATGAGGGTTTTTCGGGGGTTATGACAGGACATTTGTCTGTTCCGGCTTTAGATAATACGACCGGTAAGGCTACTTCTTTATCCCCTGTTATAGTCTCTGACCTTTTACAAAAACAGTTGAAATTTCAGGGGCTGGCTTTTACGGATGCCTTAGTGATGAAAGGGGTTGCGTCAAAGAAACAAAGCGTTTGTGTGCAAGCACTATTGGCCGGAAACGATGTTCTGCTTAGTCCGGGCAATCCGGCAGCGGAATTCGACTCCGTTAAAGTGGCTGTTGAAAATGGAATACTGGACAATGAACTGATTGAACAGAAATGTTTAAAAATCTTACGTTATAAATACATTGCCGGACTGAATCGATATACTCCCATCGAAACAAAAGGGTTGCAAGCCAGAATCAATACGAGCTATTCAAAGTGGTTGATCCGTAAGCTGAATGCGGAAGGCATGACACTCCTGAAAAATGAAAAAAATGTGATTCCGGTCAGGAATCTGGCTGAATCTAAAATAGCTGTCTTGTCTCTTGGAAGTTCGGCGCCAAATGATTTTGAAAAGACTTTAGCGTTGTATGGAAAAATGAATTATTTCAGAATCGGACGGGAGGAGAAAGAACCGGAGATAAACAATGTTTTCCGGCAATTAAATAATTATGATGTGATTGTTTGCGCCGTATATACCAATCGAATGCCGGATTATAAACAGCTGCAACAGTTGGCGGAAACAAAGAAGGTAATCCTTTGTTTTTTTACGTCTCCCTACTGGATGCAGTCGTTTCGGCAGAACATCCGTTCGGCAGACGGGGTGTTGATGGCTTATGAAAATACGCCTTACGCATCGGAAGCGGCAGCGGAGTTACTCATGGGAGGAATCCCGGCAAAAGGGAAGTTGCCGGTAACAGTTCCCGGCCTTTTTGACGAAGGGGTGGGGCTGGCGACCGTTAAAACGCGACTTTCCTATCAAGAACCGGCTGAAGTGGGGCTGTCTGTGGAAAAACTGCACAAGATCGATGGCATTGTCGCTGAAGCTTTGAAAGAAAAAGCGTTTCCGGGTTGTCAGGTGCTGGTTGCAAAGAATGGAGTCGTTGTCTATAATAAATCATTCGGATCTTTTGACTATGCAGGAACACATGCCGTGCAAAATACGGATGTATATGATTTGGCTTCTGTGACTAAAGCTGCGGCCACCTTGCCGGCTGTGATGAAATTGTACGATATGAATAAGTTTGAATTACAGGATAAGCTGAGCGTATATGTTCCGGAAATGAAAAATTCGGATAAAAAAGAGATAACGGTAAAAAATGCACTGTTTCATCAATCGGGACTGGTTTCGTTTATCCCATTTTACCGGATGGCTATCGATGAAAAAAGTTACTCGGGACCATTGTATTCCAATAAACGCGACTTGACTTATAGAACTCAGTACGACGAAAATGTGTATATGCGTACGGATTTTGAATTTAAGCCTGATCTGGTTTCGGATCGTCCGCAAAAGGGATTTGGCCTGCAGGTAGCAAGAAATTTTTATCTCAGTGATCGGTTCAAAGGAATGATTCTCGAAGAGATCGCTCATTCTAAGTTGCAGTCGAGTCCTTCTTACGTTTACAGCGACCTTAATTTTGTGTTATTGAAAGAAATGGTGGAAAATATTTCCGGACGCACATTGGATGAATTGGTGGAGCAGGAATTTTTTGCCAAACTTGGAGCAAACTATACGCTATTCAACCCATTACGCCGAATCGACACCTTGGCTGTCGCCCCGACGGAAAATGATGAATTTCTTCGCAATCAAATCCTGATTGGTTTTGTGGCGGATGAAACAGCTGCATTTTTAGGAGGCGTTTCAGGAAATGCCGGGCTGTTTTCTAATGCCAATGACTTGGCGAAACTCCTGCAAATGTATTTGAACAATGGCTCTTATGGCGGAGAATCTCTGTTGAGTGAAGAAACATGCCGGTTATTTACCCGGACTAAAAGTCCGATAAGCCGCCGGGGATTGGGATTCGATAAACCGGATGTGGGAAAAGCTTCCGGCCCAACGGGAAAACAGGCGCCGGCATCTGTATATGGACATACCGGATTTACAGGTACCTGTTTCTGGGTTGATCCTGATAATCAACTGATTTACATATTTTTATCAAACAGGATATACCCTTCGAGAATAAATAAGAAATTGTCTCAGATGAATGTTCGTTCCAGAATCCAGGATGCTATCTACGACGCATTATCCCAGTAAAATGCATCACAGCATTTAAAAATGGAAATGAATAGTATATTTTAAAACAAAATGCTTAATTTTGTGACTCTAAATAAGAATAAATTCGAAAAAAAGCTATATGTCTGTACAAAAGAAGATTAAGAATGCGCTTGTTTCTGTGTACCATAAAGATGGATTGAATGAGATCCTGGATAAGCTGAATCAGGAGGGAGTTTCTTTTATTTCTACCGGTGGAACCCAGGAATTTATTGAATCATTAGGCTATCCGTGTCAAGCTGTTGAAAGCCTGACAGGCTATCCTTCAATCTTGGGAGGACGTGTGAAAACACTGCACCCGAAGGTTTTCGGAGGAATTCTTACTCGTCGTGATAATGAAACGGACAAACAACAAATAGCAGCATATGAAATTCCGGAAATAGACCTGGTTATTGTCGACTTATATCCTTTCCAGGATACGGTTGCTTCCGGAGCTGAAGAACAAGCGATCATCGAAAAAATCGATATCGGCGGGATCTCGTTGATTCGCGCTGCTGCCAAAAATTTCAAGGATGTACTGATTGTTGCCAGTCAGCATCAATATGCTCCATTGCTTGACCTGTTGAATGAAAATGGCGCTCAGACTACGATCGAAGAACGTAAATGGTTTGCCAAAGAAGCTTTTGCCGTATCTTCTGGCTACGACACGGCGATTTTCAATTATTTTGATGAAGACTCCGGCTCTGTATTCCGGTGTGCCATAGACAACCCGAAAACCCTGAGATATGGAGAAAATCCACATCAGAAAGGCATTTTTTATGGAAATTTCGAATCAGTTTTTGAACAACTGCAAGGGAAGGAAATTTCATATAATAACTTACTGGATATCGATGCTGCAGTGGCTCTGATATCTGAATTTGAAGAAATAACTTTTGCTGTCCTAAAGCATAATAATGCCTGTGGAATAGCGTCTCGTCCGACAGTATTGGAAGCATGGAAAGATGCTTTAGCCGGCGATCCGGTTTCTGCCTTCGGAGGTGTCCTGATTACAAATGGCATTGTCGACCGGGCTGCGGCAGAGGATATAAATAAAATATTTTTTGAGGTTATCATTGCTCCGGATTATGATACGGATGCTTTGGAGATCTTGATGCAGAAGAAAAACCGGATCATACTGATTCAAAAATCCAACATTCAGAATCCGTGTCAGTTCAGAACCTTGCTTAACGGAGTCCTGGCTCAGGAAAAAGATTTAAGTATCCAGGTTGCCGGAGATTTGAACCCGGTAACATTGAAACACCCGACAGCAACGGAAGTAGAAGATCTGCTTTTTGCCAATAAACTGGTCAAACACACCAAATCGAATGCCATCATCCTGGCAAAAAACAAACAGTTGTGCGCCAGTGGAGTCGGCCAGACTTCCAGAGTCGATGCTTTGAAGCAGGCCATTGAAAAAGCCCGCGTTTTCGGATTCGATCTGCAGGGAGCTGTGATGGCTTCTGATGCATTTTTCCCATTCCCGGATTGTGTGGAAATTGCAGGACAAGCAGGTGTCACTGCTGTCATCCAGCCGGGAGGATCCATTAAAGATGAACTTTCAATCGAATATTGTAACCAACATAATATATCCATGGCGATGACCGGTGTCCGCCATTTCAAACATTAAAAGTATGGGTTTATTTTCATTCACTCAAGAGATAGCGATCGATCTCGGAACAGCGAATACGATCATCATTTGTAACGGTAAAATTGTTGTTGACGAACCTTCGGTAGTAGCCCTGGATCGACGTACCGATAAGTTATTGGCTATTGGAGAAAAAGCGCGCCAAATGCATGGTAAAACCCATGAAAATATCAAAACGATCCGCCCGTTACGCGACGGAGTTATTGCTGATTTCTATGCTGCCGAACAGATGATTCGGGGAATGATAAAAATGATCAATAATAAAAATCGATTGTTTTCCCCTTCGCTCCGGATTGTCATTTGTATCCCTTCCGGAAGTACGGAAGTGGAGATTCGTGCGGTGCGCGACTCAGCCGAACATGCAGGCGGACGTGATGTCTATATGATATACGAACCGATGGCTGCAGCTGTAGGAATCGGATTAGACGTCGAAGCTCCCGAAGGAAACATGATCGTCGATATAGGTGGAGGAACAACAGAAATTGCGGTGATCTCATTGGGCGGAATTGTATCCAATAAATCGATCCGTATTGCCGGAGATGACTTGACTGCCGATATCATAGAATATATGGGAAGGCAACACAATATGAAAATCGGCGAACGAACTGCCGAATTGATCAAGATCAATGTCGGTTCAGCCATGGTCAACTTGCCGAACCCTCCTGAAGATTATGTCGTTTATGGTCCTAACCGGATGACCGCCCTGCCGATGGAAGTTCCGGTTTCCTATCAGGAAGTTGCTCATTGTCTGGATAAATCCGTTTCTAAGATTGAAACAGCGGTGTTAAGCGCGCTCGAACAAACACCCCCAGAACTTTATGCCGATATCGTCCGGAATGGTATTTACCTGGCCGGAGGAGGTGCTTTGTTGAAAGGATTGGATCAACGCCTGACGGATAAAATCAATATCCCGTTCCATATTGCTGATGACCCGTTACATGCTGTTGCTAAAGGAACAGGAATTGCCCTGAAAAATATTGATAAGTTTAATTTCCTTATCAGATAATGCGAACGTGACGGATGCGGAATCTAATCAATTTCATTATAAAAAACGTACACTGGCTGTTTTTCTTATTGTTGATTGTTATTTCCGGTTTTTTAATTGTCAATAATAATGAATACCAACGAAGTAAGTATGCCGTTGTCGAAAATGAGATCATTGGTCAGATCTACTCCGCATCTTATAATATTCGTTCGTATGTAGGGCTTCGGGATGAAAATGAGAAATTAATGGCTTGTATTGCAAAGCAAGAGTCCTACATTCAATCGCTTAAATCTCAATTGGAAGAAAAAATAGAAGTGGATACCATCATCCCTGCTTTTGCTCTGGATTCCTCAGGATATCAGATTTATAACTTTATTCCTGCCCGCGTAGTCAATAATAGCATCTCAAAGGTCGAAAACCTGATGACTTTAAACAAGGGAAGCAACGACGGGGTTAAGATCGATATGGGTGTTCTCACTACGGATGGTCTGGTGGGTGTTGTCGGAGTTGTCATTAATGTCTCCTCTCATTTTTCGGAAGTGATACCTGTACTCAATCCGAAACTCAGACTAAGCTGTAAAGTGAAAGGAAACAATTATTTCGGTCCGTTGGTATGGAATGATCCGGATATCCGTTATGCTAACCTGGAACAACTTCCCCGCCACGTGGAATTTCAAATAGGGGATACGGTAGTAACCAGCTCCTATTCTGCCATATTTCCGGAAGGAATCCCGGTGGGAACAATAGTCGGATCGAAAAAACAGAAAAATGACAATTTCAATTCGTTGAAAATAAAGCTGTTTACGAATTTTGGTAATCTGAATCACGTGTTAATCGTAAAAAACAATAAGAGAGCGGAACAGCTGGAATTAGAAAAAAAGTCGGGAAATAATGGTAGTTAATTGGATCCGTCAGATAGGGCTTTTTCTCATACTTATTCTTCTACAGGTATGGGTTTTTAACCAGATTCATTTGTTTGGTGTAGCTATTCCTTTGGTTTATATTTACTTTGTGATTAAATTACCTTCGGAAATGAACCGGAGTCTGGTCCTGGCTCTTTCTTTCTTTTTAGGTCTTACGATTGACATGTTTAGCTATACGCTTGGAATGAGTGCTTTAGCGTCTACTGCGGCCGGATTTTCAAGATACTATTCTTTGAAACTGTTCTCTCCTCGGGATATGCCTGATATATACATCCCTTCAATAAGAACCTTAGGCGTTCCTGTTTTCTTGCGGTATGCAGGAGCTGTAGTCCTGTTGCATCAGGTCATCTATTTTATTACAGAGTCGCTATCTATGTTCGATATCGTTGCACTCTTGCTGAAAATGGCAGGTAGTTTTATTCTTACGATGCTCTTGATTTTCGCATTGGAAAGTATTCATTTTGATTTTCTTAAAAAGTGAATGCCAAAGGAATAAATCCGGGAAGACGGCGCAGACTGATTATCATCGGTATCAGTTTTGTTGTTTTTATCTATTTGGTACAGCTGTTTATGCTACAAATAGTCAATGAAGATTACAAGGCCAGGGCGGATAATAATGCTTTTTTGAGAAAAACACTCTATCCCTCCCGGGGAACACTCTATGACCGGAATGGAAACTTGCTGGTTTTTAATCAGTCGGCTTATGACCTGATGGTTGTGATGAAAGAAGTACACCCGTTTGATACACTTGCCCTTTGTAATATATTGAGTGTGTCTGCGGATCAGTTCAAAAAACGGATGGTGGATATCAAGAACCGAAGTATCAATCCCGGATATTCACCGTACTTACCCCAAACGTTGTTTACTCAACTTGGAAATAAGGAATACGGTGTGTTGCAGGAATTTCTGTATAAATTTCCTGGTTTTTATATTCAGGACAGGACGGTCAGGGAATATAATTACCCCAATGCGGCACATGTCTTAGGATACATTGCACCTGTAGACAAACAAAACATACAAGACGATGATTATTATACGACAGGCGATTATATTGGTAAAACCGGAGTCGAACGATCGTACGAATCCATCCTCCGGGGAGAAAAAGGTGTTGAAATCTTACTGAGGGATGCACATGGTCGCATCAAAGGAAAGTATGAAAATGGAGCGCAGGATGTGGAGCCTGTATCAGGAAAAAACCTGACATTATCCATCGATATAGAATTGCAAAAATACGGCGAAGAGTTGATGCAGAATAAGTTGGGTGCGATTGTGATGATCGAACCTGCTACCGGTGAAGTATTGTGTATGGTGTCCAGCCCTACGTATGATCCCTCGTTATTTATAGGCCGGCAATTCGGGGTTAATTACAAAGAATTGGCGAAAGATCCTTTTAGACCGCTGTTGGATCGTTCATTGGGAGGAATTTACCCTCCGGGATCGACGTTTAAGACAGCGCAGGCGCTTGTTTTTTTACAGGAAGATGTCATTACTCCGACAACAGCTTATTCCTGCTTCGGAGGATGGCCTTTGAATAACGGTCGCCCGGCTTGTCATGCTCATGGTTCGCCTCTCTCATTGGCTCCGGCTCTCGGAACATCTTGTAATGCTTATTTCAGCTGGGGATTGCACGCCATGCTCAATAATAAGAAGAAATACGGAACGATTGCGAATGCCATGGACATTTGGAGAGATCACATGGTCGACCAGGGTTTCGGATATAAATTAGGTATCGATCTGCCCGGAGAAAAAGGGGGACTTATACCGAACAGCCAGTTTTATAATAAACAAAATAAAAGATGGAATGCATTTACCGTCATTTCAATCGGAATTGGCCAGGGAGAAGTTGCCGTGACACCCTTGCAGGTATGCAATCTTGCGGCTACGATTGCCAACCGGGGATTTTTTTATACGCCGCATGTAGTGAAAAATATTCAGGATATGTCTTTGGATTCGTTGTATACCACGCGCCGGTATACAAAAATAGCATCACAACATTATGAACCGGTGGTGGAAGGAATGCGTCTTGCTGTAGCCGGAGGTACTTGCAGCGGCGCCTGGATGCCGGATATTGAAGTCTGTGGTAAGACAGGAACTTCTCAGAACAGAGGACATGACCATTCTTTGTTTATGGGTTTCGCTCCGAAAGACAACCCTCGGATTGCGATAGCTGTTTTAGTGGAAAATGCCGGATTTGGCGCCAGAATGGCAGTGCCGATCGGTCGCCTGATGATTGAAAAATACTTGAAAGGAGAAATCTCAGAATCAAGTAAGTGGTTGGAATATAATGTAAAAGAAGCAACGGTTTTACATAGTGCCTTACAGAAAAATTAACATATGGACTTCGCTCGATTGGTGGACGATCGGCCTTTATCTCATCCTCGTAGTTGCAGGATGGATGAGTATCTATGGGGCGAGCTACGACTTCGACCAGGCAGGCTTATTTAATTTCTCCGGCCGTTCGGGGAATCAGCTGATCTGGATCTTGACTTCTTTTGTCGTTGCCTTTGGGATTATAATGATCGATAATGATTTATACGATATTTTTGCGTATTGGATTTACCTGTTTATCATCCTTTTACTTATAGCTACCATCTTTCTGGCTCCGGATATCAAAGGATCTCGTTCCTGGTTGGTATTGGGTCCTGTCAACCTGCAACCGGCAGAATTCGCTAAATTTGCTACGGCTTTGGCTCTGGCTAAATTGATGAATCAGTATAAGTTTAAACTGTTGGAAATCAAGAATTTTTTAGTCACACTCGGATTGATTTTGCTTCCGATGCTCCTGATCCTACTTCAAAAAGAAACAGGTTCCGCATTGGTTTTTTTAGCCTTCTTTATTGTGTTATACCGGGAAGGGATGTCGGGAAAAGTCCTGTTCGTCGGCTTTTGTACCGCTTTATTCTTTATTATCAGTATCAAGTATGCAGATGTCATGCTCGGAGAAACCGCACTGAATGAACTGGTTGTCCTGTTGTTGATCATAGCGATTGTGGTCGGATTGATTTTTAATAACAAAAAAGATAAATCTTCCGGAAAGATCAGCGTAGCTATTGTATTGATTATCTCTCTGATAGCTGCCGTTGTCTACCTCTTTTGGCCTTTCGACTTGGCTATTGCCGGTTGGGTTGTCATCGGATTGCTATGTGGGTATCTGGTATTGCTTTTCCAGAAATATTGGCTGAAAAATTATTTACTGATCGCCTTGTTTGCCCTGTTTTCTGTGGTATTCCTATACTCTGTCGATTATGTTTTTAATGAGATTCTGGAACCACACCAACAAGTGCGCTTGCAGGTTTCTTTCGGACTGAAAGACGATCCGAGCGGAGCCGGATACAACGTCAATCAATCCAAGATTGCGATTGGATCCGGAGGTTTTGGGGGAAAAGGATACTTGAATGGAACCCAAACCAAACTCAAATATGTTCCGGAACAAGATACGGATTTCATATTTTGTACGGTCGGAGAAGAACAAGGGTTTGTGGGAACAACAATTGTACTGCTGCTATTTCTGGCAATGATCCTGCGATTGATATTTCTGGCCGAACGGCAACGATCGGTATTTAACCGGGTATATGGTTATTGTGTGGCTCTGATCATCTTTTTTCATGTGGCTGTCAATATCGGGATGGTCATTGGGATTACTCCGGTCATTGGTATCCCTTTGCCGTTTTTTAGTTATGGAGGGTCTTCTTTCCTCGCATTTACTATTTTATTATTCGTTTTCTTACGTTTGGATGCCGGCCGGAAAGAACGATTGTAAGCGGATCAATTCAAAAAAATTTTAGGATTAAACCTGAAAATCAGAGATTATGATTGTTTATTTTTAGTCTAAATATGTTTTTAAACATGTATTTTTGAGTTTTCATTGTAATTATCTGTTATGTAACGGATTAATGTTGTTGTTTTAAAATAATTTCACGAACTCCCTTCTTTTTTAACGTTTAAATATTTGCTTTTCTTTATCAAAAAACCGTTCTTTGTGCTACAAAGCTCTCGTTTTGTTTAACACAATTCGATTTTTAAAAATGGAGAAAACACTTGTTATCCTGAAGCCAGGCGCAATTCAACGTGCAGTGATTGGAGAAATTATCAGTCGTTTTGAAAAAAAAGGACTTTTACTGGTCGGAATGAAGATGATCTGGTTGACGGATGAAATTCTGAGTGAACATTACGCCCATTTGAGTACGAAACCATTTTTTAAGCGAATAAAAGATTCAATGGAGTCTTCCCCGGTAATAGTTTGCTGTTGGCAGGGGAAAGGAGCTGTCGGTGTTGTAAGGAAAATGGCCGGAGCAACAAACGGCAGAGATGCAGAACCGGGAACAATACGAGGAGATTATAGTATGAGTGTACAGGAGAATATCGTTCATGCCTCCGATTCGCTGGAAACAGCAGAAATCGAATTGAAGCGATTTTTCCAACCCGACGAATTGTTTGATTACACTCTTTCTGTCACGTCAAATTTATATGCAAGTGATGAAATTTAGATTCTCGTTTGCTATACAAAAAAATAAATAATGATTCAAATCGTAAAGAAATTTACATTTTTAGTAGTAGTTTTAGTGATGTTTCCCGCATTCATGGCGGTTGGTCAGGAGAAAGCAAAAAAAATGGAAGCTACTCCCCTGATCAAGAATACCAGCCGTTTGACGGCTGATAAAGCAAAAATTAAGAGGGAGTTGGTTGCTGTAGACTCCGTTATGATGTCAATGGTTTTGGACGAGGAAGACGAAGAGTTTCCTGCGGACGATCTTTATAATGAATGGAACACGGAATACGTAAATCCATATAAGAGCGCTGTCTTACCTGATAGTTTTAAAATCGATCTTTCCTCTTTTTGCATGCCGTTTGAGGGTAAAGTCAATTCTAAATTTGGATTCCGTAAAAGAAGATTCCATTATGGAACGGACATCAAAGTCGCTGTCGGAGATACGATCCGGGCTGCATTTGATGGAAAAGTCAGGGTCAAACATTATGAACGGAAAGGATATGGATATTATCTGGTATTGAGACATCCGAATGGATTGGAAACGGTCTACGGCCATTTATCTGATTTCCTTGTAGAAGCGGATGATGTTGTTAAAGCGGGAGATCCGATTGCTTTGGGAGGAAATACCGGACGTTCGACCGGGCCTCACTTACACTTTGAAATGCGATTTCTTGGTAAAGCGATTGATCCGCAAACCGTCGTTGACTTTAATAATTTTACCACTTTCGATGACTCATACATGTTCCGGAAAACTTCGGTAACATCCGGCAAGTATGTAGCAGGAGCCGGAGATATCATTTATCACCGAATTAAATCAGGAGAAACCCTGGGTAAAATTGCGAGAAAATATGGAGTTTCTGTGAATCAATTGTGCCGTTTGAATAAAATTAAATCGACAACTAAGTTGCGGATCGGACAGACTCTCCGTTGCAGTTGATTCTGAAAGAAGAGATAAAAAAGGCGCAGACCATTGTTTGGTTCTGTGCCTTTTTCATTATCTTTGCATTTGATTTTTTTGATTGAACTATGAATACAAATCAACAATTTGATGCGGTCATCGCTTCCTGCCGGGAAGTTTTTGAGAAAAAGTTGAAAGATTATGGTCCGTCGTGGCGCATCATGCGTCCGGAATCGATTACCGACCAGATTTTTATTAAAGCTAATCGTATCCGTAGCCTGGAGTTAAAAGGCTCAAGTAAGATTGACGAAGGGATCAAACCTGAATTCATAGGGATAGTCAACTATGGAATAATCGGCCTGATCCAGCTGGAACTGGGTTTTTCTGATACGACTGATATTGATAATGATCGGGCATTGTCGTTATATGACACACATATCGATACTACAAAGCAACTAATGTATGCGAAAAATCATGATTACGATGAGGCCTGGAGAAGTATGCGCATCAGTTCTTATACCGATTTGATTTTAATGAAATTGTTCAGAACGAAACAAATCGAAAGCAATCACGGGAAAACACTCGTTTCGGAAGGTATCGATGCAAACTATATGGATATGGTTAATTACGCTTTATTTGGATTGATCAAATTAGAATATGGTTTAGAATGAAAATCTCAGGAAAATATAAAAACGTGATGGTGGAAATATCAAGGATACTCCTGGGAGTAGTCTTTGTTTTTTCCGGATTTGTCAAAGCGGTGGATCCTTTAGGTACGGTATATAAAATTCAGGATTATTTGACTGCGTTTGGTTTCCAGTCACTGAATTCGTTGGCCTTGCCGCTTTCTTTTGCTCAGGGAATTATCGAATTTGCTTTGGGGGTGTGTCTGTTATTGGCTGTATACCGTCGGTCGACTTCGATCCTGATCCTGCTCGTCATGCTGTTCATGACTCCTTTGACATTCTACTTGGCTATAAAAAATCCTGTTACCGACTGTGGCTGTTTTGGAGATGCACTCATCATCTCTAACTGGGAAACTTTTTATAAAAATATCGTTCTTCTCGTCGCTTCGGTAATTGTATTTCTTTGGTATAAACAGATGAATCGGGTGTTTTCATTCAGATCTTCTTGGTTGGCAGCTTTATATACCTATCTGTTTATCATAGGATTGTCTGTCTATTGTTATCGGAATCTGCCGATTCTGGATTTTCGTCCTTACAAAGTCGGAGCGAATATCCCTGAGTTGATGGCTATCCCGGAAGGAGCGCCCCACGATGAATATGAATCTACTTTCATCTATGAGAAAGAAGGGGTTCAAAAGGAATTTACATTGGATAATTATCCGGCCAATGATTCGACCTGGAAATTTGTCGATTCGAAATCCAAATTGATAAAAAAAGGATATCAGCCTCCGATTCATGACTTTACTATTACGACAAGTGATGGTGGAGATTTGACTCATGAAGTGTTGGCCGATACTTCGTATACCTTCTTGTTGATTGCTCATAAATTTGAAAAAGCCAGTGATTCCAATGTAGACCGGATCAATGAGATTTATGACTTTAGTCAACAATTCGGATATCGGTTTTATGCCTTGACTGCTTCAACAGCCGATCAAATAACGGAATGGGTCGAGAATACAGGGGCGGAATATGAAATATGTACAACAGACGATATTACCTTAAAAACAATTATCCGTTCAAATCCAGGCTTGATGCTCCTGAAAAAAGGGGTTATTATCAACAAATGGGCGCATCGGAATCTTCCTTCGGGCGCCATGTTGAGTCGCCCGTTGAATGAAGCGCCTTGGGGACAGATCCCGCCTAACCGGAATGTGCAAAAGGTCATTCTTTGTCTGGGTGCATTATTCATACCGCTTGCGCTTCTTTTTATTTTTGACTTTATAACTTACAGAAGAAAAGAAAATAAACAAGCGGTGTTGCCCGAAGAAGAAAATAAGAAATGATAAATAATTATAAATCAGATAAAAAGATGAGAAAAAATATTGTAGCAGGAAACTGGAAAATGAACAACAATTTGCAAGAAGGACTTGCATTGGCCAAAGATTTACAAACAGCGTTGACAGGAAAAAAAGTCAATTGTGATGTGATTATCGGAACCCCTTTTATTCACCTGACTTCAGTTGTCAATGCGATTGATGTAAATCTGATCGGAGTCGCTGCTCAGAATTGTGCAGATAAAGCCTCCGGAGCCTATACCGGAGAAGTTTCCGCTGCAATGGTTGCTTCTACGGGAGCTCAATATGTTATTCTGGGGCACTCGGAACGCAGAACATACTATGGAGAAACAGATGCTCTGCTGAGAGAAAAGGTGGTGTTGGCGCTGGCCAATCGACTGACTCCGATTTTCTGTATTGGAGAGGTGCTGGAAGAAAGAGAAGCCGAAAAACATTTTGAAGTGGTAGAAAAACAAATCAAAGAAGGATTGTTTTCTCTTTCTTCGGATGATTTTACTAAAATAGTGATTGCTTATGAACCTGTCTGGGCGATTGGAACAGGAAAAACCGCCACATCGGAACAAGCTCAGGAAATGCATGCATTCATTCGGAAAACAATTAAAAATCAATATGGAGAAAAAATAGCGGACGACATGTCTATCCTTTATGGCGGAAGCTGTAATGCCGGAAATGCAAAAGAACTGTTTAGCAATCCGGATGTAGATGGAGGACTTATCGGTGGAGCTTCTTTATCCGTTGATAAATTCATGCCTATTATCGAAGCTTTTTAAAATGAAATTGAAAGTACTGCTGTTACTCCTGTTTGGTTTGTCGGGCTACTCTTTGACGTATGCTCAGGGAATCCCTGATTCTCCCACAATCATAGATGAACTTCATTCCGGAGGAGCGAAGGCTACCGTACGTGTTACGGCTGATCCTGCAATTAACCAGTTGATCGGACTCCCGATGAGTTACACGAATGTCGGATCAGGAGATGTACATACTTTAAAGACGACAGGTTATAGAGTCCAGGCTTTTTCCGGGAATGATCCTCGTCATTCGAAAGATGAAGCATTATCAAGAGAAAGGAAAATTAAAGAAGTTTTCTTCGATGCGGCGACTTATCTTACTTATAAGTCTCCCAAATGGAGTTTGCGTATCGGCGATTTCAGGACAAAAGAAGAAGCTGCCGTTTTTATGCAGCAACTTAAAAGCACATTTCCGGAATTTGGGAGAGAAATGTATATCGTGAGAGACGAAATCAATATCCCGCTGGATAATCGAAAATAAGTTATGGAATTAAGTGCAGAAGAAATAAAGAAAAAAGAAGAGTTGGCGTTTCACTATAAACGGATACTTGAACTTTTAGGAGAAGATCCGGACCGGGACGGCCTGTTGAAAACTCCGGAACGGGTGGCCAAAGCAATGATGTTCCTTACAAAAGGCTATACCCAGGAACCGGCTAAGATACTGTCTTCGGCCATGTTTATTGAAGATTATAAACAAATGGTCATTGTTAAAGATATCGACTTTTTCTCTTTGTGTGAACATCATATGTTGCCGTTTTTCGGAAAAGCGCATGTGGCTTATATTCCACGGGAAGCTGTGACCGGACTGAGCAAGATCCCCCGCGTAGTCGATGTTTTTGCCCGTCGGTTACAGATTCAGGAGCGACTGACGACCCAGATTAAAGACTGCATCCAGAAAACCTTGAATCCGCTGGGAGTCATGGTGGTTATTGAAGCTCAACACATGTGCATGCAGATGCGTGGAGTGGAGAAACAAAACTCCATTACGACAACATCCGATTTTACGGGTATTTTTGAACAGGCTAAAACGCGGGAGGAATTTATTTCATTAATCAAAAATAGTCGATGAGAAAGTCTTTGTTTCTTATTTTCTGCTTTTTATCTTTTTGGAATATCTCCGCACAACAAAAAGAGATCCATTTGAAAATTCTTCAGACGAGTGATGTTCATGGCAATTATTTTCCTTATGATTTTATAGAAGAACGCCCGGTTAAAGGAAGTCTTTCCCGGGTTGCAGCTTATCTGAACAAAGAACGGGATACTTATCGAGACCGTTTGATTCTGCTCGACAATGGCGACTTGCTGCAAGGTCAGCCTTCCGCTTATTACTATAATTTTGTAGATACAACATCAGTACATGTGGCTGCCCGGATGCTTAATTTTATGCGCTATCAGGCTGCTACAATGGGAAATCATGATATAGAAACAGGTCCTTTGGTTTATAACCGGATCGTTCGCCAGTCTGATTTCCCCTGGATGGCTGCTAATGCGATTGATGACCGGAACAAGGGACAGGAAAGTTATTTTAAGCCGTATTTCATCTGTGAAGTTGAAGGCTTGAGGGTTGCTGTGCTTGGTATAATCACTCCGGCTATTCCGACTTGGTTGCCTAAAAATCTGTGGCCGGACATGCATTTCGAAGATGCCAAAACATGCGTGGAACATTGGGTTCCCATTTTGAAGAATCAGGAAAAGGCGGATGTCATCATTGGTCTGTTTCATCTGGGAATGAATGGAACCATGGCTGCAAATGGCTTGAATGAGGGAGATGGATACGGTCTGGCACACGAAGTCCCGGGGTTGGATGTAGTGCTGTTAGGACATGATCATCGGTTGGCCAATCGTAAAATTGCTAATGTGAAAGGAGATTCTGTCTTGATCGTTAATCCTGGAGCAAATGCTTCTTTTCTCAGCGATGTTGAATTGACCGTAACTGTTGAAAACGGGAAAGTCGTGAATAAAAAAGCCGTAGGAAAGTTAATTGACATGGCCGGTTATGAGCCGGATTCGGTGTTTATGGAAAAATTCAAACCGGATTATGAGGCAGTCAAAGCATTTGTTTCCGAAAAAATAGGAACATTGACCCAAACACTCTACTCCCGTGATGCCTATTTCGGTCCTTCTGCATTTGTCGATCTGATTCACCGGATCCAATTGGATCTGACAGGGGCTGATGTTTCTTTTGCAGCGCCGTTGTCTTACGATACGAAAGTGAATCAGGGAGCTGTTTTTGTTTCTGATATGTTCAAACTGTATAAGTATGAGAATTTCCTTTATACAATGACTTTGAGTGGCCAAGAGATCAAGGATTTTCTTGAAAGCTCTTATAATATATGGATTAATCGGATGAATAAGCCGGAAGATCATCTCCTGTTGTTGCAAAAAAATGATGAAACAGGATCATTCCGATTCGTAAATCCCAGCTTCAATTTTGATTCTGCTGCCGGCATTTCTTATACGGTCGATGTAACAAAACCTGCCGGACAACGGATCTCAATAAGTAAGCAAATGAAAAACGGAAATCAATTTGATTTGAAGCAACAATATAAGGTAGCCGTCAATTCTTATCGGGGGAATGGAGGAGGTGACCATCTGACGAAAGGGGCAGGGATACCGTATCAGGATCTGTCAAAACGCATCATTCACTCGACACCGGTAGACTTACGTTATTATATGATGGAATGGATTAAGAAACAGAAAACAATTCAGCCTGTCATCATAAGCGACTGGAAATTTATTCCGGAAGCATGGACGAAACCTGCCGGAGAAAGAGATTATCAATTGCTGTTTTGATATTCTTTGATTTCTTCGTAGTCAATGTATTCTCCTTCATCTTGCGTGATGATTTTTTTGGGTTTCGAAGGCGAATAATCGGATTGTGTTGTTGTATTTCTTTGGGATTTTGATTGAGGTTGTTTCTTCTGCATAGGTCTACCTAAAAAAGCCTGAAAAAGTATTCGTATCAATGAAAATCCAAAAAGGAAGATCATGAAGATAAAGAATAAAAAGGCAAGAATAAGGAACTTGAACATTTATTTTTGTTTTATTAGTTATGAAATAGGGGCGCGCTACACGTGGCAAAGATAATGAAAAAAAGTGAAACATGAATTTTTATTGCCACGTGTAACGACTTATACAATATAAAACGAGAGACTTTTCATTTTGTTGAGTCGCTTTTCGTTAAAAATACATCGTTTTTCTAAAAATAAATTATAATAATCATGCAGAAACCGTCTATTCCTCAGGGAACCAGGGATTTTTCGCCAGAAGAAATGGCAAAGCGCAATTATATTTTTGATACGATCAGAAACGTATACCATCTGTATGGATTCAAACAAATAGAAACTCCGGCGATGGAGAATTTGTCTACTTTGCTTGGAAAGTATGGAGAAGAAGGAGATAAATTGCTTTTCAGAATACTGAATTCGGGAGATTTCTTAAGCAAAGTTCAGGAAAATGAATTAACGGAACGTAATTCCATTAAAATAACCAATAAGATCACTGAAAAGGGTTTACGTTATGATCTTACGGTACCTTTTGCGCGTTATGTCGTGATGCATCGGAACGAGATCTCATTTCCTTTTAAGCGCTATCAGATACAGCCGGTTTGGCGTGCCGATCGTCCGCAAAAAGGACGTTATCGTGAATTTTTTCAATGCGATGCGGATATGGTCGGTTCCGACTCGTTGCTCAACGAGGTGGAGTTGATCCAGATCATGGATGAAGTATACAAACGTTTTGGCATCCGGGTTTGTATTAAAATGAACAATCGCAAAATCTTGTCCGGAATAGCCGAGATTATTGGAGAAGCAGATAAAATTGTGGATATCACAGTTGCGATTGATAAATTGGATAAAATAGGACTGGAAAATGTAAATAGAGAATTACTTGAAAAAGGGATTTCACAAAAAGCGGTCGACCTATTGCAACCAATCATTTTGTTGAGCGGATCGAACAGAGACAAACTGGCGACATTAAAAACAGTATTAGTCCATTCGGAAGTAGGACTTAAAGGTGTTGAGGAGATTGAATTCATTCTCGATAAAATGGATTTGCAGCCTGTCTCATGTGATTTGGAACTGGACCTGACACTGGCTCGAGGGTTGAATTATTATACAGGAGCTATTTTTGAGGTTAAAGCGTTGGATGTACAGATTGGCAGCATTACCGGTGGTGGGCGATACGACAATCTGACAGGTGTTTTTGGGATGCCGGGAGTTTCAGGTGTGGGGATTTCATTCGGTGCAGACCGGATATTCGATGTCCTTAATCAGTTGGATTTGTATCCTGAAAACAGTATACAGCATACACAAGTTATTTTGCTTAATCTGGACGATGTCGATGAAAATATCTTGTTAGGATATCTAAGCCAATTGAGAAAGAATGGGATACGGACAGAGATGTATCCGGATAAAGCAAAATTCAATAAGCAAATGACCTATGCGAAGAATAATAAAATCCCCTGTGTCGTTATTATTGATAAGGAAGATATCGCTCAAGGCCGTATACGGGTTAGAAATATAGTCCGGGAAGAACAGGTAGAGTATGCGAATATTCAGGATGTCATGGCCGGGATATAATCGGTCAATTGAAAATTGACATACTTCAATCTGCTTGATCTCTATCGAATCTGCAACTTTGTCAGATTTTAACTTTGGCACGGAGTTCGTAATGAATTTAAGAAACAATTATTTAAATAATCAATATAAACAATAAAAACAAATAGAGTATGAACATGAAGCCATTAGCGGACAGAGTGATTATTCAGCCTGCCGCAGCAGAAGAAAAAACAGTGGGAGGTATCATTATCCCTGACTCAGCTAAAGAAAAACCGTTGAAAGGTAATGTTGTTGCCGTTGGTAATGGCACGAAAGATGAAGAAATGGTGCTGAAGAAAGGCGACCAGGTACTTTATGGTAAATATGCTGGTACTGAAATTGAGTTGGATGGAGAGAAATACTTAATTATGCGTCAATCCGACGTTTTAGCGATTATTTAATTAACATCTAAAAAACAAGAATTATGGCAAAAGATATTAAATTCAACATTGATTCCCGTGACCTTTTGAAAAAGGGCGTAGATGAGTTGGCAAATGCAGTAAAAGTAACATTGGGTCCTAAAGGACGTAATGTGATCATCGAGAAAAAATTTGGTGCGCCTCAGATTACAAAAGATGGTGTGACCGTTGCAAAAGAGATTGATCTGTCGGATCCTGTTCAGAACATGGGTGCGCAACTGGTAAAAGAAGTCGCTTCAAAGACAAACGATGACGCCGGAGACGGAACGACAACGGCTACGGTATTGGCTCAATCGATCATCAGTGTTGGATTAAAGAACGTAACTGCCGGTGCTAATCCGATGGATTTGAAACGGGGGATAGACAAAGCCGTTATTTCCGTAGTGAATGACCTGAAAGAGCAATCTCAGGAAGTTGGAGATGATTTCAAGAAAATTGAAAATGTGGCTAAAATTTCTGCCAATGGCGACGAATCAATAGGCAAACTGATTGCCGAAGCGATGCAAAAAGTGAAAAAAGAAGGTGTTATCACTGTTGAAGAAGCCAAGGGTATCGAAACATACGTGGATGTAGTGGAAGGTATGCAATTTGATCGTGGTTACATTTCTGCTTATTTTGTAACCAATACGGAAAAAATGGAAGCTGACCTTGAAAATCCTTTCATCCTGATCTATGATAAAAAAATATCCGTATTGAAAGAAATGCTTCCTATTCTGGAGCAATCGGTTCAAACGGGTCGTCCTTTATTGATTATTGCAGAAGACATCGATTCTGAAGCATTGGCCACTTTAGTTGTAAACCGTTTGCGTGGTTCTTTGAAGATCTGTGCTGTGAAAGCACCGGGTTTTGGCGACCGTCGTAAAGAAATGTTGGAAGATATCGCTGTTTTGACAGGAGGTGTGGTTATTTCCGAAGAAAAAGGCTTGAAATTGGAGTCTGCTACGTTGGATATGCTGGGTAGTGCGGAAAAAATAACTGTCAATAAAGACAATACAGTGATAGTAAATGGTTCAGGCGAGAAGAATGCCATAACTTCACGGATCAGTCAGATCAAAGCACAGATTGAAGTGACAACTTCTGATTATGATAAAGAAAAACTACAGGAACGTTTAGCTAAATTAGCTGGCGGAGTAGCTGTTCTTTATGTCGGAGCTCCTTCTGAAGTGGAAATGAAAGAAAAGAAAGACCGCGTGGATGATGCGTTGAGTGCAACCCGTGCGGCGATTGAAGAAGGAACGGTTCCCGGAGGTGGTGTTGCTTATATTCGTGCGATAGCTTCTTTGGAAAATTTGAAAGGAGATAACGAAGATGAGACTACAGGTATTGAAATCGTGAAACGTGCCATAGAAGAGCCTCTTCGTCAGATTGTTGCAAATGCGGGAAAAGAAGGTGCAGTGGTTGTTCAAAAAGTGAAAGAAGGTAAGAACGATTTTGGTTATAATGCTCGCATGGATATTTATGAAAATCTGTATGCAGCAGGAGTTATCGACCCTGCGAAAGTCGCCCGGGTAGCTCTTGAAAATGCCGCTTCGATAGCTGGAATGTTCCTGACTACAGAATGTGTGATCACAGAAAAGAAAGAAGATAATCCGGCGCCTGTTATGCCTCCGATGGGAGGAGGAATGGGCGGAATGATGTAAGAAGATAAATTCTTCATATCAAATAAAAATGGGTTACTGTGAAAGGTAACCCATTTTTTTTGTTACTTTTACCGCAAGTTTCTGTTAGACAAGTAAACGAATAGACAAGAAAACATAAGTATGGCGTTTTATAATGAAGATGAAATATTGAAGATGCTTCGCAGTGGAAATTCCAGCCAACAAAAACAAGCATTTGGAAAAGTTGTTTCATTTTATACAGAGAAACTTTATTGGCAGATTAGAAAAATGGTTTTGTCGCATGACGATGCCAACGATTTACTTCAAAATACATTTATCAAAGCGTGGACAAATATTGATTTATTCCGTGGAGAATCGAAGCTGTTGACCTGGTTATATCGCATTGCAATTAATGAATGTGTGACCTTCTTAAATCGTCAGCGCTCCCTCCATAATGTCTCTTTAGATGATTCGGATTTATTTTTAAGTAATCGTCTGGAAAGCGATGAATATTTTGATGGAGATCAGGTGCAGATCCGGTTGCAGCAGGCTATCCTGGGTTTGCCTGAAAAGCAGCGGATTGTTTTTAATTTGAGATATTACGATGAAATGCCTTATGAAGAGATGTCTGAAATCTTAGGTACCTCTGTTGGAGCCTTAAAAGCTTCATATCATCATGCTGCGAAAAAAATTGAAGATTTTTTAACAAATAGAGATTAAACTTTTAAATATTAGAATAGTCTTATAAATACAAGAAAAATAGTATGAATATGAGTCCGGAAGAAAGTAAGTTAAACGAAATCGAGAAAAGTAGTCCGTTCAAAGTCCCGGAAGGATATTTTGAACAATTTTCCGAAGAGATGATGTCTCGTTTACCTGAACATAAAACAGAAAAAATTCAGGTTATCAACTTATGGGATCGGTTCAGGCCGTGGGTTTATATGGCTGCAATGCTTGCCGGAGTCGCCTTCATGATCAAAAATTTTGTGATGAAGAATCCGGAAACAAAAGACTATCAAAGCCAGGCAAAATCGGGGATTGTATTACATTCTGATGCGGAGATAGAGGATTTCTATCGATACTATGAAGATCAGGTCGCAGAAGATCTTTACCATCGGACAGCTTATCTGGAACATCCGAACTAAATTGTTAAAGCTCTAAAAATAATTTTTTATGAGATACAAGATTTTTATTCTAGCCGTATTTTGTTCTGTCTCTTTAGGCCTGTTTTCCCAGCAAAACAAGTCTAACAGTGAAAGCAGGAAAGCTGAATTTGAAAAATTCAAGGCAAAAAGAGTGGAATATATTTCTTCTCAGATGAATTTGACAGAAGATGAATCGAAAGCATTCTGGCCGCTTTGTGATGAATTACAGGAGAAAAAGTTTCAATTAAATAAAAATTTAAGACAGGAAATCCGGACGCTTAATCAAAAAGTCAAAGAGGGTAAGAAACCGACAGAAGCAGAATATGATGAAGTTGTGAGTCTGGCTGCTGATGTGAGAATAAAAGAAGCTGAATTGGACCAGGAATACATTGATAAATTCAAAAAAGTCATTTCTTCCGAGAAAATTTTCAAATATCAGCGCGCGGAAATACATTTTGCCCGAACGATGCTCGATCGTGACAGTAGTAAAGGGAGATAATAAACCGTTTAGTGATGATGATTTTTGAGCTCTTTCCTGAGTTTGTGAGCCTGATTATCCGTAACACGATCCAATAACAGCCAGAATTCGGGGCCGTGATTCATGTGTACGGTATGACACAATTCATGCAGAAGAACGTAATCAATCAGATGTTCGGGTAGTAGCATTAGAAATAGAGACAAATTGATTGTCGTTTTAGAAGAGCAGGATCCCCAGCGGGTTCTGCTCTTTGTTATTTTGACACTATTATAACTAAATCCATGCAAAACAGATAAGTTATGTAGCTTCTCCGGTAAATAAGCTTTTGCTTTTTTTCGCAATTCAATTTCTTCTTCTTTCGAAATCTCTTTACTTTCACGTGCTTGTATCTGCTTGATCAGTCGGTCTTTATGTGAAAAAACAAATTCCAGCGCTTGTCGGTAAGAGCCGTATGCCGGAAGTGTAACAGACACTTTCCCTTTATTCCAGCGGATCGTATAATGGCGAGCTCTGAGATTTTTTCTTAAAACAATATTTCCTAATTCACTGTCGATAATTGATTTTTGCATTTGATTTATTGTTTTTCCGTCAAAAATTTCCAGAACCGTTTAGGCATATGCTGACGTTGTAGTTTCAAATTCATACGTTCCTTGATACTGATGGATTGGATGTACTTCCTCCATAGCTGTTGAAAATCGATTTCTTCGTCTTCTAATATTTCGTTGGATAGTTTTCCTGTTGTGAAATCGAATAGAGGTTGTTCAAACCGGACTTCTTCTGTTTTATGCCGGTCGTAGTACCACCCGCAGGCTCGTTTTATGTCGTAGATAAGCCATTGCTGGTCGGCAAAGCGATCTTCGAAAAAGCCTAATGTTAAGGGGATGACATTGTATTTCGGTTCGACACAGGCGAAAAAGATGCCATCGGCGGTTTTTTGAAAGCGGATAAACTGTCGCATTCGTTCTTCTTCCCGGGTTACTTTTTTGTATACTTTAGATAATTCCATTACATCTTCGTCGGCAAAGTTCAGTTCAATGCTTTTTTCCGAACGGAATGCTTTGCAGATGTATCTGAAAATAGCATTTTCAACATCTTCCGATTCCGATTGAAAGCAGGTGTAGAGCATGTGGATCGCCGATTGGGATATTTTCCCGGAAAGTCCGTTTAATACCCGTTCTGCTTTTGCCGGGTCTGTCGTTATTTTATGACTTTCCGTGAAAAGAGGAATTGAAGCTGTGTCGGAGATGAGTTTTAATGGTATTTCTTTTCTATAAAAAGCGTCATATATTCCGGTAAGCAACCCTTCCAATGTTTTATCATAAGTAAAATACAGCATGAAATGAATTTTACTTCAAAAGTAATAATAAAAAAAGAAAAAGGATGCGTGATTACATCCTTTTTCTTTGGAGCGGAAGACGGGACTCAAACCCGCGACCCTCAGCTTGGAAGGCTAATGCTCTATCGACTGAGCTACTTCCGCAAAAGTAAACTAAGAACTAAAAGTTAAGAACTTTCATTGAAATACAACTTTTCATTTTTAGTTTTTAGCTTTTAGTTTTAGTGGGCAGTGATGGATTCGAACCACCGAAGGCGTAAGCCAGCTGAGTTACAGTCAGCCCCATTTGGCCACTCTGGTAACTGCCCTTTATTCTAAAGCGGGACAAAGGTAGTAAAATTATTTAAAACTGCAAGACAATTGAATCATTTTTATTGCTGTAATTGCAGCTTCATCGCCTTTATTCCCATGAATTCCACCAGCGCGATCGACGGACTGTTTCATCGTGTCATTTGTTAATAGTCCGAATATAAACGGAATATTTCCTTCTGTATTGAGTATGGCAAAACCTTGGGTAACTCCTGAACAAACATATTCAAAGTGTGGTGTTTCTCCCCTGATGACGCATCCCAATCCGATAATTGCATCCGGTTTAACTTTATCGGCAAGTATTTTCGCTCCGAAAATCAACTCGAAACTTCCGGGGACATAGCGTATGATGATATTTTCCGGTTTTGCTCCATGTTTGATGAGCGTATTGTAGGCTCCATCTTTGAGTTTTTCGGTAATTTCGCTGTTCCATTCGGAAACAACGAGACCAAACTTCATTCCGGAAATATCGGGTATTTCTTCAGAATTATAAGCAGACAGATTATGGTAGACTGTAGCCATTCGGAATAAGAAATATTACTTCATAAAAGATTGTGCCCGATCCATGTATTTTTCGATGGTCGCTGCTTCCAATGAAGTCGGGTATTTTTCTTTTATCTGAGCATATACGTCGTATGCATTTTTGTACTCTTTAAGGCTTTCATAAGCGATGCCTGCCTTCTTAAGGAAGATGGGACTCAATAATTCATTGTTCGCTTTTGAAGCCGCTTTTTTAAAGTAATCAATGCCTTCGTTTACTTGATTGAGGTCGACATAGCAATCGCCAATCAATCCGGTAATTGCAGGAGAAATCATTTTATCATCGGCACTGAATTTTTTCAGGTATTTCAATGCTTCTTCCGGATTTCCCATTTTATACTGACAAATTCCTGCGTATGCTTTAGCCAGATTAGCTGTTTTTGTGAAGCCATATTGATCGATGATTGCTTCAAACCCGATGTATCCGGCGCTGTCTCCTTCTAAGGCTATTTTATATTTATTTTGAGCAAAATAATCTTCTCCTCTGAAAATGGCTGCTTCAGCTTCTTTTTCTTTAGGGATCAGATAGGCGTGTCGTATACCCAATACCGCAACTACTAATAAGATAACGATACCGATACTTATGAGAATGTGTTTTTGGTATTTTTCAATAAATTTCTCAGACCTGGAAAAAATTTCTCCCACGTTCTTTTCTGCGGAGTTAGTCGCGTTTGTTGCCATTTTGCTTCAAATATTGTTATATTATACTATTTTACGGAGTGCAAAAGTAAACCATTTCTGATAATAAATGAAATTTTAAAGCATCTTTTTTTAATAAAAGTGAAGTTTTAGAGTAAAGAATTAAAATGATGCAAAGTATTATAATAATTTTCCTCCTAAAAACAGGGCTGCTATTGAGAAATAAATGATTAATCCGGTAACGTCGACAAGGGTTGCAACAAAGGGTGCTGAAGCTGTTGCCGGATCTAACCCTGCTTTTTTCAGGAGAAATGGAATCATGGAACCGGAAAGAGTACCCCATAGGACGACAAATACCAGAGATACGGAAACGCTGAGTCCGATCCAGAACCAATGTATGCCGTAATCATAAAGGCCGGTTTCCTGCCAGATGAGTATCCGGATGAAGCCGATAACTCCGAGTATGGAGCCTAAAAAGAGACCGGAAAGGACTTCTTTTTTCATCACGTACCACCAGTTTTTTAATTTCAATTCTCCGAGAGCAAGAGACCGGATGATGAGGCTTGCGGCTTGTGAGCCTGAATTCCCTCCGCTTGAAATGATCAAAGGAACAAAAAGAGCAAGGACGACTGCTTTGGCTATCTCTCCGTCGAAATGTCCCATGGCAGAAGCTGTTAGCATCTCGCTTAAAAAAAGAATAATAAGCCATCCGGAACGTTTTTTTATCATTTCAAAGAGTGATGTTTTGGTGTAAGACAGGTCCAATCCTTCGGTTCCCCCGAATTTTTGAAAGTCTTCCGTATTTTCTTTTTCTACAACGTCCATCACATCATCGAAGGTAACGATACCCAGCAGGGTGCCGTCGGTACCGGTAACAGGAAGCGCTACCCGATCATGATCGGAGAAGACTTTTACGGCAATCTCCTGATCGTCATAGGCATGAAGGGCAATGAAGCGATTGTCGCTGATCTCAGATATGGTTTGTTGAGGAGAAGCCAGTATAATTTCTTTTATTCGGATATCGTCGATGAGTTTCCATTGTTCGTCGACAATGTAAATCACGTTGAGTGTTTCTGAATCGCGACCAAATTTTCGAATGTGTTCCAGCGCTTGCTGAACGGAGAAATACGGTTTTACGGCAACATATTCAGGAGTCATTAACCGTCCGATACTGTCTTTGGGGTATCCCAACAACCGGATGGCTATTTCCCGTTCTTCGTTTGATAACATTTGTATCAGGCGCTGGCTCACTTCTCCGGGCAATTCTTCGAAAAATGCGGTACGATCATCAGGGTCCAAATCATTGAGCAAATCGGTTACTTTATTTATATTGACGGCTAGTCCCTCGATGATATCTTCTTTCTGATCGTGAGAAAGGTGCTTGAATGTCTCTTTGGCCAGCTCCTGCGGCAAGAGGCGAAATAAAATGATTTGATCGGATTTTGAAAGTTCTTCGATGATTTCTGCTATCTGGACAGAATCGATGTTGTAAAGCTCTTGTTTGACTGTTTTCCAGCTTTTTTCTTCGATAAGTTGTTGGAAATGAATTTTGATTTCTTTCATCATGTAATCCTCTTACGCATTTATTCCGTAAGGGAATTACGAAAAACCCTTACAGAGTGATTGATATTGCTGTTTTTTTTCGACTCGGATATGGGCCTTCGTCCATAATATTGATTTTAAACTTTAAACTTATTTAATGAATACGATCCTCTAAGGGGGGGTAAGCGGAGGCAAAAGTAATTTTTTTTCCTGATATACCCAAGATTGATTTGTTTTTATTACTTTTGTTACATATTCTTTATTATAATTTGATTCATGACGATCGAACGGATATCCATACTGAATTTTAAAAACATCGAACAAGCTGATTTGATTTTTTCTCCGAAGATGAATTGTTTGTTTGGTAATAACGGAATGGGTAAGACCAATTTATTAGATGCTTTGTTTTATTTGTCTTTTTGTAAAAATCACACAAATCTGACTGATTCTCAGTTGATCATGCACGATCGAGATTTTTCGGTACTACAGGCAGTCTATTTATTTGATGGTGTTCGGGAAGAAATATACTGTGGGATCAAACGAAAACAACGAAAAATATTTAAAAAGAATAAGAAGGAATATGAACGTCTTTCGGAGCACATCGGATTTCTTCCGCTTGTGATGATTTCTCCTGCAGACTCGGATTTGATCCAGGGTGGGAGTGAGGAGCGGCGTAAGTTTGTCGATATGGTCATTTCGCAATATGACAGAGAATATTTACATGCTTTGATTAAGTACAACAAGGCTTTGCTGCAACGTAATTCGCTGCTGAAAGAAACCCGTCCGCAGGATGATTCTCTGTTTGAAATATGGGAAGAGCAACTGGTTTTCCATGGTCGAATGATTCATCAAAAACGAAGGGTCTTTGTTGAGACCTTTTTACCTATATTTCAGGAATATCATCAAACGATTTGCCAGGGAGAGGAATCGGTCGGATTGAAATATGAATCGCAGCTGAACGACATCGATTTGGCTGATTTGCTGAGAGATAAGCGGGAGCGAGATCGTTTGTTCGGTTATACGACATCCGGAATTCATAAAGATGATTTTAGTTTTATCCTGGATGGTTATCTGATGCGAAAAATAGGTTCGCAGGGACAAAGCAAGACGTATTTGATTGCATTGAAACTGGCTCAATTTAATTTTCTGGTCAAAACGGGTTCTTCCGTTCCGATATTATTGTTGGACGATGTGTTTGATAAACTGGATGGAGCACGGGTGGAACAAATTGTGAAGTTGGTCGCTCAACCTCAGTTCGGACAGATATTTATAACGGATACGAATCGGAAGTATCTGGATGAGATATTAGCTAAAATGGATCATGATTATAAGCTTTTCCAGGTAGAAAACGGAGTGTTTAATGAAATGAAAAGTTGAAGAAACGATGAAGCGTACCCATACACAAACGATTCGGGAAGTGTTGGATGTCTTTCTGGAAGATCATCCGGTTTTAACGACAAAACTGGCGGAAACCAGGCTGATAAACGCTTGGAGTAAAGTTTTAGGAAATCTTACCGTTCAATATACTTCCAAAATTTATATAAAAAATCAAGTGTTATATGTGCATTTGACTTCTTCTGTCCTCCGGAGCGAATTGACCATGTGTCGTGAAAAACTAATAACCCGCCTCAATAATGAAGCGGGTCGGGAAGTGATATCCGATATCGTTTTTATTTAGTTTGAGTTGTGTCGGCAGGAATATTTTTACGGATGAACTCCGGTTTTGCTTCTCCTTTTTTAATGACATCGACAGCCTTCAATACGACCGGGTCGTCTTTCATGACAACAGCATAGAGCGATTCATTGCCGAAAGCATTCCCTACAATGTAGGCGATGGTCCGATTTTCAATTAATTGGGCAGATACATGGATCAGATTGGTTCTTGGACGTATTCCGTTGGCGTCGGCAAAACGGACAACTTCTTCCAGGATAGGCTGTTTCTTCAGGTAACTATAAAGCGATTCGTAGTTTTTGAATTGTTTCATTTGTTTCCTTCGTTGATCGACATACTTGAAAGCATACCGATAAAAAATATCGTTGTTTTCAAGATTGATGTAATAAGACGTAATACCGGATGTGTCGCGTGGAACGAAAATGTCAGGCATGATCCCTCCGCCTCCGTACACGGTGCGGCCGGCTGCTGTCTTATATTTAAGACTTTCATCCTGTTTGATACTGTCTTTTGAAAAAGATTCTCCGTGAGAAAACCGGTCGATCCACTCCTGTTCGTATGCATCGGATTTGCCCAGTTGATAGTTTCGTTGGATGCATCTTCCCGAAGGGGTATAATACCGTGCGATCGTAAGCCTCAATGCGGATCCGTCGGAGAATGTAATGGGGTTCTGTACCAGCCCCTTACCATATGAACGGCGTCCGATGATAAGTCCCCGGTCATTGTCCTGGATAGCTCCGGCCATGACTTCACTTGCGGATGCGGAAATTTCATCCATCAATAGTGTGATCTGATTCTCCTGGCAGGTGCCTGCTCCGTTAGCGATCGCATCGTTACGGGGAGATGCTCTTCCTTGCCGGTATACAATCAGTTGTCCCCGGGAAAGGAATTCGTTAGCCATATTTATCGAAACTTCGAGGATCCCTCCTGTATTGGAACGCAGGTCGAGAATAAAAGACTGACAGCCGGCATCCATCAGCTGAGCTAAAGCCTGAACAAATTCATCGTAAGTGGTTCGGGCAAATTTTTTAACTTTGATATAACCGATACCTTTGGATATTTCGTAGGCAGTTTCAACGGTCTTGTCCGGGATTTCTCCTCGTATGATTTCGTAATGAATGATCTTGTCGGAATTATTTCTTTTGATACCCAGTTTTATTTTACTTCCGGTAGCTCCTCTCAAAGTGCTGATGATTTGTTCGGTTTTGATGCCGACTCCGGCAAAAAGGGAATCTCCGATGGTAACCAACCGGTCACCAGCCTGGATACCTGCTTGTTCGGATGGACCTCCGGATACGACACTGACAACCATGATCGTATCGTCCTGGACGACAAATCCGACGCCGATCCCTCCGAAATGTCCTTCCAGATCTTCGTTAGCTGCTTTGAGTTTATCTGCCGGAATGTAAGCCGAATGAGGATCCAGTTCGCTGATTAGTTTGGGAATAGCTTCTTCGACCAGGTCTTTCATGTTGACCGAATCGACGTATTCTTCGTCGATAACATCGAGGATGACATTGATTTTATTTCCGGACGACAGGAATAATCTTCGTCCTAATGTTTTACTGGAGAAGTAGTTGCCTAAAATAAAACCGGCAACTAACGTTAGTAAGACGATGATAATAACCCAGCCGATTGTCTTTTTTGATGCCATGGTTTGCTTTGATTATACTTATTCGTTTAAGTCGATATAAATTACTTCGATAGAGGCTCGTTCCAACAGTTTTATACCATCGTCCAACCGGTAGCTCTCAGAATAGATCACACGTTTGATACCGGATTGGATAATTAGTTTTGCACATTCGATACATGGAGAGGCTGTTACGTATAATGTTGCGTTTTTACTGCTGTTGTTGGAGCATGCAATTTTTGTGATTGCATTTGCTTCGGCATGTAAAACGTACGGCTTGGTTGCATTGTTTTCGTCTTCACAATTATTTTCGAATCCGGAGGGTGTTCCGTTGTATCCGTCGGAAATGATCATTTTATCTTTGACTATCAGCGCTCCTACCTGCCGCCTTTGACAATAAGAATTTTCCGCCCAGATTTTAGCCATACGTAAATAGCGCTTGTCGAGCGTTCTTTGTTTATTGTCAATGCTGTTATCCATAACTCTCTATTTTAGCGTGCAAAATTACAAAATAATTATGGAATAAAAATAAAAAAGCCAGCCTAATATTTTTAGGCTGGCTTCTTTATTTAAGTGCAGATTGTGAAAAAATATGATTTTATTTCTTACCGTGTGCTTATCGATTCATTTAATTTCTCAAGGATTTGGTCTATAGAGAATGATGCCGGACGTTGACGCGGCGGAAATTCTTTATAAGTGGCCAGATACTGTCCTACCTTTTGCACTGCAGGTAACACAAGGAACGCACGCTTGAGCATCCATGCTTCATAATTCGCCGAACCGTCGATGGAATATTCATACGGGTCAGACAGGAGGTCTACTACGAGCGGAGCGCGAAGCGTGGTTAATGGCATGCGCCATACGGCCATTCCTGTCGCGTATTGGGCTGAGAAAGTAAATTTAAACCGGGTATCGCGATAGGCTACCAAATTTCCATCGTCATCAAAGTAAACAAATTCAGAACGAGCCGACTGGTTGGTTTTTCCGGTCAGGTAATCCAACTGGTTATAACCATCCAAATGCACTTTGAATGTCTTGTTTCCGGCTGTTACGCCTTTCGTGGCATCTTCTCTCAAAGTTGGACTTCCCCCAGCTGCGGCGACTAATGTAGTCAACCAGTCTTCAGCAGAGAATAATCCTGTGAAGTTGCTGCCTGGTTTGATGTGTCCCGGCCAGCGAACTAAACAGGGGACGCGGTAAGCGCCTTCCCAGTTGGTGTCTTTTTCCGAGCGAAAAGGAGATGCACCTCCGTCGGGCCATTGATTTTTCATAGCTCCATTATCCGTCGTATAGATAACAATGGTGTTATTGGCAATTCCCAGATCGTCCAATAATTTCAACAGTTCGCCTACCATGCCATCGTGTTCCGTCATACCGTCGGCCTGTAGTCCCAGTCCCGTTTTTCCTTCGGAAGTCGGCTTCAGGTGCGTATATACGTGCATCCGGGTAGAATTAAACCAGGTAAAGAAAGGCTTGCCTGCTTTTACCTGACGAGTAATGAAATCTTTAGCTGCCGCCAAAAATTCTTCGTCCACCGTTTCCATTCGTTTCTTGGTAAGAGGTCCTGTATCTTCTACTTTACCATCTGCTGTTGAGCGTAATACTCCACGCGGTCCGAATGCTTTTTTGAAGGCAGGATCTTTCGGATAGTCGGGATTTTCCGGTTCTTCTTCTGCATTCAAGTGATAGAGGTTGCCGAAAAATTCGTCGAATCCGTGAGCCGTAGGCAGGAATTTATCACGGTCGCCCAAGTGATTCTTACCAAACTGTCCGCACATATAACCCAGCGGTTTCAGGAATTCGGCAATGGTCGGGTCTTCTGCTTGTAAACCGACCGTCGCTCCCGGCATTCCAACCTTCGTCAATCCCGTGCGGAAAGGACATTGTCCGGTAATGAATGCCGCTCGTCCGGCGGTACACGATTGTTGTCCATAGTATTGGACAAATACTCCTCCTTCATTTCCAATGCGGTCGATATTGGGGGTTGTGAATCCCATTAATCCCCGGCTGTATGCACTGACATTTGTTTGTCCGATGTCATCACCGAAAATGACAAGAATGTTCGGCTTTCCCTGATTTTGTTTTTGTTGTGCTTCTGCTTTTTGAGGGATGATAGCCCCTACTGCTAGAACAGCACCAATTGCAGCCACTTTACCACAATTTTTCAGTTTTTGTTTCAAATTTAATTTCATAATTATCTAAATAAAATGGTGTTAATTGTAGAATTTTTTAATAAATATTGTATCGAATCAAACAAATGTGATCGATATTTTACAATAGTTAATTTTAGAACAATCAAAATTTCAAAAAAGTTTATGAGATTTTATAATAAAATATTGATAAGTGAAGAGAAAAATAAAATCTCATATTTTATTGACGACACAACGGAATCCGATGTGTCCCATGCCGGTGTCGTAAGGAGTCCCCCGGCGGGCACTAGGCCGGTAGCTTTCACAATACGAAGGGTTACAGAGAAAAGATCCTCCTTTGGTAACCCGGCGTATTTCGCCTTCGGTAGCTTGTATGGGTTTGGGAGACATTCCTTCCGGGATATCGCAACTGATCGATGCCATTTGTGTATGATCTTTTTCGTTGTATAAATCGGCTGTCCATTGCCATACATTGCCGGCCATGTCATAGAGTCCGTATCCATTCGGAGGGAATGAGCCCACCGGAGCAATTCCGGGATAACCGTCTTCATTGTTGTTGTTATAGGGAAAATCTCCGGTAAAAGTATTGGCCATAAATTGTCCGTTTAATTTGAAATCATTCCCCCAATAATAACGTGTATCCACAGATCCGCCGCGGGAGGCATATTCCCATTCCGCTTCTGTCGGCAGCCGTTTACCAGCCCATTGGGCATAAGCTTGGGCATCGTCCCAGGAAACCTGTACGACCGGGTAGTTATCTTTTCCTTCGATGGAACTTCCGGGTCCTTGCGGATGCTTCCAACTGGTGCCGGTAGTCCATGTCCACCATCCGGACATATCCATCAGGTCAACAGCGTGTTGAGGTGGTGTAAATACCAGGGAGCCCGGTTGGAGCATGGATTCGCTTGGCCTTGGAGTTCCGGGAGGAAGCTGTTTTTTTAATTCTTCCCAATTGATCGGTTTTTCAGCTGTAGTCACATAACCTGTTGCTTCCACAAATCGACGGAATTCAGCATTGGTTACGTCGTATTTATCTATCCAGAATCCGTTGACTGAGACTTCATGGGATGGGCGCTCATTGGGCATGCTGTTGGGATCATCCGTTCCCATTTTGAAAGTCCCTCCGGGTATCCATACCATGTTTTCGTAGATAGTGGAGTCTGGCTGAGTCGTTTGGATTGTATCTTTTTTAGTAGTTGTATGATTACATGCAACGGTAAAAAATAAAAAAAGAATGCCTGATAAGGCTTGAATCATTGGTTTCATATAATTAACTGTTAGATTTTACTGATAGTGAAACTTGAGTAATTTTTTACTATAAAATATTAACAGATAACTATGATTTTTGTTTAAGATGATGTCGATAGAATAGTGTCGGTTGTGTCAATGATGACCTATTGTATGCTGATGATATATTCCAATACCTGCTCTGCCAGTAAAGAATCGGCCACTCGCGACAATCCATTGTGAGCCACTAAAAATTCTTTCAGTTCTTCAGGGGTAACATCGTTTTCTGCTGCAATAATCCTGATACGTTCTTCGATATCTTTTTCATCAATTTCTATATTGTCCTGATGAGCGATTGTTTTTAATATCAACATCAGTTTGACCCGATCTTCTGCGGCCATCTTTTCTTCTTCAGATAGAGCGTCTTCGGGAGTCTCCGAGTATTTTAATTCGTTTTCGACAAAAGACGGATGTAAGGAAATCGTCGTTTGTTCCAATAACTTTTCTGAAATTTCGTCCAGTTGATCTTCCTGATCGATCGCTTGCAGGTTTAGTTGTTTGTAATCAGGAAGTTCAAACTGTGGCATTTCAATAAATGTCGCTTTGAACTGCAGGGATTCGTTTTTCTTTAATTCGCTGTCTGTTATCTCAATGGGGGATCCGGCTAGGATTTCCTTCTCTTTCAGCGCTTTTCGACATAAACGAGTGGAAGCAACCGTTAGCAGATCGTTTTTTAACTGGTTTTTGAAATGAGATTCAATGGCGCTAAGCGGAGCCTTTCCCGGCCTGAATCCTTTGAAAGGTAATTTTGAATATTTCTTCAGCAGATCGTTGTAGTCTGTTTCGATCATATTCCAGGGAGCTGTGATCAGCAGCTCTTTTTCATGTTCGCTTGTTTTTTTGATGACAATATCCATGTTCAATTTTCCATTTAATTCAAAGGAGGAACGTCGTTAGCGACTTCATATCCCAGATGATTGACAATTTTTCGGATGTAAGGATCGATATGGCTGAAATAGTTATATAATCCTTTGCATAAATAGTTTAAACCAGGTTCTCCCTGCGTTGTTTTTAATAATCTGTTCTTCGGACATTCTCCTGAGCAGGCGAATAGGTAGCGGCATTGCCGGCACTTACCCGGAAGGGTAAAATCTTTACTGTATCCGAATCTTTCCTGGTTTTCCGACATGGCCATTTCGACCAATGGTTTGTCCTTGATATTCCCAAGCTTATATTCGGGATACACATAATGGTCGCAAGCGTATATATCTCCATTGTGTTCCATCGCCAAACCTTTTCCACAGATAGGAGAGAAGATACACAAGGGGGAAGGCCGGCCGATCCATTGTTCGACGGCGCTATCGAAAAAAGGAACATAAATTTGTCCAAGGTCTTTGGCATACCATTCGTCGAAAATTTTGATCAGGAAATTTCCATATTCCGTAGGTCCGACACACCACGAAGCTACAAAAGAATCCGGATGTCTCGGGTCGGCTTCCGGCGAATTTTCTTCGGGCATATCCGCGATATTCCAATGTTGAGGCGCAGTGGTAGCGAAGTTTTTGGGTTCGACAATCGGAATAAACTGCATCTGTTTACTTTTGACTTCGTCCCGGAGGAAACGGTAGACTTCTAATGGGTACGGAGCATTGACATCATGGACAACGGTTAAAGTTGCAAACCGGACTCCATGCTTGTTCAACAGTTGAGCGGATTCCAACACTTTATCGAAAGAACCTTTGCCCCCGGTATAAGTCCGGTATGTGTTGTGGAGATGCTTAGGGCCATCGATACTTAATCCGACGAGAAAATTATTTTCACGGAGGAACTCGCACCATTCGTCGTTTAATAATGTGCCGTTCGTTTGTAAGTCATTTTCGCAACGGACGTGGGGTGGAGCGTATTTTTTCTGTAATGCGACTACTTTCCTGAAAAATTCCAGTCCCAATAAAGAGGGTTCTCCTCCTTGCCAAGAGAAAACGATTTCGTGAGCATTTTGTTGTTCGATGTATTGTTGAATAAAATTTTCAAGGGTTTCATCGGAGATCCGCCAACGACTGTCTGTTTGCAAGAGATCTGCTTTACTTAAGTAATAGCAATAGTTGCAATCGAGGTTGCATATAGGGCCTGTCGCTTTGATCATGGTGTGCATACGCACCATGGGCTTCCCCCTGAACAATTGTTGCTTTTTTTGTGATTCAGTCATAGAAATAAGAAGTCAGTGACTATTTGTTTTGACTTAAAAACAATAAAAGTAATAAAAAGTTTAAAGAAAATGAAAATTTGTTATATACTTAATATATCTGTATAAATATTATACATAATGTGTGACAAATTATTTGTTTTTTCATAAGTGTTCTTTCAATATTTTTTTAATCGGCATAAAAAACCGTTCCAATAACCTTAAGTCTTCAGTAATAATTTCCGTATTGGCCGTCATTTCCTGGGAAAAAGGCAGTTCCTTTTTGTAGGTTGTCATTAAGCCATTGGGCAAGGCAATTTCTACAGTGTAATTCTCTTTGACAGGAACTAAAGAAATATTCTTGACAGTTCCCTTGACCATTCCAAACTCCTCTTCCGGATAATTCAGGAAGTAGATATTGACCCGCTGGCCGGCCTTAACTTTTCCCGACCGGGCGATTGGCAATAATGCTTTCCCTGTCAGACCTGTGTTTAGATTCGGGATAATACTGAAAACGGTTTCTCCGGCAGTCACATTCTGATTTTTACTCCAATAACCGGTAAATGTGATCTTCCCATGAATAGGAGCCTGTAATACATAATTCATCTCCCAGGTGTTGATTTCATTTATTAATTGGGTGGCAAGAGCATTCAACTCTGACTCCAGATTACTTTTCTTTTCTAAATACTGTTTTTCCGTGTCTAAGAAAGTCTCTTGCATTTGAGTTATTTGCATTTGCAGATTTTCTAAAGAAGATACTGAGCTTTCTAATGCAAGCCGGCTTTGAAGATACTGTGTTCGGGCATTATCCAGGTCCTGGGGAGAGAGCACATTCCTTTGACCCAGTAAAGAGTCGCGGCTGAATTGTGTTTCTGCAATCCGGTATTGTTGTCCGGATATCTCTTGTTGCCGTTGCATTCCCTGATAATACTTTTTATATTGGGATATCCTGTTGCCGATGGATTCCAATTTACGTGGATAGTAGTCCAGTTCGACGAATTTACGGTAGTTATCCAAAGAACGGATAAAGGATGAATAAACCCCTTGCACGCTTCCCAACTGTAATTTTTGATGAGGGAATAGTGAAAAGCTATCCGGATTCAAGATTAACTTTTGCAGGCTGTTTTTAAGCGCTTGCATATCTTTTGTCGAAGCCGGATTTTGTATGACCGCCAAATAATCTTTTTCTTTAACCATTTGTTCATCTTGAACATACAGCTCCATAATGGGGCCGTTTATCTTTGCAGCAATCGCCGCCGGAGGAGTATTCCCGGTTAATGTCATGGTGGCTGCAATAGTATCCGGATATTTGAAGAACCAACTTCCTATGAGCAGGATAAATACAATAATAGCCAGAACTGTAATTCCCCAACGCAGAATCCAATGTGGAACAGTTCCCAGTACTTCCTGCACTTCCTCACTACGTATTTCGATCTCTTTTTCTTTTTCCATTTTTTTGTTTTGTTAAAGAATCTACATCCCTCGTAAATCTCTCCGCTCAACTCCCCAGCTCTAACTGATTTTTTACCAGTTGATAATAAATCCCTTTCTTGTCAGTCAACTCCTGATGCGTACCTTGTTCGGCTACTTTCCCTTTATCCAGTACGATGATATTGTCTGCATGCTGTACCGTACTCAGCCGATGGGCGACAACAATGACTGTTTTTTCTTTGTAAAACGATTGCAAATTGTCCATGATGACTCGTTCATTCTTCGCGTCCAGTGCGTTGGTCGCCTCATCGAAAAACAGGAATTCCGGATCTTTGTACACAGTCCGTGCAATCAGCATCCGTTGGCGTTGCCCTTGACTGATCCCATTACCTTCCATACCGATTTTAGTATGATAACCCAAAGGCAGGCCATCGATGAATTCCCGGATATTGGCTACATTTACTGCATGCAACAAACGCTCTTTGTCGATTGATTCTTCGCCGACGGCAATGTTATTGGCAATTGTATCGGAAAAGATAAACCCGTCTTGCATGACCGCTCCGCTTTTTTGTCTCCAGAGATGCGGGTTGATATTTTTTAATGTTGTTTCCCCTATCGTGATTTCGCCCTTATTGGGAGGATAAAACCCTAAAAGCAGTTTGACTAAAGTCGTTTTACCACTTCCGCTGGCTCCAACGATGGCTGTTACCTTGTCGTGAGGGATATCGAGATTGATATCTTCCAATACATAATCCCGGTCAGCGCCATCATAACTGAACCATAGATGATTAATTTTTATTGTTTTGTTTTCCGGAAGAGACGATAATTTCAAATCTGCAGTTTGATCTTCATCTTCCTTATTATGGATTTCCCCGAGGCGTTCCAGGCTGATCTTCGCATCCTGAAGCGATTGGGCAAAGCCGATGAATTGTTCGATGGGAGCGGACAGCTGCCCGATGATGTAAGTGAGGGACATCATCATCCCTAATGTCATGTTTCCGTCGACTACCGACTTGGCGGCAATGAATGAGATAAAGATCCCGGTGGTCTGAGAGAAAAAGACAGATCCCAACTGTTGGTATTGTCCTAAAGCTAGTCCTTTTATGCTGATATTGAATAATTTGACCTGGATGCGTTCCCATTGCCAGCGTTTTTGTTTTTCACAGTTATTCAGTTTGATCTCCTGCATCCCGGTAATAAGCTGAAACAAGCTGCTTTGTTCGCTTGCAGCCTGGGCAAAACGTTTGTAGTCTAATTTCCGGCGGTATTTCATGAACGCTAATACCCAAACTATGTATAACGTATTGCCTAATAGAAATATACCCAGGATGATCAGGTTGTAATACGCCAGAATACAGCCAAAAATAATGAAATTGAAAAAAGAAAACAGTGTATTTAAAGAGGACCCTGTCAGGAAAGCCTTGATACGGCCATGATCTCCGATGCGCTGCATGATATCGCCAACCATTTTGGTGTCGAAAAAGCCGACCGGAAGACGCATCAGCTTGGCTAAAAAATCTGATATCAGGGCGATATTGATCCGTGCATTAACATGCAGCATGATCCAGCTACGGATAAATTCGACTGCCAATTTGGTAATAAAAACGACTAACTGGGCAATCAGTATCAAGGTAATAAAGTTCAGATTGCCGGGGCGTATACCATTATCGACGACAGCTTGGGTCAGAAAGGGGACGATCAATTGTAAGATCATCGCGATAAGCATTCCCAGGATTAACTGAATAAATTGTTTTTTGTAGGGAAATAAATACCGGACGAAATAACCCAGATTCCGGGATGCTTTTTGTTTGTCGTCTTCGTGTTCGTAAAATTCCGGAGTAGGTTGTAAAGCCAAAGCAGTTCCGACGTCTTTTCCCTTTGATTGTGATGAAATCCAACATCGAAGGAACTCTTCCTTATTAAGAACTGAAAGCCCATGAGCAGGATCAGCAATGTGAATGGAGTAATCATTTTTTTTCTTTTTGATATCATAACAAACCACAAAGTGATTCTGATTCCAGTGCAAGATACAAGGCAGAGGTAAATCTTTAATCAGTTGCTCCAAAGTGATTTTTACTCCGATCGTTCGAAATCCTATATTTTCGGCGGCGTCACTGATCCCTAACATGGATACTCCTTCCCGGGTGATAAAGCTTTTTTCTCGTAAAGTTTGCAAGGAATAGGTGTGGCCATAATGCTTTGCAATCATGCGCAAGCAGGTTGGGCCGCAATCCATGGCGTCGAGCTGTTGATAGTGAGGGAAAAAAATCATTCTTTTATAAATTAGTTAGCAACAGGTTGATATTCCTCTTCTCCTGCCCATTTAGCAATATATGGATTATAAGTACATTTCATAGGTGGTGAATACATATCATGTGTATCTTTAATAAATACTCTGCAATCAGTACATATATAACGAAATTCGCAATCTTTACAAACGGCTATTTTGTCTTTTGTAATACTCCATAATTTGCGAAATATATGTTTTTCTATAATTTTCTGTACATCATCGATTAAAATATTTCCATGTATTTTTTTTGAATATGGACAATTTTTTATATCCCCACTCCCGCTTATAAATAATTTTTTATGTAGACATGTATTGTAATGCATAGCTTCTGTGATATGAAATATATTTTGTGCAAAATATTCTTTCTTGACTATACCACATTTTGTTTTAGAAATATTTTCATGAGTATTAATAATGATCGTATGAGATAAATCCTTAACAAGATCAAAAGGTGATGAGTATAGGATTAATTTATTAATGATGGGATTGTTAAATATGAATTTATCTACAGAATCCACAGTGTATTCAGGATGATAAGGTAATATTATTTCGACATGTGAAATATAAGCCATATCTTTAAAATGTCTCATAAAATCAACTAACTCTGTAATTGAAACGGGATGTATACATATTAACTGAAAGGCAGAACATTTTAACTGCTCATCCACAATCCTTAGTATCAATTGTATATTCTTGAAGATAGATTTAGAATACTCGCAAATACAATTGGTAATGCTTCCTCCATAATAGTTATATTGGATTGGCAAATCTGTAATATGTTTTGCATCATGCTCTGATCCTAAAATGGCATATTCATTTTTAATCAAAAAATCAATATATTCCTGCACAATTATCTGCTCTTCTTTATTATACTGATTTAAAATATAATCTATTTTACACTTATTATACTTTTGATATATTTCATATAAATCATTTGGAATAAAATCCAATATGCCACGTTGTATGTCCAGTACAATACTTCGTTTGTACCCTTTAATAAGCATACAAACAGGAAGAAAAATTAAATATTCTAGGCTTCGATTCATAACAGTCATCAATGAAAGAATAAACGAGTTATATGTTTGTAAAAAAAAGGGACATTACAATAAGATGTCCCAAATTGTCGATTAGGTATTACTTTTTTTACTATCTTGGTGTTATTTTCTTTTGTTATATTATAACCAAGATTTGATAGCGCTTGCATTTTTTTATCTTTTTCCATGAGACATTTCTATTAAAAAATTAGCAATATGCTCTTCGATATTCATATTACAGTCGTAAGATCCGGCTCCAAATTGTCCTACAGGGTTGACTTCCAAAAAATAATAATTGTCATCTTTATCAACTAAAAGATCAAATGAGCCGGTATCTAATGCCAATAAATCCATCAACATTTTCAATTTTGTACAATAATCTTGTGCCAGACGAAACGGAATACATCGATTTGGTTTGTTATTATCATAATTTCTAAAATCAATAGCTGTTTCCGGATTGTTCTGTGAAAAGATGGCATGTGTAAAAAAATCTCCATGAAAGTAGAAACTCCGTAATTCGTATTTTTTATTAATGTATTGCTGAAAAAAACGGGGCACAAATTGATTTGGAAAAGATTCCAGATCAGCACATGTTAACTTTCTTGTCAGATTTTTATACGTTACGTTCTTGTCATGTAAGAAGAATGCATCAAAAGGCTTACACGCTACTTCTGAATAGTATTTTGCAAATGAAACAGCTTGTTCTTTTTTCCCTGTAACAATCCAGTCAGGAACCATTATTTCACATTGGGCTGCTTTTAACAAAACATCTACTTTATTAAAAGCGCAGTTTTGATATTCGGAAGAATAGTTACAATTGTTTTTTACCCAAGATTTTAGGGCGTTAAATGCCTGTCGGCATTCAATAAAATTAAAAATTCCCACAGATTTTTTTAACAGATTTTTCTGTGTCACAACATATATTGAGGCATATTCTGCTCTTCGGAACCAAAAGATTGTATTTGTCGATACTGTAAAAGAATCAAATGAAGTAGAAATTAAGAGGCCTTTAGCTGAAATTGTAATATTCAATCCCATGTCATCACTATTAATCCGATGAACACCATAGCCTTTAATTTTACACCATCTCATTACTTCTTCTGTGGATTGATCATTATTTTCTGAAAAAACAACGATTTTTTTATTTTTCATTGACGTAATTCCTTTATTTTCTTTTCAGTTGCCCGTGTCGGCATTCCAATTGCTAATCGTCTCTTGTCCAAATTCTTTATATCGTCAATGTTACTTTCTAATGTGCTTTCAAATATGGCGTAGATATATTTT
>JAVBNR010000017.1:0-20569 GCA_031551395.1 Bacteroidales bacterium
GAGCTGTCTCCAGGAGTCGGAAGTCCCTTCCGGACTGCAAAGTGAGCAGCGGGTCGACTGGTTGCGCAACCATTTGTTCGACCGCGTTGATATAAATAACTATTTAGTATATAATTCCCCGTTTTTCATGAACCGTTTGCGCCAGTATTTGTATCTCTGGCAGCCCAAAGGCGTTGTATCAGAGAGCGAAATCAAAGCTTCTCAGGCAGAAGGCATTCGGTTGTTGAAAGAAAAAGTGCAAGCCTCTGCGCCGGAGATCACGCAAGCCTTGGATGAATGTTTGTCGAATCATCTCAATCAAAAATAAACGCCTATCCGTGGCCTATCCCCCGAAAATGGTTCAACTTTCGTCGTCAGCTTTTAGTCTTTAAGGACTTTAAAGACCTTGAGGTCCTTAAAGTCCTTAAAGACTAAAAACGACAGCACCATCTTATTTCTCCTATCGATTACCGGATAAACCAACATTTATCGGCGGGGTTTGATAATCACTTCCGAGCTTAAAGGGTATTTCAGATTCTTGTAAGAAGACAGATAAGCCTCTGCAGCTCCGATTTTTAACTTGGCTTTCAGTTTCAACGGGATCCTGTTTTCATCATCGCTGATCCAGATTTCCATCGCGTTTTTAGCTCCGTTAAAAGCCTCATCTACAATATCCACCTCAAAGCGAACCGTTCTATATTTGAGCGTTTCGCTTTTTTCCAGAATCGCCTGTCCCTTGTACCGGATATTCATCTTAACCAGATCTTTTCCGACAAAAACGATCAGAGGGAGTGATTCGTTTATCTGCAATTTGGAATAATCCAACGTCCGGGCAAAAACAAAAATATTCAACATGTCATACCCCAGATTTTCTGTTTTCATGATCGTATCGAATTTGACCTCGTGAATATTTTCACGTCGAACCCGTACTTCTGTCAAGGACTTACTTTGTTTCAAAAAATAGATTTGTTCTTTGAACTTTGTATTTCCCTCATTGATATTCCGTTCATGAAAAACAGGATATAATTCCGAATTCAGATGGGAATACAGGGTATCCCGAATTTTAAATACTTTATCAAAAAAAGAAGAAGTCTTGAAACTCAAAGAAGTTTTAATCACACTTTCATTATTCTCATGCTGATTATTGATATTATATTGTGCAGTCCCCGCTTTAAGCATCACAATCCCATATTTATATGAAATATCATAATTCAATTGTTCGCCGCTTTTAAATGGTTGTAGCCCTTCTGCAAAAGCCCCTGTTGAAATCCAACAACTTAAACAGAACAAGATAAAAGCTTTCTTCCTGCCCATACACAACCGGCGAATATTAAAAAGGACTTGCACTTCTGGTAGTGTTTTGATTACTGTTTCCACGATCTGTATTTGTTCTTTGATCTTCAATTCTTCTTTTCTGTTTCTCTATCGGTTTATTTTTTGTTATCTCCAACGGTTTTTGTTTTTCCACCGGAGTCTCTTTCACATTCCAGGACTGCTCGATTTCAAAATTCTGCCGAATATCAAAAAAAGAGGGGTAATAATATACAGGTTCCGGCAACCGTTTTTCGGCATAGTTTCCTGTATCCCACTTTTTATTCCCATTGATATCCTCCATATAACGTAAAAAATATTTTCCGGGTTTAAGATTGGTAAAAATAAGTTCTCCGTCAATGATATCGGAAGACCGGACTACTCTATCCGAGTGATCCAACAACTCTCCGAAACCCTTACTCTCCATCCCCGTCAGAGCAATAAATAAATGTCCGTAGTCCGAATTTTGATGGAACCTGAATTGAGCTTCCGTCTGATCGTTCCATTTATCGTAAATACTAAACATCGCGGCCGAATCGATCGTGATCTTATATTCTCCGCCATAAGGCCATTTTTGCTTAATGAAATACATGCGCGGATTCAAATGATCCGGAACCCATTCCAGTTCTTTGGGTTCCCAAAGGGTATCGATTTTCTGTTCTATCTTTATTTGACTCAGATCCGGATTCCTCAAAGGTTCGGAAAATACTATTTTCAGTGTATCGAAGACATCGGCAGTCCCTTGCAAAGAGATGGCTGCTTCAAGAAAATTGATCTTAACTTCTTCCTTTTTATCCTTTTTTGCGGACGGTTGTTTCTTCAACGCAAAATAAATCGTATCTTTTGCTTGGACAAGCTGATTGATGGTATCGCTTTTCAAATAGTCGACTTCCACTTGCAGCGTATCGGCACGATAGAGCAAAGAATCTTTCATCCAGTATATCCGGGTTTTCCCGTCATCGGAAATTTCAGGAATCGCCCATGCTTCTTTCGGATATTCCTTATTTAATAAGGTGATTTTCGGATCCAGATCTCTGGCCGAATTGAAAGTAAAATTCAAGGAATAAGCTGTTCGCTCGTACTTGGAAAGGTATTGCCGGTCAAATTCTTCTTTGAATAAAAACAACTGGATATCATCCGGAATGAACCGGTTGTAATGGATCTCCCTGATCGTATCGATAGTCAAGCTATCTTTCCAGACTGTATCCTGACGGACAGCCGGCAGAAACCCAGGAACAAAAACACTGTCGATGAAGGCGATATCTTCTCCCGGCTGGTCGAACAAATAGTCGCGGTTCACTTCATTCAACGCAAAAACACGATAAGAGCCATGAGCCACGTTCCGAACCCAGAATTGACCTCTATCGTTCGTCTTGGTAGTTCTCACAAAAGGAAGCGTCGTGAAAGCCGTATCATCCAGATCCGTATGCAACCCGATCATGATGTTGGGCATGGGCTCCAGATTTTCAGCATTCAGTAATATTCCGCCTATAATCAGGGAGTCGACACTTTCTCCCGTAGAAAATGCAAATGTAAAGTTTTCCAACTTGTTTTGTTCATTATTATCCTGAATGGCATCCGTAAAATCAAACGTATAAGTTGTATTGGGTAATAATGAATCCTTCAATTCAACAGTGATCTTTTTCCCGTTGGATTTGATTACCGGGATCTTTTTTTGCGGGGGAGTAATGATCACTTTCTCCATGGGTTTCTCAACGGTTACCAATTCGTCAAAAACGATTTCGATTTTTTGTCCATGATAGTTGACAGCATTCGGCTCAGGGACACTGGACACATATCGGGGCGGAGTATAATCATAAGCTCCTCCCTGCGGTGTTCCGATTCTTGCGCAAGCATAGAATAAACACATGAAAAACACTGCAAAAATCGTTATGGACAACCCGTTTTTAAATAGCCTCTTCATCAAAAATGAATTTATTACCTGCAAAATTACAAAGATTAGTCATATATTATCTGCTCTTTAGATAAAAGTTTATGCCCAATCCGACAAAAAATACATTTTTTTTGATCACAATACTCGTTTTTCAACTGAATGATTGCTTGAGAATCTCCTGCATCCTGCAGTTTGATCCCTGTATTTTTAAACAGGTTTGTGATATAATTATTTTCCGGGGGGATGGATTCCAACCATTGAATAGCGCGTTCCACAAAAAACTGCTGATCTTTTTGTTTTCCGTAAGCCACCAGCATGGGGACTACCGTGTTGATAATCAGGATATGAACGGCCGACAATCCCAATGTTTTTCTTCTGTTTACAGACTGTTTCCCGAATTGATAATGGGTTCTCCAATAGACCGGAAGATCCGATACGAACAATTTTTGCACATCAGGAATCGTTTGCGCTTCCAGCATTTTGGAAAATAATGTCTCGATCGAACGAGTGAATGCCGCCAATTGGGCAATTTTAACATGCGGAAAATTGTTGGGGCGTATTCGGAGACTCTTAAATAAATGACCTTCAATAGGTTGTAAATTATATTTACGTTGCAGAAAATCATATTCTTTCTGTAAAAAAGAGAAATAAGAATCTTCATGGATATCCTCCTTGAGTAAGCCGGCTTGTCCGAAAAACAAAGCTTCCACCTGGAAATCCGAATTTTTATGCTTTAAAACATATTGAAGAGGCAAACTCTTTGCCAAACGCTCAAACACATCATTATTGATCCCAAATCCAAAATTCCGCGCCATCGTCATATAAAAAACATCATTCCAGCTTCCGGAGGAATCTTTTAATAGCTTCAATATCCCATTTGTTTTCCGTTCCAGGCGTTCTAAAAGCAATGCATTTTTCCAATCCGAAAAATAGATATCGGGGATCCGATGAATTTGATCTTTGCACGGGATCGATTTTTCCCGACTCAATAAATAAGCATAATTTTGTTTAATCTGTTCCGGTATTTTTAAAACCAGTTGAGGTATATTTCTCCCGTTTTCATCAGGTATTTCCTGGACATCCACCCACTCAACCACGTGGAGAATGACCGAATTATACACCGGATTTTTCTCATGACCATGCAAAAACCAATCCGAAGAACGGGTGTGGATTTCAATGTTCCCTGCCCAAAGCCGGCCATCGATCTTGACTTTGGCATTAAAAAAATCAGGACCTGCATGCGTGTTATGTAATCCCGGGTCAATTACTTCAATTTTTAATCCATCGATCGTTTCCAAAGGGTCATATTCATACAATCTATGCTTCCAAACATAATGCAGCAAGGTTTCCATTTCACAATTTTTAAGTAGTTTTGGTCAATTATTTCTACAAATATAGTGAAAAAATCTAATTTTAATACTTTCTCCTTTTGCTATTTAATAGAAATGCAGTAAGTTTGCAATTGAAAAAATTAACCGTATGAAACAGTTTGTATTTATCTTATTTACTTTATTTGGTTTTCAACTCTTATTTTCTCAAACGGGAAGTAACCGGGTAGAATTAAAAGAGGTTGTGGAAGGGAAATTTTCGGCAAAAGGAATTTCTGAAATGCGCCCGCTTCCGGACGGAGAACATTATACAATGCTAAGTACGGATAAAAAAGCTGTTTTAAGGTATTCCTACCAGACCGGAAAAATAGTCGATACCTTATTTAATGTAAAAACCGTGCGTGAAACCGCTTTGGATGCGATCGATGATTATTGGATCAGCAACACCGGCTACCGGATCATTGTCAGTACCGACAAAGAATATGTCTTCCGCCGTTCATGGAAAGCCAATCTCTATGATTATGACGTCAGAAGGAATTACTTGAAACCGCTCACTGAAGCCGGAGGTAAACTGATGATTCCTACTTTTTCTCCTGACGGCAGAATGTGCGCTTACGTAAAAGACAATGACATCTGGTTGAAAAAATTCGATTATGATACGGAATCTCAAGTAACAAAAGACGGAGCAGCTGGTAAGATACTAAACGGGATAACCGACTGGGTATATGAAGAAGAGTTTGTCGTTACCAACCTGATGGCCTGGTCGCCCGACAGTAAATTCCTGGCTTTTGTCAAGTCGGACGAAACAGAGGTACCGAGTTTCAGCTTCCAACTCTTCGACGGAAGCCTGTATCCGGGATTTGAAACATTCAAATACCCCAAAGCCGGAGAGAATAATTCCAAAGTCAGCTGTCACGTATACAATGTAGACACCAAAGACATCAAAAAAATGAATATCCCGATGGACGCCGACGGGTATATCCCCCGGATCGATTTCACACAAAATCCCGAACAATTGGCGGTCATGACCCTCAACAGGCAACAAAATGTTTTCAGTATGTATTATGCCAATCCTAAATCGAGTGTCTCCCGCCTGATTTTAAGGGATGAAAATAAATACTACATCGATTCGGATCTCATTCCATACATCTCTTTTTCAAAAGAAAATTTTACATACATCAGCGAAAAAGACGGTTTTTCTCATATTTACCTGTACACCTCCAATGGAATCCTCGACCGTCAGGTTACTTCCGGAAATTGGGATGTCACTGATTTTTATGGAATTAATCCGGTCAATAAAACCATTTATTATCAATCGGCCGAAGAAAGTCCCCTCAGAAGAGCCGTTTATATGATCGACAGCAAGGGAAAAACAACCAAATTATCGACCCGGGTGGGTACTAACAACGCGACATTCAGTGCGAATTTCAAGTACTACGTCAATAATTATTCCAACACAACAACACCTAATTTGATTACTATCAACGATGATAAAGGAAAAGAAATCCTTGTCCTGAACGACAATGCAGGACTAAAATCCAAATTACAAAGTTTGAATCTCCCCCAAAAAGAGTTTTTCACATTCAATAATCCACAAGGAATCTCAATCAATGGCTGGATGCTTAAGCCTGCGGATTTTTCTCCATCCAAGAAATATCCTGTTTTAATGGTACAATACAGTGGGCCGGACTCACAACAAGTGTTGGATAAATTCGGAATCGGATGGGAAGACTACATGGCAAGCCGCGGATACATCATCGCCTGTGTCGACGGAAGAGGGACAGGAGCCCGGGGAGAAGAATTCCGGAAATGTACTTACATGAACATGTGGATGCTCGAGTCCGACGATCAGGTCGCTGCTGCTCAATACTTAGGAGGGCTCGGATACGTCGACAAAAACAAGATTGCAATCTGGGGCTGGAGCTATGGAGGTTCCATCACTTTAATGTCGATGAGCCGTGGAAATGGTATTTTCAAAGCCGGAATAGCGATTGCTCCCGTAACAAGCTGGAAACTTTACGATTCGGTCTACACGGAAAGATACATGCGCACGCCGAAAGAAAATTTCACAAACTACGAAAAAAATTCGCCCATCAGCCTGGCAGGAAATTTGCAGGGAAGATTATTGTTAGTACACGGAACCTCAGATGATAATGTTCATTTCCAAAATTCAATGTATTATTCACAGGCTTTGATTGAAGCCGGAAAACAATTTGAAGAACAGTTTTATCCCAATAAAAATCACAGTATCCTGGGAGCTAAATACCGTTTTCATCTCTATTCAAGAGTGGAAGACTTTTTACAAAGAAATTTATAAAAAATGATGACAGAGGGAATTAAACATGTTAAAAAACCCCTTTGGCTGAAAATTAGCTTAGGGAGTAATGATACTTTTTCTTCAACAGGAAAAATTATTCAAAATCAAAATCTTTGTACGATCTGCCAAAGCGGAAAATGTCCTAATCTTGGAGAATGCTGGAGCAGAGGAACGGCAACATTCATGATTGCCGGCGATGTTTGTACCCGCTCCTGTAAATTCTGCAATACCCCAACCGGAAAACCTCTTCCTCTCGACCCGGAAGAACCCGAAAAAGTGGCAGAATCCATCCGCCAATTGCAATTGAAACACGCGGTTATTACCTCTGTCGATCGGGATGACTTGCCGGACTACGGAGCAAACCATTGGGCAAAAACGATTACTCAGGTAAAAAAAATAAATCCGGAGATCACGATGGAAGTTCTTATCCCCGATTTCAATGGAAAAACCGAACTCCTCGATCTGATCATTCAAACAGCTCCCGATATTATTTCTCATAACATGGAAACCATCGAGCGACTGACCCCACAAGTTAGAAGCGTAGCCAAATATCACACAAGTCTTGAGGTGCTCAAACACCTTTCAACATCCGGAATATCAGTCAAATCCGGATTTATGCTGGGATTAGGAGAAACCCGTGATGAGGTCTTACAACTTCTGGACGATCTGATCGCCTCCGGTTGTAGTTTGTTGTCTATCGGACAATATCTGCAACCTTCACGAAAAAACATCCCCGTGAAAGAATATATTCATCCTTCCACTTTTGAAGAATACAAACAGATTGCTTTAGCAAAGAGTTTCAGGCACGTTGAAAGCGGACCGCTCGTGCGCTCTTCCTATCATTCCATCGACTTTCTTCAAAAGTGAAACTTGAACAATTCAAAATGATTGAGCGTTATATAACCGAGGGGGGAATCATTAAAAATGACTAAATTAGGAGTTGAGCTAAATTAATTTATGAATACAAAAAAAATAATCGAACCTTTTTTTAATCCAGCCATGGAAATTCTTCCATTGTTGCTGTTTATGATAGTCGGATATTTTTTCCCGCTCAATGAGGCCTTTCTCGTAGGTATCGCCTCCTACGTCATTTATTTTATTTTATCCCTTCTTTTTTCCCGCGTATCCCCTCCTTACATGCTGATCATAACTGGAATCACAATAATTATATTCTTTTTAGTATCTATAACACAACCATTTAGCACAATCAACCCGCGTTATTCCATTATTCTTTGTGAAATTATTTTTGTGTTTTTATTAAGTCTTTTACGCCCCTTTAAAAATTATTTTTCCCGAAAAATCAAAATGCGGCAGAAAAAAGTAAACAGAGCGCCGATGCTTGCTCGTTTCGACGAGTTTATTTTTGTTTCCAGATTAATTCAAAATGCACTGATTGCTCATTTACTTATCGTATTACTGTATGAAATACTGCCTATATTCTACCATACAATCGACAGAGACAATATTATTATTCCAGGCATACTTCTTGCTTCCACCTCTGTTATTATCATTTACGAATTAATCCGCGTCGTCATTTTATGGAAAAAAATCCGCATGGAAGATTGGCTGCCGATCGTTAACGAGGCCGGTAGTGTGATAGGAAAAGTAGCTTTCAGTGTCAGTCAGACTTCCCGAAAAGCATTTTTACATCCTATTGTTCGAATTGCTTTGATACATAAAGGATTGCTTTATCTGTGCGAAAGACCCGACAATTACGTGATTAATCCGAATAAAGTCGATTATCCTTTCGAGAAATTTGTCTTCTACGAGGAAAAACTGGAAGATGCCATAGAAAATGCATTAGGGAAAAATTCAGAAAGCAAAAAATTACCTGTCAAATTCGTATTCAGATACTTATACAAAAATAACATTACCAACCGTCTGATATACTTATACACTTGTAAGATAGACAGCGAAGAAACCATGCATAAATTACAGCTCAAAGGAGGAAAGCTCTGGACCGAAAAACAAATAGAAGAAAACCTCGGAAAAAATGTCTTTTCAGATTGTTTTGAAAAAGAATATGAAATTCTCAAAGATACCGTCCTGATGGTGGAAAAAATGATCCTTTCCTGATTTCACAATAGATAAACTACATTAACAATTATTAATAAGATTGCTTTAAACATTTTATTCTCATTACAGTCTTATATAAAACAAGTGTTGAACCTTTTTAACTTTAAGGTCATGAGAACAAAATTATTTTTCGCTTTTTTTACTTTGTTATTAGCCGGATGGTCTCTGGAAACATCGGCACAAGTAAGCTTTTCAGTATATGCACGTATCCCGGTAGCCCCGAACATCGTTTTAACAGTCGGTGCCGAACGAATAGCAGCTCCTTATCCGGATTACGTATGGATCGACGGATATTGGGCGTGGGATGCTTTCTCCCGTTCCTATGTATGGATGGAAGGATACTGGGCTTACCCTCCTTATGAGGGAGCTTACTGGATTCCCGGATATTGGGAAAAAGTTCCGAGAGGATATGCCTGGATCAATGCCGGGTGGGCTCCGCGTAATTATAAAATAAAATACGGTTACTATAATGGACGCTATGATTACTACGGACGCCCGGTTTATTACCACAAACCTCCGCGTTTCGATCGGGCTTATGTTTATGTATACGATCATCGTCCGGATTATCGCGACAGAAAATACAGCAGTTCGCCTTACTATAATTCCCCAAGAGATAAGCGGTATGCCTCCTACCATTCAAAAAATCAAGGCTACCACAATGAAGGGCGAAGCAGTAGCCGGAACTCCAACGGATCAAATAATAATTACTCCAAACAACGGGAATCTGTGAGAGAAGCTCCTTACCAAGGCAGAAGAAGCGATCAGGTAAGAAGTTCGAATGAACAAGCCAAAAGAAGCAACGAACAAGCCAGAAGTTCCGATCAATCTCAAAGGACGACAGATCAAATGAGAAAATCAACCGATGAGAATAAAAGATCTAAAGAAAAATACAGCAGCGGCCGTTCAAGTCGGAATAGTGATGTAAACAAAGGAAACAGAGGAGGTTCAAGTCGAAACATGGGAGATAAATTTGTGTCTAGATAAGTTTTTTTAATGTAAAAAGATTATTTTTTTGGATTTTATTTGCTTTATTACGAAATCTTCGTATCTTTGCGAAGGTTTCGTAATTGTTTATAATAAAAGATGGAAAAATTAACTCAACAAGAAGAAGAAGCAATGCGTATTATTTGGCAAACAGGCCATGGATTCATTAAAGATTATCTTGAAGTTTATCCTGAACCGAAATTACCATATACCACATTGGCTTCCATTATTAAAAACCTGGAACGTAAAAAATTCGTTTCCTCCAGAAAATACGGGAATGTTTATGAGTACACGCCCATCATCAAAGAAGAAGAGTACAAAAAAACATTCATGTCTGGTTTTGTCAGGAATTATTTTAAAAATTCCTATAAAGATCTGGTCGCTTTCTTTGTCAATGAGAAAGCGTTATCTCCCGATGAATTAAAAGAGTTGGTAAAAATAATCGAACAACAAAAAACAGAACCATGAATCCGGAGTTGCTTTATTTAATAAAAGTCAATATTGCTTTGATCTTTTTTTATGTCTTCTATTGGCTGTTCCTGCGAAAAGATACTTTTTATGAATGGATTCGTTATTACTTTTTATCCGTTCTGGTTCTGACATTTACATTTCCGGCCATTGATTTTTCCGATTTATTTTCAACAGTCCAGGTACAAACAATCCAACAGATAACTCCCCACTTCCCTGTGAATGTAAGCGGAGGAGAAGAAAAACAATTCACAATACAAGGAGCTATCTTATTGCTATTGACGGTGGGAACCGGCATTATGTTGATTCGGCTGGGCATTCAGATAGCCAGTCTATGGAGAATACGGAGCAAATCCGTACCAGGGAAAACATACCATCAATGCCAAATCATGAATATGCAAACGATAAACAGTCCGTTTTCATTTTTTCGTACAATCTATGTCAATCCGGAACTGCATACGCAGGAAGACATGAAAACAATCTTGAATCACGAACAGATTCATGTCCGGCAGTGGCACTCGATCGACATCATTCTTTATGAAATCCTTTTCGCCATTTTTTGGTATAATCCATTGGTGTGGCTAATCAAACAAACAGTGAAGCAAAATATAGAATTCTACACCGACAAACAAATACTGGAAGCGGGTTACGACAAACGTCAATATCAACATGAACTATTGAAAGTAGGCCAAATACCCTCGTTTTTAGGAATAGCTAATAATTTCAATTTTAATCATTTAAAAAATCGAATCACAATGATGAACAGAAAACAATCCAATCAGATGCAATTATTGAAATTTGCACTGATCCTGCCCCTCTTTTCGGGTATGTCATTAATGGCAAACAGCAATGTTTCTTTAAATCCTAAAAAGAGCTCACAAGACAAAGCTATCGCGACGACACAAGTGGTCTCGATAAATGAAGCAACAGCCAATAAAATTGCCTCCAAACCTCAAAAAAAGGACAAGCAAGAGCAGGCAAAAAAGACGACAAAATTTACTGCTCCTGTTTTACCGGCAGCCGCACAAGAAGGTGGTACCTATGCAGTCAACGAAAAAGTGCATGATTTTGGCACCATCAAAGAAAAAGACGGAAACGTAACAACCGTTTTTGTATTAACGAATCTGAATAAAGAACCTCTTGTCATTAATAACGTGAGAACATCCTGCGGCTGTACAACACCGGAATGGACCAAAGAACCGATTGCTACCGGAGCACAAGGCCACGTCAAAGCAATTTATGCTGCAGCCGGACGTCCTGGTCCTTTTGAAAAAACAATCACTGTCGATACAAATGGATCTCCGAATTCCATTTCATTAACGATCAAAGGAACAGTTGTCAGCGAATAAACCTGAGAAATAAAGCCTATTTATAAGACGAGGTGCCTCTTTTATAGAGTACCTCGTTCGTTTTTAAACAGCTCAATAAGATTCAGAAACAGCTCAAATTTTTCAAGAAAAGATTTTTATACAGTTTCTTAAGTTCTGAAATGTTTTATTTTCAAATAGAAACCGTAACTTTGCATGATGAAGAATATATTAGAAATAGAATTTCCCGCCGAATGGGCTACTCAAAGCGGAGTACAGTTGACGTGGCCACATGCGGAAACGGACTGGAATGATCAACTGGAAGAAGTGACAGCCTGCTACGTAAACATCGCCCATGAAATCCTCCAACGGGAAAAACTATTGATCGTTTGCAAAAATAAAGAAGAGGTCATCCGCTCTTTAGGTGCATTTGATTCCGAAAGAGTCATTTTCAGGGAAACTCAAACAAATGATACCTGGGCGCGAGATCATGGGGCTATTTCAGTCATTGTCAATGACAAACCCTATATCTATGATTTTACATTCAATGGCTGGGGATTAAAATTTGCGGCCAATCACGACAATCAGATTACCAAATACTTATACCAAAATCAAACATTTGCGCCGGAAGTCGGATACAAAGATATGAAACATTGCATCCTGGAAGGAGGAAGCATAGAAAGCGACGGCTGCGGAACAATTCTGACGACTTCCCAATGCCTTTTATCTCCGAATAGAAACGGATACAAAGACAAAGCCGAAATAACGGATTACCTTCAATTAGTGTTCGGAGCAAAAAGAATATTATGGTTGAATAAAGGATTTTTGAGCGGAGACGATACCGACAGCCATATCGATACCCTGGCGCGGTTTTGTGATCCGGAAACAATTGCTTACGTCCGGTGTGAGGATGAAAATGATATTCATTATAAAGAATTAACCCTGATGGAGAGAGAACTTCAGTCGTTCAAAACGCTGGAGGGCAAGCCCTACCGTTTAATCGCCCTTCCGATGGCAGATGAAGTCATCGATGAAGGAGAACGGCTTCCTGCAACTTATGCTAATTTCCTGGTTATCAATGGAGCTGTTCTTGTCCCATTTTATCAATCTCCCCAAGATGAAGCAGCTAAAACGCTCTTACAGGAAGCTTTTCCCGACAGAGAAATTATTGGGATCAATTGCTTACCCCTGATTAAACAACATGGGTCTCTACATTGCATTACCATGCAATTTCCCAAAGACTTTATTTAATTACCATTTGTTAAAGAGATGTCTAAATGAAAAAATTAAAAGTCGGTTTAGTTCAACAATCCAATCGTTCTGATACGGAATCCAATATCTCAAAATTGGAAAAAAATATCAGGATTTGCGCTTCCAAAGGAGCCCAACTGGTCGTTCTACAGGAGCTGCATAATTCATTGTATTTTTGTCAAACAGAAAATACACAGCTTTTTGACTGGGCAGAAACGATTCCAGGCCCCTCGACCAACCGTTTTGGGCTATTAGCCAAAGAATTAGGGATCATCCTCGTTCTTTCTTTATTTGAAAAAAGAGCAGCAGGACTCTATCATAACACAGCTGTAGTGATTGAGCAAGACGGGACTATTGCCGGGAAATACAGGAAAATGCATATTCCCGACGATCCTGCATATTATGAAAAATTCTATTTTACTCCCGGAGATCTTGGGTTTCATCCAATCTCAACTTCTGTCGGGAAACTCGGCGTATTGGTTTGCTGGGATCAATGGTATCCTGAAGCAGCACGACTGATGGCATTGAATGGAGCAGACTTGTTGATTTATCCTACGGCTATCGGCTGGGAATCTTCGGATGCTTCCGATGAAAAAGAACGTCAAAAAAATGCCTGGATCATTTCACAGCGAGCACATGCTGTTGCTAACGGTTTACCTGTTATCTCCGTCAACCGGGTAGGATATGAACCTGATCCGTCGGGACAAACCAAAGGGATTCAATTCTGGGGACATAGCTTTGTCTCCGGCCCTCAGGGAGAGATGATAGCAGAAGCATCTGAAATGCAAGAAGAATGCCTCATCACTGAAATAGATCAGGAGCGCTCAGAAGAAGTCAGACGCTGGTGGCCGTTTTTCCGCGACCGGAGGATCGATGCTTTCGATGGATTACTCAAGCGGTTTATTGATTCATAGACAATAAAGAATCCATTATATCCCGATTATTATTCAATCGGGGAATTTTATGTTGCCCTCCCAGTTTTCCTTTGGTTTTTAGCCAATCGTAAAACAGATTCGGACGGGCAATTGTAATTTCAGGCATCTCTAATGTTATGTTCTTGTATCGTTTAGCATCGTAGTCTGAATTCAATTCTTTTAATACATTATCCAGTACAGATCTGAATTCCTCGATGGATTGGGGATATTCTACAAATTCGATCAGCCACTGATGTCTTCCTTTCATTTCCTCCGACATATAAACGGGTGCAGCTGTATATTCCCGGATTTCACTTTTTGTTTGTTCCGTAGCCCTTAGGATCGCTTTTTCTGCATTATCGACCATCAATTCTTCTCCGAAAGCATTGATAAAATTCCTCGTTCTCCCGGTAACGACTATTTTGAATGGATATTTGCTTGTAAATTTTACCGTATCTCCGATTTTATACCGCCACAATCCATTATTACTACTCATTACAACGGCATAATTCCGATCCAGCTCAATATCTTCCAGTCTATAAACCTTCGGATTATCGGATTGGATGTCTTCAATGGGAATAAATTCATAAAAAATACCATAATCCAGAAGAAGCAACATCGCTGTGTCTGTCAAATCATTTTGCAGGGAAATGAAACCTTCCGAAGCATTATAGGTCTCCATATAACGCATTTTATCCGAAGGAATAAGCATTTTATATTGCTCTTCATACGGTTTAAAGCTAACTCCGCCATGAAAAAAGACTTCCAGATTCGGCCAGACTTCCGTCAAATATTGTTTTCCGGTGTATTCCAATATTTTTTTAATAAGGACAAGCATCCAGGAAGGGACTCCGGAGAAATTCGTCACATTTTTATGAACAGTATGTTGGCAGATCGCTTCTAATTTAGTTTCCCATTCATCCATGAGGATGATTTTTTTTGAAGGAGTCCGATACAGGTTTGCAATGGGATTGATATTTTCAATTAAAACAGCGGAAAGATCACCGGCATTGACGTGCTGATTAAAAGATGTGGCTTTGTGGCTTCCTCCAAGCACCAATCCCTTACCGGAAAAAAAACGGCTTTCAGCGACGTTATTCAAATAAGTCGCCACAACATCCATACCGCCACGATAATGGCATTCTCTAAGAGAAGACGGACTAACAGGGATAAACTTACTTTTGTCATTGGTGGTACCCGAAGATTTTGCAAACCAACGTACTTTCTCATGCCAGAGAACATTATGCTCGCCTTGCATCATACGCTGAATATATGGTTTCAGATCTTCATAATCCTGAATAGGCACCCTGGATGCAAAATCCGAATAAGTCCGGATGGAGGAATATTCATATTTTCTTCCCCATTCGCTATACTCCGAAGCCCTGATTATTTGAAACAATTGTTCTTCCTGAACAGCTTGAGGATATTTTTCAAACCGTGCTATATTTTTCAAGCGGGAAGCAAATAATTGCAATGCAATTTTTTCAGAAAGCATTTATTTATATTTTAATCCTGCACAAATATACGATTTTTAACGGGATAACAAAACGATTAAAACCATCAATAAAAATGGCCGCGTCATTTATTTCTGACACGGCCATATTTTATGAAGTTTAGTTATTATTTATCTTTCTTGTCGAATATCAAATCGGCTAATTGTTCAAGCACATTTGACATCCGCTTTTTCCCTTCGCGGCTTGTAAAGTCAATATTACAAAATGTAGATACTCCTTTGTGCATTGACAAGAAATAAATTCCTCCAATAAGCAAGGCATACACTGCCTCGATATCGATTCCGGAATTTTTAAAATATTCTACATTCCTTTTCAAGAGTTCTTGATTTTCAAGTTCTCTTCTTTTAGCATGCCTTAAAATATAAGGGGTCGGCTCTGCTATTTCCCAGCGAGCAATACTCTCAAACTCACGACTTTGATCCATCGTTTTGTAAAGTTCCGTCAGAAAAAAGATGAACATGTCTTTCATATCCGAACCATGTTCATTACAAGCTTTCTGAACAATAAACCTTTCCCAGAAATCATTTCTAATAAAATACCTTTCCAGTAAATTATCAAAATTGTCAAAGTTTCGATAGATATAAGCCTTTTCAACTTTAGCTTCTTCTGAAACCGAATTAATCCCCAACTGAGAAAATCCGATCTCATTAATAACCCTACACACCGCACTCATCAACTGATTGTCGATTACATCTCTCGTTCTTCTGATTCTTGTTTTTTTCTCGCTTGTCATAACATTAAAATAATATAATTAACTCAAACCACGACTTTATAATATCGCACTTTAAGGTTTAATGGAATTGCAAATAAAATACACATCTGCAATTTTCAATATACTACACTTTAGCAGGTGTTCTATATTAAAACATTTTTCCAGGTATATTTGTTAACGTAAAAAACAATAATATTTTTACAATATTGTATTTTATTCGGCAATATTAACTTTAATCGTGATTATAATTATGTTGTGTAATTAAATTATATCTTTTTACGAGTACTTTCAACCGCTCAAAACACCTTAGTCCAAATATCCCGGAAATCATCAACCGCAGTATCAACTTCATAGTAAAAGCAAGATATAGCGTATCCAATAACAGAGTAATCGAACGCAAATATATACAAAAATAAGAGTATATCAACTAAAATTTAAATTTTAATAAGCAATTTAAGTCCGTTTTTTTTCTACCTGCAATTTCTTCTAATCCCGAACCTATTCTGTTTTTATCGAAATAATGAGAAGAAGCTACTTTTACATAGAAAGTTAGACGATTAAATATACTCCAATTAAAAACAGAATAATATCGAATGCCTTCTCCATAAAAAGTAGCCATACTGAACGCATATAAGACATTTCTTTCATAATTACTGATCCGGTTATCCCATCCGACAGCATTAAAATAGGCCAGTGCTAAATCCAATTGTATTTTTTTCTTTTTTGACTTATATGTAATCAATTCTGAAACAGACCAACCTCTCGTTTGCCTTTCATCCGTGCCTACATACAAATTGTAATCTGCCTGCATTTTCAAAGCTATTTCCGGTTTTAGCTGATAATTGAGTTGAAATTTCCAACGATGCAGATCATAAGGGAGTAAGATCGTAGTCGCTCCTTTCTCAGAGACATTTTTTTCTTTTTCTTTGTGTTTATACCTCAAGCTCAAATTCAAATGTTCAGAAGCCTTATAGGTTATCTGTAACAAGGCATCTTTTCCCATACTTGGAGCATCAATCCCATATTTAAGCCAGGGGAACCGGAAACAATCAATATAACCGGATAATATCCAGCGTTTTAAAAAAGAAAGCTTCATTCCAAAATAAAAGCCTGATTCATTTTGAGTCGATGACGATTCCGACAAAGACCTGCTGTAAAATGCCTGATAATCACAACTATAGTTTCTGTAAGACAAACTAAAGTTCATTCCTGATCCCGGACTGATCAATAAATTATTAATTGTTGCTATGCCTCCGTTCTCACTCACGGCTGTCTCTCCCTGAAACAGCAGTTTCTTCCTTTGATAGGCATAATCCATCCCTATATTGAAATTCTTTTTCCCTCTTAAATAATAAAGATTGTATTCCTTCATCTCCGGATCAAGTTTTTTATTTCCAAAATTATAAGCTGCTCCTGTTAATCCGATATTGAAAAAATCGTTTCTCCATTGGATATTGGCCCCCATGAGATTGATCGAGGCTTGCCTCTGCTTTTTTAAATCATTAACGGTCCGATTATATCCATCTGTCTTGAACGTGTATATCGTTGCACTATCCGCATTCGCATCCAGACTGCGATGAGACAAGAAAAGATGCATTTTCATCTGATTAAATTTCAAGGCAACAGCACCTCCACGAAAAAAATCATTCTCATTCGTGGAAAAATGCCGTTTAATTCCGGAGTTTTTCTTTCCCAGATTAGCGACATCCGATGTTTTTCCCAATATGAAATCAGTATTCAAAACAAGCCCCTGGCCAAAAGATAATCGATAATCTCCAAGATATAATCCATCCAATATTCCCCAATTTTTTAGAGCTAAATGGATGGAATAAAAACCAAAGCCTTTGTGTTTGGAATTCCAGAAGGGTTCTCCGGAATCTTTTTCTCCAGCGAAGCCGAACTGTATCTGATCTTTGTATGAAAATCCATAACGAAATGAGAGGTAATAAGGCTCTCCAAGATAATATCGGTTCGGATTTTTTTCTTTTTCTTCTTCTGTTACTTTCTGATACCCTGACTTTTTCTGAAAACAGTCATCCATCCGAAGCAGGATTTCATTTTTGCCGTATTTTACTATTTCTTTCAGATTTATGCTTTCTTGTTTTTTCAAATCTCCCACATAGACAAATGGTAACAAAAATCGAATCGTTTGATAATCCAATCCTTCAATGTTTTTTAATTCGTATATATTTACCAATGGACTGTATTTATAAACGTAATACAAAATATTTTCGATTTGTATATCCGAAAGAAACGGAAGACGTTCCAACTCTTTCTTGGAGACTGTGTTCAAATCAAACGGATGTTCAGCCAGATACGAAAGTTCTTCATATAAATTTTCAATCATCGCTGATTCTATTTCATTTTCAGCCATTTCTTCCAGATATTCCATCCAGTAAGTATTCTTCTCTTCAGTTTGAGCATAAGCAGACAGATAGGCTGCAAAAAACAGTAAAATAAGAAATAAGGTTTTCATCATTTTAAGTATTCAAGGTTTTAGAATAAATATTGAACTTCAATCGCACTGGAATTTCCCAACGTCTGATGTAATTCAAAACACAAAGCAATCGAAAAACGACCGAATGAATACGCTGCGCCTAACGTCGGAACCGACGGATTCGTCCGAATTCCTGCCCTGAAATTTAATTGTTCGGTTATCTCATAATCAAATCCGGCAATTAAATGAATGTACTTTTTCATATCCGAACAACATTCAAACAGTACATTACATCTGTTCAACATTTGATAATTAATCCCAAGATGGATCCTACAGTTTTTTTCTTCAAAAGTCGAGGCCAGGTTTTCTGCCAATAGTCCCAGACTAATGGCTTGAGAAAGTTGAAAAAACAAACCGGCTCCTGCCTGAATCCCACTTTCAGCGTTTTCGTTCAAAAAATTGGATCGATTGAGGTAAAGTAATTTCGCTCCTAATGAAATAACCGGATTTAATTTTTTCGAGAGACCAGCCTCGACTGAGAACAAATTATACTCTTCATAGCCAAAATATGACATCCGGAGGCCAGCATCAATCATCCGATTCGGGAAAAGCAATTGACCTATGCTTGTATTTAATTCGCTCATTTGAAATCGATTGAATACTGCAATTGTCGCTTGTGGTCGTGACAAAAAAGAAAGTGAAGCCGGATTAGTCAATCCTTTATTCAAAGCGCGAACCCCTCCTAAAGAAAGAGATCTTACATCATTCATAGTTTCTCCCTCCATTGATAATGCTTGGCTAAAAGGGATAAAAGAAAAAATCAAAGCAATGGTTAGTCCATACATTCGTTTCATAGCTGTTTTGGTTAAATGAGTTAGGTATAAATACCCACATATTATTCTTCCTATAAACCATTGAGGGATAACCTCATCGGGCAAATAAAAAGAAGCTCTCGATTTACAGTAATTTCATAGTCGTTTTGGATAGGGTTAGGAGCATATGTGGGTATTGCTTTTTTATAATGTTGTCTCTTTCTTGGACCATTTTCTACGAATGATCGATAAATATCTTTTATTCCAGTCTTCTTGAGTGACACAATCGGAGCACCATGCCTGACTGGTTAGATCTGAGAAAAAACCTTCATTGATTTCCCATTTCCCCCATAAATTTTTTTTCAAATAACCGCTATACATATTGCTTGTGGCTATTAGTTTTAACTTTTCAAAAGATAAAGGAGTATGAATATCTTTTTGATAATATTTTCGAGGAACATGCATAATTGGACCGGAAAAAAAATACCATTTTCTTTCAATTTTCACTCCATAATAATATAATACGGCATCCATTGTACTATTATCTTCTAATCCTCTTGCCATCCGTGTCGTTATCATTTTATCTCCTTGTGCATTAAAACAAAGTAATGAATCAATCTGGTACTGTGATTTCGTTGAATCTTCATCATACCATTCTAATTTCTGTTTTTTCCAATTATTTATTGAATCATTGATTTGATTATAAACACTCCAATAATTTTGTTCTCCTATAATATTCATAGATGTTTTCATGAATATTTCTCTTTTTTTTGTCAAACCCTTTTCGTCCAATCGAGTAAATTCAGAGCAAGACAAGGCCAAAAATGACAGAGATAATAATCCCCAAAATATTTTTAATTTACTTTCTTGTTTTAACATAACCGTTGTTTTTCTTTTCTTGATCAGGTATTATTTCAAATACCCACATGTAGTTTTTAATTTTGTGGCTCTCCAAAAATCCTTGAGGGACACTTCCATCAAGAGGAATATATACTCTATTATTTTCGATTCCGTTAATCGGGCATTGTGGCGCGACTCCATCCTGCAGCCAAGGCTTATCTTTCAAATCTTCCTCACTACTTCCATAATGCCAGACAGACTCCCAATCCGACACATCGACTTTCCCACTACAAGCATTTTCCGGTGCAAAGATATAAAAACATCCTAATTTTAAGCCTTTTAAGTCATTTTTTATTGCATTTTTTATTGCGTCAATGATGCCGAGGGCATGCGCAAAACCCATGCTATGGCATACCACATCCACT
>JAVBNR010000031.1:0-36639 GCA_031551395.1 Bacteroidales bacterium
GCGCTGGGAGAGTTGCTGTCCTGTTTTTGCTTCAAAAGCCGTGATACAGATCTCGATCATACCTTCGGGGAAATGTCCGGAGAAACTGCCGGATGCCTGGAGGTTTTCCCGGAGGAAATAAGCGGCCAGCTCGGATGGGGTGACCCTCAGGGGTATCCCGGGAGCAAGCTGGAAAGTAGGCAACGGCTTGTGGTCGATGGTTTCGAGTATGACCTGGTTACCGGCATTGAGCCGGATGTGTAACCGGACTTCGGTTTCCGGTTGCATCAGGTCGCGGTTGAGCAGGCTCAGGATGACTTTTCCTGATGAAGGATGGCTGTAATCATCCAGATACAGACTGTAGGGCGGTTTCATAAATGCGTGTACCTGAATTGGATAGGTCGAACGCAGTTGTTGGCCGGATATTCCCTGGCATACAGTCAATAATAATACGATTAAATTAAAAAGAATGGAGAGATTAAAATGGTGATTTTTATTCCATAGACTATTAAAGTCCCAAACGAATTTTTTCATTTTTAGTAAAGGTTAAAATTTTGGCTATTTTCTGCAAATATAATTATCTTTTTTTAATTGATGAAAAAAACTTTTTTTTCTTAACGAAGCCACTTCAAAAATTAAACAACCAATTACAGATTTTCAGCAAAAAAAGAATAATTTTGCAACTATGAAACATTTGGTATTCATACTTATATTGTTGATTTTCAATTTTTTTACAACAAAATCGCAAACTCCTGATCGGCTGATCCTCCCCGGAGAACCTCATCCTTTTGCAGAAAAAGGCGATAGTATCATGGTCGTTCTGATGCCGGATGTGTATGTATATCCTCCTTCTATAAAAAATAAACTGGAAGAAGAAAAATACCAAAAGTTGATTCGCGACATAAAAAAAACGCTCCCTTATGCTAAACTCATTTGTGCAACACTGATTGAAACATACGAATACATGCAAACTCTACCCACACCCCAAGAGAGAGAAGAGCATCTGAAACGCATGGAAAAAGACCTGTACGCCGAATACATGCCGGTATTGAAGAAAATGTCGCTTTCTCAGGGAAAGTTGCTAATCAGGTTGATAGACAGGGAGTGTAATCAAAACTCATACGATATTCTCAAAGCATTCTTAGGTCCTCTGCGTGCAGGTTTCTGGAATATTTTTGCCGGGATGTTCGGCGCCAGCCTAAGAAGTAGTTGGGATCCCCAGGGAAAAGACGCAATGGCCGAACGCATTATTATTTTAATTGAAGAGGGTGTTTTATGAATTTTTTCTGAAATTCCCAGATCACAATCCCTGCAGCAATGGATACATTTAAGGAGTGTTTTGTCCCGAACTGAGGAATTTCAATGCATCCATCACAAACATCAATGACCTGTTGGTCAACACCATTGACTTCATTCCCTAATACGACAGCGTATTTCCCATTATCGATTAATTGGATGTTTTCCAATGAGATACTATCGTCAGCCTGTTCTATGGCAAAAACTTCATATCCCTCTTTTTTAAGTTGACGAACAACTTCCGAGGTATCCTCGGCATAAGACCAGTCTACCGAATCCTCGGCGCCTAAAGCTGTCTTATGAATTTCCGGATGCGGAGGTATCGATGTTATTCCGCACAAAAAAACACATTCAACACGAAAGGCATCCGATGTGCGGAATACAGACCCCACATTGTGTAAGCTCCTGACATTATCTAAAACAACAACCAATGGTATTTTAGAGGCTATTTTAAATTCATCCCGGCTCAACCGGTTCAATTCTGTTATTTTTAACTTTCTCATCTTCCTAAAACACTCTGTCATGAGTTCTTCGCCTCAAAAGCAAGAGCATAGAGTTTCATTTGTTTCAACATCGCCACTAAACCATTGGAACGAGTCGGCGATAAATGTTCTTTCAAACCGATCTTATCAATAAAATACAGATCGGCCGAAATAATCTCCTGGGGGGTATGATCTGACAAGACTTTGATAAGTAAAGAAACAATTCCTTTAACAATCACAGCATCACTATCTCCTTTATAAATAATTTTACCATCTTCCAGATCAGCTTGTAACCACACACGACTTTGACATCCTTCAATCAGGTTGTTCGTTGTTTTATATTGAGGATCAAACGGAGGTAATAAATTGCCCAATTCAATCAATAAAGCATATTTATCCATCCAATCATCAAAAACCAAAAACTCTTCGATGATCTCATCCTGTACTTCATTAATTGTTTTCATACTTATATGGTTTTATTTTTCATGGTAAATAACATACATGACTGTCTGCCCAACCGCTTTTAAAGTTTCTTTACTCACATGATCCATATTATCTTTTTTTGTATGCCAATAATGGCCAAACCCATGTTCGGTATTAGGATCAGAGTCAATGATATCGATACAAGGTATTTTCAAATTACGAATGACATGGACATGGTCATCTTCAATTGCACCTCCTTCCGCATCGACAAAATATTGATCATATCCCAAAATCTGAGAAGCTTCCCACACTTTCCGAATAATATTCGCTGCCACCCGAATGGAGTACTGTTCTTTATAAAAGCGGGCATTCGGAGCGCTTACCATATCCAATAGAATGCCATAACGAGCAGAGTAATTTTTTACATGTGGATTTTTAGACCAAAATTCAGATCCAAGACACCAGCCTTCCAAGTGTTGATTTTTCATATCAAACTCAGGAACACCCCAGTCTTCTGCATCAAAAAAAATAATATCAACACCTATTTGTGGTTGTTTTTGTCCTATTTGCCGGGCAATTTCCAATAAAGCAGCACAAGCTCCGGCTCCGTCGTTGGCCCCGTCAATAGGACTGCGATAATTGGCCGGATCTTCATCCCGATCGGCAAACGGCCGGGTATCCCAATGAGCAAACAATAAAACCCGGTTCTTGTTTTCCGGCTGGAAAGATCCTATGATATTTCTGGCATTCAACGAAATCCCATCATATGTTTTTAAAGTCGCATGTTGTTCAAAAACCGAAGCTCCGAATTCTTTTAGTTTTGAGGCTAAATAATCTCCACATGCCACATGAGCAGACGAATTCGGGACTCTGGGTCCAAAGCTTACTTGCTTGAAGGTATAAGCATATGCGCTATCTTCCTCGAAAACAGGAACTTTCACTTCCTCTTTTGCTTTTTTAATTTCTTTCTCAGAAGATTTATTTGTTTGTCCACAGGCTACGAATGTGAATATTACGAATAATATGAATAAAAAATTCCGATTCATAGATTTTTATTTTAAGTTACTACGGTATAAAATGTGACTGATACTCCAAGCTTACTCCGGTTTTATTGACCGAAAACCGGGCTTTCCCATTTTCAATCAACGGAAAATTTTCTTTTTCATGCCCGACAGGGTAATTAAAACAAACCGGATAATCATATTCAGACACTAAACGCATAATGGATTCATAAATAGAACCATTCATTAAAGGATCTTCTTCGCAATCAGTGAATTTCCCTACAATTAATCCTGATATTTTACTCAAAACGCCACTTAACTTTAAATGATACATCATCCTTTCAATGTGGTAGGGTTTTTCGCTGATATCTTCTATAAACAAAATGGTATCTTTAGTCAATAATTGGTACGGAGTACCGCAAAGAGACTGGATAACAGAAAGGTTTCCTCCCCGGACAAAACCATCACAAGAGCCGGGTCTGTTCAGCGGATGACCAGAAAAAAGATAAGTAGGAAGCGTTCCGAACAAAATATTTTTTAATGCCAATACAGATTCATCTTCTCCTTCTTCCGCCAGATGAGAACTCATTGGTGCATGAAGGCTACAAACTCCGGATAGCGAAAACAACAAATGCAAAGCAGTAATATCGCTGTACCCGACAACCCACTTAGGGTGCTTTTTGAATTTCTCCAGAGATAAATTCTCCAGTAAATGAACCACTCCATATCCTCCCCTCGCACAAAAAACGGCCTGAATCTGAGGGTCATCCAAATAGTTTTGCAAATCTGTTAAACGTTCTTGAATAGTTCCGGCAAAGCGCCCATATTCTGCAAAAAGATTCTTACTCAGAACAACGTTCAATCCCCATTGCTCCAATAAATTCTTTGTTTGTTGAACATAACCTGCATTTACAACCCCGGAAGGAGCTATAATCGCAATGGAATTACCTTGTCTTAATGATTGTGGATACAACATAAATCCAAATCATTTATTTTCTTATATGATCAGAAATTCATCATTTTTTTGATTTCAGGAGTAGCGAAAGACTTCATTTCTTCCTGAATAGCCGGAGTAACCCGGAAAAAATAGGTCATGAAACAATATTTTCCCAGAATATTATCGGCATTCTCTCTTGCAAAATCAACCATTGTCTTTGTATTCTCATTGGCCAGCTGAGAAAGGTTCGCTCTTAGTTCAATTTCATCTTCTGCAGTTGCTGTACTGTCAGCTGTTTTTTTGTTGAATTCAGCAATCAACGCTTGGCCTTTATCATTAACTGCCTGAAATTTATCATTGAACGCTTGTAATTTATCATTGAATGGAGTGCCTCCAATCTTTGCTACTTTATTTTTAATATCGACAGTGATATTTCCTTTTTCCGTTATAAAAACAAAAGGCATCACATCCATATCCATGCTATAAACATTTTTTATTACCACCGAATCAAATACTCCTTCAAACTTAAAAGCATTGGACTTGATGACTACCGTATCAGACTCCGCTAGATTATTATTGATACTGTGCTCAATAATCAATGATTTATCGTTGTAAGCGGCATCGTCTACACTTCCTTTAATCGTATATTTTTGTTTGTTTGAACAAGCAGAAAAAGCAATTACCGTAATGACTAAAAAGACTAATTTTTTCATATTTACCAATTATTTATAAATTTGAAGGCAAAGATAAAATATAAAACCGAAATAATGGAGTATTTTTTAAAGTTTTGAACGAAGATATGCGATTCGGGCTTCTGCCTTTTCTTTTTCTTTATTCAATCGCATAATATCCGATAACACAACTGAAAAGTCGTATGTTTTTACTAAAGATTTTTTATCTCCGTCACTGATTATAAAACTATATTTCTTTTGACCGATCAATTCTGCTTTCAAACGAGAATCTTTATGATTGTAGATAAACAGAATCACACTATTGTCTTTCCCATTCTGATAAGTTACGACTTCAGTTATCATCCCTAAATCCTGAAAAGAAAAATTAGCTCCGCCATCTTCAGGAATGACAGCAGTCTCTCCATACGTATCGTCAGGAGCTATGACTTTAAGCTGTTGGTGCCTTATACGTCCGCTCCCATAATACACACTTGCCAGGTACATGTCTCCCTGTTCATTGACTCCTGACCGGATATAACTGTGCTTGAGGTTTCTTTCGATCAGCTGCTGCTTATCGATATACTTACCCGTTTCATCGTATTGAGGATCTTTCTCAAAAACAAAGAGTTTCTTCATCGAATCCGCTTCTGCCTGCTTAACAACCAGCATACTGTCGCAAAAAAGAATGTTCCGTTCCTGTTCACTCCATTCGATCCGGCGCATCAGCTGTAAGCCTTCCTTTAAAACATCGAGTTGCTTCGGATAATCAGCTTTCAGGCTGTCTAACGTCCTTTTAGCCGCATCAAACTGATCGTTTTCGTACAACGAATGAGCCCGGTCGAGAAATCCCTGAGCTGATTTCTGATCGTTGGTACAGGCCGACACCAGCAATACCAGCATGATTACTTGAAAAAACTTCTTCATAAGCCAATTCTGTTTTGTTCACAGATTTATTTCGACAAAAATACGAAATAATCGTATCTTTGCGGACGAATACAACATTATTTAATGGAAATAGATAAAAAATATATATTGAAAAAATTAGATGGACCCATCTTTGAAATCATATCGAAGGTAGCGGATGAACTACAATTGGAAACTTATGCAATTGGAGGATATGTGCGTGATATTTTTTTGAATCGCCCTTCTAAAGACATCGATGTTGTTTGCGTCGGAAGTGGAATAAAATTGGCCAATGCTGTCGCTGCGCGTCTGGGAAAAGGCGCTCATCTGGCTGTTTTTAAAACTTATGGAACGGCTCAGGTAAAATACCGCGATTTAGAAGTCGAATTTGTAGGAGCCCGCAAGGAATCATACCAGTTGAATTCTCGTAATCCCCTAGTAGAAGACGGGACATTGCAAGACGATCAAAATCGCAGAGACTTCACAATCAACGCCTTAGCATTATGTCTCAATAAAAATCGATTCGGAGAGTTGATCGATCCGTTCGGAGGATTGAGCGACATGGAGGCTCTTCGTATACAAACGCCACTGAATCCTGATATTACTTTCAGTGATGATCCTCTGCGAATGATGAGGGCTATTCGCTTCGCTTCGCAATTGGGATTTTTCATTGACCCCCAAACCTTTGAAGCTATCGAACGGAACAAATATCGAATAGAGATTGTCTCCAAAGAACGTATTGTCGACGAATTAAATAAAATTGTTCTTTCTCCCCGTCCTTCTGTCGGCTTTGAGCTATTGGATCAAACAGGACTACTGGAGATTATTTTTCCGGAACTTCCGGCATTGAAGGGGGCTGAAACTAAAGAAGGAATCGGACATAAAGATAATTTTAGCCATACGCTCAAAGTATTGGATAAATTAGCTTTGAGTACGGATAAACTATGGTTGCGGTGGGCTGCTATTTTTCATGACATAGGGAAACCGGCAACCAAACGGTTTGATCCGCAAGCGGGCTGGACATTTCATAACCATAATTTCATCGGTTCCAAACAACTTTCTTCCATTTTCAGAAGGATGAAACTCCCAATGAACGAGAAGCTGAAATACGTTGAGAAATTAGTTCTACTACACATGCGCCCGATTGTTTTAGCTGATGATGAAGTGACCGATTCGGCCATTCGTCGTTTATTGTTTGAAGCAGGAGATGATATTGACGACCTGATGTTACTTTGTGAGGCGGATATCACATCCAAAAACCCGGAAAAAGTAAAACGTTATCTTCGCAATTTTCGATTGGTTAGAGAAAAATTAAAAGAAATTGAGGAGAAAGACAGAATCCGTAATTTCCAGCCTCCGATCAGCGGGGAAGAAATCATGGAATTATTCAATCTTCCTGCCTGTCGAGTTGTCGGAGAGCTAAAAACAAAGATCAAGGACGCCATCCTCGATGGTATCATCCCTAATGAATATGATGCGGCTTACGGATATCTGATGCAAATCGCAAAAGAAAAAGGATTGGAAGTGAGTAGTAAGCAGTAGCAAAAGGTTGTTTACCGCTTACTATTTCACTGGTGTTCTGTCCGTAACAGATCGTTTACCGTTTTTACCGGATTAAATGTTTGGATCGGGACTTCCACAAAAATGGTATTCCAGTCCGACATTGCTCCATTCCAGAGCCCCGGTAACTCCAACGCTTTCAGATTTTTTCCGTTTTTTGACTTATTGGAAATAAATCCGGTATTTTTATCTACATATTCCGGTAAATTATATTTTTTCCCTTGATAATCTTTAAGCGAACAGACCAAATCTACCGGATTGAAGTGTGTCCCATGATCAAACATGTATTTTTTTTCCGGATCTTTCAGATCAATCTGGGAACTCTCCAAAATCTGGAGAGAAACCGTACCGTCAGGGTTTACGGTTAAGAAAGGGCCTCCTCCCGGTTCTCCTTCATTTTTGACCATACCACAAACACGCAAAGGACGATTTAATTTGGATTTGATATACAAAACCAATTCCACATCTTCCAAAACTTTTGTTTCCGGATTTTTGATGCACAAATCCGTCTGAAGAAAATGAAGCATTTCTATCAGTTGATCCTGATTATATTTTCCGGATTCAATCAACCGCATGTAATCGAATATCCGTTCTTGTGTATGAACAAGGACTCCGGCTATCAACCGTTTATATTGTACCGTTACGGGTTTGAACTTATCAGGAACCACATTATCGACATTCTTGATAAACACGACATCGGCATCGATGTCATTCAAATTTTCAATCAAAGCGCCATGACCTCCCGGTCGAAAAACCAAACTTCCATTTTCCCGGAATGGTTGGTTCTTTTCATCAACAGCCAATGTATCAGTAGATGATTTTTGTTCACTGAAAGCCATATCATAAGTAGCTCCGAACTTCTTCTGATAAACGGGTATTTTCTCATTCGACAGCTTTCCAAAAAGTTCACGATGCTCCGGAGACACCGTAAAATGAACATTTACTTTTTGGACTTCATTCGCAGCATACAGGGCACCTTCGACCAGGTGTTCCTCCATTGCCGTGCGCGGACCGTCGTCATAAAGATGAAACTCCAGCATCCCTTTCGGAAGATTGCCGTAATTCAATCCCTTTTCAAGAAGTAAATTCTCCACTATTTTCTTATAATTCCCTTCAGACATCAATTGCACGATATCTTTTCCTTCATTTTTCAGACAAACCTGATCCAGAGCCACACGGAATGCAAAATTATCGATCCCGTTGAAAAAAGCTTTCTCAAAAGAAGAAGCAGGAACGCCCGACGACGCATCGAGAAATTCAAACAGATCTTTGAACATCCGGCTGGCAGCTCCGGAAGCAGGAACAAATTTGACAATTTGCTTGTTTTGTTTCAAGTATGCATCCCATTTTTCAATGTAACAATTTTGTTTGTCTTCTGGAATAAACATAATTCCTTTTATTATTGATGCTGAGGCAACAATAGGTAAAAAAGGAAATCCTTTCCGAAAATAATTTAATTGTTCTTCTATTTGGGATAGGCTGATTCCTTTTTGATTCAATAATGATAGGTCTGACGAATTAAACATACATTATAATATAAAAAAGTTAACGTTTTGGCAAATTTATAGAAATAGCTTTTAAAAACAAAGCAATTGTTCGTAATTTTATGCCGGATTTCAAAAAAAGCAATGAAGAATATATTTTCAGCACAAGAACGACACGAATTACTTCGGGCTTACAAAAGTTTGCGGTATTCAGCAGGAGACTCTCTTTCTACTGTTGATGTTCGTGCAGTGAGACAAAATATCATCGAAGCAATCCGGTCGGGATGTCCTTCCCACGATATGTATGGGTTCAACACCTGGCTGAGAAATATACATACAGCATTGATCGTTTCCGATGAAATCGGGTTAAAGCGCGCTTCAATTATAGCCGTACTTCTCTATAGTCCGGTCATGGAAGAAAAATTGCCAATCAATGATATACAAAAAACATTCGGAGAAGATGTTGCGGGAATCATCAAAGGTTTAATTAAAACACATGAGCTTTATTCAAAAAATGCAGCTATCGAAACCGAAAATTTTCGTAAACTCCTGATTTCATTCGCCGAAGATGTACGCGTGATTCTTATCATGATTGCCGACCGGTTGTATCTGATGCGCATGGCCAAACAGATCAAACAGGAAGAGCATTGTTTCAAATTAGCGACCGAAGCGTCTTTCTTATATGCCCCGCTATCACACAAATTAGGTTTATATAAGATAAAATCAGAACTGGAAGATATTTCCTTGAAGCTGCAGGACAGGGAGATGTATGATTTTATCGCACGGAAACTGAATGAAACCAAACGATCCAGAGATCAATACATTGAGGAATTTATCGACCCGATTGAAAAGAAATTAAATGAAGTCGGACTTCATTTCGATATCAAAGGCCGGACAAAATCCATCCATTCGATCCGAAATAAATTGTTAAAACAGAAAATTGAATTTGAAGCGATCTATGATCTGTTTGCAATCCGGGTTATTCTGGATACCTCTCCGGAAAAGGAGAAGGCCGAATGCTGGCAGGTTTACTCGGTTATTACCGATATGTACACTCCCAATCCCAAACGGATGAAGGACTGGTTGTCCGTACCGAAAAGTAATGGTTATGAGTCGTTACATGCCACCGTCATGGGTCCTCAAGGACGCTGGGTAGAAGTTCAGATCCGGACGAAACGAATGGATGAGATCGCAGAAAAAGGACTTGCTGCTCACTGGAAATACAAAGGGATCAAAGGAGAAACCGGATTGGACGAATGGTTGGATGGTGTGCGGGAAGTCCTGGAAAATAAAGATTCGGCTCCCACTGATTTAATCCATGATTTCAAAGTGGATCTTTATGACGAAGAAATTTTTGCATTTACACCGAAAGGCGACTTATTTAAGTTACCCAAAGAGGCGACTGTGTTGGACTTTGCTTTTGCCATACACACCAAATTAGGATCAAGATGTGTCTCCGGGAAAATAAACGGGAAAAATGTAACGATCAAACATAAGTTGAAAAACGGAGATCAGGTGGAAATACAAACCTCTCCGAATCAAACCCCGAAACAAGACTGGTTGAACTTTGTCGTTACATCCAAAGCCCGTGTAAAGATCAAGCAATCATTGAAAGAGCAGTCGGCCAAGCAGGTAGAATTCGCTAAAGAACTACTTCACAGGCGATTCAAAAACCGGAAGATCGAAGAGGATGAAGCTCGGTTGATGCGGTTGATCAAAAAAAACGGATACAAAACCGTTACCGACTTTTATGCCGATATTTCGAGTGAACATCTGGATGTCAACTCTCTCATCGATCAATATTTGGAATTGGAGAAGAAAGAAACGGAAGTTGTCGAACATTCCGAACGTCGCGTCGAAAATTACCACGCAATCATTCCGACAGAAGAGATTTCCTTCAAAGAGGATGTATTGGTAATAGACCAAAATCTGACAGGAGTGGAATACAGACTGGCAAAATGTTGTAATCCGATCTTTGGTGACGAAATATTCGGATTTGTCTCCTCTCAAGGAATTAAAATACACAGAATGAATTGCCCTAATGCTCCGGCCATGATCAACAGGTTTGGTTACAGAGTGGTTAAAGCGCGTTGGTCCGGGAAATCCGATGCCAATAGTTACCTGGTTACTTTGAAAGTCGTCGGCAAAGACGATATCGGGATCGTTACCAATATAACTTCCGTCATTTCCAAAGAAAACGGCATGACTTTGAGATCGATCAATATCGACTCGGTCGACGGATTATTTCAGGGAAATATTACAGTAATGCTCAATAACACAGGAGTAATGGACTCTCTGATGAAAAAAATTAAAGCGGTAAAAGGAGTTAAACAGGTAAGCAGGTATTAATGAGGTGGAGCATACCGGACTCGAACCGGTCACCTTTAGACTGCCAGTCTAACGCTCTAGCCAGATGAGCTAATGCCCCGCAGTTAAGTGAGGCAAAGGTAAAAATAAATTTTAGATTATAACAAATGATAAAAGAAAAAATCATATTAGGTGTTGATCCCGGAACAACTGTGATGGGTTACGGTATTTTGAAGATTACCGATAACAAGCCGTCATTGATAGCGATGGGTGTCTTGGAACTAAATAAATACGATGACCATTATCTGCGATTAAGACGCATTTTTGAGCGGATAATTTCTTTGATTGATGAATTTCTCCCGGATGAATTCGCGATAGAAGCTCCTTTTTTCGGGAAAAATGTTCAAAGTATGCTAAAACTGGGAAGAGCCCAAGGAGTTGCTATGGCTGCCGCTTTATCACGGGATATTCCTATTTTTGAATATGCGCCATTGAAAATAAAAATGTCTATTACCGGAAACGGAAGAGCTTCGAAAGAGCAAGTGGCTGCCATGTTAAAAAGATACCTGAAAATAACGGAAGAACAAATGCTTCCCCAGTTAGATGCGACTGACGGACTGGCTGCTGCGCTTTGTCATTTTTTCCAGAGTAATAACCCTGTTAATGAAGCCGACTACAAAAGTTGGAAAGATTTTATCAATAAAAATCAGAAAAGAATTAAAACCCAATAGAATGATTATTTTTCATTCAAAAATAATACGACATGGATACATCATACAAAGCCCCTAAAACAGAAGAATTTTATAGAGATTGTGTGGAACATTGCATTCTTAGCCGGATCGATATGATGCCTGATGTTTCCTGGAGAAGGTTATCATCTGATAAGCCTTTGAAATGGATGTTCGAGAATTTCAGTCAATCAAGACAATATAGCTTCATTCAAAAAGATCATATTACCGAATTTGAAAATGAAAAATGGAGGAATAAATCCTCTCACATTGAAGCCGGTTTTACAATCAGGATCCATAATATCGACTACATGGCACTCTTTGAAATTGAGAGTGACTACCTGAATTATTTCATCGAAAAATATGATCTGGAGAAACAGTGAGTTAAAATGCTTCATTGAAGTTAAAATAAAAACCGCGGGCATTTTTTCCTAATCCGAAATCCAGACGAAGAGCCATACGCGGCTGAACTTCCAAACGATAGCCTATTCCGCCGTTAGGAAGCCAGTGCTTAAAATCAAGAGCCGGTGCAATCGAGCCGGTAGCAAGCCAAGCGATTAGTCCATGACGGCTCCTTTCCCCGTTCTTCTTATAAAAAGAATGGCGATACTCGGCGATTCCAAACACCATGGATTTATCACGATATTGCCCCCAAAGGTATCCTCTCAAATCAAAAGGGGTGCCAAGTTGAGACATCTCTCCATAAGGGACGTCTCCGACAGCAAAACGCCCACGAAGCTGCAACGCCAATGTTTGTCCCGGTTTCAATACCTGAATATAACGACGAGTATCTATATTAAATACTTCATAGTTATTATTTCCTCCCAAATAATGACCGTAAAACATTGCTTGTGCCAGTAAATACCACCCTTTCCAGGCATTTACCGGCACATCCCGCGAGTCAATCATGAAATGAGCACCTAAACCGGCATTAAAAGGCCTGTCGTTATATTCCATATAATTCGGATCAGCGGCAACTCCTTCAGAGGGGTTTCTCCCCTGTGTATAGTTGATATCCAATGCTCCTCCTATAAAATAATTCGGATTAAACTGCCAAAAAACCTGCGGATTAATCTGAAACCATAAGCGATTATATTTCGTTGTCGAATCCGACTTGGGCGTATTGCTTGCGTCGTCGTATCCAATACCAAAATAATTGTCAGGCATATTTTTAAACCAGATATCTGCATTGACCCGTAATTGATCATGCATCCAAAAGGTTGTTACCTTTGAAGATACGAAATAAGCTCCTGTAGAAGATATCCCCAATGTGATTGGAAATGATGAACGTGGCAGCAAGGAGTCTGCACGGTTGGTGCGAAGGGAGAACAAAGCTCCGCCAGCGATTGTAAATCCTAACTCAGGAGTATATCCTGGTCCAAAAGCAGGAGTAATCATCAGACTTCCTTCCTTGGCTTTAATGGCCTGTTTCATTTGATACCTTTTAAACCAATTCAAATGGGCGGTCGTATCTGTTTCAGACTGACTATAAGTATCCAAAACAAAAGAGATTAGTATAATTAACAAGAAAAATCGTTTCATACGTAAGTCATTAGCTTTAATTGATATTTAAACACTTTTCACAAAACATTTGTTTCTAATAAACTGTTTTTTTAAAAAAAGATGTATCTTTGTAATAGGATGAAAAGAGGAATTTTAATTATCGCTGTCATCATTTTATTTACTTCTTCCGTTCAATCTCAAATTCGTTTGGGAGTCAAAGGAGGAGTAAACATTTCCCATGTTGTTTTCAATGAGGATATAATAGATAAATCCAACATAACAGGATTTCAGGTTGGTCCTGTTTTAGAAGTTATGATGAGAAATATCGGATTGGAAACCGGAGTCTTGTTTTCTCAGCGCGGTCTCACAGTCGAAAATAACGGAGAAACAGAAGATACCCGGTCTAATTATATCGATATTCCCGTTAACTTTAAATTCAAATTCGGATCTCCGCTCTTAAAAGTGTATATGCTGGGTGGTCCTTATGCCAGTTTTCTAATTTCCGGAGACAGATCGATCAAAGGCATTTACGACACTGTCCTGAGTGATTGGAAAGCAAAAACTTTTCAAATGGGAGTAAGCGTGGGTGCCGGCTTCGAGGTTCTTCGCTGCATACAAATCGGAGCAAACTATAATTGGGGATTGACAGACAATTACGAAAGCGGCGACTATTCGTCCAAAGATCGCACCTGGTCAATTTCAGCGGCTTTTTTCTTCTAAATAGAGCCTAAAAAAGGATAATGAATGAAAAATTGTACATAGAAGTCATTCTGCCTGTTCCTTTAGCCGATAGTTATACTTATTCCGTTCCTTTACATTTACAAAAAAACATTGTCCCGGGAAGCCTGGTGTTGGTTGAATTCGGAAAAAGTAAACGCTATTCGGGGATTGTAGCCTATATTCATACCATTACTCCTATAACTCCATATGAAATCAAGGAAATCATTGCAGTAGAAAACGAGCAACCGGTATTGAGAAGGCCTCAACTGCGTTTTTGGGAATGGCTTTCGCAATATTATTTATGCAGACCGGGAGAAGTCTATAAAGCTGTTTTACCATCCGGATTCCGCACGGAAAGCGCTACAACCTATAAACCGAAGAAAGAATTATTTGTATCTCTCTCTTCTCAATACGGCCAGCAAGACTCCCTACGTATAGCCTTTGATAAAGTCAAAAATGCTCCCAGACAAGAACAGTTATTGCTTGCTTTTATTGAATATACTCATGATCATACTCCTCTGAAACAAAGGAGTATTTCCAAGAAAGACTTACTTTTTCGTAGTGGAGTAAGCGATAATGTACTGGCAACGCTTGTTGAAAAAGGGATCTTACATACAGAAGAAAAAGATGTCAGCCGCCTGAATAATTATCAGCATAAATTATCGGAACTTCATTTGTTGAAAGATTTTCAACAAAAAGCTTATACCGAAATTGTCGGAAATCTAAGGGAAAAAGATGTTTGTTTACTTCATGGGGTTACCGCTTCGGGCAAGACAGAGATTTACATTCGTCTTATCGCCGAGACTTTGAAACTCCAACGACAAGTATTGTTCTTACTCCCGGAAATTGCTTTAACAACTCAGATTACTTCGCGTCTGAAACAATTCTTCGGAGATCAGTTAGGGGTCTACCACTCTAAAATCAACAACAATGAACGAGTGGAAATCTGGAATAATCTATTGAGCGACGAAGGTTATCAGATCATTTTGGGCGTTCGTTCTTCTATTTTTCTTCCTTTCAGAGACTTGGGATTAATCATCGTAGACGAAGAGCATGAACCCGGATATAAGCAACAAGATCCGGCTCCTCGCTATCATTCCAGAAACGCAGCAATCGTACTGGCAACCATGCATGGCGCCAAAGTGATACTAGGCAGTGCAACTCCTTCTATCGAATCATTTTATAATGCTCAAACAGGGAAATATGGGTATGTCTGCATGAACAGGCGTTTTGAAGAAACGGAATTGCCCGAGATTTTTCCTGTCGACGTTAAAGAACTCCGGCGAAAAAAGAAAATGAAAGGAATTTTCTCTCCTTTATTGATAGAAAACATGAAGCAGACATTGGAAAAAGAGGAACAGATCATCCTTTTTCAAAACCGAAGAGGCTTTGCTCCAATGATCTTGTGTAAAATATGCGACTGGACTCCTAAATGTCGTTTTTGTGACGTCGCTTTGACTTACCATAAATCCATCCATAAGTTGACATGCCATTATTGCGGAAGTACTTATCAAGTTCCGCACGTATGTCCCGAATGCGACAACAAAGAACTGAAATCCCAGGGATTCGGTACCGAGCAAGTAGAAGAAGAAATAAAGTCCCTCTTCCCACATGTTGCTGTTGCCCGGATGGATACAGATACGACCCAGAATAAGAAAAATATCGAATCGATCATTTCCGACTTTGAAAAAGGAAATATACAAATCCTGGTCGGAACACAAATGATTTCAAAAGGGTTGGATTTTAATGGAGTCGGATTAGTCGGAATACTGAATGCCGATTCTATGATGAATTTTCCTGATTTCAGAGCACATGAGCGCGCTTATCAACTTATGGCGCAGGTAGCAGGACGCGCAGGAAGAAGAAAGCATCAAGGAAAAGTAATCCTGCAGACTTCACACCCCGAACATCCATTGATCCAATTTATACTCAGTAATAACTACGAGGGAATGTATAAGCTCCAGATGGAAGAACGGAGCTTATTCAAGTACCCACCGCTTTACAGGTTGATAGAAATTTCTCTTAAACATAAAAATGAAGTATCACTGAAAAACAGCGCTGAGAAATATGCCGAAATGTTACGCATGTCATTGGGAGACCGTGTCATCGGCCCGGATAAACCGATGATAGGAAAAATACAATCGATGTATCTTCGTAAGATTATTTTAAAAATAGAAATCTCGGCATCATTAAATACCCTGAGAGAAATTTTAAAAGAGACTCAAAATAGACTACTGGAGGACGTTGTTTTTAAGTCCACGGTTATACAGTATAACGTTGATCCTGTTTAATTCAATTTTATGGAAAAGAAAAAGATTTTATTTGTTTGTTTGGGAAATATTTGCCGCTCTCCGGCTGCGGAAGGAATCATGAGAAAGAAATTACAGGAAAGAGGCTTGTCGGATCAGGTTTTCATCGATTCTGCAGGAATACTGGATTATCATGAAGGAGAGCTGCCGGATCCCCGCATGCGCATTCATGGCTCCCAGAGGGGCTATGACTTGTCTTCACGATCCCGGCCGGTCACATACAATGATTTTTTCGATTTCGATTGGATCATCGGGATGGATAACCGAAACATCGATTCACTGAAACGACTCGCTCCCGACGACAAATCGGTCAGGAAAATTCATCAAATGACTGAATTCAGCAGGCAATTTCAGGAAGGTTATATCCCCGATCCCTATTACGGAGGAGACGAAGGGTTCGAACATGTCCTGGATTTACTGGAAGATGCTTGTGAGGGGTTAATCGACTTTATATTCTACGATTCTGCCAATTCCCCTTTTTCATATAAATAAAACTAAACAGAAAGATAAATCCGCCATAAATTAATTCCGTAGTCCAGCAAACGGCAAGCGAAGCGTTGAGATACGAAGTGACCAACCACATGTAAATGACATAAATGACCAGGGTTAGAATTTCAATTGCCAAAGCTGTCCGCGTATTTCCCGTACCCGATACGGCATTGAAAAATACGTTACCGATGGATATAATGGGGAGTACGGCCATTACAACAAATAAAGAAGAGAAGGATTCTCGTATCAGAAATTGATCCGACGTATAAACAGACAGAACCATTTCAGGGAAAAGAAAAACGAAAAACATAAAAACGCCTGTAATGACCAATGTCATCCGGGATATACGCCATATCAAAGGGATTACCTCCTCTTTCCTTTCTGCTCCAAGCGTATTACTGACAAGCGTATTAGCTGTCGCAGATAAAGCAAAGACCGGAATAGAAATGATCATATATAAGCTCCGGATGATATTGGAAATCGCTAATGGAGTCTCTCCCTTATGTTCAATGGCTAAAAAGAAGAAGAGCCAAGTTCCTAATGATAGGAAATATTGTATCATCAAAGAGATAGAAACATTCAAAATCGTTCTGATGACTTTCATGTTTCTGATTTTTATTCCGGTAAACCCATATTTTTTCAAATCAACAGCAGAAAAAGTGTAAACCAGGAAGAATATTACGGAAGCTAACTCCGATAAGACAGATGAAATAGCTGCTCCGACTATACCTAAATTCGGGAAACCCCAATTTCCGAAAATCAAAACATAGTCAAAGAAAACATTGATTAAAGCCATTAATAATGCATTCATAGACAGCACCTTCGTTCGGGTAATGCCGACATAGAACGCCCGGAACATCACATTAATAAAGGAGAAAAACAAACCATAAATTCGAAAGTCCAGATAACTTAATGCGGCATTAAGAACCTTTTCGGAAGAAATCAGATGTTGTAAAATATATCCGGAAAATATCCTGGTAAAAAGAAACATGAATAAGGCCAACATCAATAAAAAACCGGCTCCCTGAACAACGATCTCCCCGATTTTATTCAATCTCTGTTCTCCGTTTCTCCGTCCTATCAAGATCTGAGAACCCGTACTGAAGCCAAAAGCCAGCATGAAAATAACCATGTAGTAAATCCCGGCAATGGCCGAAGCCCCCAGTTCCACCTCTCCCACATGACCCAGGAAAGCTGTACCAATAACCTGAATCAGATTTTGGACTAAAAGAGTCAAAAGAATCGGATAGGCGACATGCCAGATTTGAGAATAAGAATAAGAGAGCTTCATAAGTCATTTCTTTCAAAAACGGGACAAAAGTATAAAATTTGATTTACTTTTTAGTCCAACATCATACTCATATAAATATTTTCAGAAGAAAAATCCGTTTCATCCAAGACTTTTATCATTCCGAAGAAATGATCTGATGAAAATTGATTCGCATCAATTATAAAAATTTCTTTCTCTAAAAAATAAGATGATATCTTATTCAAAAATGCATTCCGAACCGGTTCATCGGTATAAAAAAATTCTTTCAGGAGTATATTTTCATTATTTTCAAAAGCAAAGGTTATTCCTTTTTCATTGGCAAATAAAATTCCATCATCCATGAAGAAATCGCACAATAGGTTGGAAAACTGACGCCGGGTTTTCAGTACCACATTCTCTTTTTGTTCCAGAAAATAAGAGTAGACAGCATACAGATAATCGATCTCTATATCGTTAAAATTATTGTAAATATTGATTTTGCAATCATCAGAAATCAAGTTTGTATTTACCGGAATCTCCGGATCGAATCTTTTGGAAGTACAGGCAGGAAATGCTTTCTGATAACCATATTTAGCATAAAAATCAAACAACCAATTTTCCTGAGGAATCAAAAAAGTAAATGATATATTCTTTTTCTTCATCTCTTCGAATGCAAAAATCAGCAAACGTTCCATGTAACCTTTCCTCCGAAAATCGGGATGCGTCATGGCGCCGGAAATATATCCGGCTTCAAAACGCCTTTGTTTCAGCTTAATCTGGTAGGGAAGAATTTGCAAAGAAGCGACCGGAATATTATTCTCAACATGAATCAATGTTTCTTCATTCCGATAAACATGATCAAAGTAAAAATCAATAAAAACGTCTGTGTCAATTGAAAAACAAAGTTTCCACATTTCTTTCAATGCCAGACGATCTCCATCTTCAGCATATCGAATTCCGGACATTTTTCTTTTTAAATTATTTGATGGTTACAAATCCTTTCTCCAGTAATATGACCGGATGGTAAGACATTTTTGCCTGACGAAGCGACTCCAGCCCCAAGTCTTCTTCTCTGTTCATATAAGTATAACCGGCGCATACATGTTCTGCGAATTGCTGATTGATCATACTGAATCCTCCATCTATTTCATACAATGCTTTTTCAGCATGAACCCCGAAAGTATCCGGAGTTAATTGTTGCCCGTAAGAATAAGCGACAATTGTTCCATCCACACGTAAAGCCCCGCCTATAAGTCCCAATTGCCGGAAATTTGCAAACGCTCGTTCCACAGAAGATTTCTCATCGATAAGGGATTTATTTTCCATACAACCGCCATTTTCTTTGCACCATTTACAATAAAGTTCCAGGCATTCAGGAATAATATCATCCGTAATAGGGAGATACTCATAACTATAGGTTCGCTTAAATTTATTAACGTGATTCCGTTTGGATTGTAATTTTTTCCCTTTAAGCGTGATCAGGTCTTGTGATTCGTAGATGTATTCAAACCAGGAGCGACCAGTTTCATAGTTAAACTTACCCGGAAATAACCGGTCGACGTTATTGAACATTTCCCGAGTCAGAGCATACATCCGGAACGGTTCATTTCGTTCGGCAGAATCCGCCATTATCATTTCTATCGCGGTTTTGAGTTCGCCGCTACCCAAGGGGTACATATATCCGACTTTCTTTCCTCCTGCATAGAAACGAAAAAAAAGAAAATCCGATTCGATTGCAAAAGTTGTCTGGTATTTAGGCTCCCAGCAAAAAATATTTGAAAAAGAAAAATCACAATTTCTGAAAGTACTCTTTGTCAGGAACTGATTCAATTTATCTTTATCTTCAATCGTAATTTGCTGAAAATTAATCATATCAAATAATTTTATTCGTCGCAGTATCAGGAAAAACAATAGCCGGTTTGAATGCTTTTGCTTCTTCCAATTCCATCCAGGCATAAGCCATAATGATGATGACATCTCCCGGTTGAACTTTACGGGCAGCAGCACCATTGAGGCAAATCATTCCAGATCCTCTTTTTCCTTTAATAACGTATGTTTCCAGTCGTTCTCCGTTATTATTATTGACAATCTGTACTTTTTCTCCTTCAATCAGATTGGCAGCATCCATTAAATCTTGATCAATGGTAACACTGCCCATATAATTTAAATTCGCCTCTGTAACACTCACACGGTGCAGTTTGGATTTTACAACTTCAATCAACATTCTTTCTTATTTGTATTTTGATGCAAAGTTAATATATTTTTATTTCAATGTTACCATCATTTTCATATAACGCATAATCGGTTAAAAGTGTTTTGGAATATTCAATCGCATCTTCCAAACCGTTTTCTCCGGAATAAGCATTTATAATCATCAGTAAATTAGATGTTTGCACACTTATCTTTGTTCGCTCTTCATCGCTTGTCGGAGTCCCGACTCCTCCTACTCTATCCCTGTAGACCGGAAGACCGTCGATATTCAACACCCCCCGGCCAATTGCTTCAAACTTTTCATTTTCAAATCCGACTCCCAGCTCAAGATCTCCCTGTATCTGATCGGCATCAAATCCTCCGATGGAATATCCTGTTCTGATCGATATCAGATTTATCAGATCGACTAAAGTATTGATCTGATATAGCGGATCCTCTTTCAGAATCCGGCGGCAAAGGGCTTCAGCCGAAGGACGATAGCGATTGGGATCTTTGCCCAGTTTCTTATAGACTTCCCGGGTAGCCCAGATAGGCAGACGTTTATTGATGTCTTCAACCGCATACTGACTCCGGAACTTTTTCTGTAAAGCATTCATTTCTTCCCAAAGTTCAGGTGTAAAAGAGGAGTTGACAACCGGACATTCAAATGTTACGATTTTTAATCCGGGACAAACTTTCCTGATTGTATCTGAAATCGTTAAGAAAACCATTACTTTATTTTTTTCTGATTATTCGTATTCTCAACTATTTTTTCATACGTTTTATCTTCTACCCTTCTTTTCCGGGGAACAAAATCCTTGCTGAACAAGCTTCGTTGAGAATCATAATCTTTGTACCGGAATCCAGCAAGGTCAGATAAAGAATAAATTAAATCTGCAGTAGTCACTGGGCGATCTTCCTGAAAGACAATATCTTGTTTTTTTGCTAAATAAGCATCCGAACACCAAAGAATAAAAGGGACTTCACATTGATAGGTAGAGAAACCATGAATAAAATGCCCAACGACATCCCGAAAATCATAAACCTCTTCTCCATGATCTGAAAAAAACAGAACAAAAGAAGATTGATTTTCTTTTTTCTGTACCTTTTTTATAATTGAGCTTACCACAAAATCGGAATAGAGCACTGAATTATCATACTCATCGATCATTTTTTTCTTCCCATTATCCAAATAAGGTTTATCCGGAATCGGATAATTTTCTTGATTAAAGAATTTATATTCATTAGGATACCGGCTCTTATATGTATTATGACTGCCCATCAGATGAATAAAAATGATTTTATTTCCATCCGTATTTTCATCCAATATTTTATCAACAAACGGAAACACAATTTCATCATGTTGTTTGGCAACCGATAAATCATAAACATGATCCGACCCTTTGGCAATTATTCCATAGCTACTCCCCCATTTATTGATAAGCGGTTGAGCACTGATCCAGTACGTCTTAAAACCTCCATCCCTGAACAGATCAACAACTGAAGGTTTTTGAAGGTAATATTCCGGATGATCGTGATCTGCAAATGTTAATGCCTGTTTCAGTACACCAATCGTATAGGTGGCAGGAGATACAACATCTTTATAAACATAAAGATCATTCTTCATTGAATCCAACAGGGGTGTTGTCGGCCGGGAATATCCGTAAAGATGCATATGATTTCTTGTGAGCGATTCTCCGATAATAACAACAAAAGTATTATTAGCCGGTAACGTACAAGAAATATCCATTGGAGAACTCTTTCTGGATTCAGCTTCCAGACGCATATCCTGAATCTCATCGATATACCGGAGGCCACTTTTATAAAAATCAATCGAACCGACTACTTTCGATATACTTTCAAAAGGAATAATCAAAAGTATCGTCAAAAGGGAAATTGCAAAAAGGGACTTGTGCTGTCTCAAATCGAGAGCAACCGACGATGATTTGGAAGTCAGGGATTTATACAGAAAAAAGATAGCGATTAAAACATAAGCGATCTGACCAAATAATAAACGAAGAGAGACGGCTCCGTCAAAATACTCATTTGTTTCCGAAAAGTTAGATCCGAATATAACCCAGAACATATCATCAAACATGTGTGTACGAGCTACACAAAGGTATGAAAAGACCGTGAGGTTAGGGATAAGGGTAAAAAGAAAGAGAAAGATCAGATAACATTTTTCCACTATCTTTTTAGAAAACAAGCCAATCGTAATGAAAGCAAGGGTTGCTATCAAATTAATACCCCAAGCCAACAGAATGTCGGAAGCATTCAGATTATCAGCTAACACGTATCCCGGAATGTTGAACATTATAACGAATGTAATCAATACAATCGTCCAGCGTTTTTTCTTCAGGATTTCTTTTGTTTTTTCAAAATCACACATACAAAACATTGTCAATCAACCGCACTTCTCCACAAAAAACAGCAATACACCCAACAATATAGTCCGAATCCATCCAATCTGAAACAGATTGCAAAGTGTCTCCATCCACAATATCAAAATATTCCGTTTGTAAATCGGGGGATTGATCTATTGTTTCAATAACCCAGCTCTTCAATTCCTCAACAGACATTTGGTCTGCCAATTTCCGACTTTCAAACAGGGTCTTGGAAATCAATACCGCCTCTTTCCTCTGTTGAGAATTTAATCGCATATTGCGGCTACTCATTGCCAAGCCGTCTCCTTCGCGGACAATCGGGCAAGCTACAATCGTAACCGGAAGATCTAACTGGGTAGTCATTTCCCGTATAATAGCAAGCTGCTGAAAATCTTTTTCTCCAAAATAGGCCTGATCAGGAGTCACAATATCAAATAGCCTACTCACAACCTGAGCAACGCCATTAAAATGTCCGGGACGAAAATGTCCTTCCATCACTTTATCGAGCAGACCAAAATCGAACTGACGAATGTCTTCCTCCGGATAAACTTCTTCCACTTCCGGAGCAAACACATAGTCGCAACCCATTTTTTCCAATAACTCACAATCCGCTTCCAATGTTCGGGGATATTTGAGTAAATCATTCTTGTCATTGAACTGTGTCGGATTAACAAATATACTGACCACACAGATATCATTTTCTCTCACACAACGTTTAACTAGCTCCAAATGACCCGGATGCAAAGCTCCCATTGTCGGGACTAAACCTATCATTTTGTTTTTTTCCCTGCAAAGAGCCAACCGCTCTTTAAGCAATTCTACTGATGCTATTGTTTCCATATTTTAAAATAAAACCATGCAAAACTACGTATTTTAATACGAATCTTAAACAATATTGAGAGTTATTAGCGATTTATTTTGATTTTTATGGTATTTTTTTTATTATCTTTGCACCGTGAATTCAAAGTACAGAATTAATTAATTCAGAATGGACGCTAAAAGGATACTATTTATTACTTCAGAAATAACTCCATATCTTCCGGAAACAGAAATCTCATTAATTGGTCGTTACTTGCCACAAGGTATTCAGGACAAAGGAAAGGAAATCAGGACTTTCGTTCCGAAGTTCGGGAATATTAACGAAAGGAGAAATCAACTTCACGAAGTGATCCGGTTATCTGGAATGAACCTGATTATTAATGATACAGATCATCCGTTGATTATCAAAGTAGCTTCCATTCAATCCGCGCGGATGCAGATCTATTTCATTGATAATGAGGATTTTTTTCAACGCAAATATACCGTTGCAGATGATAATGGAGAAGAGTTTGAAGATAATGACGAACGGAGTATTTTTTATGTCCGCGGAGTCATGGAAACCGTCAAAAAGCTGAGATGGGTTCCCGATTTGATTCATTGTCATGGTTGGATGACGGCTTTAGCTCCATTGTATATTAAGAAACATTATAAAACCGACCCTTGTTTCAAAAATTCCAAGGTTGTATACTCTGTTTACAATGACGATTTTAAAGTTCCGTTTCGCGAATCATTCGCAAAAAAACTTAAAATTGAAGGCGTTACTAATAATGACATCAAAATAATTAAAGACAATACGGATTTTGAGTCTGTTTCCAAGCTGGCTATCGATTTTTCCGATGGTGTAATTCAAGGAAGCGAATCCATAAACAATCATCTGATTGATTATGTAAATGAAAAAGGAAACATTCATTTTCTGCCTTACCAACCCTGTGAAAGCCGCATCAATGCATACAATGATTTCTACGACTTAATTTTAAAAAAATAACAATTCAGCATATATGAAAAAAGCAATTTTGTTTTGTTTGCTCCTTGGATTAACATATTGGGCTTGTAATGAAGATGTAAGCACTATTGGTACTGGCATGATACCCGATCAGGATAAGATCGGAGTTTATACAGATACGGTCTATCTTGAGGCTTCAACAATTAAATTAGACTCCATTTATGCCAAATCAATCAATGGACTTTTAGGAGAGTTTTATGATCCGGTATATGGAAATTTAAGATCCAGTTTCATTTGTCAGTTTTATGCCCCTCAGACTAATCTTTTTCCTGATACGGTTATCAATAATAAAATCGATTCGATCTCTTTAAACATTTACTATTATGTGTTTCTCGGAGATAGTTTGACCCCGATGGAAGCATCCGTTTATCCTGTAGTAAAACCTTTGGACAAACATTATTATACCAACGTAGATCCGGCAAAATACTGTGATATGAGCCAGTTGTACGGAAAGAAAACATATACAGCCAGAGATTCTTTTTTCTATGCAAATTCTTTTTACGAACGTTATATTTCCATTAAATTACCACTTGAATTGGGACAAAAGTTTTTTAATGAATGGAAAAAACCGGCCCCTAATGCATATAGTTCATTAGAGGCTTTTACTGCATTTTTCCCCGGAGTTTATATCGCGAATACTTTCGGATCAGGAAGAATATCCTATGTGGATTTTACAGAAATAGGTATTTATTACAATACATTAGAAACAGGAAAAGATGTTTCAGGGAATGATAGTACTTATACGGTATCAGACAGTACAATGTTCAATGTTACTAAAGAAATTATCCAGCTGAACAGTTATAAGAATACTCACGATGCTCAACTATTGGTTCCAAATGACGAACGGACTTATATCAAGACGCCAGCCGGAGTATTCACAAAAGTAACCATTCCGATTCCTGAGATAATTAAAAAAATAGGCAATAAGAAGTTCAATAATGCAAAACTTTCTTTAATGGTTTATGGGAAAGAGGATACCAAATATCCGTTACCTTTCCCCGGAAATGGAGCATCGTCGGAAACGGTCGCCAATAAAATGTTATTGATAAAACAAGATTCTGTAATCCCATTTTTTGAAAATCAACAGGTTGCAGACTTCAGAACCTCTTTCACGACAACCTTGAGTAATTATGTTTATGATTTCGGAAATATCTCCGGAGTTATTCAGGACGCTATCAACAACGAAGCGACGAAAGACAAAAACCTGGAGTTATTAGTTATCCCTGTTCAGACAACAACTTCAAGCGGTATGGATTATACGACTTCTCACTATCTTGCTCCTTCCGGAGTAACACTCAAAAAAGGGAAAGAATATCTTAAATTGGCAATCACGGCAACAGATGCACAAAAATAATCGAAGTCAGCATTTGATCATATAAAACAAATCCCCGTCCGAACAAGTCAGGCGGGGATCATTTTTTTTATTCAGTTTTTACAATCTTATAATGGATATTCCTGCTTATAATTTGTACTCCTGCCAGCTCTTGATTTCGATATCTTTCTCGTTCATACTACAGAAAGCTTCAATAAAAGCGCTTGCCAGACGGGCATTCGTAAGCAACGGAATGTTATGATCGATCGCTGCCCGGCGAATTTTATATCCATTTGTTAATTCTCTACGACTGTGATTCTTAGGGATATTAATCGCTAAATCAATTTGATGATTCGACATTATATCTATTACATTATTTTTCCCATTTTCATCCGGCCAGTCAACCACACTTGCTTTGATCCCATTTTCTTCAAGGAATTTCTGAGTACCGGAAGTGGCATAAATCTTATAATTTTTTGTTCCTAATATACGGCATGCCTCCAAAAGATCCACTTTCGATTTAGCCGCGCCGGAAGAGATCAGAATCCCTTTTCGGGGAGCTTCATATCCTACGGCAATCATCGCAGAAAGCAGCGCTTCATTGTAATCTTCTCCGATACAGCCGACTTCTCCCGTCGAAGACATGTCTACTCCCAATACCGGATCAGCTTTATGCAAACGTGTAAATGAGAATTGAGAAGCTTTCACTCCAATCCATTCAATATCGAAAGCCGAGCTGTCGGGTTTTTCAAACGGAGCGTCCAACATGATTTTTGTTGCCGTTTCAATAAAGTTGCGTTTCAAAACCTTAGAAACAAATGGAAATGAACGAGATGCGCGCAAGTTACATTCGATCACTTTCACTTCGTTGTTCTTGGCCAGATATTGTATATTAAACGGACCGCTGATATTCAATTCTTTCGCAATCATCTTACTGACTTTCTTGATACGGCGAAACGTCTCAAAGTATATTTTCTGAGCAGGGAACACTAAAGTGGCATCTCCGGAGTGTACGCCGGCAAATTCAACATGTTCGGATACGGCATATTCTATGATTTCTCCGTTTTTAGCAACGGCATCAAATTCAATTTCTTTCGCATTCTGCAGAAATTCTGATACGACTACCGGAAATTCTTTCGATACTTTGGCAGCAGCACGAAGGAAAGTTTCCATTTCTTCATGCGTATAGCAAACATTCATCGCAGCCCCGGATAACACGTAAGATGGGCGTATCAGCACAGGGAATCCCACTTTATTTACAAACTCGTTGATTTCCGACATACTGGTCAATTCTTTCCACTGAGGTTGGTCAATTCCCAATTGGTCAAGCATACTGGAGAATTTATGGCGATTTTCAGCCCTATCGATGCTGACAGGCGAAGTTCCCAGAATAGGCACTTGCTGGCGGTGTAGTTTCATGGCCAAGTTGTTCGGAATTTGTCCTCCTACCGAAACAATCACGCCCTTCGGAGTCTCCAAATCGATGATATCCAGTACCCGTTCCAATGAAAGTTCATCGAAATACAAACGATCACACATATCATAGTCGGTCGATACCGTCTCCGGATTATAATTGATCATAATGGCTTTGTAGCCCAGTTTACGTGCGGTTTCCACAGCATTGACTGAACACCAGTCAAACTCCACAGAAGAACCGATGCGGTATGCTCCCGATCCAAGGACAACGACACTTTTTTCATTTTTATAATAAGGAATATCGTTTTCGGTATCTCCGTAAGTCATGTAGAGGTAATTTGTCAGATCAGGATCTTCCGAAGCAATCGTATTAATGCGCTTAACGACCGGCAGGATATTCTGTTTTTTTCGTATGGTGCGCACTTTGAGATTGGCTTTTTCCATGTTTTCATCCGGATCTTCTACAAAGCGTGCAATCTGGAAATCTGAGAATCCGAGCCGTTTAGCTTCTTTCATTACGTCGACAGGAAGTTCGTCGATAGAATGATAAGCTTTCAGCTTATTGGAATAATCGACGATATTTTTCAATCCGTTGAGGAACCAGTGGTCTATTTTGGTCAGGTCATGGATCCGTTCTACGGTATATCCTTCTTCCAATGCTTTTGCTATGGCGAAGATACGAAGATCGGTCGGGTTTGCGAGTTCCTCATCCAGATCTTTAAATTCCAGATCTTTATTTCCGACAAATCCGTGCATCCCCTGTCCGATCATCCGAAGACCTTTTTGAATGATTTCTTCAAACGATTTACCGATCGACATGATTTCTCCTACGGATTTCATGCTTGATCCGATCTGGCGGGAGACTCCCGAAAATTTGGTCAAGTCCCAGCGGGGAATTTTAACAATCATATAATCTACAGAAGGAGCCACATAAGCAGAGTTAGAAGTTCCCATTTCTCCGATTTGATCGAGAGAATATCCAAGCGCCAGTTTTGCTGCAACAAACGCCAGAGGATACCCGCTGGCTTTAGAAGCCAACGCTGACGAACGGCTCAGCCGGGCATTGATCTCAATGACCCGGTAATCATTCGTGTGAGCGTTGAATGCATATTGAATGTTACACTCTCCTACAATTTCAATATGGCGGATGATCTTGCGTGCGATGTCTTCGAGCATGGATATCTGGTCTTTTGAAAGAGAGCAGATAGGTGCAACCACAATACTCTCTCCTGTGTGAACCCCAAGCGGATCCACATTTTCCATCGGAACGACAGTAAAACAATGATCGTTTTTATCGCGGATGACTTCAAACTCTATTTCTTTCCATCCTTTCAGAGATTCTTCGACTAAAATCTGTTTGGAGTAAGCAAATGCGCTTTCGCAGTGCACTTTGAAATCTTCGAGATTGGCGCAGATACCACTTCCCAGTCCTCCCAGGGCATAAGCCGATCGAACCATTACCGGAAATCCTATTTTTGTAGCCGCTTTTATAGCATCTTCCATGCTCTCTACTGCTTGACTAACAGGAGTTTTTGCGTCTATTTCATCCAGTTTTTTTGTAAATAAATCGCGATCTTCCGTACACATAATAGCTTCAACAGAAGTACCGAGCACTTCGACTTCATATTTTTTCAATGTTCCCGCCAGGTACATCTCTGTTCCGCAGTTGAGTGCGGTTTGTCCCCCAAAAGCGAGCAAAATACCATCCGGTTTTTCTTTTTTGATAATTTGTTCTACAAAATAAGGAGTAATCGGCAGAAAATAAACCTGATCAGCTACTCCATCCGAAGTCTGGATCGTAGCGATATTCGGATTAATCAACACGGTAGAAATACCTTCTTCTTTCAACGCTTTCAGCGCTTGAGATCCGGAGTAGTCAAATTCTCCGGCTTGTCCGATTTTAAGAGCTCCCGAGCCCAAGACAAGTACTTTCTTAATTGTTTTCTTTTCTGACATTGCTATTCTTGTGTTTAATCATTAATTGGTCGAAACAAGCGACCGGATAAAAAAAATGCGTTGGATAAAAAACCAACGCATCCTTTCATAAAATGAATATCTTTGAAGTAACATCATGAGCCTCAAAACAGGCGTCTCGGAATATATTTCCATTCAGTGACCAAATAAAAAAAAGACTCATCATGTTGTTTTACTTTTGCAGATGCAAAGGTATAATGAATAATTTAAAATACAAAGTTTATTTATAAAGATTCGGCAGAAAAAGTATCTCCATATCGAATATCTCCTGTGTCAAAACCTCTTTTGAACCATCTATAACGTTGAGCAGATGTCCCGTGAGTAAAAGAATCAGGAACAACTCTTCCTTGCGAAGCTTGTTGCAACCGGTCATCTCCCACAGCAGATGCAGCATTCAAAGCTTCTTCAATATCTCCCTCTTCAAGGATATTAAAAGAAGTTTGAGCATGATTAGCCCAAAGTCCGGCATAAAAATCGGCCTGTAATTCCAAACAAACATTCAATGCGTTACTTTCTTTTTTTGAAAGTTTCTGTTGTGCCGCATTTACCTGATCGATAGTCCCCAATAACTTTTGCACATGATGTCCGACCTCATGGGCGATGACATAAGCAAATGCAAAATCTCCTCCAGCACCTAACCTACGATGCATCTCCTGATAGAAAGACAAATCGATATATATTTTCTCATCTCCGGGGCAATAAAAAGGTCCGGTTGCTTCAGAAGCCATTCCGCAAGCAGAGGATGTCGAACTATGGAAAAGTACTAACTTAGGCTTACGATAAGTTTTACCCATTTGGCTAAAAACTGTAGTCCAAACATCTTCTGTATCAGCAAGAACAACCGAAACAAACTGAGCTAATGAATCTTCTTCCGCAGGAGGAATATAATTTTCGGTTTGTGTGTTTCCGGAGCCATCAAGACCCATTGTTCCGATCACTTGCATGGGATCTCCTCCCATCAACCAGATAATAAGCATAATAATCAATCCTGCGATTCCTCCGCCGGCAGCGATTTTACCTCCGGACATCCGCCGGCGGTCTTCTACATTTTCACTACCTCTTCTTCCTTGCCATCTCATACCTTTTAATATTTAAAACAAAAAACAAATGTAGCATAAAAACATATAAATATCTAATAATTGTCGATAATTATAGAACAAAAGCACTCGACCGTTTGATGCAATACCCACTAAAATACCCTACTCCACCATTGCTGATATTGGTTATGATATTGGAAGCAGGTCCTCCGAAAAACGGATTCTCGCCATACATTTCTTTCTGGCATTGATTGATAAAATCATGATAATCTTTGGATATTTTACTCATTTGCAACTCGACTTTATCTTCGGATTTCAAATAATCCGAGCGTTTCCTCTGATCTTCCGTATCCGTGCCCCAATTGTCAACACTATCGAAATACCTTAAAGTCGATCCATCAATGTATGATCCGTTAAAAACAAGATCGTCTACCGTATAATATTTACTAATTTTTGTTGAAATCAGCGTATCATTAATTGCAAACTTATATAAATAATAATCATGTTCAGGGGAATCTTGCGCATAGATGTTCAAAGCATAATTTTCATGCCCCATTATTTCCATGGGAACGATTTTTATCGAATCGATATTTTGAGTATATAATACGGTCGTAGAAGCTTCATAAACATCTTTCACTCCATCTGAGTCAAAATCGACTTCAACTCTTAGGAAATAAGATGATCCCGCTTGAGCAGCCCATTCGACAGTTGTCTGGTACAATCCCGGAACAGACGGGTTTTCGACTAATTCATAGACCTGATTTCCTGAGGTCGTAATGCTTACAACTGCGCCGGAAACAACTCCATTTTTTTGATCAGAAAAATAAGGTGATGAACGGCTGATGCGGACTTCTTGCGTTTTATATTCGTCTGTCAACGCACCAATGATTACAATAACCGGCTCCGTATCATCCGTATCAATATCAATCGGCACAGTACAAGCGCTAAAAACGAGAGGAAAAAAGCATGCAGCAAATAAAATCCAACTCTTTATTTTATCAATCGTTATCATCTTAAAATTTAAAATTATAAGTAATAGAAGGAACTATTCCAAACAAATAGATCATTTCCGCATAAGGGAGTTTTGTTACATCGTCCTGGTTAAAAGTAATAGTCCAGGGATTCTTACGCGCATAAACGTTATATATGGAAAAATTCCATTCTCCTTTCCAACGTTTTTGGGAGTCCGGATTAGGAACGTATGTCAACGAGAGATCCAACCGATCGTAGTTGGGCTTTCGGTATTCATTCCGTCCTGAATAAATAGGGAAATATTCTCCATCAACTTCAAAGCGGCCTGTAGGGTATGTCGTCGGGTTTCCGGTTGCAAAAACCCAGATAGCAGACACATTTACTTTTCGAGAAAGTTCATACGAAGCCACAAAATTAACGACATGGGTCTTATCATAAGGCGCCAGATAGGCCTTTCCTCCGTTGATCTCAGGAATAGTCCGTTCGGAACGGGAAAGAGTATAGTTGAGAAAACCGGTTAGTCTTCCGGTATTTTTTTTGACCATCAGCTCTACTCCATACGCTTTTCCTTTGCCAGTCCTGACTTCGCCTTCCAATTGCTGATTCAGAATCAAATTAGCATGTTCGGCAAAATCAATCACATGATCTTGTTTTTTATAATAAAATTCAACGGAAGTTTCAAACATATTATCCTTAAAATTACGGAAATAACCCACCGAAAACATATCGACTTCCTGCGGTTTTACATTCGGACTTGCAGAGAACCAAACATCCAAAGGAGATCCGGAGGCAGAATTATTCGCTAATTGCAGGAATTGGGTATTATGTACATAATTCGCTTTTACAGAAGAATGTTTATTCAGCTTATAGACCAATCCGATACGGGGCTCCCAGCCATAATATGTATTGTATATTTTCCCGGATTCATAAACTGTCGTATCAGCAACCTGATGATTTTCATCGTACCCAAACACGGTCGCTTTACCTATATTTTGGAATACAGACCAACGCAAACCATACTTCAGACTCAAATCATCGTTTATTTTTTGCTCATTTCCAAAGTAAACGGCATGTTCCAGCGCATTGTTCCCCTCCACTTCATAAGACGGATAATCTTCCATATTGACTATTCCCGGATTAAACCGATGAAAAGTACTGGATAACCCATATTCCATATTCCATATTTTATCGATCGGCTGACTGAAATCCGCGCGTATCATTACATCCGTAATCCCTGATTTCCAGTCCATTTCAGATCCATCCAGCTTTGAAGCCAGGCCATAATCATAATTAGTTACATTGGTACTGAATTTGGCAAAAAGTTTTTCTGAAAAAGTGTGGTTCCAGGTTAATGAAGCCGCTGCATTTCCATATTGAAAGTCGCCGGGTTCTGCGCCAAAATTATCTTTTCCATAATATAGATTGAATGCCAATTTATCTCTGAAAGAAAACCGATGGGTCATTTTAGCATTCAAATCATAAAAATAAATAGACGATTTCCGGATGGCTTCATCGCCGGATAGTTTCAAAAACAAATCGGCATAACTCCGTCTTCCTCCAATCATCCAGGATGTTTTTTCCCCAATCGGACCTTCCAGCATTAGTCGACTTGAAATAAGTCCTAATCCACCGGTTCCGCTAAACCGCGCAGGGATCTCATCTTTGGTCTGGACATCCAGTAACGATGATAAACGCCCTCCATGCCTCAATGGAAAGTCTCCTTTATATAATTCCAATCCGCTGATTACATCATTATTAAATATAGAAAAGAATCCCAACAAATGCGACGGATTATAAAGTGTTGTATGATCCAACAAGATGAGGTTTTGATCCGGAGATCCTCCTCTTACGCTAAAACCAGATCCTCCTTCTGAAGCCGTTTGAACCCCCGGTAGCAATTGGAGCGCTTTAATCACATCCACTTCGCCCATTAATGCCGGAATTTTCTTTACATCTTTGATATTCAGCCGTTCAACTCCCATATTCATCCGCGTGAGTTGTTCATCTTTCGGCTTGGAAGTAACAAGAACTTCTTCCAGATAAGTATTTGATGACAGCTCAACGTCCAGCTGAAGAGGATGATCCAGCTCAATCCTCAATACTTTTGTATCATATCCTACATAAGAGAAAGAAAGCGAATAACTGCCTTCAGGTAAAGAAAGCGAATAATTACCAGATTCATCCGTGATTCCTACAGTTTTCATTCCTTGAATGGAAATTGTGGATCCGGGTAATGGCTCTTTCAACAAACCATCTGTAACACGTCCTTTGATTTCTATTTCCTGTGCATAAATCATACTACAGAAAAACAAAGAAAAAAGGAATGCTCCGATTTTGTTATACAACATAATTTTTACAGTAATGAAGCGGCAAAAGTAAACAATAATTTTTCTTTTCTCTAATAAAGCTTTACATTTGCATTTTGATAGTGCTATATAAGGTTACATTATATAATTTCTTAACTATTAATTTTAATTTTTAACTTTTATGCAAACAGTATTAAGCGGCATACGTTCAACAGGTAATTTACATTTAGGGAATTACTACGGGGCATTACGTAATTTCATCAAAATGCAAAATGAGTATAATTGTTATTTTTTTGTAGCAGATTATCATTCATTGACTACTCATCCTGACCCACAGCTATTGCATAAGAATGTAAAAAATGTAATCACAGAATACCTGGCAGCCGGACTGGATCCTGAAAAATGCACATTATATATTCAAAGTGATGTTCCTGAAATTCCGGAATTATACCTTTTGTTGAATATGCATGCCTACATGGGGGAACTAGCTAAAACACCTTCTTTCAAAGAGAAAGCCAGGAAACAACCGGAAAATGTCAACGCCGGCTTACTGACTTATCCGGTCTTAATGGCTACAGACATCCTCATCCACCGTGCCCATTTCGTACCTGTAGGAAAAGATCAGGAGCAACATATCGAGTTAACAAGAAAATTCGGTCGCCGTTTCAATAATTTTTACGGAGTTGAATTTTTCCCTGAGCCCCAGGCTTTTAATTTCGGAACAGACCTGATCAAAATCCCGGGATTGGATGGAAGTGGAAAAATGGGAAAATCGGAAGGAAATTGTATCTATCTTCAAGATGATCCGAAAACCATTGAAAAGAAAGTCAAAAAAGCCTTGACAGATCAAGGACCTACGGAACCGAATCAACCGAAACCGGAGTGTATTGAAAATCTTTTCACAATATTACGTGTCGTTTCAACTCCCGAAGTAGTCAATCATTTCGAAGAGAAATGGAATGCTTGTGAAATCCGGTACGGAGATCTTAAGAAGCAGTTGGCAGAAGATATTATTGCTGTCACGAATCCGATACGGGAACGCATTCTGGACATTGAGAACGACAGTGCCTACCTCAGTCGGGTCACAAAACTGGGAGCGGAGAAAGCGAGAGAAAGTGCGTCAAAAACAATCAAAGCAGTTCGGGAAATTATGGGATTCTCCTCGTTCTAACATCCAAAAAACTCCCGATAAAAATCAAAAGCTTCCAGCACCTCATTTTTTGAAACCATTTGATTGATTCGGGCATCGCCCACGTCTTTCAAGAGGGTAAAATTAATGTTACCGTAAGATGTATTCTTCTTATCGTGTAGCATCAATTCATACAAAAGATCGTATTGTTTACAAGTAAAACAAAACGATCCGTAATTATCTTTGATAAATTGGGATATCTCTATCAGCTTATGTTTATTAAAAGTAAAAACACGGAATGACAGGTAAAGTTCACATACCATTCCCCAGGCAACAGCATAGCCATGCAGAACAGGCTTATCTATCTCCATCAAATAACTTTCTATCGCATGTCCTATCGTATGTCCGAAATTCAATACCTTTCGGATTTCACTTTCAGTTGGATCTTTCTCCACTATTCTACTCTTAATTTCAATGGAAGAAACCAACAGTCGGGAAAGTTTCGTATAATCAATCCGGTCAAGGTCAAAATTCAAGATTTCCAGATAGTCTTTATCCGAGCTTATCAAGCCATGTTTAAGCATTTCGGCATATCCGGATAAAAAGTTTTTTGTATCCAGCGTCTTTAAAAATTCCGTATTAATTAAAACGGCTTCTGGGAAAGTAAATGTCCCAATTTCGTTTTTGAGCCCATGAAAATTAATTCCGGTTTTTCCACCTACAGCAGCATCAACCATTGAAAGAAGTGTTGTCGGGATATTGATAAAACGTATTCCTCGCTTGAAAACGGCTGCTGCAAATCCGCCCAAATCGGTAATCATTCCTCCCCCTAAATTAATAAGTAAGGATTTGCGTGTGGCCTCATTTTCACAAAGATAGTCCCATATATAAAAAAGAGAATTTATATTTTTGAAGGTATCTCCTGATTTTATCTGAATGACATCCTCCGTATCAACCAATTGTGTTTTTTGTAGCAGAGGGAAGCAATGTTCTAATGTCTCTTGATCCGTTAAGATAAATAGCTTATCATAATCAATTGCTTTTAGCATATTCCTAAAATCAATCTCGAAATCATCAGATTTAATAATTTGTAGAGGCATATACAATCTTTGTTATCTGTGTGTACCAATAACTTTTACAAACGTACATAAAAATTGCGAATTATAAGCGCGTTGCATAAAAATAAAGACCACTATCTTTCCACAATTATCAGAATTTGCTCAAAAAATCGAGAAAATCCTATCTTTAAGTTGTAATGTAAATCAAAAAAGCATAATATGATGGAAAAAGTATGTGGTCTTGATGTGCATAAAGATAGTGTTTTTATGTGCATATTGAAAGAAAATGGAGAAAAGATTGAAGAAAAATTCGATACTTACCCCGGATCTCGACCGCTTGCGGGATTTGCTGGTTTCTCATGGGATCGGTAATTACATAAAAATGATATCCGGAGAGTTTTTTCAGGGATTTTTGAAAATAATAGCCTTTTTTTTGATGAAATAAAAAAATATTCCTACATTTGCACCCGTCTTTACGAGACGCCTGCCCAGATGGCGGAATCGGTAGACGCGCTGGTCTCAAACACCAGTGGATTCACTTCCATGCCGGTTCGACCCCGGCTCTGGGTACTTTTAAAAACTCCAATCAATTGATTTTCAAAAGATTGGAGTTTTTTATTTGGCGAATTTTCCCCACATTTTCCGGGTCAAGCGGAAAACCCGGTTGGAATTATTATCAAGCGAACAGTTTAGTTAGCCTAAAAATAAAGAAGGGTATATCCCTTACTCCTCTGAACTGGGATCTGAAAGCCTTGACTTTGGCATTGAAAGATTCAGCAGATGCATTCGTCGAACGATTATCAAAGTAATTGCAGATTGTCCCATAATTATTTTGCATGGTATCGATGACAGTCTTAAAAAACTTCAGGTTTAGCTTTTCTACTTTATTATACCAACGGGCTAATCGTGTAAGCCCCAGCTCTCTATTGTTTGTTGTATTGTAGATCTGTGTCAATTCCATGGATATGCGGTAAGCTTCTTCCATGACGGGATATTCC
>JAVBNR010000027.1:0-62574 GCA_031551395.1 Bacteroidales bacterium
TCAAAGTTATTGAACCTCTCTGCCGATGAAACCTGCATTTCATAAAAGATTTGATGAGCCAAACCATGATATTCCAGTGCGGCATGATAGGACAAATAGGAAGAAGAATTTATTTGACTGCCTATTTCATATTTTGAAGCAGAACTGGTTTTCGTCGCCAAATCCGTTACAACGTAGAGGTCTCGCCTTACTTGTGATATTAATCCTTGTTGTTTATACCTCCGTAAAAGCCCTTTTGCTGCATTCTCGTCACCAGTCAATGCAACAACGTCTTTTTTGTGGAAGATTTTGAGTTTATGAAATTCTTCAATATATTTGTTCATATTCTTTTGTTTGATTTTATTTTCCGCTCAAAGATATATAAAAATACATCTTATCGTGCAAAAAATAAAATAAATATTTGGAAATCCACAAATTTCCTCTTACCTTTGTCATATCACTTAAAGAGGAAGTGTTCTCTTAAAAATCCATTCTTAAACGGAGTGAGTAACGAGTGAGTAGAATAAAAATTGAATAGCTAAATTGCTGACTACATTACAAAATGAGTAAAACATGGAAACACAACTATTGAAAGATCAGGAGCTATTCCCATCGGAAGAAATCTTGAAGAATGAACTTGGTCGCATTTATCCGGTATACGAATCGTTAATGAAAACCATTACAGGTGTGGAATATGGATTGACATCCGAATGGAATTATTACAAAGACGGTAAATCGTGGTTATGCAAAATAAGCAGCAAGAAGAAAACGACTCTTTGGCTATCGGTATGGAATGGATATTTTCAAACCGGATTTTATTTTACCGAAAAACATTTGGAAGGCATTGCAACATTGGATATCGATGAAAAGATCAAGGAAGATTTTTACAGAATGAAACCCATCGGAAAACTACTTCCGATGGTTTTCAAGATTTCCGAACAAGGACAGTTGGCCGATTTACTGAAAGTGATAGCCTTTAAGAAGAATTTGAAATAATAAGAATAACACATAAATTCCTTAACGATTCACACAAAAAAGGCTGTCTCGCATTTTACTGTGAGACAGCCTTCTACCAATCAAGTCATTATCTCGTTTTAGGTGTCGCTTTTACTTTTTGGATAATCGCGGATAACTCTGCTACTTTCTTTGGATTTTGAGCGGCTACATTATTTTTTTCACCAAGATCCTTAGAAAGATCATATAACTGAGGTTCCGGATTAATTCCGGTTTCCGTATTCGTCAATGGCCAATACGCCTCTCCTTTTGCAGGTTCGATGTACTTCCAGTTACCTTTTATTACAGATAAGGTTCCGGATTGTTCCATAACATATTCACGGCCTTTCTTATCCTTTCCTGTCCAGGATTTCAATTGATTTTGACTATCCGGAGCCGCATTTTCAGGCATGTTTTGTCCGGTCAGAGCAGCCAATGTCGCATACATGTCCACTTGAGAAACGAGAGCATTAGAGACTCCCTTTTTCATCTTGGCAGGCCAATGAACGATAAACGGTACACGTGTCCCGGCATCGAATGCACTGTATTTTCCACCACGAAGAGGTCCCCAAGGCTTGTGGTCGCCTAGTAATTCAACCGCCCTGTCCTGATATCCGTCATCGACTACAGGTCCATTATCACTAGTTACTATAATAATTGTATTTTCTAATACTCCATTTTTCTCCAAAGCAGCAATAACCTGCCCTACCGACCAATCAAACTCAACAATAGCATCGCCTCTCGCCCCCATTTCCGTCTGACCTCTGAAACGAGGATGAGGCACACGCGGAACATGTATATCATTCGTCCCGAAATAAAGGAAAAATGGATTATTTTTATTTTTTTCAATAAAAGCAACAGCCTTGGATGTAATACTGTCAGCGATATTTTCGTCTTTCCATAAAGCTGATTTTCCGCCTCTCATATATCCAATACGGCTGATACCATTCACAATAGCCATATCATGTCCGTGATTAACACTCGGCTTCAATACAGTCAGCATTTCCGGATGATCCTTCCCTAAAGGTTCTCCGGGAAAAGGTTTTTCATAGCTAACTTCTACCGGATCATTCGGATCCAAATTGACAATACGTTGATTTTCGAGGTAAACACAAGGGACACGATCGCCCGTAGCGGCCATAATATAAGAATAATCAAACCCCAATTCTTTTGGTCCGGGAGTCAGAAGACCGTTCCAATCCTGACTTTTTTCATCTCCGATACCTAAATGCCATTTCCCGACCACCCCGGTGGTGTAACCGGCTTGTTGCATCATACGAGGTAAGGTTTCCTGCTCCGGTTTGATAATGGTAAAAGCATCTCCACGAGCAATTCCGGTATCTTTCCTTCTGAAAGCATATTGTCCCGTTAACAGAGAATAACGCGAAGGGGTACTGGTTGCAGCAACGGCATGCGCATTCGTAAAACGCACTCCATTAGATGCCAGACGATCGACATTCGGAGTTTTTACCCTGTGAGCCCCATAAGCAGCTAAATCCCCATAACCAATATCATCAGCCAGAATAACAACTACATTCGGTTGATTTGATTTTCCGTCAGCTGCATGCATTGCAAAATTACTGCAAACAGCTGTCCCTAAAAGCGGGAAATAAACCATCTTTTTCATACATTATAATTTGTTTCTTATTTATAAGATTGCGCAAAGATAACAATAAACCATTTTTATCTAATCCATTTTGAGATTAAATATCCGCCTCTATTTATTTAACATTTATTAACTTTATTCTTTTGCCTGGATTTGTCTGTATTTCCAGTACGACCATCCACTTGTGTGGTCTCTGCGGTAGCAAAAGACAAACGGCCCGGAAAAGATAAATAAAAGCTGAATTTAACAATTAGAATAACATTATTTGACTACTTTTGCGGCTTCAATTAAAAAACTATAAAAAAACATAAAAATGGAAACAAAAAATGTAAAAATCGAGGTTGCTGATCCAACCACTCTTGGATTGTTTGGTTTAGCAATCGTAACACTTGTTGCATCTTCTCAAAAAATGGAATTAACTTCAGGACTTTCCTTTGTACTTCCTTGGGCTATCTTTTTGGGTGGTATTGCACAAATCATAGCTTCTATATTTGATTTCAAACACAATAATTTGTTTGGTGCGACAGCTTTTAGTGCATACGGATTATTCTGGATAGGCATGGCTATGAGTTGGTTAATCAAGTTGGGATGCTTCGGAGAAACGCTGGCTCAAGCTGTAGACGTGAAACAATTGGGTTTTGTTTTTATCGGATATATGATACTCACAATTGTGTTGACCATATCCGGATTAAAAATGTCGAAAGCGATGTTCGTTCTTTTATTATTAATTGTGATCTTGTTTCTAGGACTGGCTCTAGACTCGTTTGGCTGCGGTCATGTATGGCATACGATAGCTGCCCTTTCTGAGTTGGCTATATCTTTGCTTACATTTTATGTATTAGCAGCAAAATATCTGAACAGTTTTTTCGGAAAAAATATAATTCCTGTAGGCAGTCCTATATTAAAGTAGAGTAACAAAACAGCCAAACCATACACTTTACCGTACGACTCATTTTTCTGGTATATTTTCAATTATCAGCAAATTACCATCCCGTTCATAGTATGAACAGGTCATTTTTTTCGTATCTACGACCCACTTTTCTACTCCGGCTTCAGCAGCCTGTTTGCAAAAAACAAGATAATCCGTAAAGCCCTGTTGATGTATCTTCAGGGCATTTTTTAACTTCAACCGATCCCCTTTTGAAGCGATGTTTAACTGAGAATACTTAGCTCCGGAATCGATACTATAATTATTTTTATCAAAAAAAATGGTGTGACCATCATTGAGATAATGATCATATTTTGTGACTCCCAATCGAATTAATTCCTGAATATAATGAGGAAAATCAACTCCACTTTTTACTTTGGAATGAATGGCCTGAATTTGATCTACACTAAACATCCTTTTTTAAAATTTTAATTTTTATCTTAAAACAAATGTCTAAGCAAATTAGTTTTGTATATAATGATTTTTTTACTACAATATTATTCTATTTAATTTAGAATGATATTAAATAATAAAATGTAAAAAAACCTTGTTTAAAACTTGAAAATAAAATTGTAACTTTGCACTTTTTAAGTACTTTTTATTATTAAGAAGAGATTCATATGACTAACAATAAAGTAACATCCGGAGTTTCAGCCCTTAGGGAAGATATAAGCTTTTTTCATCCCGGATTTTCTATCGATTGTGTCATTTTAGGCTTTCATGAAAACACTTTAAAAATTTTATTAACAAAATATAAAGGATTCGATTTTTGGCAACTTCCCGGAAGCTTTGTATTAAAGGATGAAGATGTGGATTTGGCCGCTAATCGTATCTTGAAAGAGTTAACAGGATTGGATAAGGTTTATTTGCGTCAGTTTTATTTATTTGGGAATGCCAATCGAAGACTAGGAATGCGAAAAGAATCGATTGAAATTTTCAAACAAGAGTATAACATAGATCTCAGCAACCACCATTGGTTCAATAATCGTTATATTACAATGGGATATTATGCTTTGGTAGACTATACCAAAGTCAATATAAAACCTTTGAGTGAAAAGGAAAAAGTAGAATGGAAAGATTACGACTCTCCGTTCCCTGAATATGCAGACCACCGGGCCATTGTAGATAAAGCAATGGAAACCATCCGATTTCAATTGAATTTAATACCTATCGGAAGAGAATTATTACCAGAAAAGTTTACGATGACAGAATTGCGCATATTATATGAAACTCTTTTGGGCAGAACCTTAAACCGTCGGAATTTCGAACGAAAAGTACTTTCCTACGATTATATTGAGAAATTAATGGAGCGACGAAAAGGAGTGGCCTATAAATCCCCAAACTTATTTTCTTTTAACAATGAAAAATATGAGCTGGCTGAAATGACCGGCATCAATACCGCATGGCTATAACACGCTGAATGTTACATAATTAAGAAAAAACACCACATCATTTAATTTGTTAATAAATGATAAAAAACACCAATTATTTTGGATTTTAAGGCAATTGGCAAGTTTTTTGCTTTTTACTTTATATGCTTCAAACTGAAGCACTGATAAAAAAGGAAATTCTGTTTAGTATGTGTGTGTGTGTATATGTGTAGCATTTATTTTCATTCATTAACCGGCCTAACTATTGTTTATTGTTTTTCATCTAGCAGAAAATAAATGATTTTTTTTTGTTCCTTTTTTTAAGTGCTTCATTTTGAAGCATTGTAAATCGATGCGAAAAAACTGTTGATATTGTGGGGTTGATGACAAGCGTGTAGTCAAATGTGAAAGTTATGAAGAACGTAATTATGTAAAGTCTTGAATTTAAAACATAAAATAATTTTGGAAAAATGAGAAACAGAAATGATTACAAAAAATGGACCCGACACAGTTCTCTTATCTTGATTGTAATGTTAATGGGAATTAACCGATCAACAGCAATTGAAAATAACTTGAATTCTTCTATGATTTCATTGAATGGAAGTCAAAAACAAAACAACTCCCTATTTATCAGCCAGTTTTCTTGGAACACTCCGTTAGAAAATTCAAAGATTTACAGCCCATTTCAGTCGAATAACGATTTAGCCAATCAAATTGTACTGCGTGACGGATCTGGCTCTATAGGCGGTCTTCCTGATGAGCTTCCGGTAAAAAACGGAGAGTGGATTATGTTATACGGATTAATTTCTTATTGTATTTACTTGATATTTAAAGGTAAGATTCACAGTTGGTCGATCTTTGGGTATAAAAAAAAATCCATGGATAATGTCAATTGACAAGAACATTGAGTCAATTAAAGTATAGTTTAATTATAGTATAAACACATGAGAAATATGATAAAAATGAATACAAATTTTGAAAAAAGCAAACACAATTATGTGAAATTGTTGTTACTCTCTGCGTTCTGTCTGTTGACAATATTATTACCGGTTATTTCCGCCACTTATCCGCACCCTCCCACAGCGACTTTACTGGCCGTTAATGATTATGTTAATGCAGGAAGTAATCGTTCGATAACTATTCTCGCATTGAGTAATGATCAACTGGGAGATTGTAATATAACAAACATTACAGTGAACAAACTGCAAGGCCCTTTTGTTCCGGGAGCTACTGTTACCATATCTAGTGGTAAAAACTTTATATATAAACCGGCAACCGATTTTGTAGGTAAAGATTCCATCCAATACCAAATTACTTGTAGCGGCAATACATCTAATGCATGGATATATATTGATGTAAAAGCTTTTCCCGACAATATTGAATTTGTAGACTGCTATGGCACTCCGCCTGCTTTTGAATGGTCTATAAAAGAGGCATTCCGCAGCGCCGAGGATTCGGTTTCTACATATTCATCGCCTATGGTGGGCGATTTGAACGGAGACGGCATTCCTGAAATCATGGCCGGGAAATTTGGGGAGGATCGTGGAGATGGAGTGTACAGATATAATAACGGTATTTATGTTTTTTGGGGAAATGATCGGACAAATCCGACCCTTATAAATACCAAAAATTACCTTTTTACCGGATACGGTTTCTCTGCCGCCAGAGTGAAAATAGGCGGAGAATACAAACCCATGATGGTCATTGCTGCTTCTTTTGAAGAAGGAACAACAGAAAATGGTTATTTATTTGCTTATACTCCCGATCCCACAAAAAAAACGGAAGCAGCTTCCAGAATTTGGAGATCGGACGTGCCTATCACCGACTATTTTAGAAGTAGTGCTTATACGATTTCTTTTGCCGATTTCGACGGCGATGGAAATGTTGAAATTTGTGCCGGCGGCTGTATTTTTGATGCGGCAACCGGTAAATTACTTACACAAGTTCCTGCAGGAGGTAATTTGGGAAAATCAAAAATCAGTACGGCGGGAGGTAACTCATACTCCCTCGCACCGGTTATAGCCGATGTGAATGAAGACGGCAAATTGGAATACGTAGCCGGAACCGAAGTATATTCGGTCAATATCACTAATCGTATGGGCACTGCAGGTAACAACATGACCTTGATATCTTCTATCGCATCCGTGAGCGTAGGTAGCTACAGTATCAAGGATGGCGCCACCGTAGTAGCCGATATCAATAGAGATGGACATCTGGATGTGGTTGTGCGTACCAATTTACTCAAAGCCGATGCCGGTCAGCCAAACTTTTATGGAATCATGGTATGGGATCCGCGGACACAACAACTTATTGCAAAAACAGATCCCATAGCTTGCACGCATAATCAATCAGGGATGCCTTTTATAGGAAATATAGATAATGAACCCAACCTGGAAATTTTATTAACTGCAGTAGAAGGTAACTTTGGGCGCATTGACGGATTCAGGTGGGACGGCACTACAACCTTAAAGAGGGTTTATAAAGCAATGACTACCGACCAATCGGGAGAAACCGGAATTACCTTGTTCGATTTCAATCAGGATGGTATAATGGAACTGGTTTACCGCGACCAAACAGACCTGCGTATTATGCATGCAGAATCTGCCGTGTCGCCTGCCGTAGGTACACTTACCAATTTAGCAACTTTTGAGGCAGGATCCGCTACCGGTTTTGAATATCCTGTGATTGCCGATGTAGATAACGACGGACATGCTGAAATAGTAACAACAGGGGGAGATCCTAACTCAGCGCTTAGGGGAACTCTACGTATATATAAATCAGGTTGTTCAACCTTATGGGCTCCTGCCCGTCCGGTATGGAACCAGTATATGTATAATGTGGTCAATGTCAATAAGGACTTGACTATACCTAAAATACCATTTAATCCGGCTTATGCTTTTGCCGGTAATTGTGGAGGAACAGCCTTTAATCCTCACCATCCCTTCAATGCATTCCTACAACAACAAACAGCTCTGAATCAGGAAGGTTGCCCATTGTGGCTATTGCCTAAAATAGAATGGGTAAACGAACCTACATTTTCAAATGTAGTGGGAGATTCGGTAATGTTTTCCGGAACCATTAAAAATACCGGTAATTCCGGTTTAATAGCGCCTATCTATATTACTACTTATAAAAACAGCGTAAGTGCAGGCAATGTGATAAAGTTGGATTCAATTTTAATGAATTTAAATGCAAACGAGCAATTTACTTTCAATTTTGCAATCAAAAACGTAAGCAGCCTCGCAGGCGTCAGCAAACTCATTTTTAATGTAAACGACAAACAAAGCGGAACTGCTATTCCTTATCAGACACAGTGTAATGTAATGGCAAGCAAGGAAATGAATCTTGTTTTGGCTATTAACGACCAGGTGTCTACTGCCGTCAACCGTCCTGTAACTATCTATGAATTGAATAACGACCTTTTGGGTGAATGTATCCAAGCGAATATTGGAGTTACCAAACTACAAGGACCTTTTGTGTCCGGTGCAACAGCAGCTCTAAGCGGTAAAAATTTCACCTATACTCCTGCTAACGGTTTCGAAGGCATAGATTCTATTCAATATCAAATCAATTGCAACGGAACAACCTCTAATGCATGGATTTATATCAATGTATTTAATTTCCCCGACAACATTGAATTTGTAGATTGCTACGGTACTCCTCCTGCTTTCGAATGGTCTATAAAAGAAGCATTCAGAAGCCAGCAAGACTCTGTATCGACCTATATATCGCCTGTAGTAGGCGATTTGGATGGTGATGGCATTCCCGAAATTTTGGTTGCCAAATTTTTAAAAGATCAAACTCCTAATCGACTTTTTTCGGGAATTTATGTCTATTGGGGCAATAACCGTTCGCAGCCCACACTGATTAATACGGTAGATGGTTTTTTCCCGGGAATGGGCTTTTCAATAGCACGAGTGAAGATAGGTGGTGTATACAAACCGGTTATTGTGATGATTGGATATGACAGATATTTGTATGCTTATAGTCCCGACCCAAGCAAAACAACGGAAGCAGCTTCGAGAATTTGGAAATCGACTGATCCTGCGCATACCGGAGGCTCTACAAGGGTGGTATCTGTTTCATTTACTGATTTCGACAGTGATGGCGAAGTGGAAGTTTATGCGGCAGGAAAGATTTATAATGCCGCCACCGGACAATTGTTGGTAGAAGTTCCTGCAGGCGGCAACACAGGACTTGCAAAGGTCTTGGATCACATGCCCATAGCGGCTGATGTAAATAACGATGGTAAACCGGAATATATAGCCGGAACAGAAGTGTATGCTGTACACATTACCAATCGAAACGGAACTGTCGGAAACAGCATGACTCTTACTGCATCCATTCCTCAAGTAGATATTGGCAATGGCATTACCATTAAAGACGGATTTACTTCTGTTGCGGATATCAACCTGGACGGACGCTTGGATGTTATTGTTCGCGATGGGTCACCTTATGGTACTCCCAGAGAATCTTGCTACTATGGAATTATTGCCTGGGATGTACAAACACAATCTCTGATAGCCAAAACTCCCCCAATCAAAGCGGAACATTACCAATTTGGGGTTACTTTCATAGGAAATGTGGATGATGATCCCAATGTGGAGATTTTGTTAACAGCCGTAGAAAGCGCTTCCGGAAAAAAGGGGCGTATTGATGGATTCCGCTGGGATGGAAATCAAACTCTCAATAGAGTGTATACGGCAGAGACCTCTGATGAATCCGGAGAAACAGGTATTACTCTCTTCGATTTCAATCAAGACGGTAAAATGGAACTCATTTATAGAGATCAGACGGATTTACGCATTATGCATGCAGTACCCGCCGTATGGCCTGCTGTAGGAACATTCACAAATCTTTCAACCTTTATTGCCGGTTCGGGAACAGGGTACGAATACCCAGTGGTTGCCGATGTGGATAATGACGGGCATGCTGAAATAGTAACAACAGGAGGAGATCCTAACACAGGAGTAAAGGGTACTCTACGTATATATAAATCGGGCAGTTCAACGCAATGGGCCCCTGCCCGTCCGGTATGGAACCAGTATGCATATAATGTGGTCAATGTAAATAAGGACTTGACCATACCCAAAACACAATTTAATCCGGCTTATGCTTTTGCCGGTAATTGTGGAGGAACAGCCACTAATCCTCATCGTCCGTATAACGCCTTCCTACAACAGCAAACGATTCTCAATCAGGAAGGTTGTCCACTTTGGTTGTTACCTAAATTAGAGTGGGTCGGAGAACCCACGCTATCTGCTGTGGAAGGAGACTCTGTCGTATTTACCGGAACCGTTACCAATACCGGAGAGGCAGGTTTGATTGCACCTATCTATATCACGGCTTATAAAAACAGCGTAGCTATAGCAAACATTGTAAAAATGGACTCTATTCAAACTACGTTAGGCAAAGGAGAAACAATAACTTTCCACTTTGTAATCAAAAATATAAGTAGTATTACGAACATAAACAAACTTATCTTCAATGTAAACGATAGAAAAAGCGGAACAAGCGAACCATATCAGCCACAATGTAATGTAATGATTCAAAAAATATTATCACTCATTGGAGTTAACGACGATTATGGTATTTCAAATGGTTCTCCGGTTAAAGTTCCGGTACTAAAGAACGATAATTTGGGGCCTGGTTTTAATCCTGTTTCCAGTATATACGAAATTTTACTTCCAGGTATAAACGGTAGTTATCCAAACTCGTCTTTGTGTCCTTCCTGCATTTTCAGCAACGGCATAAAACCTGCTCACGGAACAATTTCCGTAGATCCTATCGATCATTCCAAAGTCATTTATACTCCGGATCCAGGATTTACAGGAAGAGATACTTTTACTTATATCATTTTAATGCCTGATGGAGAAGGTGAATATGTTTACGATGAAGCCACTGTGATTATTGATGTATTCAGAGCCAATGACGATACAGCGGCTACCGACTATAAGAAACCGGTCAATATCGAGGTCCTGAAAAACGATAGTCTGATCAAAGATCCGAATAATCCATCCATTCCCGACCCGAGCAATCCGCCGAAGGTTATTATCCATGGTGATCCGACCGAAGATCCGGGTAATCTGTTGGATGAACCTGATCACGGAACAATTACGCTAAAGCCGAATGGAACAATCACTTATGAGCCGAAAAAACCGAATGCAGGAGAAACTCCATGGAGCGGAATTGATGAATTCGAGTATGAAATCCAGTATCCTGACCCGAATAATCCTGGCGAAATAGTCAGAGACAAAGCCAAAGTATATGTCCTTGTCATTGACGAAGACCAATTGACTTGTAACGATATAAAAACAATCCATTTGGATGTACCTTCGGAAGCTACACTTTCCTGGTATACAACTGAAACTGGAGGCGTAGCTGTAGGTACAGGCGATTTGAGTGTCAACCGAAATGATGCTGTTCATTATGTGACGCATTGGTTGTCTGCCGTATATACACCGGAAGGAGTTGAAAACGTATTTCCAGGCCGACATAAAGTAAGGGTACGCTTCGTTCCGAAATTAATGTATTGGTCTAAAAATGCAGAAGACAATGACTGGAATAATCCATCCAACTGGACGAATGAATATGAAGAAGCGTTTGATAAAACATTAGAGTTGATTCCGTGGCCTTGTACGACAGTTCATATCCCCGGAGAAGCGGATAAATTTCCATCTCTTAATGCGCCTATAACTAATAGGGTTCTTGAAAACGGAAGAGCGGATAAAGAACCGACCTGCGATAAGATTTATTATCACTTCGGATCAGAAGTTGCTAAACCTCATTATCTGAAATATAATAAGGCTTACGTTCAGTATAACTTCGGACAACAAAATACTGCAAATAGCAATTCCTATCATTCCGGCGATTTTATCGAAAAAGAAGGAACCTCTCATCATTATTCAGCTCAAATGATGGAACGCAACCGTTATTACGCATTATCAGCACCTTTGAAACAAATAGTAACCGGAGACTTCTCTATTGGAGGATATCCTAAAGCATGGCAACAAGGCTTTAAATCATCCAGAAAAACAGAAACAGGAGACACCGGCCTTAGTGGAGACTGGTACCTTCCTAACAATTCTATGAGTCTGGAGATAGGCCCTCTGATGAATTATGCCATCAGTTTGAAAGTAGAAAAATTTGGCGGTGAACCGGGACAGAGCGATCATAAAAATCTGAATGGATTGAACGGAATTTTTGAATTACCTTATTTTGAAAATCCGGGCGAAAATGTAGAACCGACAAACACAAGTTCAACATTCCACCGTTTGCATTGGTATGAGGAATATGCTCCGAATGCAGGTTATGGAACCAGTTATTTTGCTTATTATTTCGAAACAAGCTTAAATCTTGCACCAACAAGCAAATATAAGGATTCATATCAGAGAAATCAGAAAGCCTATCGATTTGTATTTGAAGACAACAACAATAGTCCTATCGCTAATTTCCCGATACGAATACCTGTTGACGCAAGTAAAAATCCGGTAATGATCGGTAATCCATTTATTTCCAGTTTCGATTTTAGTAAACTTCTCTTTTCAAACACAGGAAAAATCGAACCTACTTTCTATTTGTATGTAAATGGAAGTTATGAAACTCCTACCGAACTCGAATTTGGTCCGGATTATCAGATCATCGCACCTTTACAAGCATTCTTTGTGACTCCACGAATAGCAGGAACTATTGATGAAGGTAACGGACGAATGGCTACAGAACTCTTATTTACCGAAAACATGTCGGTCAATCGCAGAGTTGGTACCCAGCATCAATTGAGGTCTGCCAGCACTTCGAATAACGATGTGTTGACTATCCGGGCAACCAATACAGCCGGCAGCTCCCGTGCGCTTCTTGTATTGACTAATCCGAATGGCAACAACAATGTTACCCGTTTGTTCTCCAATGATATCCCAGCTTTACCACAGGTTTATGTGATGGAAGACGGAGAGAAGAATGAAATACAATATCTTTCCGGCAAATATCCCGTATCTGTTCCATTGGGAATCCGGTCTAATGCAAACGGTAGTTTTGAGTTGCGTTTTGAAAATATAGGAAATCTTCCGGTTCAGTCAGTGATATTGATGGATAAGGAAACTCAGAAAGAAGTTGAGTTGACTGAAAATAACATCTACAATTTCACCAATACATCAGGGAATCTGAATGATCGTTTCATCCTGATTATTGGCCGCGAAAAAGAAGTTATACCGCCGGTTGAAACAGGTATCGATAACTTAAATAATGCCATCGTCAATATTTATGTTGACCAGCATACACTCCATGTGAATGCAGGTAAAGAGATTTCTGAAGTACAAATAGCCTCCGTCACAGGAGTCAGAATGATGACAGAATCTGTTCAGAATGAATATCAATTCCGTAAAGAATTGAATTTCGCTCCCGGAGTCTACATTGTGACAGTGAAATTAAAAGGAGGATCTATCACGAATGAAAAGATCATTATAAAGTAGGATTTTTGTTTTTATAATAAAGGGACTTGGCTGCTAAGAATAGATTTATTCCAGGCAGCCAAGTTTTTTTTGAACCTACAGTGAGAATACAATGGGAATATAATATTTTACCTTGACCGGCTTACCCCCTTTTTGAATCGGGTCCCAGACAGGCATAGAATGAAGTACCCGCAAAGCTTCTTCATCCAAAAAGATGTATCCGCGCTGAATCAGGGTAATATCCGAGACTCTCCCATCCTCATTGATAATAAAAGAACAAATTATTCGCCCTTGTATCTTTTGTTTATGCGCTACATCCGGATATTTAAGGTTCCGGTATATATATTGTAATATTCTTGTACGTAACGTTTGAAATTCTGCGGTCTGATCTTCAGGATGGACAAGAAAGACCGAATCTTGTTCTGCTTTAGAATGCAGCAGTTCCTGATGCGTGACGGTATCGGCGACAGGATGAGAAGCTAGTGAATCCAGACCTTCGGAAACAACTGTTTCTTCTTGTAATTCTTCTTTTATTTCCTCCAGCAATTCCTCATCTTCGGTAATTTCAGGAGGCGTCAACTGAGCGACTTCTTTCAACGATGGGTCATTGATTACCGATTCAAAATCTTCCGGACCGACATATTCCATCATCTTTAATTCAGAAATATTAACAGGCTGCAATTTAACATCTTCCGGATGATAATAATATTGAATAACCAAATATGAAAATATCAAGACAATAACAAAAGAACCGACTATAGCCAAAGCATAAAGGTGCCTTTTAGATGAAGTTTTACGTAGATAATAAGCTCCATACTTTCGGTTTTTGCCTTCAAATACCAAATCAATCCATGCATCTGAATTCAAATCCATAACCCTAAAGATGAGTATTTAGCCGGAAATAATACATTTCAGTTGACATCAATATCAAATCGATCCAGTAAACCCAATACTCCCGGATAAGAAAATTTGGCTCCGGTTACGGTATTTATATCCGGATTAATCGAATAATTATAAGCCGTTCTAAAATTAGCATCCGAAAGATCCGACATTTCAAAGGTAGTCCGTAATAAATCGCAATTCAGAAAAGAAGCGCCTGTCAGATTGGATTCAATAAATGTGACTTCCCGCATCATGCATTCATGAAAAACCGTTTTTTTCAAATTAACTTTCACAAAAGAAGCATAATCCATCTGGCATCTATCGAAGTCTACAGCAAAAAGGAGTTCCTTACAAAGACTAAAATCAATACCAATCAGCTTGCAATGGATAAATTTGACATTTTTAAGTCCTGTCACTTTCATCTGAACATTACTCAAATTACAGTCTTCAAAAATACAATCAATGAATTCTTTATCAGAAAGAATGACATTGGAAAAGTCACAATAAGAAAACGTGCATTGATTATATTCCTTCCCGGGCAATCCACCTTCAGTATAATCTATTTTTTCAAATTCTTTATCATCAACAATTAGTCCCATATAGAATCATATAGATTTTTTCTTAGCAATCCACGCTACAGGTATTGAGAAAATAATACCATAAAAAACATTATTCAAAATATCCTGGAAAGTCATTTGCACAGCCGATGGGATCCCCATCGATGAAATCTGTGCATGGAACCCTCCTATTTGATTATCCAATGACCTGCGGTATATAATTGTCAGCCGGTAAGCCAAATAAGGGACAGCCATTGTCATTATCCAATACACCATACTATATACAGGCCAATAAGCTCCCAGAATCAAGAATACATATTTAAGGCACCAATATCCTCCGAATACCAGGCCTAAACTCATTGAGGACTTTATTAATAATGATTTATCTTCTTGCATGAATAATTTATTTCCAATGCAAATATACAACAATTTCCTCAATCGTATCAAGTCCCCTATTCAAGTCTTGACAAGAGATCAATTTAGCGGAAAATATATCCGTATTTCAGGCGAGCATCATTCAATTTATGCAGATCAAAATCAAACCCTCTCATCATGTATTCTTCCGAGCGTTTTACCCATTTACGAAATTCAGGATTCGGCTTGTATTCAGGGATATAGTTAAGCAAAGCCTCCAAATCAAATACTTTTGAAACAATCCCTGCACCCGTCGATGAAGCATCATGAGCATTACATGCCTGCTCGATATGTGTAGGTACCATTAATACAGGTTTTTCAAAGTACATGGCCTCACAAACCGATTCAAACCCAGCCGTTGTGGCATAGGCTTTACAACCAGCCATGTATTCGATAAATAATTTATCATTTATTTTATGGAACGACAGGTGATCGTTGATTACGGTCGTTTCTTCAACTCCTTTTTTGTCCCAGAAAAAACGAATGGATGTATCCGGATATTTTTTCTGAAACTGAATGATTTCATCAGCAAACGATTCATTCAGCATATAGCCATGAATATAATCTCCCTGAACAGGCTGTACTTCAAACACTTCTTTCCTCAACAACGGAGGAACTACCGTAATATTCATTTCCGGATGATCTGCCATTTTATACATCGATAAAGCAAATAATCGGGATGAATTGAAGCAAGTGATCTTGGTAAAAAATTTCAATCCTTCCAACTCCATTTTATTTTCATTCGGGAACTTAAAATGAGGATGTAACAACAAGTATTGATGTGCGATGCATACATAAGGAACCTTAGGCGGCATCAAAGCATAAGTCAATCCGACCAGCAATTCATAGAAATTAACAACGACGTCGGCTTCCAGTTCCTCAATCTGCTTACGGATATAAACAATGCTACGAAAATAAACTTTGGATTTCAATATATTATAGACGACACTTTTCCAAAGATCGGGCTTTTTATTCTTCACCGCCGGAAGAAAATTCGGACTATAAAATCTTTTAACAGGAGCTTTTATGCTGTTTAAAAAAAACGCCGGTAATTCACGGAAATTGCTTTTACCTACCAGAACTCCCACCACCTGATGACCATTTTTAGTCAACATATCCTGTAAAGTAATGGCTTGCGTGAGATGTCCACGCCCTTCTCCCTGAACCACAAAAAGGAATTTCATTCTTTTGCCTTTAATTACTTTTCAATCTTACAAAGATAATAACTTTTTCGATAAAGTTCCTACAAACGATTCAATATCTTCAATCGTTGTATCCCAGGAACAAACCAATCGTATTTCATCATTATCCTCATCCCAGAAATAAAAGAAATAAGACTCCAACATCTCGTCTATAACCTTTCGGGGCATCGTTAAAATAAGCGCATTGGCCTCCACTTTTTGAGTAAAACGAACCCCCGGCAGATCCTTGATCTTTGAAGCCAGCAACTGAGCCATTTCATTGGCATGAGTGGCGTTTTCGAGCCACAGGTCGTTTTCAAAATAAGCCAAGTACTGCGCCGACATATAACGCATCTTAGAATACAACTGCGCCGATTGCTTTCTGTAAAACTTCAGGTTTTCAGCTAATTCGGGACGAAAAGCGATCACAGCCTCTCCCATCATCATTCCATTTTTCGTTCCGCCCAAACTCAAAATGTCTACCCCGCAATCACGGGAAAGTTCCCTCAATCCAACACCCAAACGAGCTGCGGCATTCGCCAGACGCGAACCGTCCATGTGCACATACAAACCATGTGCATGAGCAAAATCACACATGCGTTTGATTTCATCGAGGGTGTAAACAGTGCCCATTTCCGTCGATTGTGAAATATAAATTACTTTCGGCTGTGAATGGTGTTGATCGCCCATCCCATGCAGCAAAGGCTCTATCATTTCCGGAGTCAGCTTCCCATCGGGCGTTACAATCTCCTTAACCATACAAGAGGTAAATTTAGCCGGAGCACCACACTCATCCGAATTGATATGGCCGGTATCTGCAGAAATGATGCTATGAAACGGACGAGTCATCGTTTGGAGCGCCAACATATTAGAACCGGTGCCATTAAATACTAAAAAAGGCTTTATATCATTGCCAAATACTTTCGCCAGGCAACTCTCCGCTCGTTTCGTCCATTCATCGGATCCATAGCCAACAGCATGTCCTTCATTGGCTTTCAGGATGGCATCCATCACGAGCGGATGAACACCGGAATTATTATCACTGGCAAAACTTCTCATTGGATCAAAAATTTTAATGTTGTTTTTTTAACGAACAAAAGTAATATTTTCACATTAAAAATACGCATTACGGATATCTATTTTTTTGAATGACGCATTTTGCATTTTATGTCATTCGCCTTTTTCTGGGGCAAATTGGTGGATTGTACCGTTGGGGATAGAGATCTCTTTTTCATTTTACCGGAAAATATTAACTTTGTCCGGTTAGAATATATAAACCCTTACTGTAATAAATACATGAAAACAATCAAGCGCTTATCATTCTTTTTATTTATTTTAGTATTTAACTGTATTTCAATCCATTCAAATCCTTTAAGATTATGGTTTGATGCTCCGGCGACTATTTGGGAGGAAACTCTTCCATTGGGTAACGGTCGGATCGGCGCAATGCCCGACGGAGGTCTTTACCGGGAAAAAATCATATTGAACGATATCACCCTCTGGTCTGGAAGCATACAAGACCCTGATAATCCAAAAGCTGCACAATATTTACCTCAAATCCGGAAACTGTTACTCGAAGGCAAAAACGACGAAGCGCAAAAACTCGTTTACCAGACATTTGTTTGTAAAGGAGAAGGTTCCGGACGCGGGAATGGAGCCAATGTCCCGTATGGTTGCTATCAAATGTTGGGACATTTAAACCTGACTTTCCCTGATTTATCCCAACCGATCGATTCGACCCGGTTAAATTATCATCGGGAACTATCTCTGTCCGAAGCAACGGCTTCCTGTCGTTACACAATAAACGGAACAACTTATTCCAGGGAATACTTTACCAGTTTCAATAATGACCTTATAATCATCCGATTGAAAGCCAATCAAAAAGGAAAACTTAATTTAGACATCCAGATGGATCGCCCCGAACGGGCTGCAGTCGAAGTCAAGAACAACACGATTCGCTTATTCGGACAATTGAATGACGGGCGTGGCGGTCCCGGAATGAAATACGAAGCTCGGACAACAGTCAAACTTTCCGGAGGGACTATCTCTCAAACAGATAACAACTTGAATATCCGCCAGGCCAATGAAATCATTTTATTTGTTGTTGCCGGTACAAACTATAAAAATCCGGAGTTTGAAAAAATGCTGGACAGGCAACTGAAAAATGCACTGCAATATTCATACGAACAGCTCCAATCAGAGCATATAAAAGCTTATCAAAAGTTATTTAACCGGGTCAATCTGACTCTTAAAGGAAAAGACAGGGACGACTTACCGACCAATCAACGCTTGATCGAGTTTGCCAAAAAACCGGATGATCCGGGATTAGCCGCTCTTTATTTTCAATACGGGCGCTACTTGTTGATCAGCAGCTCCCGCCCGGGAATATTACCTCCTAACTTACAAGGATTATGGGCTAACTCCATTCAAACGCCATGGAATGGAGACTATCATACCAACATCAATATTCAAATGAATTTATGGCCGGCAGAAGTGACTAATCTATCCGAACTGCACCTGCCCTTGATTAAGCTAACCGAAAGTCTGGTCAAACCGGGGACTCATACGGCGAAAACATTTTACAATGCAAACGGCTGGGTTGCCCATATGATGACCAATGTCTGGGGATACACTGCTCCGGGAGAACATCCGTCGTGGGGTGCGACAAACACCGGAGGAGGTTGGTTGTGCGAACACCTGTGGGAACATTACCTTTTTCGGCCGGATGCCCAATACCTCCAAGAAATTTATCCTGTTCTAAAAGGAGCTTCTCAATTTTTCCTCGACATGCTAATCAAAGAACCTTCTCACGGATGGTTGGTTACAGCACCATCAACCTCTCCTGAAAATGCATTTATCTTCCCTGGAACGGGAGAAGCGATCAGCATCTGCATGGGACCAACAATGGACAATCAAATCATCCGGGAATTATTTACAAACACCATCACGGCTGCCGAGCTCTTAAATGAAGACCCCGCTTTTCGCACCCAGTTGAAAGAAGCGGCAATCAAGCTTCCCCCTACCCGAATCGGGAAGCACGGACAACTCATGGAATGGCTTGAAGATTATGATGAAGCAGAGCCACAGCACCGGCATGTATCTCATCTTTACGGGCTACATCCGAGTAATCAGATCACACCGGAACAAACACCGGAACTGGCACAAGCCGCCCGGGTAACTCTGGACCGGCGAGGCGACGGAGGTACCGGTTGGTCACGCGCCTGGAAAATCAACTTCTGGGCAAGACTCAATGACGGAAATCGGGCGTACAAATTATTGAAACAGCTGTTAATACCCAGTAAAACAAAAGAAATAAACAGAAAAGACATCGGAGGCACTTACCCGAACTTATTTTGCGCCCATCCTCCTTTTCAGATCGACGGAAACTTCGGAGGATGTGCCGGTATCGCCGAGATGCTCATCCAAAGTCATGCCGGATATATCGAACTACTGCCGGCTCTTCCCGACGAATGGGAGGAAGGCTCTTTCAAGGGGTTACGGGCAAGAGGAGGCATAACCGTCGATCTGCAATGGGCAGGGAAACTACCTCAGAAAGCGACTCTGCAAGCTTCGTGCAACCACGCAGCAGTGATAAAAATTCCACAAGGCAGTCACATCCGTCAATTATATATCAATTCAAAAGAGAAAAAAACAGATGCTATTGACGGAAAGATCATGCTGACACTCAAGGCCGGAGACAATATAGAAATGTTATTTTCTTCGAAGAATTAAGCATTTACTTACAGAGTATTTCCGATCAGAACAAGTAAAATTTATTTTTTTATGTAAATAAAAATAGGGTTTTTTGATAATTAAAATAATAAAACTAACTTTGCCTTTCCAAAAAAACAGAAAAGAAACAAACAGGCTGACAATTAACAAATTAAATATTTTTCACTAATGAACATTACTTTAAACACGATTGATCCGGTCAATGCATTGTTAAAAATGGATGTCGTCAAAGCAGATTATGAAAGTGAAGTCGAAAAATCACTGAAAGATTTGCGTCAAAAAGCAGCAATTCCCGGTTTCCGTAAGGGAATGGTACCAATGAGCGTCGTCAAAAAAATGTACGGAAAATCGGTATTGATCGAACAAGTAAATAAGGTCGTATCCCATAATCTTTACAATTATATCCGCGAAAATCAGCTCAATATACTCGGAGAACCTCTTCCTAACGAAACCGAACAAAAAGAAATCGACTTCGATCATCAGGAAAATTTTGAATTTTGTTTCGATTTGGGATTAGCTCCGGAAATTCAAGTCAAATTAACAAAAAAAGATAAGCTACCTTATTATAATATTCTTGTAGAAGATAGTATGGTAGAAAACCAGCTGAATAGTTTCTGTGCCAACCAGGGTTCCTACAGCCAGGTTGAGACCATCGAAGGTAAGGACATGGTAAAAGGTTATCTGGTTGAACTGGATGAGAACGGAGAACCGAAAAAAGACGGAATCCAGAACGAGAGCGCCGTTCTTATGCCTTCCTACATAAAAGACGAAGAAGAGAAAGCCAAATTCATGGGAACTTCAAACAATACGGTTGTTACTTTCAATCCTTATAAAGCATACGAAGGCTCGGAGGTCGAGTTATCTTCTTTCTTAAAGATCAAAAAAGAAGAAGTCAAGGATCATACAGGTAATTTCAGCCTTGAGATTCATGAAATCACACGTTATACCGAAGCAGAACTCAATCAGGAATTATTCGATAAAGTATTCGGGGAAGGAGTCGTTCAATCGGAAGAAGAGTTCAGAGCCAAAGTCAAAGAAATGATTGCAACTCAAACAATTCCCGACAGCGATTACCGACTGCTGATCGACTTCCGCCAATTGGTGGAAAAGAAAGCAGGCAAAGTCGAGTTTCCCGATGCATTCCTGAAACGTTGGATGTTGGTATCCGATTCCAACCGGACGGCCGAATCCATAGAAACCGATTATCCGAAGATCATAGAAGACCTTGAATTCCACTTGATTAAAGAAGAATTAGTTAAAGAAAACGGAATTAAGGTTGAGGAAGGAGACTTGATGGAATATGCCAGACGCACTGTTAAAGCGCAATTCGCACAATACGGCTTTACCAATTTTCCGGAAGATGCAGTGGAAGGATATGCCAAGGATATGCTTAAAAAAGAAGAAACGGTACGGAATTTGATCGATAAAATAATAGAAGACAAATTGATCGACTGGATTAAAGAACATATCACTTTGGAAAACAAAGAAGTAAATGTTGACGAATTCAAAAAACTATTCGAATAGTCTATTTGTTATCTGTCTGAAATGATCTCTTTAACTCCAAATAATTAAAAAATGACTGACACAATGACAGTTAAATAAAAATAAATTGTTATGAATGAGTTTAATAAATATGCAACAAAGCATTTAGGGATAAGTTCCAACATGCTTGATAAATATGCAAGAATTACCAGCAGTGTAGTTCCTGTTATTTTGGAAGAAAGACAGTTAAACGTACAACCCATGGACGTTTTTTCCCGGTTGATGGTCGACCGGATCATCTTTTTAGGCACCGGAATAGACGATGAAGTAGCGAATATCATTCAAGCCCAATTACTATTCCTGGATTCCAGCGATCCCGGAAAAGATATATCCATCTATATCAATTCTCCCGGAGGATATGTTCATGCCGGATATGGCATTTACGACACGATGCAATTCATTTCCAGCAATGTAGCAACGATTTGCACAGGCATGGCTGCTTCCATGGCTGCCGTTCTGTTGGTTGCAGGAGAAAAAGGCAAACGTTCGGCGTTGAAACATTCTCGGGTAATGATACACCAACCTTTGGGCGGAGCACAAGGACAAGCATCGGATATAGAGATTGCAGCCCGTGAAATTATAAAAACGAAGAAAGAAATTTATACAATCATTGCCGAACATTCCGGTCAATCCTACGAAAAAGTATTGCAAGACGGAGACCGCGACTTCTGGATGAATGCCGAAGAAGCTAAGTTATACGGAATGGTTGATGACGTTTTAACAAAAAAATAATGGCTAATAAGACCAACGAATATTGTAGTTTTTGCGGAAGATCTAAGAAAGAACTTAATCTCCTCATTACAGGATTAACCGGAAACATTTGTGAGTCCTGTGCGGAGCAAGCCTACCTGATTGTTCAGGAATCGGAAAAATCGGATAACAATAAAAATTACTCTCAATTTACATTGTCGAAAAACGATTTGCCCCGTCCCCTGGAAATTAAAGACTTCCTCGATCAATACGTTATTGGTCAGGACGATGCCAAACGCTATCTCTCTGTCTCCGTATACAACCATTATAAACGTTTGATACAAAAAATAACCAATGATGATGTGGAAATTGAAAAATCCAACATCATCATGGTTGGTCCGACAGGAACAGGCAAAACCTTACTGGCAAAAACGATCGCCCGACTTCTCAAAGTTCCTTTTACCATTGTCGATGCAACAGTACTGACAGAAGCCGGCTATGTGGGAGAAGATATCGAAAGTATCCTGACACGTTTATTACAGGTAGCCGATTATAACGTAGAAGCTGCCCAAAGAGGGATCGTGTTCATCGACGAAATAGATAAAATTGCCCGGAAAGGCGATAACCCTTCTATTACCCGTGATGTCAGCGGAGAAGGAGTTCAACAAGGATTACTCAAATTATTAGAAGGCTCGGTTGTCAATGTTCCCCCTCAAGGCGGAAGAAAGCATCCTGAGCAGAAAATGATACCTGTCGACACTAAAAACATTCTATTTATCTGTGGAGGGGCATTCGACGGAATTGAGAAAAAAATTGCACAACGGCTGAATACTCAGGTAGTAGGATATGCTGCAACCAAAGCAAAAAATCATATCGACAGAGAAAATCTACTCCAGTACATCGCCCCTCAAGATCTGAAATCTTTCGGATTGATTCCTGAAATCATAGGGCGACTACCCATCCTGACGTATCTGAATCCATTGGACAGGAATGCACTCCGAAACATATTAACCGAGCCTAAAAACTCAATTATCAAGCAATATGTGAAAATATTTGAAATGGACGATGTCCAATTAAGTTTCGATAATGAAGTCCTGGACTATATTGTCGACAAAGCCATCGAATTCAAACTCGGAGCCAGAGGACTGAGATCTATAACTGAAGATATTATGATCGATGCGATGTTCCAATTTCCCTCAAGCGGAGAAAAACAACTACACATCGATTTGAATTATGCCAAAGTGAGGATTGAAAAAGCCGAATCCAAACGACTCAATGTTGCATAAGAGTCAAAAGTTAAAACGATTAACTCTAAATTTCTATTTTCTCAAAAAAAAATCCCCAAATATTAGGATTATTCAAATCCAATAGTATATCTTTGTTATAATAGAACAAAGAAAGTCATTGAAAATACATCATGGCAAAAAAAGATTTTTTAATAGAAGAACTTAAAAAGAATTTTGGTTTTGGTACCTTCAAAGGGAATCAAGAAGCTGTCATCCGGAATGTGTTAGACGGAAAAGATACTTTTGTCCTTATGCCTACCGGAGGAGGAAAGTCGCTTTGCTACCAGCTACCTTCCCTTTTGATGGAGGGTACGGCTATCGTTATTTCTCCTTTGATCGCTTTGATGAAAAACCAGGTCGACTCCATGCGAAATTTCAGTGAAAGCAATGGGGTGGCGCATTTCATCAACTCATCCTTAAACAAAACGGCAATAGATCAGGTAAAGGATGATATCAAGACGGGAAAAACCAAATTACTTTACGTCGCACCGGAATCATTGACTAAGGAAGAAAACATTGAATTCCTCCGACAGGTCAAGGTCTCATTTTATGCAGTGGATGAAGCTCATTGTATTTCGGAATGGGGACATGATTTTCGTCCGGAATACAGAAGAATAAGACCTATAATCAATGAAATAGCAAAGAAACCTGTTATTGCATTAACCGCAACTGCGACCCCTAAAGTACAACATGACATCCAGAAAAACCTGGGAATGATGGATGCATCTGTCTTCAAATCGTCGTTCAACCGTCCGAATTTATATTATGAAGTTCGGCAGAAAACGAATGATGTAGACAAAGACATTGTGAAATTCATTAAATCCCAACCGGGGAAATCCGGCATTGTTTACTGTCTTTCCCGTAAAAAAGTGGAAGATTTTGCCGAAATACTGAAAACCAACGGTATCAAAGCATTGCCATATCATGCAGGAATGGACTCGCCGACACGGACTGGAAATCAGGATGCATTTCTGATGGAAGAAGTCGATGTCATTGTTGCAACAATCGCATTTGGAATGGGAATAGATAAACCGGATGTACGATACGTTATCCACTATGATATTCCAAAAAGCCTTGAAGGCTATTATCAGGAAACAGGAAGAGCAGGAAGAGATGGAGGAGAAGGAAAATGTGTGGTCTTCTACGTCAATAAAGATTTACAGAAATTAGAAAAATTTATGCAGGGGAAACCTGTTTCAGAGCAGGAAATCGGCAAACAGCTATTGGAAGAAACAAAAGCTTATGCAGAATCATCCGTATGCCGGAGAAAAGTCTTACTGCATTATTTCGGAGAAGAATACACAGAAGAGAATTGTGGAAGTTGCGATAATTGTTTAAATCCTAAGAAGCAAGTGGAAGCGAAAGAACTTTTAATTACGGTGTTGGAGACTATAGCTGCGGTAAATAATAAATTCAAGGCAGATCATATAATCAATATTTTACAGGGAAAAGAAACTTCAGAAATTATTTCATACGAACACCAGGATCTGGAAATGTTCGGCACCGGAACTGATGAGGACGATAAAACATGGAATACTGTGATCCGGCAGGCAATGATCGCCGGTTACCTGGATAAAGATATTGAAAACTACGGCTTGTTGAAATTAACAACAGAAGGGAAAAAATACCTGGATAAGCCGATATCTTTCAAGATAACAAAAGACAATGAATTCGAAGACGATGAAAATCCGGAAGAAACTCCCGTCAGAGGAGGCGCTTCCTGTGCAGTCGACCCGATTTTGTATTCTATCATGAAAGATTTGCGGAAAAAACTGGCAAAAAAACTGGATGTTCCTCCTTATGTTATTTTCCAGGATCCTTCATTGGAAGCGATGGCTACCACCTACCCCGTCACAATCGAAGAATTGCAGAATATCCCGGGCGTCGGCGCCGGAAAAGCCAAGCGTTACGGACAAGAATTTATCGAATTGATCAAACGGCACGTAGCAGAAAATGAAATCGAACGGCCGGAAGACCTTCGTGTTCGCACGGTAGCTAACAAATCCAAATTGAAAGTCTTTATCGTACAAAGCATCGACCGAAAAGTTGCACTGGATGACATATCAATGACCAAAGGACTGGAATTTAGCGAATTACTTGATGAAATCGAAGCCATCGTTTATTCCGGAACCAAGATCAATATCGATTACTTCCTGAATGAAGTCATGGACGAAGAACATATTGAAGATATCTACCTGTATTTCAAAGAATCAGAGACCGACGGACTAAAAGATGCCATCAATGAACTGGGAAATACTTATACCGAAGAAGAGATCCGATTGGTACGAATCAAGTTTATTTCCGAAATGGCCAACTAAGTCAGGTCTATTAAAAAAACAAAAAAGCGCAAAATATTTTGCGCTTTTTTGTTTTCCATACATCAAAAATTCAGAAAAAATCACTACATTTGCACGCAATAAATTTTAAACCGCTCTTATGTCATTTATTGCAGATAAAGTTATCATGGACGGATTAACTTTTGACGATGTCTTGTTAGTCCCCGCTTATTCAGATGTATTGCCCCGTAATGTCGATCTGACGACAAACTTCTCAAAAAACATCCAATTAAATATCCCAATGGTTTCTGCAGCAATGGATACCGTGACGGAAGCAAAGTTGGCTATTGCAATTGCCCGTGAAGGAGGTATCGGTGTTATCCATAAAAATATGAGCATCGAAGAACAAGCCAAACAAGTTAAATCCGTGAAGCGGGCAGAAAACGGAATGATTTCGAACCCTGTCAGCATACAAAGAGGGAAAACGGTAGCAGATGCATTGGCTTTAATGGCCGAATTCAGAATCGGAGGAATTCCGGTAGTCAACGACGATCTTCATCTGGTCGGAATCGTAACCAATCGCGACCTGCGTTTCCAACACAATATGGATTTGCTCGTCGAAGATGTGATGACAAAAGAAAATCTGGTCACAACCAAACAATCGACGAACCTGGAAGCTGCCGCAAAAATTCTTCAACAATATAAGATTGAAAAACTTCCTGTTGTCGATTCCAATAATAAGTTAATCGGATTGATTACCTACAAAGATATTACAAAGGCGAAAGACAAACCATCTGCGTGTAAAGATGAAAACGGACGTTTGCGTGTAGCGGCAGGCGTAGGTGTGACTTACGACACATTCGACCGGATAGCGGCATTAGTCGAAGCCGGAGTGGATGCTGTTGTCATCGATACGGCTCACGGACATTCCAAAGGGGTGCTCCAGACACTGGAAGAAGCAAAGAAAAAATTCCCTCAGGTAGACATTGTGGTCGGCAATATTGCTACGGCAGATGCGGCAAAAGCATTAGCCAAAGCCGGAGCAGATGCCGTTAAGGTCGGAATAGGACCTGGCTCCATTTGTACCACCCGGGTCATCGCAGGAGTCGGCGTACCTCAACTTTCGGCTATTTATGATGTCGCTAAAGCATTAAAAGCATTCAATGTCCCTATCATTGCCGATGGAGGATTGCGCTATTCCGGAGATATTGTCAAAGCATTAGCAGCCGGAGGATCCTCTGTCATGATGGGTTCTTTGCTGGCCGGAGTCGAAGAATCTCCGGGCGAGACAATTATATACAACGGTCGTAAATTCAAATCATACAGAGGGATGGGATCTTTGGAAGCCATGCAAAAAGGATCTAAAGACCGCTATTTCCAGGACGTTGAAGATGATATCAAAAAATTAGTTCCTGAAGGAATCGCCGCGCGTGTTCCATTCAAAGGATCTCTGTTTGAAGTCATTTATCAAATGGTCGGAGGTTTAAGAGCCGGAATGGGATATTGCGGCGCAGCAAACATCGCGGCACTACATGAAGCAAAATTCACGCGTATTACCAATGCCGGAATCGAAGAAAGCCACCCTCATGATGTGACAATCACACAGGAAGCTCCTAATTACAGCTACAATAGAGGTTAAAAGTTAAGAACTAAGAACTAAGGTTAGGATTGGAGTACATTTAAGAATAAATTTTAGCTTTTAGTTCTTAGTTCTTAGTTTTTAGCTCTTCACACAATAATATCTCATTTTGTACGTTTAATTGATGTTATTTTATGTTTAAACGTGAAACGATATTGATTTAAATATATATGAAAAAGCAAGTTTTATCTATTGTTTTAATATTATCTTCAACATTTCTGGGATCCCAATTCCTTGGTTCTCAAACAAATGACCCAATCGTCATGAAAGTCAACGGAAAAGATGTCAAAAAATCCGAATTTGAATATATCTACCGAAAAAACAACAATGAAGATGCTGTTGAAAAAATGACTCTGGAAGAATATATTGCCAGGTTCAAGGATTTCAAACTGAAAGTAGCTGAAGCAGAAATACAAAAATTAGATACAACAGAGAATTTTCGTACAGAATTAAAAGAGTACAGGGATCAGCTAGCGAAACCTTATCTGACCAGTTTTCCTCTCAATGAGGAATTGATCCGGAAAGAATATAACCGGATGAAGGAAAATGTGGAAATCAGCCATATTATGGTTACATTCTCCGGAAAAAACACAGACGATCCGCAAGCGATACCCAACAAAGTATACCCGGCAGATACGCTTTCTGCTTATAAAAAAACCATGTTAATCCGAAAAAGGTTGTTAAAAGGCGAAGATTTTGGTCAAGTTGCGATTGATGTTTCCAACGACAGAAGATCCATTCAGAGCGACCGTCCGGGCTACTTAGGCTGGTTTTCCGGTCTCATGCTTATTCCGGCTATGGAGGAAGCTGCCTATTCGACTCTTGTCGGAGAAGTCAGCATGCCTGTTCGTACCTCTTTCGGCTACCATTTGATTAAAGTACATAAACGCCAGATGGATCCGGGAGAAATCAGAGCTGCGCATATCCTTATTTCTTGTCCGGCTACTGCAGACACCATTCAGGTAAGCGATGCCGAGAAAAAGATCGATGGGATTTATCAACAAGTGCTCCGAGGAGAAGATTTCGGAGAACTGGCAAAAAAATATTCCGACGATAAAGGTTCCGCAACCGACGGAGGAGATCTTTCATTTTTTGGCTTCGGTCAAATGGTCAAGGGGTTTCAAGAAGCGGCATTCGGTCTAAAAGAAATTGGAGAAGTAACTCCTCCGGTGCGTTCTCAATTCGGGTTTCATCTCATTAAACTATTGGACAAAAGACCAATAGCATCCTTTGAAGAGCAAAGAGATGAGATCATTAACAGACTGCAAAGGAATGGAAGTTATATGGCTTTGATCGAGCCTGGAATGGAAAAACTTAAACGTGAAAATGGTTTTTCTTTGAACGAAAACGTATATAAAACCTTGCAACAAGCCGCCAACACTTTTTTTCCGGCTGACAGTTCTTTTACCTCTCAGTTTGAAAACAATGAAAATGCACTTTTCATAACGAATAACACTCCTTATACGATTGCTCAGTTTATGAAATTCATTCAAACGAATAATAATCCTTTTCAGGTACTTTCAACCGATTTGCTGAACGATTATCTGAAAGGTTTTGAATCGTATTGCCTGATCCAGGAAGAAGATAAATTACTTGAATCCAAATACCCGGAATTCGGACACCTGATACAGGAATACCGGGATGGCATTCTCCTGTTTGCCATCTGTAGTCAGGAAGTTTGGGATAAAGCAAGCAATGATATCGACGGGCTCAGAGCTTATTTTTCAGAACACAAAGCCGATTATGCCTGGGATAAACCTCACTACAAAGGATATATCGTTTTATGCAAAGACAACAAAACGAAGAAAAAAATGCAGAAAGAAATAGCCAAGATGGCTCCTGATTCTGCAGTTATATATCTGTTCAACAACTATAATGTCGGGGATGTTTCATACGTTAAAATTGAAAAAGGACTGTACGTACAAGGAGACAATCCGTATGTAGACGAAGCTGTTTTCAAAGCCAAAAAATCACTGCGTCCCAAAGAATATCAAGATTTCTTCGTAATGGGCAAGCTTTTACCGAATGTTCCGGAAGACTACACCGACGTAAGAGGCCTTGTCATAACCGATTATCAAACCCATTTGGAAAAATTATGGATTGAAAATCTCAACAAAAAATATCCGGTGGTCATCTATCCTGATGTGGTAAATTCAATTAAATGACAAACTTTAACCTTTTATGAGGCGAATATTTCCGTTACTCGTATTATCTTTGTCCGCTGTTGCCTGTAATAAGCATACAGAGCAACCGGAGGGAGAGATAGTGGTAAAAGTAGGAAACAAGTTTCTTACAAAAACGGAATTAGAAGCCGGATTACCCAAGGGATTGAATCAAGAAGACAGTATCCTTGCTTCAGAGAAAAATATCAAGCTTTGGATTAAAGACAATTTGTTGTATGATATTGCCTCTAAAAATATAGCGGATAAGGAAAAAATAAACCAACTTGTTGAAAATTACCGGAAATCGCTTATTATTTATCAATATCAAGAACAATTGATCAATGAAAAATTGTCCAAAGAGATCAGTGATGAAGAAACAACCCGGTATTATGAGGAAAACAAAGATAAGTTCAAATTGGATAAAGTCCTGATAAAAGGTCTCTATTTGAAAATTCCATCAGACGCTCCTCAACTCAATAACATCAAGGAATGGTATAAATCATCGTCCAAATCAGCATTGGAAAAAATAGAAAAATATTGTCTTCAAAATGCTGTGGTCTATGATTATTTTTACGATCGCTGGGTTGATTTCAATGAACTGGAGGATAATTTGCCTATTCATTACAATGATCCGGCAGCAACAGTAAGAAGTACTAAAAATATTGAATTGAAAGATAGCAGTTATTGTTATTTTCTTAACATTAAAGAATATCTCTTGGAGGGTGACGATGCTCCTTATGAGTATGCACTTCCAACGATAAAAGAGCTGCTTATCAATCAAAAGAAAGTGGAGTTTCTGAAAAAAGCAGAAGATGATTTATACAATAAAGCCTTGGATAAAGGGCAGATAAAGTTTTATGAAAATTAAACATTAAAAACAATATGAAGAAGATATACTTTTCGAGTTTATTTGTGATTATGTTGCTGTTGTCTGCTTCAATAAAAGCGCAAGATAATGTCATTGATGAAGTTATCTGGATTGTCGGCGATGATGCAATCTTAAAATCGGATGTAGAAAACGCACGACTCCAGATGCAAATGAATGGTCAACACTTAAGCGGAGATCCCTACTGTATTATTCCGGAACAGATAGCCATTCAGAAATTATTCCTGCACCAGGCCAAAATCGATAGTATTACCGTCAATGAGTCGTTGGTTATGCAATATGTTGAAGAAAAAATCAATCACTCCATTGCTCAAGTCGGCACAAAAGAAAAATTCGAAGAGTACGTCGGGAAAACCGTACCGGAAGTCCGGGAAGAATGGAGAGAAACGGTTCGTGATCAGGAGATTGTAAAATCCATGCAAAAAAAAATCATCGGTTCTGTTAAAGTAAACCCCGTTGAAGTCCGTCAGTTTTATTCCAAGATTCCTCAAGACAGTCTACCCTATATGCAGACTACTGTTGAAGTTGAAATTATTACGATAGAACCCACGATTGCTTTATCAGAAATAGACCGGATAAAAAATCAGTTGCGGGAATATACCGATATGGTCAATAAAGGAGAGTATGAGTTCTCTACGCTAGCCCGTCTTTATTCACAAGACAAAGAATCGGCCAAACGAGGAGGAGAACTGGGGCTTCAAGGAAAAGGATTTTTTGTTCCTGAGTTTGCAGCTGTCGCCTTTGACCTCAACGATCCTAAAAAAATTTCCCGGATTGTGGAAACCGAATACGGCTTCCATATCATGCAGTTAGTAGAAAAACGCGGAGACCGGATCAATGTTCGTCATATTCTACTTCGTCCGGAAGTTTCTCCGGAAGAAATACAACAGGCAACACTAAAAATCGATACGATTCGCACCAACATTGTAAATGGAAAATATACTTTTGAAGAAGCGGCTACGTATTTGTCTTACGATAAAGATACCCGGAATAATAACGGTTTGCTGGTTAATGCTCCCAGAATGGATGAAATGCAATCCGACCGGACAGGAACTTCCCGGTTTGAGATGAGCGAATTGCCGGTGGAAGTCGCTACTGCCGTCAATAAACTGCAGGTAGGAGAAATTTCCGAACCCTTCCAGATGATCAATAAAAATCAAAAAGACATTATAGCTATTGTCAAATTAAAAGCCCGCGTACCCGGACACAAGGCCAATATTGCCGATGACTATCAAGCATTGAAAGCGATAGTAGAAGGTCAAAAAAGAGAAGAAATTCTCAATAAATGGATTACAAAAAAACAGAAAGAAACCTATATCCGTATCGATGACAACTGGAAAAATTGTGATTTTGAAAGGGATGGTTGGGTAAAATAAAATGAGGCTTCATAAATCTTTTACAGGTCTATTTTGCCTGCTTTTCCTATTCACAACGATTTTTGGAATCACTCAGGTGCCTCCGGGAAAAACACCGGTAAAAAATGCTGTTATAACCAATCAAAAAAAACAGACTCAAACGCCTTCCGGACAACCAACTGTTATTCATGTTGAAAATGCGGATTCCATCGATTTTCAAAAAGACTCGAACCCCGACATTTATGTCCTGAGAGGAAATGTCGTATTTAGACATGACAGTACCTACATGTACTGCGACAGTTCTTATTTATACAATAAGAATAATTCCCTGGAAGCATTCGATAATGTACGGATCGAGCAAGGCGATACTCTATTTATATACGGAGATTATCTCTTTTATGATGCCAATACCACCATAGCCAAGCTACGTAACAATGTACGGATGGAAAATAAAGGTGTCACTCTTTTTACCGACAGCTTTAATTACGATCGGAACAAAGACATCGGGTATTTCTTTGAAGGAGGAATCATTATCGACTCGCTGAATCAACTTTCATCCGTGTTCGGACAATACTCTCCCAATACTAAAATCGCTCATTTTCAATATGATGTACGATTGAAAAATCCTAATTTCACTTTAACTTCCGACACGCTCGATTACAGTACCGATACAAAAATAGCGACTATATTGGGGCCTTCTGTTATTCAATCGGACAGCGGTACCATCTATTCTTCTCTCGGATGGTATAATACAGAGACAGAGGAGTCCATGCTTTTTGAACGCTCAACTGTCGTAAGCCAGGACAAAAACAAATTCATCACAGCTGATTCCCTGTTTTACAATCGATTAACAGGTCATGGCGAAGCTTTTCATAACATGGTAGTCAATGATACGGCAAAAAAAGTTCTGATAACAGGACATTATGGTTATTTCAATGAAAAAACCGAATATGCTTTTGCAACAGATTCTGCCCAAGCGATCGAATATTCTCAAGGCGATTCGCTCTACATCCATGGCGATACCATAAAAATGAATACGATTGGAAAGAACGACCGGGAAATCAAGGCTTATTATGGCGTGCGGATTTTCAGATCCGATATGCAAGGCGTTTGTGATTCCATGCAATTCAACACCCGAGATTCCATGTTATATTTGTGTAAAGAACCGATCTTATGGAATACGAACTATCAATTGACCGGGGATACGATCGTTTTATTTTTCAACGACAGTACCGTTGAAAAAGCGCATACTAAAAATTATGCTTTCGCAATGGAACAAGTCGATTCTACTTACTTTAACCAAATGAAAGGACGCGATCTGGTGGCTTATTTTGAAGGTGGCGAAATAACAAAAGTGGATGTCAGCGGAAACGCTGAAACCATTTATTATCCTCTGGACAATGGCGCTTTTGTCGGAAGGAACAAAACAGAAAGCAGCTTTTTCTCAATTACCATACGTAACAGAAAGCCCATTAAAATCGTGACATGGCCTGCGTCGAACGGGACGATTCTTCCCCTACCCGATTTAACTCCCGAATCTAAGTTTTTAAAAGATTTTTATAATTACGATTATTTAAGACCCATCGATAAAAATGATATTTTTGTAAAAAAAACACGTAAAGCCGGAGATATTCCTCCTCCTCGAAGAGTAAGACATTTAGAATAAAAAATACTTGCATGGTATTTTTTTTTGACGTAATTTTGACGTATTAATTCATGTTTTTTTAACAATCTTATAACTCTGCTCTATATGGCTTCTTATGAAAATTTTCAACAATATCTGCAAAATGAACTCGCAGCTATTGAATCTTCCGGACTCTATAAAAACGAACGTATAATTGTTTCCCCTCAAGATGCAAAAATAAAAATCAATACGGGAGACGAAGTGTTGAATTTCTGCGCCAATAACTATTTAGGTCTTTCGGACAACAAAGAGTTGATCGATGCAGCCAAGAAGGCATTGGATGAACGAGGATACGGTATGTCGTCCGTTCGTTTTATTTGCGGGACACAAGATACTCATAAGAAGTTGGAACATACGATCGCCCGGTTTTTCGGGACAGAAGACACTATTTTATATGCAGCCTGTTTCGATGCTAACGGAGGTGTTTTCGAACCGTTATTAGGCGAAGAAGATGCAATCATTTCAGATGCATTAAACCATGCTTCCATCATCGATGGCGTACGTTTGTGCAAAGCAGTCCGGTATCGCTATGCCAATGCAGATATGGCCGATCTGGAAAAACAATTACAGCTGGCTCAGGCTCAGCGATTTCGCCTGATCGTAACAGACGGTGTCTTTTCCATGGATGGAAATGTCGCTCCTTTGAAAGAAATTTACAATCTGGCTCAAAAATATAATGCTCTGGTTATGGTCGATGAGTCACATTCGGCCGGAGTTGTCGGAAAAACCGGCCGCGGGACTACTGAATTATACGATCTGAGGGGAAAAGTAGAGATCTTGACCGGAACATTGGGCAAAGCGTTTGGTGGCGCCATCGGAGGATTTACCACCGGAAAAAAAGAAATCATCGACATGTTGCGTCAGCGTTCACGTCCGTACCTGTTTTCCAACTCCATCCCTCCTGCTGTAGCTGCTGCCGGAATCAGGGCTTTTGAAATGTTGGATGAATCCAATGTCCGTCAAAATAAACTGCATGAAAATACAGCTTATTTTACTGAAAAGCTACAAGCTGCAGGATTCGATATCAAACCAACTCAATCGGCTATCTGTGCGGTCATGTTGTATGATGCCAAATTATCTCAAGATGTGGCTAGCGCCCTTCTGAACGAAGGTATTTATGTTACCGGATTTTATTACCCTGTTGTTCCTAAAGGCCAGGCTCGTATTCGTGTACAACTCTCGGCAGCTCATGAGCGGGAACATCTGGATAAATGTATTGCAGCATTTACAAAAATAGGTAAAGAACTGAAGGTTATCTAATTACAATATACCAAGAGTTGAGAAAACCTCATTAAACATAACATTAAACGTCTAACGTTAAACTTAAAAGTGAATGAAAAAAATTCTGATTATCGGAAGTACCGGACAAATCGGCTCGGAATTAAGTGTGAAATTGCGCTCCATCTATGGAGACAGTAATGTTGTTTGCGGATATTATGCTCCTCCTTATCCGGCAGGATTCTTCGAAGCAGGACCAACAGAGGAAATCAATGCTCTTAACATTGATGAAATCGCCCGAGTAGTCAAAAAATACAATATTGATGCCATCTATAACTTAGCAGCTATCTTATCGGCCACGGCAGAAAAAAATCCCAAATTAGGCTGGGATGTCGGTGTCGGAAGTTTGTTAAACTGCCTGGATGTTGCCCGTGATTTCAATTGCTCTATTTTCACACCCAGTTCAATCGGAGTTTTCGGTCCATCAACTCCTAAAGATCAAACTCCTCAAGATACGGTACAACGTCCGAAGACAGTCTATGGGATTACAAAAGTCATCGGAGAGTTGGTCAGTGACTACTACTATGACCGTTGGGGCGTCGATGCACGTTCGGTGCGTTTTCCCGGTATCATTTCCAATATGACTCTTCCGGGCGGCGGAACAACAGATTATGCAGTCGAGATATTCTACAAAGCGGTTAAAGGCGAAAAATTCATTTGCCCGATCAAAGCAGGCACCTATATGGATATGATGTATATGCCGGATGCTCTGGATGCGGCTATTGATATTATGGAAGCCGATCCGGCGAAACTGAAACACCGGAATTCGTTCAATGTAACAGCTATGAGCTTCGATCCTGAACTGATTTATGCTTCTATCAAAAAATACATTCCTGATTTCCAAATGGAATATCAAGTCGATGCATTGAAGCAATCTATCGCTGAATCATGGCCGAACTCATTAGACGACACCTGCGCCAGAGAAGAATGGGGCTGGAATCCTCAATATGATCTGGATAAGATGACACAAGACATGATACAGGCCTTGAGATCGAGATGAGTGATATAATCCATTTACTTCCTGATTCCATAGCCAACCAAATCGCTGCAGGAGAGGTCATTCAACGACCTGCTTCTGTAGTGAAAGAATTGGTAGAGAACGCTGTCGATGCAGGAGCCGATCGCATCCAGATCAACATCAAAGATGCAGGGCGCTCTTTAATCCAGATTATCGATAACGGAAAAGGGATGTCAGAAACGGATGCCCGCATGGCTTTTGAGCGACATGCCACTTCTAAAATACAAAACATAGACGATCTTTTTTCGCTCAAAACAATGGGATTCAGGGGAGAAGCTTTGGCCTCTATCGTTGCGGTAGCCCAAGTCGAACTGAAAACCCGTCAAGCAAAGGACGAAATTGGGACATTGCTCCAAATTTCAGCGTCCCAATTAGAAAGACAAGAAGCTATCGCAACCAATACCGGCAGTATTTTTTCGGTTAAAAATCTTTTTTTTAATGTCCCTGCACGAAGAAAATTCCTGAAATCAAATGAGACGGAATTCAAGAATATATTGGTCGAATTCGAGCGAATCGCTCTGGTCAATCCTCAAATTGCGTTTACATTGACTCACAACGATAGTGAAATATACAATTTCCCGGCTTCTGTCATCCGACAACGCATTGTCAATATTTTTGGTAAAAACCTGAACCAACAGTTATTACCAATCCAGGTTGAAACTTCATTGGTAAATATTTCGGGTTTTATCGGAACGCCCGATTCAAGTAAGAAAAGAGGCGCTCATCAATTCTTTTTTGTCAACGGACGCTTTATGAAGCATCCTTATTTTCATAAAGCGGTGTCACTGGCTTTTGAACCATTCATTGCAGCGGCAGAAACACCGAACTATTTCATCTATATGAATGTAGATCCGGCCTGTATCGATGTCAACATACATCCGACAAAGACAGAGATCAAATTTGAAAACGAGCAGGCTATTTGGCAAATCATCGTTGCAGCCGTCAAGGAAACTATCGGGAAATCAAGTGTCGGTCCGAGTATCAGCTTTGATCAGGAAGGAAAAATCGAAATTCCGGTATATGATCGCTCACGTACGAACGTCGAAGCGCCTCAAATAACCATCAACAAAGATTACAATCCGTTCTCCGGCACTAAGACACCTCATTACACCCGCGACAGCTCTGATTGGGAACAATTTTTCGAAAAGAAAAGTACAGAAAAACAAATACCGTCCGAAGATCCCTCCTCAGACGAGCAAAATAATGAATCCCCTGGATTATTTGAAATAACAAAAACAGATTTTAATCTGCTTCAATATAAAAACAAGTATTTAATTACATCATTGAAATCCGGACTGGCATTGATCGATCAGCGACGTGCGCACATCCGTATTTTATTTGACGAATACACCCAAAGAATTCAAAGCCAGCAAGGAGTCTCTCAAGGGATGTTATTTCCGGAAATTATTTCCTTTACTCCCCAGGAGGCAACTCTTTTGCCTTATCTTTTGGATGATTTCGCATGGATGGGATTTGATTTGTCCAACTTAGGAAATAATAGTTACTCAATAAGTGGAATTCCTTCCGGACTGGAAAATATAGATCCTTCGGAAGTGTTGAAAGAAATGGTCAATAAAGCCATGGAGACAGGATGTGAGGTCAAAGAAGAAATAACAGAAGCTGTTATTCTGGCATTGGCTCAAAAAGCGGCAATTCCTTACGGGAAAAGCCTGTCGGAAGAAGAAGCAAACAGCTTGATTGCCAACCTATTCGCATCGCATTCCCCCAACTATACTCCGGATGGAAAAATGATCATTTCGATGATTAGTGATGATGATTTTGATAAACGATTTAAGTAATAATATTTTAAGAATGGAATACGGGATAAATTTAAATAGTGTTGTACCCCTAAGATCAGAACCGGACGACCGCAGTGAAATGGTTAGTCAATTGTTGTTAGGAGAATGTTTTGTCTATGAAAAGTGCCGCAATGGTTTTTGTTATATATCCAGTTCAATTGATAATTACCCCGGGTGGATCGATGAAAAAACAATCACATCGATTACCCAGCAAGAATATGATCTTTTAACTCAACAGCCATCTTATTATGTCGTCATTCCGTTAGCAGAGGCTTTCGATCTGACATCGAAATGTGTCATCCGGATTCCCGGAGGAAGTCGATTGCCGAATTGTGACAGTATCGGTCGGTTCAGCCTGCATGAGCGTAAATTCCAGGTTCATCGGGATTTTATTTTACCTGAATCCGAAATATCGCGCGACGGACTTTTGCTGACAGCCACTTCATTCATCAATGCGCCTTACCTGTGGGGAGGAAAAACAGTCATGGGAATCGATTGTTCCGGATTCACACAAATTGTTTTCGGATTACACGGAGTCAAGTTACCAAGAGATTCCAAAGACCAGGCGTTATTGGGAGTTCCCATCTCTATCGAAAATGCTCAACCCGGAGATTTGGCATTTTATCAAAATAAAGATGGCCAAATAGTTCATGTCGGGATTATTCTCGAAAAACAACGGATCATTCATGCTTCCGGACGAGTCAAAATTGAAAAAATGGATAGCGAGGGGATATACTCCGATGAATATCAGAGATATACCCACAAGCTACATTCTATTAAACGAATTTTATAATCCCATTATTTATACTCATCCCAACTTTTAATCGGGATATTTTCCATGTCGATCATGCAAAATGCATGAATAAAAGCAGAAGCTAAACGAGAATTGGTAAACAGTGGGACGTTAAAATCAATCGCTGTACGGCGGATCTTATAACCATTTGTCAATTCTCCGGGAGTCAGGTTTTTAGGAATATTCACGACTAATTCTATTTGTTTTTCCCGGATGAGTTCCAATGTATTTGGTTTTAAGTCTTCACTGGGCTGATGAGCTAATATGGATGGAATATCATTTTCAGACAGGAACTTATGCGAACCGCTTGTTGCATAAATGGTATATCCTTTTTCATGCAACAATCTCGAGGCATGCAACATATCGACTTTGGAACGCATGGTTCCGCTTGAAATCAGTACGTTTTTTTCAGGAATACGCATTCCAACCGAAAGCATCGATTTGAGTACCGCTTCGTAGTAATCATCTCCGAGACATCCGACTTCGCCTGTTGAAACCATGTCAACACCGAGCACAGGATCTGCTTTTTGCAAACGTGAGAATGAAAACTGAGAAGCTTTAATTCCCACATAATCCAGATCAAACTCACTCTTATTGGGTTTTTCAACCGATTCTCCCAACATGACTCGTGTTGCGATATCGATAAAGTTATATTTCAGCACTTTAGAAACAAACGGAAAACTACGTGATGCACGCAAGTTACATTCAATAACCTTGATATCATTCTCTTTTGCCAGAAATTGGATGTTAAACGGTCCGGTTATCTGCAACGATTCTGCGATCTGCCTTGTGATACGTTTGATGCGGCGGACTGTTTCCACGTAAAGTCGTTGCGGAGGGAACTGGATCGTGGCATCTCCCGAATGCACTCCGGCAAACTCGATATGTTCCGAAATAGCATACGTTACGATATTTCCTTTGTCCGACACGGCATCGATCTCTATTTCTTTGGCATTTTCGATGAATTCACTGACAACGACCGGATGTTTCTGCGACACATTGACCGCCAGCTTCAGAAACTGCTCCAATTCATTGGGGTTAGAGCAAACATTCATTGCAGCTCCGGAGAGCACATACGAAGGGCGAACCAAAACAGGAAATCCGACTTCGTCTATGAATGTATAAATATCTTGTAATGAACTAAGTTCTTTCCATCTCGGCTGGTCAATCCCCAATCGATCGAGCATGGATGAGAATTTATGTCGATCTTCGGCGTTATCAATGCTTGCCGCCGAAGTCCCCAGGATAGGCACTCCCTCCTTATCGAGCGAAAGTGCGAGATTATTCGGGATTTGGCCTCCCGTCGACAAGATCAATCCCCGCGGATTTTCCAGTTCAATAATATCCATAACCCGTTCATTGGTCAGCTCATCAAAATACAGGCGATCACAGATATCATAATCTGTCGATACTGTTTCCGGATTATAATTGATCATAACTCCACGCCAGCCCTTACTGCGAATCGTTTGTAGGGCATTGACCGAACACCAGTCGAATTCAACGCTGCTTCCGATGCGGTAAGCCCCCGATCCCAGTACGATGACCGAGCGTTTGTCTCCTAAATACCGGACATCATTTTCGGTTCCATTGTATGTCAGATACAGGTAATTCGTTTGAGCAGGATATTCTGCCGCTAAAGTATCAATCTGCTTGACAACCGGAAGAATGTTCAACTCTTTTCTTCTGAGCCTGATATTCGGTTTTTCATCTGTCGCCTTGTCTCCATCTTTAAATAACAGCCTGGCTATCTGATAGTCGGAAAATCCTTTTTGTTTGGCCTCCCGCAATAAATATTCAGGTAATCGGGCAATTGAATCATATTTTTCTATTTCCTTGGAGCAGCTGTATATGTTTTGTAGTTTCTGCAAAAACCAAAGATCTATTTTAGTCAAATCGTGGATGCGCTGAATCGTATACCCTTCGGCCAATGCCTGAGCGATAATAAATATCCGTTTATCAGTCGGTTCGGACAACGCTTTATCTATGTTATCAACTTCAAGCTTTTTATTGGCAACAAAACCATGCATTCCTTGCGCTATCATCCTCAATCCTTTTTGGATGACCTCTTCAAAGCTCCGTCCGATCGACATAACCTCTCCCACACTCTTCATGCTACTGCCAATTTCATGAGAAACCCCATGAAATTTCCCCAGGTCCCAACGCGGAATTTTACACACGATATAATCCAGTGCAGGCTCAAAGAAAGCCGTAGTCGACTTGGTTACCGCATTTTTTAATTCAGACAAGCCATATCCGAGTCCCAGCTTTGCAGCCACAAAAGCCAACGGATATCCGGTTGCCTTGGAAGCCAATGCCGAAGAGCGACTCAGCCGGGCATTCACTTCAATCACACGATAATCTTCCGAGACCGTATCAAAAGCATATTGGACATTGCACTCTCCCACGATGCCGATGTGTCGCACGATACGAATAGCCAATTCTCTCAGCTTATGATATTCCTGATTCGTTAATGTCTGCGAGGGAGCGACAACAATACTTTCTCCCGTATGAATCCCCAACGGGTCGAAATTTTCCATATTACAAACCGTCATACAGTTATCATATTTATCACGAACCACCTCATATTCAATCTCTTTCCAGCCTTTCAACGATTTTTCAATCAGGAGTTGGCCGGAGTAATTAAACGCTTTCTCAGCCAAAGCTTGTAATTCATCGCTATTGTTACAGAATCCGCTACCTAATCCTCCCAAAGCATAAGCTGCTCTGACAATAACAGGATATCTTAATACCTCTGCAGCTTCATGGGCTTCTTCTATCGTTCCGGCAGCAATGCTTTTAATCGATTTTACATCTATCTCATCCAATTTTTTCACAAAAAGTTCACGGTCTTCCGTATCTATTATCGACTGTACCGGCGTACCGAGCACCTCCACCTTATATTTTTTGAAGACACCCGAGCGATACAGTTCCACACCGCAATTCAAAGCCGTTTGTCCTCCAAAAGACAGCAAAATTCCATCCGGTTTTTCTTTTTCAATCACTTTTTCCACAAAGAAAGGTGTCACAGGAAGGAAATAAATTTTATCCGCGACCCCCTCAGAAGTTTGTACCGTAGCAATATTCGGATTGATCAAAACAGTATAAACACCTTCTTCTTTCAACGCTTTCAATGCCTGCGAACCAGAATAATCAAACTCTCCGGCCTCTCCGATTTTCAAAGCTCCGGAGCCAAGTAGAAGCACTTTTTTCGTTGAATGTTGAACGGTAAGTGTCGGGGGTTCCTGTTCTCCTTTTTCAATTTTAGCTTCCCCATCCTCCATTAATTTAAAAAACTGATCAAAAAGGAACTCCGTATCTGTCGGTCCGCTTGCTGCTTCCGGATGAAATTGTGCAGAAAAAAACGGTTTACTTTTATGGCATATCCCTTCGTTGGTTCCGTCATTCAAGTTCGTAAAAAGCACCTCCCATTCATCACTTAACGTATTCGTATCCACGGCATAGCCATGATTTTGAGATGTAATAAAACATTTTCCGGCTTTTTCCGATTTTTTATTTTCAGTATTTGGCAGCGATTTATTCATTTGCACCGGCTGGTTATGACTCCGGTGACCATATTTCAGTTTATATGTCGATGCTCCTCCTGCTTTTGCAAGCAACTGGTTTCCCATGCAAATACCAAAAATAGGTTTATTTCTTTTCATCGCTTTGCGAATATGCTCTACTGTTACCTCGCAATGGTCAGGATCGCCCGGGCCATTTGAAATAAACAATCCATCATACTCTAAAGTATTGAAATCATAGTCCCAAGGAACACGAATGATATTCACATCGCGTTTAAGCAGGCATCTGACTATATTATGTTTGACACCGCAATCGACTAAAACAATGGTTTTCGATCCGTTACCATAATGCAACACCTCTTTACAGCTGACTTTAGCCACCAGATTTTCTTTTGAAGGATCGATAAAATCAATTTCGTCGGCAGAATTAAAAACAATCTTTCCTTTTAGGGAACCTTGTTCCCGGATGAGTTTAGTCAATGCACGTGTATCAATCCCATACATTGCCGGAATCTTCTGTTCTTTCAGCCAATCTCCTAAGCTTTTAGTAGCGTTCCAATGGCTATACTGATGAGAATATTCCGAAATGATCAGCCCACTTACCTGAATTTTTTCAGACTCATAAAATTCCGACAGTCCATTGATGACATTGTCTTCAGGGACACCGTAATTCCCTACCAATGGATATGTTACCGTCAAAATCTGTCCCGCATAAGAAGGGTCTGTCAAACTTTCAGGATATCCAACCATCGCTGTATTAAAGACGATTTCTCCTGCGGCCGCAGCTTCATACCCCAAAGAGTACCCCTCAAAAGACCGTCCGTTTTCCAAAATTAATTTTATTTGTTTATCCATAAGAACAGAAAAGTATCTATTTATTTAAAAAATCACACAAAGTTATAAAATTAGAGTAAGAAATCAAGCATTTTCAAACAAAAAGAAAGTTTTATTTGATTAATTGAAATAAATTGTTTATTTTTGCAATGAGTAATGATGGTTTAGAACCAAAATGTTGAAAGTATAACACATAAACTCAAATGAAGTTCACTAAAATGCATGGGACAGGAAATGATTATGTCTACATCAATTGTTTCAAAGAAGAAGTTAAAAATCCGGAAGAACTAGCTCGACAAATAAGCGACCGCCATACAGGTATTGGCTCTGACGGGTTGGTATTGATCATGCCGTCTGATAACTGCGACTTTCGGATGCGTATATTCAATCCGGATGGATCTGAAGCTGAAATGTGTGGCAACGCCGCAAGATGTATCGGTAAATACGTATTTGACAATGGATTAACAGAAAAAACAGAGATAACACTCGAAACCAAAGCCGGCATCAGAAAGATACAATTATTTCTTTTCGACAATCAGATTGAAAAAATTCGTGTCGATATGGGACAGCCTATTCTGGATTCGGTTTCCATACCCATTATTTCAGATGAAGATATTATTATCGATCATCCCGTGTGTTTTGAAGGGGAAGACTACCGGATAACATCCGTTTCAATGGGCAACCCTCATACCGTTATTTTTAGAAATGATGTAAACAATTTATTACTTGAAAACGTTGGAAGAGTAATTGAAACCGATCCGATGTTTCCCCAAAGAACAAACGTTGAGTTTGTAGAAATCCTTTCTTCGACTCATGCAAAAGTGCGCGTATGGGAAAGAGGTGTCGGCGAGACTCAAGCCTGTGGAACAGGAGCATGCGCCGTTTTGGTTGCCGGAGTTTTGAATAAAAAGTTGAACAGAAAATCGACGATCTCTCTTCCGGGCGGAGACCTGGAAATCGATTGGGATCCTCGTAATATGCATGTTTATATGACAGGAAATGCAGTAACAATATTTAATGGAGAGTTAGAAACAGAGAATTGAAAATAGAAATGTATGGCATTAATAAACGAGCACTTTTTAAAACTACGGGGAAATTATTTATTTTCCGAAATTACAAAAAAAGTAAATGATTACAAGAAAAAACATCCGAATTCAAAAATAATCAGTCTGGGAATAGGAGATGTGACTCGTCCCTTAGCAAAGGCTGTGATAGAAGCAATGCATAAAGCCGTTGATGAAATGGCAAACGAATCAAGTATGAGAGGGTATGCTCCGGAAAATGGCTACCCTTTTTTAATTGACGCTATTATCAAAAACGACTTTAATTCTCGTGGCATTCAACTAGATAGCGACGAAGTCTTTATCAATGACGGCGCAAAGAGTGATACCGGAAATATCGGGGATATATTAAGTTCCGAAAATCTGGTAGCGATAACAGACCCCGTTTATCCCGTATACGTCGACGCGAATGCGATGGACGGCAGGGCTGGTTATTACCAACAAGGCGCCTGGAATAACCTCGTTTATCTCCCCTGTACACCTCAAAATTCATTCATACCATCCATTATAACTAAACACGTAGATGTTGTATACTTGTGTTACCCTAATAATCCTACGGGAACCACTTTGACAAAAGAGCAACTGGAAACATGGGTCAAGTATGCATTAGAAAAAAAAGTACTCTTGATGTTTGATGCTGCTTACGAAGCTTTCATCACAGACGAAAATATCCCACACAGTATCTATGAGATCGATGGCGCTGAAAAAGTAGCCATTGAGTTCCGAAGTTTCTCAAAAACAGCGGGTTTTACCGGCGTACGTTGTGGTTACACCGTCATACCTAAAACCGTATCCGCTTTCGACAGAGCAGGGCGAGAATATTCCTTCAATGAATTCTGGAAGCGCAGGCAAGCAACCAAGTTTAATGGAACGGCTTATATCATACAACGAGGTGCTGAAGCTGTTTATTCTCCTGAAGGGAAAAAAGAAATCAAAGAAACGATCGATTATTACATGGAAAACGCCCGTATCATCAAATCCGGGCTCGAATCGATCGGAATAACTGTTTATGGGGGTGTGAATGCTCCTTATATATGGGCAAAAACTCCGGGGAAGAAGTCATCCTGGGATTTTTTCAATCAATTATTAACCGAATTTCAAATAGTGACGACCCCGGGTATCGGATTTGGAAAAAGCGGGGAAGGATTTATCCGGCTTTCGGCATTCGGGAAACAAACAGACACGTCGGAAGCTATGAAACGAATTCAATCTTTCAAATTAAAAGAATAAAAATATATGTCGGATCATCTGAAACATGAATGTGGAATCGCCCTCATCAGGCTTCTCAAACCTATAACGTTTTACGAAAAGAAATACGGCACCTGGATGTACGGATTCAACAAGCTCTATTTATTAATGGAGAAGCAACACAACAGAGGACAAGAAGGAGCCGGCATCGCTTGTGTCAGTGCTAACGCCGCGCCCGGAACCGAATATATCTTCCGGGAGAGAGCAATGGGTAACGATGCTATCAAAGAAGTATTTACACAAGCGCTCAAAGCAATTGGCAAAACGCCGTCTCCCACTCCATTTGAAAACATACCTTTTCAGGGAGAAGCCTACATGGGGCATTTAAGATACAGTACCACCGGCCGGTCGGGCATCTCTTATGTTCATCCTTTTCTGAGGAGAAATAACTGGAGATCAAGAAGTTTGTTATTATGCGGCAATTTCAACCTGACCAATGTGAATGAAGTCTTTGAAGAACTGGTTCGTCAGGGACAACACCCTCGACTTTATTCCGATACACTGATGATGTTGGAGATGATGGGCAATTTCCTCGATCGTGAATTCCAGCATTTATACGAATCATACAAATCGCCGTTTACCAAAGGAAAAGAACTCAATCAAAAAATTGCAGAAAGCATTGATATCGCACATATCCTGCGCCGTTCTTCTCAAATATGGGACGGAGGATATGTTATCTGTGGGATTACGGGAAATACAGATCTGTTTGCTTTCCGGGATCCTTGCGGTATCCGCCCTGCATTTTACTATCATGATGATGAAATTGCTGTCGTCGCTTCAGAACGTCCCGTTATCCAAACAGTTATGAACGTATCGGCCTCAGAAGTCACGGAACTGCAGCCGGGACAGGCATTTATTGCACGACAAAACGGAAGCATTCATCTGGAACAAATTCAAGAATCCGGAAACGTCAAACCTTGCTCTTTTGAACGCATTTATTTCTCCCGCGGAAGCGATGAAGATATTTATCGGGAACGTAAAATGCTTGGCCGTTTGTTGACCGATCCCATTCTGAAAGCGATTGATTCCGACCTTGAAAACACGGTTTTTTCATTTATTCCCAATACCGCAGAAGTCGCTTTTTTCGGAATGATGGAAAGTTTTGAAGAATACCTTACCGAGCAAAAAAAACAGTTGATAAAAGAGCATAAAAACAATCTACCTGCAAAAGAGCTCGATCGAATTTTATCTCTGCGTATCCGGCAGGAAAAAGTGGCTATCAAAGACATCAAATTACGTACTTTCATAGAGGAAGACGCCAGCAGAAACGATTTAGCGGCACACGTATACGATATTACATACGGATCAATCCGCCCTCAAAAAGATAATCTGGTTATCATCGATGACAGTATTGTCAGGGGTACCACATTAAAACAGAGCATTATAAAAATTCTCAACAGGCTGAAACCTAAAAAGATCGTCATCGTATCATCCTCTCCACAGGTTCGTTATCCCGATTGCTACGGTATCGACATGAACCGGATGGATGAATTTGTGGCCTTCCGGGCAGCCATCGCTTTATTAAAAGAAAAGAAGATGCAACATCTGATCAAGGCCATTTATGAAAAATGTAAAGCTCAGGAGCATTTTCCCAAGGAAAAGATAATCAACTATGTAAAAGAGATATACGAGCCTTTTACTGATGATGAAATTACACTTAAAATAGCAGAAATCCTGACTCCGGAAAACACTCAAGCCCAGGTTTCTCTCGTATTCCAATCGCTGGAGGGTTTACATATCGCCTGTCCCAATCATCAGGGAGATTGGTATTTTTCAGGAAATTATCCGACTCCAGGAGGAAATAAAGTGGTTAATAAAGCATTTATAAAATATTACGAGGAACAAGAGATGTAAATGATATCCAAAACCTTATCGCGAAGCCTTTTTGTTATAGCAGATAAATGATTTTTCTTATAAAAAAAATCTTAATTTTTGTTTTATTTTAAAAACATTATTATATTTGCATCAATTTAACCAAAGACTTAAGCGATTATGTATTATTGTTTAACCAAGTATTTTATACTGTTATTCCTTTTTTTATTTGTATTCACTTCATGCTACAAAGAAGATTCCATAACATTTATTACAGATTTTGAGATTGAGGTGCCTGACGGAAATTATTCCGCTCCAACAGCCGTTTCCATTCTTAATAAATCAGAAGGAGCCGATCGTTACAAATGGACTTTTGAAGGCGGAGATCCGGTAACATCCAATCAAAAACATCCGGAAAATATCGTTTTCCGGCAACCGGGCAAACACCTCATCCGATTGGAGTGTTGGAGTGGAAACCGTTCGGAAATAAAAGAACTCGAACTGATCCTCGATTCCATGGCAATACCTCAATTCAAAGCGGAGATACAAATCAATGCGTTTGCTCCGGCAGATGTAAAGATTATGAACCAAACATCGGGTTCATCCTATTTTAAATGGACTTTTGAAGGAGGGATACCTGCTCTTTGTGAGGAAAAAACACCTCCGGTCGTCCGTTATGAACAACCGGGTACTTATGTCATCCGGTTTGTATCCGGCAGCAACAGAAAGCAATATGAACATACGGATACCATCCGGATTCTGCCTCGCCTTCAGAGCAATTTCAAACTCATTCCGGCATTTGAAAACGAGGATTATCAAGCTCCGGCCATTATTACGGCAGAAAACAGGAGCATAAGTGCGTTGGCAAGTCGCTGGGAAATTTCCGGAGGGAGTATTCTCGACGATACATCGACTCATCCGGAAATTTACTTTGAGCAGCCTGGCACTTATAGTGTGACATTACATACGGATAATCAGAAAGAGCAGCAGACGGTCAGCCAGACGATCCACATACTTCCTAATACAAATCTGTATTGTATGAAAGATGTAAAAATGGGAATCAGCACATCTAAAAATTACGGATCATTCTATTCTTGTCGGCTACGTAAATCTTTGATGGAAAAAGAAATAGATAAAACCAACAGTCAACTGATCGATTTTATCTTTTTTGCATTAAACGACAAGTTCAGCTACTGCAGGTTTATATCGCCGGATATCGCCGGAAATTTCATCTATTCCCCCATACCACAAAGTATTAAAACATATATAGTAAATGGCGTTGCTTCGAGTCGGCTTTCGTTTGGGATGGATGAATTCGAGTCAATGAACGACGACCGGATATTCAAGTCATTCGATATCAAAGCCCATGACACCGGAGAACTTTATTTCCAGTTGGAAACTCTGCCATTTTTCGTATTATTTGAAACCGGAGATGGTCGCAAAGGAGCCATTTGTATCAAAAAAATGGAAAAATCGGGTACGGAATCATACATTGTCACAGATATCAAAGTTCAAAAAAAGAAAAAACTATAACATAACATCCCATATCCAAACCTATTAACCTGTTTTTCAATGAAAAAAATCACATTTTTCCTTTGTATTTTTATGCTGTTACCCCCTATCGGAAAAGCTCAACAGATTGACTTAAATAACACGAAGGACTTCATTTCTAAAGATAAATTACTGAAAATGAACGGAGGAATTTCGGCCAGTACGATTGCATATACCGGAAACGAGCCTTCCAACCGAAATCCGTTTGTTTATTATCTGAATGGAAATATTAACCTGAATATTTCCGGGCTACTGGATCTACCGTTTTCTTTCAATTTTACCAATTCCGGGTCTAATTACACTTATCCGACAATGCCCAATCGTTTGGCCATCCACCCCGTATATAAATGGCTTACAGGTCATTTCGGAGATGTATCCATGAGTTTTTCTCCTTATACATTGAATGGCCATCAGTTCACAGGAGCCGGACTGGAAGTCAAAACAGACGGGCCGGTCAAAGCGGCAGTTATGTACGGCAGGCTACAACGCGCCGTTGAATATGGCGATGGCAACGGCAATGTCCAGGCCGCCTACAAACGCATGGGAACCGGATGTCAAGTCCGGTTTGAAAAAACAAAATACCAGATCGGTGTTACTTTCTTTACCGCAAGCGACGATAAAAACTCACTACAGACTCCTGTTCCGGACAGTTTAATGATCCTCCCCCAGAATAATGTTGCCGGAAGTGTTTTTGCCAGTGTCATTCCCATGAACAACATGCAGCTCTCGGTGGAATACGGCCTCAGCTACCTGCAAAGAGATAACCGGATAGAACGCACGGAATTTTCGGCAACAGCTCTGGATGCCATAAAAATGCTATTAAACTATACATTTTTGAATAATACGATCGGTATCGGCTATGAACGGATCGATCCGGGCTATAAAACGTTGGGAGCTTATTATTTCAATAACGACCTGGAAAACATCACGTTGAATTATGCCCGACCTTTTTTTAACAACAAGGCCAGCATCGCTCTTTCGGGAGGTATTGAACGGGATGATCTGGAACATACGAAAGAAAGTCAAACCAAACGCTTCGTGTTTTCAGCAGATGCCAATTATACGCATTCGGAAAAATTGAATTTTGCGCTCTCCTACACAACTTTTCAGACGTTTATGAACCTGAAATCACAGTTCGATTACATCAATGAACTGACTCCATACGACAACTTAGATACGTTGAATTATACGCAATTATCTCAAAATATAAATTTTAACTCGACTTATACTTTTCAAAGAAACGATTCCCGAAACCTGCATTTGAATTTGTTTCTGAGTTACCAGGAAGCGGCCGACAAACAAGGAGATATCATCAAAGAGGGCGCTTTATCCCGGTTTTACAATGCTTCTTTAGGGTATGGGATCCAATGGGTACCCCAACAACTCAATCTGAATGCCAACCTGAATATGACTTCCAACCAGATGGAAGGACAAAACCTATTCATTTTTGGTCCTACTTTGGGAGCGATGGCGCGTTTTTTAGACAAGAGATTGAACACAGGAATGGCTATATCATACAATGCAGGCTATCATGCCGGAGTGAAACAAAATGAAGTCTGGAACCTCAGGATGAATGTATCTTATTTATTCATGAAAAAACATCATTTTTCCTTGACAGGCATCTACCGCAATACAATGTCACAAACCACTTCAAGGACTAAAACAAACGGATTGACTTGTACGGCAGCATACAACTACAAGTTTTAGAAAATGCAAAACATTACAACAGGATGAAAAAGCTAATTTTACTATTTATCTGCCTGACACAGGCTTTAACCTTTCAACTGAAAGCCGAAAAAATCGACACGACTAAAGTGGATTCGCAAGCGATCGCCAAAACTTTTGCTCAGTTGGACAAAGAAAATCGCTATACGGATCAACTGGCATATGCCGACATGAATGTACTGCCGTTAGGATTCAAGCAAACCATCAATAACAACGAGTTTGCCATAGCCATCAGCAGCATCCGTTTTTTAGAAAGTCACGCCGAAGTAACCCTGTTCGCACGGATGAAAACAGCACAAGGGAAAACCAAGTTGTTTTTTGCAGCACAGGGAATTAAATTTTCATATTCCGGAAATATCATCGGGGATGCCGCTCTTATGCTGATACAAGACATGAATATCCCTGTCAATGAGCACACACAACTCTATTTAAAAGGAGGTAAATTCGACACAAAAGATGGATTAAGTTCCAGTAAGACCTATGTAAAAATCGACTGTAAGGGGTTCAAAGAGCTGTCTATTGCCGGAAGTGTGATCTTATCCAAGAGTATCCTTACCCGAGTCTCTAAAGACGGCACTCCATCGGATAAACCGGTTTCTGCCGATTTTCAGACGACGATAACCGGATGGAACGATCTGTTGCTCGACATATCCCTGCCTCTGTTCCAGATCAAAGGCCTGGATGGGTTTATTTTCAATCTCTCGCATGCAGTACTCGATTTCAGTGATTTTCAAAATTCCTCGAGTATGAAATTTCCTGATGGTTATACCAAAAAATACCTGATGGATGGAAACGCTAAGCTATGGAGAGGGATCTATGCTCAAAGAATTTCCATTACCCTGCCCAAAGAATTTTCAAAAAACGGAGACGCCGCTACATTTGAAGCTGAAAACCTGCTTATCGATGAAAATGGGGTCAGTGGTATATTTTCTGCGGAAAATGTATTGCCTATTGAGTTGGGCTCTGCATCCGGATGGTCGTTCTCTATCGACAAGTTCTGGCTGGGACTGGAAGCCCACAAGATTACTCAAGCCGGATTCGACGGGATGATCGGACTACCTATCTCAGATTCAACTTATTTAGCTTATCACGCACAGATATTAGGTAATAAAAATTATCAACTCATCGTATCCCCTAAAGATACGCTTGATTTCAAATGTATGTTGGCAAAGGCTCATCTACTTCCCAACTCGTACGTAAAAATAACCGTAGAAAATGACAAGTTTTTGCCTGAGGCTTATTTGAATGGTTTTCTGACGGTTAAAGCGCCTACCTCCAACAAAGAGAATGCCTCGGAAAAGTTGGTACTGGACAGTGTGGAATTTCGCAAGTTGACACTACAGACAAAAGAACCGTACCTGGCTGTCGAATATTTAGGCTATAAGGGGACTATAAAAATGATGGGATTCCCTGTCTCTCTTTCAAAAATAGAACTCAAATCAACAGCAAAAGAATTCAGATTAGGATTCGATCTGTCACTGAACCTGGATGAGCAACATATTTCAGCCAATACACGATTCAATATCAAGGGGAAATATGTCATGAACACCGAAAAAGGGAAATGGGTTTATGATGGAATCGGCCTTGAGGACCTGGTATTAAAAGATTGTTCAATTGCCGGAATATTAAAATTAAACGGATCTTTGAAAATCATGGATCAGGATCCTGTCTATGGCGACGGATTTTATGGCGACTTGTCGATGGAATTTTCAGAAGTATTGAAAAACTGCAAAATAAGTATGGCAGCCGCCTTCGGAAAAAAAGACGATTATCGTTACTGGTTTGTCGACGGTTCTGTCGTTTTATCCAAAGTAATCAATATTGCAGGACCCGTCGGCATCAACGGATTCGGAGGAGGGGTTAGCACCCGGATGAAACGGACCATCGGCAAAGGGCTCGGCTTATCCAAAACAGGATGCGGATACATCCCCGATAAAGACATGGGGTTGGGATTGAAAGCGGCCGTTTTCTTTGCAACGGAAGGTAACTTCATGGGAGGAGAAGCTTCTTTCGAGATACAATTCAATCGCCACGGAGGTGTTGATCTGATCGGATTTTACGGTTATGCCGAATTCATGGCTAACATACCGGGATTGGATCAATTAAGCGACCAGATTTCCGGAAAATTTCAACAGCTGACAGCCATCGAAAATGATTTTCTGGAGAAACACCATGCGACAGAAGAAACTTTGCGACAACTGAAACAAAACGAGCCATCAAAGGCTGCCGAAGAGATAACCGATTCCAAAGAAAAAGCATCCAATGCCAATTTTGCGGCCTCTTTGGGTATTTTATACGATTTTTCAGCGAAGACTTTACACGCCAATTTCGATGTATATGTCAATGCCGCCGGCGGATTGTTGCGCGGAACAGCTTCGGGGAACCGTGCCGGATGGGCAGTACTTCATGTCAGTCCACAGGAATGGTATATATACATCGGGGTACCGGATAATCGCATCGGACTGCAGGTGGGTATTCCCGGAATAGCGACTCTCAAAACAACAGCTTATTTTATGTTGGGCGATAATCTTCCGGGATCCCCGCCTCCACCTCCGGCTGTCGCCAGGATCCTGGGAGAAAATAACGAGTCTTTCGATTATATGCGGGACCTGAACGCTTTGAAATCCGGAAAAGGAATCGCATTCGGGAGTTCACTCGAGTTTTCAACCGGCGATTTGACCTTCCTCATTTTATATGCTCGTTTCGATGCCGGAGTCGGATTCGACATCATGATGAAAGATTATCGGGATGCCCAATGCCGCGGCAGAAGCGGACCGATCGGCATTAACGGCTGGTATGCCAACGGACAGGCTTATGCTTATTTAGGAGGCGAGTTAGGAGTTAAAGTTAACTTGTGGTTCATCAAAACAAAAATTCCGATTATCAAAGGTGGTGCTGCCGCCTTATTACAAGCCAAACTTCCGAATCCGACCTGGTTCAGAGGAAATATGGGCGTTCATTTCAATCTGTTGGGCGGACTGGTTAAAGGAAATATGCGATTCAAATTTACGGTAGGAGAAGAATGTGAACTGATGTTGCCGGGGACAAGTCCGATCGATATTATGATGATCAGCGATCTATCTCCGTCGGCCAACTCTTCGGAAGTAAATGTTTTTACAGCCCCTCAATTGGCGCTCAGCATGCCTGTTCAAAAATCGTTCGAAGTAGACATGGACGATGGGATGAAAGCCTATCGCATCAACTTAAATAAATTTATCGTAAAAGACGGATCCAATATAATCGATGGTCGCATCGAATGGAATAAAGACAACACAGTAGCCACCTTCTATCCACACGAAATCCTGCCTCCGGACAAGCAGCTGAAAATGGAAGTCGCCGTTGGATTCGAAGAAATGAAAAACGGGCAATGGGTAACGACAACAACCGCCGGAGCTGTCGCTCAGGAAACCCGCGACATCACATTCACGACAGGAAGCGCGCCGGATTATGTTCCAATGGAAAATATCGTTTATGCTTATCCGATGGTAGACCAGCAGTACTATTATATCAATGAATCGAAAACAGGAAAAGGGTATGTACAACTGAAATTCGGACAGGAATATTTATTTCCGACCAATTGGAAATACAAACTGATATTGACGGATGGTGCCGGAAACCAGAAAAAAGAAATTCCTTTTACTTATGATGCCGGAAATAAACGCTTGAATTTCGATATGCCAACACTGGATCGAGGCTCTCGTTTTGAAATCGGGTTCTTATCCGAATCTCCGGTTGCAAAAACGGAACAACAGGAAACCTCCAAAGAAACCGTTTTACTGGATGAAGAAGAAAACCGCGTTGTTCAGGAAAGTGCGAAATCCGGTCTGGTGGTACAGGAAGGCAGCAAACTATTGCTGAATTACCATTTTGCATCCAGTAAATACAGCACTTTCGGAGATAAAATAAAAAATATTCGCTCGACAAGTAATGCTGTAGTCTATAACGACTCTTATATTTTCCAGCTTTCACAAGGGATTCAGTTATCTGAAATGTTTGAAGATGCTGAAATTTACGGGACACTGGCTTCGGGAAACAGGCCTCTTGTCAGAATAAAAGCTGTTTTAGATGATAAATATTACAAGGAATACATCCATCCATTGATATATCAGGGATATCCGCAGAACGGTATAACCCTGAGACGAGAGGATGATCACATCGGCATACCTCCTATAAATGCTTTTGAAGGGAAAGTTCAGGGAGATTATTTCCCATTCCTTTATTCATTACCGAAATATTATTACTACGATTTTGATGAAATACGTACCAAAGCATCCAACAGGGGTGTCGATCATCCATCACGGGAAATAGGTTATTATCCGGATGTTATCTCCGGCAAATACAAGGCAGAGTTACAATATTATTTGCCTGGAGGAGAGGAAGGAAAAAGCCGGGTCAATTTTGAATATTCGGTAAGCAAGTAAGGAAAATAAAAGAATAAGGGAATAAAAAATGAAAGAAATGAAAAAGATTATAATATTCATCGCCATTTTGTGTGTTTTAAGTGTCCGGGCATCCGGTCAAGATAGTCTAACAGTCGTTTTACGAGCCAATCCGGGCAAGGAATCGATTCAATTGCGATGGGCTGTCGATAAGCCGTATCAATGGCAGAAAAGTCTGAAATTCGGATACACCATCGAGCGTTATACCTTGAAACGAAACGGTAAATTACTCGATGAAAAGGAGAAAATCGTACTGACTCCCAATCCGATAGTAACCGCTCCGCTCCATGAGTGGGAACAGATTGCTCAAAAAAACAATTATGCTGCCATCCTGGCTCAGGCTCTTTATGGTGAGACATTTGAGGTAACAGGAATTCAATCAAACGACATCATGAGCATTGTCAACCAGTCTGAAGAACGGGAGCAACGCCATGCTTTTGCACTCACAGCAGCTGATTTATGCTTCGATTGCGCTTGTTTAGCCGGTTGGGGATACGAAGATAAAAATGTAGTCAAAGGAGAATATTATCTGTATCGCGTCATTCCTGTCGGAGAAGGCGTTGAGAACTGGAATATCCAATATGGATTTGCCTACACAGGAATCGATGATTACCGTAACCTGCCCAAAACAGTCGGTCTGAGCGCCGAATTCGGAGATCGCGTTGTGAAATTGCAATGGAACACATCTCTTTTCGATCGTATTTTTTGTGCCTGGCAAATCGAAAAATCGGAAGATAACAACCTCTTCGAACCGATCGGGTTACCGGTAACTCCCTGGGATGAAAAGGCTACGGAAACAATGATTATCGATTCTTTGGCTGAAAATGGAAAAACATATTACTACCGGGTACGTGGAATTTCCATCTTCGGAGAGACCGGACAAGCTTCAGATGTTGTTTCAGGAAGAGGAACAGAGGCGTTGAAAAGCAATCCTGTTATTACAAAAAGCCTAATCAATCAGGAAGGTATCGTCGAAATTACCTGGGAATTCGATGAGGCTGCCCAGCATTTGATCCAATCGTTTGAATTGCATCGATCGGATACGGGATCAGGCACGTTCCTCCCCGTAAAAACGGATATTCCTGTCAATGAACGTTTTCTAGCTTACGATGGGACACTCAAGTCTTCCAACTACTTCATCATCGCCGCCAAACCGGCGCATGGAGATAAGCCGGTACAATCATTTCCGGTATTGGTTATGCCGGTCGACTCTTTTCCTCCGGCAACTCCTGTTCAGCTAACCGCTCAGACAGACACGCTCGGACGAGTGTTCCTGAAATGGACGGCAAACACGGAATCCGATCTGTTGGGATACAAACTCTATCGTGGTCATGTCAAAGGAGAAGAACTGATACCTGTAACAAATAATACTGTATTAGTAAACCAATACATTGATACAGTTGATCTAAAAAATCTGAATACACATGTGTATTATGCTTTAAAAGCAATCGACACACACTACAATCAATCTTCTTTTTCAAAAATCATCGAAGTGGAAAAACCATTAAAAATCAAACCGTCACAGCCTGTTTTCGATAGCTACAAAGTTGAATCCGAAGGTATTTTCCTGAGTTGGATCAATTCTCCCGGAAGTGAAGTATCGCATCATACTTTGTACCGTGCCACAACAGATAGCATGAAATACCGACCTGTAATGGAGTTCAGGCAAGACTCCATTACCACATTTCTGGATAAAAACGTAGAAAATGGGATTGCCTATTCTTATGTTATAACAGCCCAAAGCCGATGGGGCGTAGAATCTGACCCTTCTCCGGCATTGCAAGCAACGGCTTCTCCATCAGATAAACCCATTGTTATCAAGCAATTTAAGAGCATTTCAGACAAAGAAAACAAACAAATCAAACTGACATGGAAAACGGTAAATTCTCAAAAAATTAAAAGTTGGAAAATCTATCGGGCGGAAAACGACGAACCAATCTCTTTATGGCAAGACCTTCCTGTCGGAACCACAACTACGGAGGATACGAATCTGCTTCGAACAGGCCATTCGTATCATTATATGATTCATGCGATTATGGTTGACGGAGGAAACTCCCAACCGGAAAAAATATCTGTCATTTACTAAAATAAAATACAATGAAACGATTTTACTTTTTGTTAATCATTACATTAACTTGCGTATTGCAGGAAAGTATTGCTCAAAAATACCAAATGAACATCACTGCGTGGTTTAAAACGGGCGGAGACAGGATGGAATGTGATACCCGAATGGAATATAAAGTATACGGAAACACTGATAACCAAACAAATGTTGTACTGATGGAAGGTACAATTATAATTCCTTATGAAATTGGTAAAAACGGAAGCGCAACGGTAATCCCCACTCCGGTTAAATTGGACGGTTACCCGACCCGGGTTGTAGTCAACGGATTCCATAAAGACAACAGAACGGGAAATGATGGAGGTTGTAAAAATAATAAAGGAGTAGGCAGTTCCACGCTTTGGCTTTATGACGACGATTATCCGTGTGTTTCAAACAAAAAATTAACTAATTTCATGGGAAATTATGGAGGATCCTATCCTTCTTATTTTCAATTTTCTCTTATTCCTATCCACATCAATGAAAATAATGTAACATACACTCATAACGGACAAGCCGCCATCTTCCTTCCTGAGAGCAATAAGATAACCGTATCTGCTCCTTCGGGATATCATCCGAAATCATATCAATGGCAATACCAAGTTGGGAACGATGGTCCTGTTATGAATCTTCCGGAGCAGTTTCAAGGCTTGAATACGTTCGATATCTGTGCAAAAGATTTTCTTACAAATATCGGAGAGATTGCCGGCAAAAAAAACGTGACCATTATCCTGAATGTCGGCTGCGGATCTTATCCTGAAATCAGAAAACCGTTGTCGGTTATGCTGGATTGTCCTACGATCCAGAACATTACACCCCATGCAGCCCCCTGTAAAGCAAAACCGGGAAACATGATTGTCGAGTTAAGCCGGGAGTTATATGCCGGAGAAACGCTCAACTTCAAGTTATACACAGCACCTTTTTACGGGAGTGGAGATATAGCTGATCAAATCGGAAGCGATCGAATCGAGTATCTGGGCGACCGAAAATTCAAAATCAAGGGAATTGCACCCGGGAAATACGGTCTCGGCATTTTATCTTATCTGGGAGTGAACAAAGAAATACCAACCTTTTCAGACTTATCCGACAAATTTTTCCGCAAAGACATCATCATCAAAGAACCGGATCCTTTTCATATCATTTCTACGGAAAAATTCAGTCCGGTCTGTGGCGGTGTAAACGACGGATCGATCCAAGTAACTGCTCAGGGAGGTTCCGGTCTCTACTGGATCGAATGCATCTCCGTGAGCAACCAACAAAGTTATCAATCGGAGCAAAGTTCAGGAACAGCAACTATAACTGGACTTCCTGCAGGAGATTACGACTTATACCTGTATGATTCCGAAGGATGTCAAATAGATGAAGACTTTATCCCGGTCTACCTGGAAGAGCCTGAAGATCCTGTTGAAATAATTGATCAGGAGCAAAGGGAAGCATCCCTCGATGAAAATAATCAGGAAGAAGGAAACGGATTATTAAGTATCACATTCAAAGGTGGAACACATCCTTATTCTGTTGTTTGGAGAGAAACAGATCAAGATGGAACAATCGTTTTTCAGGAATCCATCACAAAAGTCAATCCCGGAGGAATATACACTTCCACTCTGCGAAATATTAATTCCGGAGGTTATTATGTTGAAGTGATGGATGCTAAAGGATGTCGCACCGAAATGTCATTCAATCTGCCCCAAGCACCGGCAATATACGTCCGACTCCAATCGACAGGAACCATTCATTGTGCCGAAGACGAGACCGGATCTTTGCATGCGGAAATATCCGGAGGTTTCGCTCCTTATACAGCTACCTGGTATAAAGACGATTCGATCTGCAAAGAACATGCAGAAATATCAGAAACTGACGACCTGACAGAACTTGGTATCGGGCAATACAGGCTTTTGATTACAGATGCTATCGGATCCCGCGCCTGGTCACAGACAATCACATTGACTGAATTGACTCATTTCGATGTTTCATTCAATACCACAATGCTCAGATGTCACGATGACAATAACGGATATCTGGAGGTATCGGTCAACGGAGGGCAGGCACCGTATACTTACGAATGGTCGGATGGAAGTATCGGTAACCGGATAGGAAATCTCACGGCCGGCGAATATACTGTCAGAATAGTCGATAGTAACAATTGTGCAGCTTCGGCCACAGGCTATGTCGAAGCGCCACAACCTTTGAATGTAGAGTCATCGATTCTTCAACCGTCCTGTTCCGAAATGGCAAACGGAGAAATATATCTGAATATTTCCGGTGGCACCACTCCTTACCAGGTAATGTGGTTCGACAACTCAAGCCAAAATTACATCAAAAATTTAAGTACCGGTAATTATAATGTATCAGTATCCGATTTTCAGGGTTGTGAGACAATTACTAAGACATTCAAGATTCAGGCTCCGGAACCGGTAAATGCCACAGTACAAGAAGTCAGACATGTTTCTGCTTTTGATTTACCAGATGGTTTTATTAAAATCCGGGTCAGCGGCGGCAGCTCTCCTTACAGCTTGACAGGGAAAAACGGAGCATCGGTTCATTATCCGCAACTAACTACAGTTCAACCGGATCAATCAATCACATATGAATTTTTGAACCTGAATGCAGGAAATTATATTTTTGAAATCAAAGATAAAAATTATCGGAATCAGGAGCCTTATAATCTTTGTAAGACACTGTTGGAGATAGAAATCATCCAACCTCCCAAGCTGAAAATAAGCGCTGAAATCCGGAAACAGATCACATGTTTTGATGGGAACGACGGGATTTTAGTCGCTCATGCTGAAGGTGGGATCCCCTTTTCAAACGGGTTACCTTATGATTATGAATGGTTTCGTATCCAAGGTGTAAATAAAATTCCACTTTCCGTTAACGATAGTATTTTAAACGACGCATCCAAAGGCAAGTACCAGGTTCGTATCAAGGATAAAAATAATGTGGAAACTTTTACCGAAATTGAAATCGATCATCCACGTTTGTTGACGCTTCGTCTCGAACCGAAGAATGTAGTCTGTGACAGCATTAACAGTGGAAGTATCAGAAGTTTTGCTGGTGGAGGAACAGGTGGATATGAATATTTATGGTCGAGCGGAGAAACGACTTCAGCCATCGAAGGAAAAGTAAAAGGAAATTATTCGCTGACCGTTACCGATAGCAGAGGTTGTAGCATCACTGCAGATACGATCATACTCAGTCCTTCAGACATTCAATTCAGACATTCACTGGAACTACAATCCTGTGCAGGTCATCATGATGCAGCTATTTATCTCGATCCGCAGGGAGGAAAACTCCCCTACTCTTTCCAATGGTCGAACGGAAAAACGGATATGTTTGTGGAAAACCTGATGCCGGGAACCTACACCGTCACTTTAACCGATGCCGAACATTGCGTATCCGACACAACATTTGTCATACCGGTTCTTCCTCCCATCAAAGTCAACCTGATCGAAGCTGTCGAACCCCAAGCGTTCGGTCGTTCCGACGGGAGCCTGAGTGTCGAAATTACAGGAGGTTACCAACCCTATAAAATCGTATGGACAAACGAACGGGGCGATGTTTTATTCGATGATTCCGTGCAAGTACAAAACGGAAAAGCATTGCATGAATTAAAAAATATTCCGACAGGAACTTATTTCTTACGAATGGAAGATACAAACTACCCGACAGGAAAGAGTTTGGGTTTTGACCCCTGCGGTTGCTTGCATGAATGGTCGGTCTTTCTTCCCGAGCCTCCCTTGTTGGAAGCCTCAATCGAAGAATCACACTACATCAGTTGTTATGAAAGCGCTGACGGAAGTTTTCGCTCCAAAGTGCAAGGGGGCGTTCCGTTCAAAGAAGGTCTACCTTACCTCTACACCTGGTATTATAATGATACCCCTTTAGAAAAAAAAGAACCGACTATCAGCGGATTGACGGACGGATCTTACCGTCTGAAAATTACGGATGCCAACGGCATTGAGGCCTGGTCGGAAAAAGTAGAACTCAGACAACCCGATTTGCTATCGATTTCATTAACCGCATCCGATCTCAAATGTAGCCGCGACACAAACGGATGGGCGGAAGTGAACGTAACCGGAGGTACAGCTCCATACAACTACGAATGGTCGACCGGAAGTCAATCCTCTCGTATCGAACAAGTTTCCCGAGGGAAGTACATGATTTGGGTCCAAGACAGCCGGGGATGTGAACAGATCGGTAACATACAGATCGCTCAATTCAATAGCATTCAAATCTCATCCACACTGATTCCTCCGACATGCAACGGAGGTGGCGACGGAGAAATACGAATCAGCCTCACGGGCGGAGCACCTCCTTACAGCTACCGCTGGGATGATGGGAACACATCGCCGGTGCTCAGTGGACTAAAAAAAGGGACTTACACTCTCACAGTAACCGACAGCGATGAATGTTCTTATGAAACAAAAACTTACGAATTGTCCGAACCCGACAGCATTCCAGTCGATTTAGGAAACGATCGTGAATTATGCATTGGGCAAGAACACGAAGTTGAAGCCAAAGTGGCAGAGCCGGCTCATTCTTTCAACTGGTTTTCGCCAACCGGCAATCTATTGTTTACAGGAGAAAAATATACTTTGTCCGATCCGGGTACTTACCTGGTCGAAGCTACTACCAATAAGGGATGTAAAGCCACCGGAAACATTACAATCACACGCGACAATCAGAAAATAGAAGCTGAATTCATGGTCGCCTCGAAAGTACCTATTCACGATGAAATTCATTTTGTGAATATTACAGATTCTAAAGTCGATTCCATCGAATGGATATTGCCGGATGGAGAAGGCTATTCCGTAGCATCGGCCAATCAGGATGTATTGGAAGTTATCTTTTCGGAATATGGCGTATTTACTTTCGGAATGCGCAGTTTTTTTGGTAATTGTTATGAAACGGTCTGCAAATCGATTCATGTCATGAATAAATATGATATTGAGGACTATGAAGATGCGGAAGGACCTACCCTACGTGTATTTTCCGCATACCCCAATCCGGCTAAAGAACGGTTTTCCGTAGAAATCGAATTAGGTAAAGCTTCCAAAGCCGTACTCTCACTGATCGATTCAGGAACCGGGAGAACTGTGGAACGCAGAATTCTCAATAACGATAATAAATTCAAGGAAGAATTTTATCTGCCTACAGGTAACTCAGGAACGTTTATCCTGCATCTGACTGCGCCGGAAGTGCGGTCATCGTTGAAAGTGATTGTTAAGAACTAAAAACTAAGAACTAAGAATTCAAAACTAAGAATTTAAACTTAAAGCTTAAAACTTTAAGCTTGTTCCTTTAAATAGGTTATAAAATGGAATCTATCAAAATAAGAGTATTGAGTATAATCATATTATTATTGACTGTATGCCAGGGAATATCCGGCCAACAACTGCGCTCAACCTATCCAATTCAGGTACACGCATTTATGAAACCGCCCTATAGCCTGTATCTGGATGATTACAGCCATCCTTCATCAGGAAAAGTCATCCTGAGCCTGCTCAACCGCGACCTGATGCAACCGGAAACCGAAGTCCGGTTACACATCCGGTTCAATGCCGGTAACCAGGTCATACTCGAAACCATCGACCACAAGCCGTTGCCTACTTTCCAGCTTGCTCCCGGGGTACCCCTGAGGGTTACCCCATCCGAGCTGGCCGCTTATTTCCTCCGGGAAAACCTCCAGGCATCCGGCAGTTTCTCCGGACATTTCCCCGAAGGTATGATCGAGATCTGTATCACGGCTTTTGAAGCAAAAACAGGACAGCAACTCTCCCAGCGC
>JAVBNR010000024.1:0-50999 GCA_031551395.1 Bacteroidales bacterium
TATCGGAGCGAAAAAAACAAATCTGTTAATGCAATTATTGAACGAAACGGTTTTACTATTTCTGATTTCGATCGTCATTGCTACTATACTGGTTTATTTCTTGATACAACCATATAATCATTTAGCAGGAAAAGAAATGAGTTTTAATCTTTTTAGTATGCCGGTTCTGCTAATATATGGCATTGCTGCAATTAGTGTGATCATCCTGGCCGGGTTATATCCTGCATTTTTCATTTCATCATTCAAACCGTTGGAAGCTTTCCAAAATAAACCGGGAAGAAGCAGACATGGATATTTCCGGAAAATATTGGTTGTACTTCAATTCGTATGTTCGTTTATATTGATAGTCGCAACTATTACAATTTCCAGACAATTGGATTATATGCGTCATAAAGATTTGGGTTACAACAAAGAACATGTTTTTACGATATGGTCTGTAAACATGGGATCTCATTATGACGCAGTGAAAAATGAATTGATGAAGAATAAAGATATCCTTGGTGTTGCAAGCGCCGAATCCGGAAATATGGGGAGAAGCGGTTCCCGGACAGATATTATGTGGCCAGGAAAAGAGGAAGGACGTAATGTGGAGTTCAGTTATTTCTATGCCAGTCATGATTTCTTTGAACTAATGGGAGTGCCTTTAGTAGCAGGAGAATATTTTTTGGCTGTGGATTCTTTGAGTGTATTGGTGAATGAAGAAGCCGTAAGGCAGATGGGACTGGAGAACGCAATTGGTGCGCCAATCCTCAATTTTGATGGTAGCCGGATCAAGGGAATTGTCAGAGATTACAATTTCGATCGTTTAAATGAACCGGTTAAACCTCTCATCATTGTTCCCACTTACGGAGCAAACTCATGCATTTATATAAAAACGACTTCGTCAGGAGCAAAAAGTGCTATTGCCTCCGTAGAAAAATTATGGAAACAGTACAATCCCGAATATGAGTTTTCGTATAGTTTTCTGGATGAGAATTTTGATAATCAATATAAGTCAGATATACGTTCCGGAAAATTATTTACAATCTTTGCATTTTTAGCTATCTTCATTTCCTGTCTCGGACTTTTTGGTTTGGTAACTTATACTGCAGAGATAAAAACGAAAGAAATCGGTATTCGTAAAGTATTAGGAGCTACTGTGAGCAACATAGTTAATATGTTATCGAAAGAATTCCTGATCCTGGTTTGTGTTGCTATGCTTATTGCGTTTCCATTATCATGGCACTTACTAAACAGTATATTAGAGGAATATGCTTATCGGATTGATATCAGTTGGTGGATATTTGCCTTAGCCGGAGCAATAACAATAATATTGACATTGATAACCGTCGGTTGGCAAGCAGTGAAAGCCGCAACAGCCAATCCGGTAAAATCGATAAAAACAGAATAAAAAAACGATTTTACGGTCTATTTTCGCTCTTTGACATATTGATTTACACGTAAATATCTGTTCCGGATAGTTGTATTTTTAGATTTATTTATTTTTCTTTGCATAACCCAATTTTAATTATGAAGAAATATGAACGAAAATCAAAAAAACAGTATCCAAGTGTTTAATGAAAAACATATCCGCTCTGTATGGGACAGCAAAGAAGAAAAATGGTATTTTTCTGTTGTTGATGTGGTTGGTGTTTTAACTGAAAGCGATCGCCCAAGAAAGTATTGGGATGATTTGAAACGGAAGCTAAAACAAGAAGGAAGTGAGTTGTCCGAAAAAATCGGACAACTGAAATTATTATCTTCAGATAGAAAGTATTATAAAACCGATGTCGCTGACATTGAGCAACTTTTCCGTCTGATTCAATCCATTCCGTCTCCCAAAGCAGAGCCTTTTAAACTCTGGCTGGCGCAATTAGGCCGGAAATACCCGAAAACAAATTGAAGAAAAAACAGGCAAATCAGTAATTTCTTCTTTGAATGCCAGGCAGTTCAAATCTTTAGATCTTCCACCGGATACAGAAGAATGAATATTTGAAAACAATACAGATAAAAGCGTGTAAATCAATTATCAAAACGATTTATGCGCTTTTGATTTTTAAAAATGAATATTATGATACAAACAAAGCATCTTACTAAATGGGTAAACAATGGCAGCGGTCGCATATTTTTGCTGCGCGATATCAATCTGACGGTTGAAGAAGGAGAATTTATTTCCATTATGGGGCCTTCCGGATCCGGGAAAAGTACGTTATTGAATATGCTCGGAATGCTTGATGAGTTCAATGAAGGAGAATATAATTTCTTCGGACAGGATGTTCATTCGATGAAAGAAAAACATCGTTCGGAGCTTCACAAGCAAAACATCGGCTTTATCTTCCAGGCTTATCATCTGATCGATGAACTCACAGTGGAAGAAAACATTGAAATGCCGCTTCGTTACCACAGCATGAAATCGTCCGAACGGAAATCGGCAGTAGCCGACATGCTCGATCGCTTTAATATTGTCGGCAAGAAAGATTTATTCCCATCGCAACTCTCCGGAGGACAACAACAATTAGTCGGAATCGCCCGCGCGTTGATCGTCAAACCCAAGTTGCTATTAGCCGATGAACCAACAGGTAATCTCAACTCCAAACAGGGAGAAGAAATCATGGATATTTTTACAAAACTGAACAAAGAAGAACGTATGACAATCATACAAGTCACTCATTCTGAAAAGAATGCCGCTTATGGGAATCGGATTATTAATCTGTTGGACGGGATGATAGAATCAAAGTTGAATAACTGAATAACTGAGTAACTGAATAACTGAAAAGGAAGCCGAACCCCATCAATTACTCAGTTATTCAGTTACTCAGTTATTCAATTAATCAGTTATTAACCATGTACAATCTAAAAATCGCCATTCGAAATCTCAAATCCAACGGGACATATTCCATTATCAACATCGTTGGATTGTCTGTGAGCCTGGCAGCTTGCATCCTGATCATGTTCTGGGTCTATGATGAACTAAGTTACGACCGGTTTTACAAACGTTCGGACGATATATACCTCGTGACGGCATGTGTCAAAAACAGCGAAGGCTCTGAAAATTACTGGCGTTCGACACCGACTGCCGTATCTTATGCCGGCAGGGAAGAAATCCCGGAAGTGGAAAATGCTTGCGCCGTTAACCCAAGATATGACTTGGGGTATCTGGATTATAATGGAAAAAAGTTTTTCAGCAACCGGTATATCGCAGTTGACACCACTTTTTTCAGAATATTCAACACGACTTTTATTGAAGGTTCTCCGGATAATGCGCTGCCTGACCCTTATTCGGTTATATTGACCGAAACCACGGCAAAGAAAATATTCGGCGCAGAACCGGCTTTGGGAAAACAGTTGCAAGGAGGAAACGGCCAAGGAGATGAAGGTGAAACCTATTATGTTGCAGGTGTTGTGGCCGACCATCCCAAAAACTCTTTTTTGGAGTATGATGCTGTTTTTTCTTTCGAACGGTCGCGATGGAAAAACACGTGGAAAAACTGGAGTTGGTATAATTTTTATCTGTTACAGCCGGATGCCAATAAAAAAGAAGTCACTGAGAAATTATTTGCAATCCAACAAAAAAACGCTTCGGGTCTACTCCCTCTCCAATCGTTTTCGCTACAAACGCTGACAGATTTACGCCTGCACGATTCCGATGGAAAAGAAACAGGCATGGCTTCTGTCCGACTCTTTTCCTTGATTGCTATCGGTTTGTTATTTATTGCATGTATAAATTATGTCAACCTGACAACAGCGCGGGCCAACAAAAGGAATAAAGAAATATCCGTTAAAAAAATTATGGGAGCAAAAAAATGGAAATTATTGAACCAACTGATGAGTGAAACATTCATCATCTGTTCCGTTGCTCTTATTGTTGCTTTGATACTGGTTTTTCTTTTAATTCCTCTTTATAATCAGGTTACAGGAAAACAGTTCAGTTTCAGCCTGGCAAATCCATTGATCTGGATAACCTGCGGATCAATATTTTTAGTCATCGTGATACTATCCGGAATTTATCCCGCATTGAAATTATCGGCGTTCAAACCTTTGGATGTTTTCCGAAAACAGACAACCATCGGAAAAAGCGGACTTTCATTAAGAAAAGTATTGGTGGTATTACAATTTGCAGGAGTTTCCGGATTAATCGTTGCAACGATTGTCTTGAATAGCCAATTACATTATATCCAAAATATACAACTAGGTTATGACAAAGAACATGTCATTGAGATTCAGACATTCAAAAACCTCGATATCCGTAATCATTATGAAAGCTTTAAATCCGACCTGGAAAAGGAACCCGCTATCACAGGAGTGACCGGCACTCAGCAAAGTATTTTATATGCCGGATTTATGGAACAGATACAATGGGAAGGAATACAACCGGGTACGGATTTTACAATTTCAGTTTGGGGAGCAGACAGGAATTTATATTCGTTGCTGAATATTCCTTTGGTCGAAGGATCCGGTTTTTCCGGCTCTCCGGCCGATAGTGCGCTCTGTTTACTAAATGAAACCGCCGTCAAGGAAATGGGAATCAAAAATCCTGTCGGTAAAAGGCTTTCAATCCCAATATATCCCAAAGAATATACAATAGCGGGAATAGTAAAGGATTTTCACTATGAGCCGCTGGGATCGGTTATCGCTCCGCTGGTTATGTATCTTCCACGTTATTACCAGAACATTTACATAAAAACACAACCCGGAAAAACAAAAGAAGCGCTTGCCGAAGCAGAAAAAGTCTGGAAAAAATACAGTCCCGTTTTCCCGTTCTCTTATCAATTTGTAGATGACGCCTATAATCAAATATATAAACCGGAACAGCAAAAAAGCAAACTGTTCAACTTCTTTTCATTGATTTCCATATTTGTGGCATGTCTCGGACTTTTCGGCCTGGTTACTTATATGGCCGAAACGAAAACCAAAGAAATCGGAATTCGTAAAGTGTTAGGAGCAAGTGTTCCCAGCATAGTGAATATGCTTTCAAAAGAGTTCCTGATACTGGTCTGTATCGCAATGTTGATAGCATTTCCAACAGCCTGGTATTTTTCAAATAAAATGCTTCAGGATTATGCCTACCGTATTGGCATTGGTTGGTGGATGTTTGCGTTAGCAGGAATAATCACGATCGTTCTAACTTTATTAACCGTCGGTTGGCAAGCGATCAGAGCCGCTACAGCCAATCCGGTAAAGTCGATCAAAGTTGAGTAACTGAATAATTGAATAACTGAATAACTGAAAAGGGAGCCGAACCCCATCAGTTACTCAGTTACTCAGTTATTCAGTTACTCAGTTACTCAGTTACTCAGTTATTTTTATAACGGAATACCAATCCAATTATAAACAAAACAATAAGTCAGAAAAAACAATTACCTTTACCGGCTGAAATGACAAACTTTATCTTGATAATAGTCTGTATTTCAGCCGGAATCATTATGTCCCGGTTGAATTTATTGCCGAAAGATTCGCATAAAAGCCTCAATGCCTGGGTACTTTATGTAGCGCTTCCGGCGCTGTCTTTTCGATACATCCCGGAAATCGACTGGAGTTGGAAAGTCTTGTTGCAAATACTGGGACCTTTACTCGTCTGGGGAGGTTCCTGGCTATTGATCTCTGCTTATGCTCGTATGAAGACATTGTCCCAGACAACCCGGACAGCTTTGATTATTACCTGCGGATTAGGAAATACCTCATTCCTCGGATTTCCGATGATCTCTGCTTTTTATGGCGAAAGCGAGATCCACAATGCAATTTTGTTCGATCAAATGACTTTTCTTTTGTTTTCAACAGTGGCCGTCATTACCATACTAAAGTCTTCATCTGAAAATGCACAACAAGCCAATTTCAATTATATTGTCAAAAAAGTGTTCCGGTTTCCTCCATTTTTAGCTTGTATCTGTGCACTGGCCATTGCATCATTTACAGATATCAGTCCAATAAATCCTTTTTTAGATAAATTAGTCGCAACAGTCTCTCCTATTGCCTTATTTTCTATTGGATTACAAATTAAATTCGGAGCATGGAAAGAAGAACTCCAACACCTTTCCGTCGGGTTATTTTACAAATTATTATTGGCTCCTCTTTTAGTCCTTTTATTGGCTTACACTTTAAATGCAACCGACGGTGTCGCACGATTAAGTGTTTTTGAAGCAGGGATGCCCTCCCATATTACAGCGGGTTTACTGGCCAGCCAGTACAATCAAAATTCCAATCTATGCAATTTAATGGTTGGTACCGGGATTATTTTCAGCTTCTTAACTTGCGGATTTTGGTATTGGATATTAAGATTTTTATTACCTTTGTAAACGTATAATAAAAAACATACATGGTAATTATGGATGAAACGATCGGACATTCGGCTAATTTTTTCAGTCAATGGACATATGACAGACTGATTCAGTGGGGTGTATCTGCAGATACGGCAACTTATATAAATACGGCTGCCTTGTTTGTTATTTCATACCTGCTGATCTATATCGTACAGTATCTGACCCGAAGAATCATCCAGGGAATCTTTAGAAATATAGCCAAAATTTCTCATGTTCCGTTTTTCCAATATTTAGTTAATAACAATTTCCCCCGTTATCTGGCCCAGATACTCCCTTATTCCATCGTAAAAGGAATGATTCCGGTTGTCTTTGCTGATTTTCCTGCATTTATCAAACCATTAAACAGTCTGGCAGATATCTACTTAGTCTTTTTGATTATTGCGATTATCATGTCCCTTGTAAAATCCGGGACAGATGTTTTATGCGAAAAGCCAGCCTTTAAAAACAAGCCCATGACAAGCTATCTGCAAGTTGTCAAAATGATTTTGATGTTACTTGGGATAGTCATCGCTTTTTCCATCATTACCGGAAAGTCTCCTACGGTTTTCTTTACGGCCATGGGTGCCGCTTCTGCCGTACTCCTACTGATGTTCAAAGACTCAATCATGGGGTTTGTAGCCAGTATCCAGGTAGCCAGCAATGATATCGTGCGGCTTGGAGACTGGATCACAGTTCCCAAATACGGCGCAGATGGAGATGTGATTGAAATCAATCTGACTACGGTCAAAGTCCAGAATTTCGATAAAACGATTACCACATTACCTACTTACGCATTAATCTCCGATTCTTTTCAAAATTGGCGTGCAATGCAGGATTCGGGCGGAAGACGTATCAAGCGCGCTATCATTATCAAGCAATCGAGTATCCGCTATATCCCCGATGATGAAATTCCCAAATTCAAAAAAATCCAAGGGATTTCAGACTATATCGACGAACGTCAAGCCGAAATAGAGAAGCACAACAAAGCAATCGGTGCAGACCGCAGTATCCTGATTAACGGAAGAAACCAGACAAATGCCGGTCTTTTTCGTAAATATGCCGAATGGTATCTGAAAAAACACCCCGGCACAAAAAAAGACGCAACACTTATGGTAAGACAGCTGGCGCCGACAGATCTGGGACTGCCATTCGAATTATACGTATTTACAAATACGACCAATTGGGTAGAATATGAATTTATTATGGCTGATATCTTTGATCATTTGATTGCGGCCGTCAGATATTTCGACTTGCAGATATTTGAACGGGAATCCGGAGGAGATATCAAAAATATACTGATAAATGGACAACAACATTAAATATATATCTTTCATTTTATTTTTCTTTTGTTTACCTTGTACTTGCCTCTCTCAATCATGGAGAGACCGCATGGATAGTGTAATTTATGCTCCTAAATATTTTGGAGCGAATGCATTCCTCGTACCTGAAATTCATACAGGAAAAATTTGTCAGGAATACCAATTTGAAATCCGTTACGACTATCATCATGCGGAAGGAGACAATACCCAGGATATTTTTGCCCGGGGGTATATTCCTTTCGGGAAAAAAGCAGGCCTTGAACTAAGCGGAGTCATCCGGGAAGTTTATCATACTTCCGAAAAGATTAAAAACGAACGCCAGGCATGTAACACTCAGCTACTTAACGGAGAAGCTTGTTATGGCGACCTCATTATCAATTCCATGTTTCAATTAATCGAAAGTGAAAAATGGATCGATGCGATGCTGATTGCAGGATTCAAAACAGCCAGTGGGAATAAACTTGTCGACGCTCGTTATACAGATGCAGCCAGCTATTGGCTCAATCTTGATTTCGGGAAAAATTTGATCCAATCCGAACAAAAAGACAAATACCTCCGATTGGTCGGAATTGTCGGCTTCTATTGTTATATGACCAATAGCCGCTATCACAGGCAAAACGATGCCTGGATGGCAGGCGGAGGATTCGAATCCCGACTGAAAAATGTTTACTTGGATTTTAATTTAAGAGGATTTCAAGGATATAAAAATTTCGGAGACGAGCCCTTACTGCTATGTACCAAATTAAAATACAACTACAAGCACCATACCGTTTATTTCCGTTACCAAAGCGGATTACACGATTATATCTATCAGACTTTTTCCGGAGGTTATGTTTTTAGTTTTAATTTGTAACACGATACCGCCCGCTCCCTGAGTAATCGGCAGAAACTTTATATTGACGTAAAGAAAATTTAGACCCGGAAACAGGAGCTCCACTGGATGCGATATTGTATACAGCCCCACATCGGGAACATTTCGCACGGCCTTCGTTGTCCGGAACGATCAAAGCATCACGCTGTGCTTCAACAGGACAGGACAGGTCGTATGCACGAAGATTAAGAATATCTGCCCCAAAGCCGTTGATAACCAAAATACCACCATAACCCAGCCTATCGGTAGCAGCCCGGGCTGTTGTAAATTTCTTGAACGAAAGCGCTCCGTTCAATTGGCTGTCCTGATCATTCAAATACAACATCAGATCGACAGGCGCCCAGGGAATGTTAGAAACAATCTCATCTTCACATGAAAAAACAAAAAGAACAAAAAAGCCGACTAACAGTATCCGTTTCATTTATGCAAGAATATTTTCAATAGAATTTAATTCTTCGGAGGAAAAATCACAATTCCGCAATGCATCCAAATTATCTTGTAATTGAGATACAGAGCTGGAACCAACAATGACAGAAGTTACCTGTCTGTGATGAAGAACCCAGGCCAAAGCCATTTCTGCAAGAGTTTGTCCGCGTTTCAACGCTAACTCATTGAGCTTGCTAACCCGCTTAATGACGTCCGGCGTAACTTCTTCCCGTTTCAGAAACCCATGACTTTTAGCTGCCCGGGATGACTCCGGAATGCCATTAAGATATTTATCCGTTAAAAGTCCCTGAGCCAAAGGAGAAAAAGCAATAAAACCGGCACCAGACTCTTCGATAACCGGAAAGACCTGTGTTTCCGGATTCCGGTGCAATAAGCTATATTTATCCTGATGAATAAGACAGTGCACCTGTTGATCTTCCATCATCCGATAAGCTTTCCGGGCTTGTTCCGGCGGATATTTGGATAACCCGACATACAACGCCTTCCCCTGACGCACGATATCGATCAGCGCTTGAATGGTCTCTTCTAAAGGAGTCTGCGGATCATAACGATGACTGTAAAATAGATCAAAATAGTCCAGTCCTGTACGTTTCAGACTCTGGTTGATGCTGGCCATGATATATTTACGAGAACCTCCATCGCCATAAGGACCATCCCACATCAAGTGTCCGGCTTTAGAAGACACGATCAACTCGTCCCGATGCGTTTTCAACTCATTGGCAAGCACTTTCCCAAAGTTAGTCTCAGCACTCCCGGGAGGAGGACCATAATTATTCGCCAGGTCAAAATGAGTAACACCTCTGTCGAATGCATAACAAATCATGCTTTTAGCAACAGAGAAATCATCGATATGCCCGAAATTATGCCACAACCCCAACGATATCCGGGGCAGTTGCAATCCGCTATTTCCGCAAAACTTATATTCCATTGTTTTATAAACGTAATTGAAAAAGAATATCGTATATTCCTGTCGTTAAATTATCAAAAACAAGCAAATTTACACTATTCAATGAACATTGATTCTTCCAAAAATGTTTTATTTCATACAATCATTCATCTTCTTATAATTGAAACCAAATGGAATATCGCATAGAAAAAGATACTATGGGGGAAGTTAAAGTTCCCATCGACGCTTACTACGGAGCTCAAACACAGCGAAGTATCGATAATTTCAAAATAGCGCAGGACATCAACCGTATGCCTAAAGAAATCATCCGCGCTTTTGCTTACTTAAAAAAGGCAGCAGCAATAACCAATTATGAATCAGGAGTTTTATCGAAAGAAAAATGCCTGTTGATCTGTCGGGTCTGCGATGAAATCCTCGAAGGTAAACTCGATAAAGAATTTCCGTTAGTGGTCTGGCAAACCGGAAGTGGAACACAAAGCAACATGAACGTAAATGAAGTGATCGCTTACCGCGGGCACGTATTGGAAGACGGGAAATTAACAGATAAAGAAAAAATCTTACTGCCCAACGACGACGTCAATAGATCCCAGTCGTCGAACGATACATTTCCCACGGCCATGCACATTGCTGCCTATAAAATACTGATTGAAACAACCATTCCGGGAATAGAAAAATTAAGGAATACATTGGCCGAAAAAAGCCGACAATATATGCATGTCGTTAAAATCGGAAGGACACATTTCATGGATGCAACTCCACTTACGGTCGGGCAAGAATTGAGCGGCTATGTATCCCAGTTAGACCACGGTCTGAAAGCCATAAGAAACAGTTTGAGCCACCTTTCCGAATTAGCTTTGGGAGGAACGGCTGTCGGTACAGGGATCAACACGCCTTCCGATTATGCAGACAACGTGGCCAGACACATCGCAAAGCTGACAGGATTTCCTTTTATTACCGCTCTGAACAAATTTGAATCACTGGCCTCTCACGATGCCATCGTGGAAGCGCATGGAGCTTTAAAAACCGTTGCGGTCAGTTTAATGAAAATTGCAAACGATATCCGGATGTTAAGTTCGGGACCGAGAGCAGGTATCGGAGAACTGCATATCCCGGACAATGAACCGGGATCTTCCATTATGCCCGGAAAAGTCAATCCGACTCAATGTGAAGCCTTGACCATGATCGCCGCTCAGGTCTTAGGCAATGACGTAGCCATCAATATCGGAGGGGCTACCGGTCATTTTGAATTAAACGTCTTCAAACCGATGATCATATATAATTTTCTGCACAGTGCCAGGTTGATAGGAGAAGGATGCGTCAGTTTCAACGACAAATGCGTCGCCGGCTTGGAACCGATCGAGAGGAACATCAAAGAACATGTCGACAATTCCTTGATGTTAGTCACAGCTCTGAATACTAAAATCGGCTACTATAAAGCGGCTGAAATTGCTCAAAAGGCACATCTGGAGAACAAAACACTGAAAGAGAGCGCCTTAGAATTAGGCTATTTAACGGCAAATGAATTTGAGGAATGGGTAGATCCGTCCAAAATGGTTGGAAAATCAGGATAATAACCGACGAATCGCCCGGTCGACCGAATCAAACCGGAAACCGGAGATTACCTGTTGTTTCATCGCGCTTATTTGTTCATTGCACAAATTTCCGATACTACCTTCATGCGTGTGGTTCACTTTTTGGTCGGGGACAAAACGACCGGCTTCAATTTCCATGCCGACTTGTTTGTATGCATCCCGGAAAGGAACTCCTTGCAATACTAACTCATTGACTTTTTCCACACTGAAAAGCAAGGCATATTTATCATCATCCAGGATATTTTTATTGACTTCTGCTTTCTGCATCATCAATATGACCATATCCAGACAATTGAATAACTCATCGAAGGCCGGAAAAAATATTTCTTTTATGATTTGTAAATCACGGAAATAACCGGAAGGCAAATTATTGGAAATCAACGTAATTTGTTGAGGTATAGCCTGTATCAGATTGCATTTGGCACGCGTGAGCTCAAACACATCCGGGTTCTTTTTATGGGGCATAATGCTTGACCCTGTTGTAAATTCGTCCGGCAACTTAATAAATCCAAAATTTTGGCTGTTGTATAAACAAGCGTCAAATGCCAGCTTAGAAAGAGTCGATGCCATTCCGGCCAAAGCAAAAGCAACTGTTTTTTCCATTTTACCCCGTCCCATCTGCGCATAGACCACATTAAAATTCATGGAGTCGAATCCTAATAAATCGGTAGTCATTTGGCGGTTGAGTGGAAATGAAGAGCCGTATCCGGCTGCAGAACCCAGCGGATTCCGGTTACAAATCTTATAGGCCGCCTGCATCAGTTGCAAATCATCAACCATACTTTCGGCATAAGCTCCGAACCATAATCCGAACGACGATGGCATTGCAATTTGAAGGTGCGTATAACCGGGAATCAGGATTTCTTTGTAACGATTACTCTGGTCAATCAGGACATCGATCAAAACAGAGGCTTTTTCTACTATGCGCAGAATCTCATTGCGCGTAAAAAGCTTGATATCAAGCAACACCTGATCATTACGGGAACGGCCGCTATGGATTTTTTTACCGACATCTCCCAATGTTCGTGTCAACATCAACTCCACCTGGGAATGGACATCCTCCACGCCTTCTTCGATGAAAAACCGGCCGGAATCGGCCAGATCATAGATCTGACGCAGTTCCGTAAGCAACAAAGACAGTTCATCCGAAGTCAATAATCCGATACTCTCCAGCATCGTGATGTGAGCCATAGATCCCAATACATCGTATTTTGCCAGATAAACATCCATTTCACGGTCTTTCCCTACCGTGAATTTTTCCACGGCTCGATCGACTCCTATATCTTTTTGCCAAAGTTTCATCAAACTTCTTTATACGGTATCGCAGACAAAACATCTGCAATCTTATTGACTCCGTCCTGTAATGGTTTAGACAGCATCGGCTTAAGAAAAGGATTCAGATCCGCCTTGACCGTCAGCTTCATTTTAGTCTCGTTTTCAGCCGTTTGTTTGAGTTGGATCCACATGGAAACTTCAACAGGAGTCTCGTCGGCCGTAAACTTTATTGTTTTGAACGGGTCCCTGTCGACAATTGAGAATTTGACCTTTCCTACCGGATTAACGCTAAAACTGCAAGAATCTTTATCGAAAGTCATTTCTTTTATTTTGTCTTCAGGAATCTTATCTTTGATCCGTTCCAGATTCGTCAAATCCGACAAAATCGCATAAATTTCCTCATCGCTATAGGGAAGCGTTTTTATATCGCTTGTAAATTCTGTCATAAAATGAATATTAATAGACTTTATTTCGGATTCCAACCGGCCGGGTTCTTGCGCCATTCCTGAAGCGTCTTGATCTCGGATTCATCAATATAATCCGTTCGCAAAGCCTCATCCAGAATAGCGTCATAGTTACAAAGCGTAGTCAGGTTGACCTTGGCTTCTTTGAACTTTTCTGCCGCTACCGGCAAACCATATGAAAATATGGCAACCATCCCGACAACATCACATCCGGCATTACGAACAGCTTCAATGGCTTTCAGACTACTTCCTCCGGTAGATATCAGATCTTCGATAACAACCACTTTAGATCCGGGTTTCAGATCTCCTTCGATCAGATTTTCCAAACCATGGTCCTTCGGAGTGGCACGAATATAGACAAACGGGAGATTAAGCTCTGCAGCAACCATCGCTCCCTGAGCAATAGCTCCGGTAGCAACACCGGCAATAGCATCTACATTATCATATTTTTCCAAAATGATACGGGATAACTCCAGTTTGATAAAATTACGTATCGCCGGATAAGACAATGTCTTCCTATTGTCACAATATATGGGAGATTTCCAACCAGACGCCCAAGTAAACGGATTGGCTGGTTGTAATTTGACAGCTTTGATTTTTAATAGCTTTTCTGCGACAATTCTTTCAAGTGATTTCATACGATAATTTTTATTTTTTATATGAAGGTCGTATGGAATTGAAGATCGCCCTTAGGCAATTCCGTAAGCAATCGACCTGGTTCAACTCGCAATATGTTCATGCTCCTTCATGCAACTGTTGCATGCTCGTTTCATGATTTTTCAATATCGTTATGTTTCCATATTCGTTTATAACCGACAAAAGTAATCAATAGGAATGAAAATTGCACCATATACATCTATTTTTTTTCGTTAATTATTGTGTGGTCGATAATGTCAATATACCTATTTTTATGTTTTTAATTTCGCCCAGCGGCCTTATACAAGATTCTATTGTCGAACCGGTAGTAAACACATCATCGATAAGTAAAATAGATTTTCCATCAAGGATTTCATTATTTTTAACTGCAAAAATATCGATTGTATTCAACCATCGCTCATAACTACTTTTTTTTGTTTGAGTTGTATTGGCCATTTTCCGGAACAGACAAGTCGTTTCAACCGGAATGCCGGTTACATCCGAAACCCCTCTGGCAATCATCTCCGCCTGATTAAAGCCTCTTTTCTTTAACTTTTTTCTGTGAAGCGGTACCGGTATCAGGAAATCAACGCCTTGAAAAAAGGCGGAAGACATCAATGTTTCAGCCATATATCTTCCCATCCATTGTGCAAACAAATCATTTCCTTTATATTTAATCTCGCCTATGATAGGCTGCCCTATCCCCCCTTTGTTATAAAACAGAAAAGAAACAGCTCTTTCAAACGGCACTTTTCCTTCCAAACGTTCGGTCACAGAATTCTTTTGAGGACAATGATGATAGTTGGTTACGGGAAGTCTTATTAAGCAATGCAGACAAAAATATTTTTCAGCCGCCATCAACGGTTTTCGGCAAACCACACAAAGATCAGGATAAAATAATGATATAAAATTAGTAATTAAAGTTTTGATTTTCATAGTATCGTCGTTTTAAATCTTAATGTCTTAAATCTATAAAATCCAAGGCCGTTTCGATATCCTCCAGGGGGAAACCTCGTCCGGCGGCAAAACGCATCAATTTCTGCCTGATTTCATATTCGGTTTTCCCTTTGACCGTTTTTTTCTTTACCTGCAACAACCGGATCAACCGCTCTTTATTTTCCTCCGGTTGAATGACGGAGGAAAGTGTATCCTGAATGATATCTTCGGGAATACATTTCTTTTTCAACTCCTGTCTGATCTTGTAATAACCCCATTTACTGTATTTACTCTTGTCATTCACAAAAGCCCGGCAAAAACGAACTTCATCCAGAAAACCCTCGCTTTGCAGTCGTTTCAAAATATTCTCCTGATCTTTTTCCGGAATATCCCAAGAACGGAGTTTTTGTCTGACATCAAAAACACATCGCTCGGCTTTACTGCAATAGGCCGCTAAACGATTCAACGCTCTTTCCGGAGAAATATTTTTCATCATGATCAGTTTATCCTTGCAACCTGGCTTTCACAATCCGATCTTTACCTGCCATATCCTTATATAAAGACACCTCTTTATAGTTTTTCCGAAGAAATATTTCCGACGTTTCGTTTCCATAGCGCGCATTGGTTTCAACATAAATTGTCCCCTTTCCATTCAACTTATCTAATCCGAATTCAGCAATTCTTTCATAGAAAAGCAACGGTTGATTATCCGGCACAAACAATGCGGTATGCGGCTCATAATCCAACACATTAGACTCCATATTTTGTTTTTCCGACAAAGCGACATAAGGCGGATTACTGACAATAACATCCCATGTATCAGGAAGAATTCCTTCAGGAAAATCATTGAAGATGTTGTGTTCTACAAAAGAAACATCGACCTGATTTTTTTCTGCATTTTGACGAGCTATCGCTAATGCTCCCGGAGAAATATCGATAGCATAGACCGTCGCATCCGGAATATTTTTGGCTAAACTCACAGCAATACAACCGCTACCGGTGCCGATATCCAAAACACGAACCGATCCGTCCCGATTTCCCCGTGTCGCGTTTATCTCTTTGATAATCAAATCGACAAGCTCTTCTGTTTCCGGACGCGGGATCAGCACTTCAGGATTCACGTTAAACGATAATCCGTAGAACTCGGTCTCCCCCAATATATACTGGATTGGCTCTTGCTTTTGCAGCCTGCATACGATATCTTCAATCCGTTGGCGTTCATTTGGAGAGATTTCCTTATCTTTGCAAAGTAAAATGTCATGTGTACGCCAATGGCATACAGAATCCAATATTCTGTGAATAAAAGATCGAATCTCTCTTTCATCGTAAATTAAATGAAGTTTTTCGTGAATATAAGCAATTGTGTTCTGCATGAAAAACGTTTTTTTTACAAAAGTAAACGAAAGAATTGAAAATTAAAAACGAAATATTTTGTTTCCGGAAGAAAAATACATGCAACGTTGCCTGCAACTGGCAGCATACGGAAAAGGCCAAGTAGCCCCCAACCCTATGGTGGGAGCGGTTATCGTGCGGGATGGAAAAATCATCGGAGAAGGGTTTCACCGGAGATACGGAGAGGCTCATGCCGAAGTCAATGCCATCGCCTCCGTTTCAAACAAATCCCTGTTACGGGAATCAACGCTATACGTCAATTTAGAACCCTGTTCTCATTATGGAAAAACCCCTCCATGCTCCAAACTGATCATCGAAAATCAGATACCACGCGTAGTTATAGGACATTCGGATCCCTACCCTAAAGTATCCGGACGTGGCATACAAATGCTTCGCGAAGCCGGAATTGAGGTTATCTGTGATTTTCTCAGACCGGAATGTGAAGATTTAAATAAACGTTTTTTAACATTTCATCAAAAGGGGCGCCCGTATATTCTGCTGAAATGGGCACAATCGGCAGACGGTTTTATGGATAAGATCCGGCAGCCGGGAGACGGACAGCAAGCCGTTCGATTTTCTGATTTTTTTACACAGACGGCCGTACATAAATTACGATCGGAAGAAGCTGCAATCATGGTCGGCACTCGCACAGCCCTGCTGGATAATCCGTCTTTGAATGTCCGGTTATGGGCCGGTAAAAATCCGCTTCGGATCACAATAGACAAAGATCTTAAGATTCCACCATCGTCGCATTTGCTTGATGGGACAAGCCCTACTCTCATTTTTACCGATATGAAAAATCAGGTAGAAACCGATATTTATTGTAAAATCAATTTTAACACAGACATTTTACCTCAAATGATGCAGGAGTTACTCCAACGAAAAATACAATCATTGATCGTAGAAGGTGGGGCTAATCTCCTTCAAAGCTTCATTTGCTCGGATCTGTGGGATGAAGCTCACATAGAAATTGCAGAAATAAAACTAAAAGAAGGCATTCAAATTCCCAATTTTCAAGGAAAATTAGAGAATGTTCAAAAATGTGAAAATTCCATGATTTCTGTTTATAAGAACACATTTTCCCCTAAAAATCTATAAATATTGATGAAGATAGCGGATAAAGTAAAAAATGTTTCTACTTTTGCAAACCAAATATTCTTTTATAAAAACTTTGTTTGATGAATTTTAAAAGAGGATTTTATATTTTTTGCCCTACTATTATGTTTTTTGTTTTAACATCATGTCTAAATGGTGATGAAACTGAAACTTACATTCCAATCGATGCCCAGATCACATCTTTAACCCTTAGTCAGGATTCTGTTCCCGATTTAGCCGGTGTCGTTTTTTCCATCGATCAGATGAATGGCTTGATCTATAATGAAGACTCCATGGCATACGGAACAACAATCAAAGAAAAGGTAATCGTTCATTATGCCACCAATGCAGCGGCTGTTTTAAACGTCACAAATCTGGCAAATAAAGATTCCACCTGGGTAGCCAGTGGAGATTCGCTCGATATTTCTTCTTCCGTTCATCTGCGGACCTATGCTTATAGCGGCGTCAATAAATATTATTGGCTCAAACTGAACATTCATCAGGTGGATCCTGATTCGATACAGTACTCGCAAATAGCCGACAATCAATCTTTTCTCAATGCAGAAGCGACTAAAACGATTCATCTGAATCAAGTATTCTATACCTTCTCTAAAACAAATTCAGGGATAAAACTCTATCGATCAACGAATGGGACAACATGGTCTGAGAATACACTCAGCGGACTTCCGTCCGAAGTTCTTGTCAAGGACATTCAGACAACTGATATCGGACTATTCGCCTGGACTTCAACAGGACAGTTGTATCAGTCAACCAATGCGGAAGTTTGGCAATCTGTAACAACACCTTACCCTGTAAAAGCCTATTTCGGGCACCTTGTAGAATCTCCTCTTCAAGCTTCAGGGAGTGCATTGATCCTGTTAAAGGATGGAAAAAACGTATTTGCCTACACTTCTGATTTTCAAACCTGGTTGTACGGGCCCGAAGTTCCTCAGGATTTTCCTTTAACCGGATTTTCGGCATTGAACAATTATTCCATGTCTCTCGACCGGATTACGGTCATTGGAGGAAAAAATGCATCCGGGAATGTATTCAACACCGTATGGTCAACCAGCAATGGCCTGTACTGGGCTAAGATCTCCAATACAAACGCAGGGCTACTTCCTCTGATGGAAGGTGCAAATGCTTTTAAATACAACAACCGGATTTACCTTTTGAATGGAAAAATGGTAGAGGACGGCACCTATAATAAATCGACTTACTACTCGAAAGACGGAGGTGTCGTGTGGGAATTGGATTCGACAAAGACATTCGTCCCTGAAGAATACAAAGGAAGATACGATGCATCGGTAGTTGTAGATAAAGATAATTACATGTATATCGTTGGAGGAAGAGAAAATCAACCGTTGACGGATATCTGGAAAGGCATTCTCAATAAATTGTCTTTTAAAAAATAGAAAAACAAAGACCGGTATAATTTTGAAGTGTTTTTCGCGTTTTCATTAAGAGAAATAATGCGGTTTTATGAATTCAACTTCAGTCTTATATCATTTTAAGGTTTTATTCGCTCTGTTTATACTGAGCACAAGCACTTGGACAACAGCGGTTGCCCAGGAATATAAATACGAGATAGGCGGAATGGCCGGGGCGTCAATGTACATGGGAGATGCCAATCAAAATAACATTTTTCAGGGATTACATCCTTCATTCGGAGCTGTGTTTCGTAAAAATTTGAATTTCAGGTGGGCTATAAAAGGCGATTTATTAATGGGTAAGGTAGGTGGAGATACGAAAAACACAAACAATGTATTTCCCAATAATGCTCAGACTTCTTTTAGTCGTAATTTCTTTGAGCTGGGTGGACAGATGGAGTTTAATTTTTTACCCTATAGTGATAAGTTCGCCTATTTGAATACCAGTAAACTTACACCATACATCCTGGTGGGACTGGGATTTACATTGGCACCGGGAGACAATCAGAGTTTTTTTGGCATTCATTTACCACTAGGAGTTGGTCTCAAATATAAGATTAAAAACCGGCTCAACCTGGGAGTGGAATATGGTGTCCGGAAATTATTCAAAGATAATTTTGACGCACCCAATTCAGACGGGTTCAATCTGGATAATCCATATAATATCCGGAGCGGTTGGGACAAAAACAATGATTGGTATAACCTGCTGACGTTTTCCGTCACATGGGACTTTGGTCTAAGAGACTGTAATTGCAAGTAAGATAAAAATGAATTAACATTATACTATGTCATTAAAGGAAAAGATAGAAAAATCACATGTTCCGGCTCATATAGCCATTATTATGGACGGAAACGGACGGTGGGCACAAAAACAGGGGAAAGACCGCTTTTGGGGCCACCAAGAAGGTGTTGTTTCTGTCCGAAAAATCGTTGAAGCAGCAATCGCTGTCGGAGTAAGATACCTGACATTGTATACATTCTCCACAGAAAACTGGAATCGACCGCAAGAAGAAGTCGATGCCTTGATGGAGTTGATGATTGCAGCCATACAACGGGAAACTCCGGACTTGATGGAAAATAATGTGCGTATACAAACAATCGGAGATCTACCCCGTTTGCCTCAGGCCACCAAAGAAAATTTTCAGAAATGTCTTGATGAAACGGCTAATAATACCGGGCTTACAGTGGTTTTAGCTCTCAGTTATTCATCCCGTTGGGAAATAACAAAAGCAGTCAAACAAATAGCTTCGGAAGTAAAAAATAATGATTTGACAATCGAAGCGATCGATGAAAATATAATTGATAATTACCTGGAAACAAAAAATCTGCCGGATCCTGATCTATTAATCCGTACCGGAGGCGAATACCGCATCAGCAATTTTCTGATGTGGCAGTTGTCATACGCGGAATTATATTTTACAGACGTATACTGGCCTGATTTCAGGGAAGAGAATCTGTATGAAGCGATCCTGGACTATCAACGTAGAGAGAGGCGTTTTGGAAAAACAGGGGAACAGATTCAGTCGGAAATATTAAAGCAATACTGAGAATAAGATATGCATAAAAAAATTCTACTTTTTTGCCTATTGGCTTGTTTTATAAATAATCTACTTGCCCAAGAAGCCGATACTTTGAAAAAGGATACCATTGATGTATCCGTTGAAGAGGGAAATTACACTGTTCCTGTTATTTCTTATTCCCTTAACGAACATAAAAAATATGAAATAGCCGACATTAAGGTTACAGGCGCCGACAACTACGAAGATTTTGTATTGATCGGATTTTCAGGACTTTCAAAGGGACAAAAAGTATCTGTTCCGGGCGAAGAAATCACGGCTGCAACCAAGCGTTTCTGGAAACATGGTTTATTTTCTAACGTAAAGATACTGGCAACAAGGATGACCGACGATAAGGTTTGGTTGGAAATCGCTCTGACCGCGCGCCCCACCATCTCGGAAATCATATTCAAAGGGGTTAAAAAAGGAGAAAAAGAGGATCTGGAGACAAAAATCGGTATGATGAAAGGGACTCAGATCACACCCAACCTGATCAACAAAGCTAAACGCGAAATCAAGAAATATTTTGACGAAAAGGGATACAGCAATGCAGAAGTATCGCTTTTACAAAAAGATGATGTCGTCAACAAGGGAAAGATCATCCTTGAAATCGATGTGAATAAAAACGACAAAACCAAAATCCATGAGATTCAAATTACCGGAAATGAACACTTATCGGATTACGACCTCAAAATGGCCATGAAAAAAACCAATGAAGGTTTTGACTTGAACAAACGTTTCATGTTAAGTATCCGGAAACTCTTCAGTACAAAAAAATATGTACAGGACGAATATCAGAACGACTTGGCAAACATCATCCAGAAATACAGCGAACGCGGCTATCGTGATGCCCAGATTGTATCTGACAGCGTAGTACAGTACGATGACAAGCATGTAAATGTTTTCATCAACATTGAAGAGGGCGACAAATATTATATTCGGGACATCCGATGGGTAGGGAATACGTTGTACCCGTCTGTTATCTTAAGCAATATCCTGAATATGAAGCCGGGTGATGTATACAATCAGAAAAAATTAACCGAACGCCTGCAAACGGACGACGATGCGGTGGCGAACATATATTATAACAACGGATATATTTTCTCCGGTCTTGATCCAGTGGAAACATACGTAGAAAATGACTCTGTGGATGTTGAAGTTCGAATTATCGAAGGAATACCGGCAACAATCAACAGAGTAACTATTTCAGGCAACGATCGTTTGTATGAAGATATCATTCGTCGTGAATTAATGACCAAGCCGGGACAATTATTCAGTAGAGAAGCGCTGATGCGTTCACTCCGGGAATTGGCTCAGATGGGACACTTCGATCCGGAAAACTTACAACCCGATATTCATCCGAATGAAGAAACCGGAACAGTAGACATTGGTTACCCGTTAACTTCAAAAGCCAACGACCAGGTAGAGTTCTCCGCCGGTTGGGGTCAAACCGGGGTTATCGGAAGATTGAGTCTTAAGTTTACGAACTTTTCTTTGAAAAATCTCCTGCATCCGAATACTTACAAAGGGATTATCCCCCAAGGAGAAGGCCAGACACTGACACTAAGCGGCCAGACCAACGGACGTTACTATCAATCGTATAGCATCTCCTTCATGGATCCCTGGTTCGGTGGGAAAAGGCCGAATTCTCTTTCCGTAGGAGCGTATTATATGATTCAAACCGGGGTAGAAAGTCGTTATTATGGCAATTACTACAGTAACCCTTATAGCTATATGTACGGATACAATCCTTACAGCCAAGGGTCCATGGTTTATGACGAAAGCCAGTCGATGAAAGTATTGGGACTTTCAGTCGGATACGGAAAACGATTGACCTGGCCGGATAACTTCTTCCAGGCTTCAGCAGAACTTTCTTATCAACGCTATATGTTGAAAAATTGGCAATATCTGTACCCCCTGAAAAACGGAGACTTCAACAATATTGCATTGGGACTGACATTACAACGAAATTCAATTGATAATCCTTTATATACACGGAAAGGTTCTCAATTCATGGCTTCCGTATCTTTCACTCCTCCTTATTCTTTATGGGATGGTAAAGATTACGCCTCTATGGCCGATAACAACGAAGAAAAATATCGTTGGATCGAATACCATAAATGGAAGTTCAAAGGAAAAATTTTCATGCCGCTGGCAAACCCGGAAACAGTAAAAAGAACCCCGGTATTGATGAGCCGAATCGAATATGGATTCCTGGGAACCTATAATTCCAACAAACGCTCTCCTTTTGAAACATTCTATATGGGTGGAGACGGAATGAGCGGGTATTATAGCTCATATGCCACTGAAACAGTCGGTCTGCGCGGATATGAAAACGGGTCACTGACTCCTTCCGATAAACCGGGATATGCCTATTCCCGCTTGGCATTGGAACTTCGTTATCCATTCCTGTTGGAACCGACATCCACGATTTACGGACTGGCATTTGTTGAAGCAGGAAATGCATGGAACGACATCCGTTCATTCAATCCGTTTGAATTGAAAAGATCAGCCGGTTTGGGAGTCCGCATCTTCCTTCCAATGATCGGGATGATGGGTATCGACTGGGCATACGGATTTGACAGAGCCATGCCTTACAACAACATTTCGGGAAGTCAATTCCACTTTGTACTCGGACAAGAATTTTAATTATAAAAACGCATAACCCCACTTAAAACTCAAAAAACATGAAAACGAGCATTTACATGCATGTAAGCCATAGATAATGAAAATGCGAGTTTCCATACGATAATAACATAAAAATAAATATTGACGTATGAAAAAGATTGTATTATTGATTGCAGGTCTGGTTGTTTTATCTCTAGGAGCTAATGCACAGAAGTTCGCGTTGATCGATATGGAATATATCTTGAAAAACATTCCTGCCTATGAAATGGCTAATGAACAATTAAATACCATCTCAAAAAAATGGCAGGCCGAAGTTGAAACAGTACAACAACAAGCTCAGAATTTATATAAAACATATCAGGGAGATTTGGTATTTCTTTCACCGGAAATGAAAACAAAAAGAGAAAATGAAATTGTAGCTAAAGAACAAGAAGCACAAGACCTGAAACGTAAATATTTCGGGACCGACGGCGAATTGTTCAAAAAACGGGAAAGTCTTGTTAAACCCATCCAGGACGAGATTTATAATGCTGTAAAAGAAATTGCAGAAGAAAAAGGATATCAGGTAGTAACAGACAGAGCCTCAGCCATGAGTATCATTTTTGCCTCTCCGAAAATCGATATCAGTAACGAAGTCCTCTCAAAGTTAGGATATTCAAAATAAATCCGTAAATTTGTCCGCTTAAATTAAAATTGTAAATTATTAAATTGTATAAAATTATGTTCAAAAAATTTTTAATCGCTGCCCTTTTGCTTCTTCCCGCAGGAGCATTTGCTCAAGAACATTCAAAAATGGCTTATGTTAATTCTGATGAAATTATAATGGCAATGCCGGAAACTGCGGCTATGAAAACAACTCTCGAAAAATTGCAACAACAATTTGAGAAAGAGCTGAAGTCGATGGAAGACGAAATGGCTAAAAAGTACACTGCTCTTCAACAACAATCCGACACATTAGCCGAAAGCATCAAAGTTCGCCGGTTGAAAGACGTGACTGATATACGGGAAAGAGCTGAAACTTATCAGAGAGAATCGCAAGAAGAACTGTACAAAAAACAACAAGAATTGTACGTTCCCATTCAACAAAAAGTAATGGAAGCAATTAAAGCTGTTGCAGAAGAAAACGGATATTCTTACGTAGCCGACAAAGGAGTGTATTTATATATTTCTCCCAATGCAATCAATGCAACTCCTCTGATTAAAAAGAAATTAGGATTACAATAATAGAGTTAAGAACTAAAAACTAAAAACTAAGAGTTAAGGATGGATGTTGTATGAATCCGTTTTTAGTTCTTAGTTCTTAGTTTTTAGTTCTTAGTTTTTAGTTCTTAACTCACATGTCATCACAAGGGCCCATCGGTATTTTTGACTCAGGATACGGAGGATTAACCATTCTGGAAAAAATTCGCACCTTAATGCCAGAATATGACTATCTTTATCTGGGAGACAATGCCCGTGCGCCTTATGGAGTTCGTTCCTTTGAACTTGTTTACGAATTTACCCGACAAGCCGTTATCCGGCTTTTTGACGAAGGATGCAGATTAGTCATCTTAGCCTGTAATACAGCGTCAGCAAAAGCACTCCGGACAATCCAACAAAAAGATCTTCCGCTTATCGATCCCAATCGCCGTGTTTTAGGAGTCATTCGACCAACGGTAGAACATATGGCCGAATTGACAAAAACAAATCATGTAGGCATACTGGGAACACCTGGAACCATCGCATCCAATTCTTATCTGATCGAGATCCAGAAACTTTTTCCCGAAATGACCGTAACCGGAGAAGCTTGCCCGATGTGGGTACCTCTGGTCGAGAACGGAGAATACGACAAACCGGGCGCAGATTATTTTGTTCAACAGCACTTAGACCATATTTTAAAATCTGATCCGGAAATCGATACCTTGGTATTGGGATGTACGCACTATCCTTTACTCGAAAACAAAATCCGGTCATACCTTGCTCCGACTATCCGGATTTTATCGCAGGGACAATATGTAGCAACAAGCCTCCGGGATTACCTGAGTCGTCATCCTGAAATGGAAAAGCACTGTTCCAAAAATGGGATTTGCAGATTCTACACGACAGAATCAGCAGAAAAGTTTTCCGAAATGGCTTCGTTATTCCTGAAAGATGAGGTCGAAGCTGTACGTATTAACCTGGAATAACCATGTTCTCCGACGCTACCCGTCAATTCATCCTTCAACACCGTTACGACGATATCAATCGCTTAGCATTGATTGCCAGGACGTTAGACTCAAACAACATCGACATACCGGCTGCAATCATCCAAATTGCCGGGCGTCAGGCCATAGAACATAAAATACCATCCTGGTATGAAAACGATCGTATTGTTTATCCTCAATCGCTTTCGCTGGAACAATGTTCTTCCGAAGTTACCGCACGCTATAAAGCCTCAATTGTTTCGGGTCATTCTTTTATAGACCTGACCGGAGGATTCGGAGTGGATTGTTCTTTTATAGCCCGCCAATTCCAAACAGCCATTTATGTAGAAAAGCAAAAAGAACTGTGTGACATCGCCTCAAACAATTTCGCGGTATCAGGTCTTGATCAGATAAAAATCGTAAATGATTCTTCCGAACATTACATACAAGAGATAGAGCAAGCCGACTGCATTTACCTCGATCCTGCCCGTCGGGATCATTCAGGAAAAAAAACAGTTGCCATATCCGATTGTGAACCGGATATCAATCGACTCAAAGCATCGCTTCTGGAAAAAGCGAAACAGATCCTAATCAAGTTATCACCCATGCTTGATATAACCAAAGCTCTTCAAACATTGACCGAAACTTCCCGGATACACATAGTCAGTGTCGATAATGAATGCAAAGAATTACTTTTCCTGATGCAAAAAAATTGGAATACCGAACCGGAGATCATTTGTGTCAATCTCAAAAAAGACGGAAATCATTCTTCTTTTTCATTCTATCGTTCGGAAGAAAAAAACACAGGCATCGATTGTACTTCGGAAATCAAAGAATTCCTGTACGAGCCCAACAGTTCTCTACTGAAAGCAGGCGCTTATAAGCTCATTGCCGAACGCTTCAAACTAGATAAACTACACACAGACAGCCATCTATACACATCATCCCATTGGATTCCGGATTTTCCCGGACGAGGATTCGTCGTTCAGGATGTTATATCGTTCAATAAAAATGAATTGAAAACAAAATTAGGCGGTATTTCCCAGGCGAATCTTTGTGTACGCAATTTTCCAATGTCGGTCAACGAGTTAAGAAAAAAACTCAAACTTCGCGAAGGTGGGGAGGATTATTTATTTGCTACAACCTTAAAAAATGGTCGCAAGACACTGATTGTAGGGAAACGACCTGTTAAAAAAGGTTCAAATCAGAGGGACAAAGATGACCAGCTTGCCTGATTTTGATTAAATAAACAAGATTTGGTTAAGTTTGACAAAATCATTCACAAATACAATCATTCACTTCTACTTCATCTTTTTGCCCTTTGTCCCTCGATTTGAATTAAAAAACTCTTTTTATATTCCTTCATTATTCAATTTATATACATCGTTTCTCTTCATGCACAGATATGAATGTTTTCGTTCATACTTACCTCATTCTTTCATCACTTCAAATATAAACATAACTCCATTTCATTACACCTGCTATTGTGTCGTCATCCAATTAGCGGAACTCAACAAGTCAACCTATAAAACATGAAGAGAACGATCTATATAATCATATTCAATACGCTTCTTTCACAATTAAAACGATTAAAAGATATAAATCGTTGCAAAAAAAAAGACTTTTTGATGTCTATTTCCGAAAAGGACTTTTAAGAAATTGATAAAAAATGATATAAAAAATCAAAAAAATGTCATTTTTCAACAAATTAGGCCTTTTTCTACATACCAGATAAAAGTCCGAACATGGGGATAACCCATTTTTTGGAGCAACTGTGAGTATTGTTGCATTTGTTTTTGGTGGGCAGGCAGAGGTTCTCCGAATTTATAATCGATGATCAATGTTTCATTGTCCGAAAACAAGACACGATCCGGACGTTGAGTCGTTATATCTCCATCTTTCTCTATCAGGATCGCACTCTCATTATAAATCCGGTATTTTTTCGAGAACCAATCTTCGACATGAGAATTAACAATATATTCATTGACTTTCCGGATGTATTCTTCTTTTTCTCCGGGCAGGACGATCCCATCAAAAATTAAACGATCGACAGCCGATGTAATATCATCCAACGTTCCAATGTGAGAAAATAAGTGGTGCATGATATTGCCGTGAGAAACATAAAGATCTTTTGCCGTCAACTCCGGATGAATAAATTCACGGGATTTATTGGATTGTTTGAATATCGATTTATCCGGATTAAAAGCCTCAGAAACAAAATGCGCATCCAGTATATCAGGCGTTTGTTTCAATAAATTATCGGAAACTTCAATCTCTTTTTCAACGGGGATTTCCAATATTCCTTTTTCATAATGCAGGTTTTCTTCATTAAAATATCCATTGATTTGCTCCATAGAACATCGGAGCAGGTCGGAAACTTTCCGGATGTCTTCCGGAGAATCCAACTTTTTCTTACTCCGGGATAAAATCAATAAGTTATGTTCGGCACGGGTAAAGGCGACATACAAAACATTCAGGTTATCCATCCAACTCTGACCGGTTTCTTTTTTATACTCATCCAAAAAAACGGTATCAGCCATCTTTTGGGTATATTTAACCGGGAGTAATTCCAAATCATATAATCCGGATTTAGGCCCGCACCAGACCACCGGATTTTTTTCAGGATACAGGTCCCAATCACAAAAAGGCAACAATACGGTATGAAATTGCAACCCTTTGGATCGGTGAATAGTCATAGCCCGAATACCTTCAATAGAAGTTCCGGCCGGAATCGATTTGAACTGTAATTCATCTTCCCAGAAAGAAAGGAAAGCATAAAGATCCGATGGATTTTCCCGAAGATAATTCCCTACCGCATCATAAAAAGAAAACATGTAACTGCTTTGTCCCGCTATTTTCTTCAAATCAAAATAACGATACAGATGACCGGTTAATTCCAATAACGGCAAGCGTGAAAGTGCTTCCGGACTATCCAAATGTTTATTTCCGACACTCTCTTTCAAGTAAAATTCCAACCGGGCACGAGCAACCGGATTATCCGGCTCAGTCAAGACCCTCAATGCTTCAATGATTATCCGTAAAGCAGGAGATGAATTCAATTGAAAGGCTTCATCCGAAACAATATTCAGAAAATATTCCGATGCAAGTTCAGGACAAGACTCTTTCTGAGCAGATAAATATTCTGCTATTTTGATAATACTTTTATTCGTACGGGTTAAAATGCAAATCTGACTCGCAGCCACACCCTGTTGTTGTAAATTCCGGATTTGCTCCAGTAATTTGTCCAACACCAATGTTTCATATTTGGCATCTTCAGATTTATCCGGGATAAAATCAACGGATACATAACCCGAATCTTTTTCTTTTTTAGTCTGCTGAACCACATCGGCCGGGTCATACGAAGTCAGGAAAGGAGAATCGATCACGCTTCCGAAATGATATTGATACTTTTCATTTAACAATTGTGCCGCATGTGTGAAAAAATGATTATTAAAATCAATAACCTGCCTTTCACTGCGATAGTTGAAATTCAAAAGTTTCAAGTGTACCGGCAACTCATTTTCTATGCCGTTCAAAATATTCCAATCTCCGTTTCTCCAACGATAAATTGATTGTTTCACATCGCCTACAATCAAACTAAATCGGTTATTAGCAATGATTTCCGACAACAATGATTTGAAATTTTTCCACTGTAGCCGGGAAGTATCCTGAAATTCATCAATCATCACATGTTTGATTTCGGCTCCAATCTTTTCATAAATAAACGGAGTGTCCGAATCATCAATCATTTTATTCAGGAAAAGAGCTGTATCCGACAACATAAACCTGTTGTTCTCCGCATTTTGCCGGCTGATTTCATTGGTTATATCCCCAATCAGTCCCAGTTGGTGTATGTTTTGACTGATCATCCGGGAAGTATTGAATTTTCTAAATACATCCAACGTCTGATTGAGTAAAGGAATCAGGTTTGCAGTCGCTAATCCGACAATATCCTCTTTTCGCTTATGCTTGCCGGCAGTCCATTTTTCGGGATCTGTAAGGCAGGCTTCGATCGTTTTATTTAACTCGGCTTTAGCATATTCCCCATCAGACAATTTTTTGAAGAAGCTGATCGTTGTCCCCTTATAGCTAAAATCCGAAACATCCAGATCATGCAACTGCAATAATTGTTCGATTTCGGTATGAGTTTGACGGAAAAACGCTTTACAATCGCTTTGTATTTTTGCATGCTGCTCCCATAATTCCGTAAATATCTTCGGATTACCATCCAATTGATCCTTCAGTACCTGTTCGTGTTCCTGAAAAAACTCATTGAAAATGCAACGACTGAAATCCATGATTTCACGATCGACCCGCCAATGACTCCCTTCATCCAGGCGTCCTTCAATATAAGCCATCAGCCAATCCAGTAATTGCTGGTTTTCATTGGCTTGTTCAATCAGGGAACGCACCGCTTCAGAAAGTATCTTTGTATTATTCATCTCCAGGTTGAACCGGGAGCCTTTTCCTAATTCCCTGGCCAGGTTTCTTAGTACTTTCTGAAAAAAGCTATCGATTGTTGTGACATGTAATTGAGAATAATCATGAAGAATCGCCTGTAAGACCATTTTCGATTTCTGTTGTATTTCATCTTCCGACATCGGTCTCCCGGCCTCTGTCAGAGCTTTACTCAACGATCTTCTAAAGTTTACGGAGTCTTCACATGCGAATGCCAAACCATATAACTCGGATAAAATCCGGTCTTTCATTTCGCCTGTCGCATCCTTGGTAAAAGTAACGGCAAGAACGTGCCTGTGAGAATAATCGGAACGATTGATCAGCAACTCCCGAATATATTCCAGAGCCAGGGTATAGGTTTTCCCTGATCCTGCCGATGCTTTATAAACCTTCAGGTTCGACATTATTTAGATTTACTTCCTACAAATCCAAAATAACAAATATAAAGGAAACAAACCATCGGAATAATAAAACCAATACTCATATTTTCAGCTCCTATCTGTCCCATCAATGCCGGGGCGATTGCTCCTCCCACAACGGTCAGTACCAAAACAGAAGACGCCGTTTTCGTTCCTTCTCCTAAACCTCTGATACCCAAAGCAAAAATAGAAGGAAACATAATCGACATAAACAGATAACTCATGATGAGTGCAATAACGCCAAATCGATTATGGTTCATGATGACAAAGATCATTAAAAGAGTATTGACCAATGCAAAACATCCGAGTAATGTACCCGGTTTTACTTTTTGCATGATCGCGCTGCCGGATAAACGTCCGATAGCAAACAGAGACATTCCTCCGAGCCCGAGCAATAATCCGGCCTGTATTTCAGTCAACTGCAGGTCTTTTACTTCAATTGTATAATTAATAAAGAAACTGCCGATACCTGTTTGAGCCGCCACATACAGAAATTGAGCAATAACAGCAAACACAAAATGTTTTTGCTTGATCAGCGGGATGTTTGCCAACGCTTTTCCGGAACTGTTTGCAGCTCCATGAGTATCATCCTGAGCGGTAATTTCAGGGAGTTTGACAAAAAAGAAAAGGATAAGAACAAGCAAAACGATACTTCCAAGTCCCACATAAGGAGGGATGAGTGCTGAGTTACTGGTGTGTTGAGCGACTTCAGTCGTAACAACCTGAACCACATCCTGCGCTCCCAGAAATACTTTGCTTAAAGCTTCGGAAAACAATTCAATGACAGATTTATCCGAATCATTCTTGAAAATAAGAATAGAGCCGACCAGCGGACCCAGGATCCAACCGATGGCATTGAAAGTCTGAGCGAGATTAATCCGGCTGGCCGCTGTTTCAGGAGGACCTAAAACTGTCGTATAAGGATTTGCCACTGTTTCTAAGCAAGTTAGCCCTGAAAACAAGATCAAAAGTCCAAGTAAAAATGCCCAGAATGTATTGATGCTAACCGCGGGAACAAACCAGAATGCTCCGATGGCAAACAACAACAACCCGGTTATAATCCCAGTCTTATAGCCAAATTTACGAGCAATCAATCCGGCCGGAATCGCCATAAAAAAGTAAGCTCCATAAGCAGCAGCTTGTACAGCTCCTGACTGAGCCTTCGTTAAATGCAATGAATCCTGAAAATGCTTATTCAATACATCCAATAAACTATGAGCAAACCCCCATAAAAAGAATAAACTGGTAATCAGAATGAAAGGGAATAAATAATTTTGTCCGTTTTTTCCCCGGAATAATGTTGATGCCTTCATGGTAATAATATTAAATGCGACTCCTGTGATTTCTTAAATCGCAAAAATACACTTTTTTCTCGAATTAAACTTTCATATTTAGTTTATTGTTATTAATTTTAAAAGCTGTTTAAATATTACTATTTATAAACTACTTTTATGTCTGAACAACAAGAGTTGCAACATCCTAAAACAGTAGAAATTGCCATTCAGAATATTCGGGAAACCAATCAATATAATGAGCACAGCCTCGTTTTAATAACAGGTTTGTTTTCTAAAATCCGTCCGAATTTTTATGGAGATTATCAAAAAGCGGAAGACACACTGAAGCAGGTCATTCAGATATTGGAAAACGATCCTACCACCCGAAGGAAACTACGCTATTTGTTTACTCAATTGTTTATAAACTCCGAAATATTGGAAATTTTTATCCTCAGCGGAATCGAGACCGAAAGTAATTTTTTTGTTGAATTCAGAAACAGACTGAAACACAAAATATTGCCTGCAGATCGAAAAAAAGAAAGCTTATTACGCATTATTGACACCATATTTTATAAGAGCACCGATATCCGATGGATAGAAAAAATCGATGATGACCTCTGGAAACAATTTTTCTCATTGCTGAAGCTCCATGTCAATTTTACCAATCGGGAGATGCTTCAAAAACTCAATCAGGCCTTGCATATTGTTTCCTGTCGTATCGTTACGCTCAGCATGAACAAAGAAATGAGAGGGTGGCTCCAAAAAGATGAAATTTCTTTTTTCATCGAGCAAAACCGGCTATCCCAGAACATCATCGACTTTAAAGAGCATGCTCCTGTGATCAAAGAAAAATACGACCTGCTCAAAAATAAATTGAGACGAACGTTGAAACATTGTGAAGAAAGCATCCGGCAGATACGGTTACAAAGTACCTCTTCCGGTACAAGTCTGCAACAAACATACCTACTGAGACAAATCAGCGAATTGATCACTCGGCTGTATATCATCCTGGATATTTCGAATCCGCAGCCGGAATCAAATTCATTGAATATGGTCAAGCTTTTTCAGGAAATTGTCCGGAATGAAAACACAAAAAACAGTCTGACCCAATTAATCAAATCAAATATCAAAGTACTGGCCTACCGGATTGCAGAACATGAACACGACACCGGAGAGCACTACATCATCACTTCCCGTGCCGAATACATTAAAATGCTGAAATCCTCCATGAAAGGAGGAGCCATAGCCGCCATCATTGCTTTAATCAAGAGCTTTTTGCACAAACTGGTCATGGCTCCGTTCTGGCAAGGTTTTACATATAGCCTGAATTATGCTTCCGGATTTGTAGCCATCCACCTGACAGGATCGACCCTGGCGACAAAACAGCCGGCCATGACAGCCTCGACCATCGCCAGTGCAATGGACAATCACAAAAATAAAAGTTCAAACATGTCAGAGCTGGCAATCCTGCTATCCAAAGTATGGAGAAGTCAGACAGCTTCATTTGTAGGCAACCTCAGCATCACTTTTCCTGTTGCTTTATTGGTTTCATTCTTATATTTTCTTATTTTTAAAGTAAACATTGTAGAAGGGGCACACGCTCAGGAATTACTCGACTGGCAAAACCCATTGAAATCCAAATGCTTAATGTATGCTTGCAACACCGGATTTTTTCTATATTTATCGGGACTTGTAAGCGGATTTTTTGATAATCGCGCCATTCATGGGCGAATCGCCCAACGGATCAATGACCATCCTTTTCTGATTCGTTTTTTCAATGAAAAGTCGATCCAAAAATTGGCTGCTTTCACGGAAACGAACATGGGACCGGTTATGGGAAATATATTCCTGGGTTTTTCACTGGGGATGGCCGGCTTCTTCGGCTATATTTTCGGCATAGACTTCGACATCCGTCACATCACGATCTCGACCGGACAATTTGCCATTGGCTTGCAAGGATTGGCCTATCACGTCAATCCGTTGGATCTGGTCATGACCATCATCGGAATTTTATCCATTGGATTTCTTAATTTTCTTGTCAGTTTCTCTCTGGCATTCTTTACGGCTGCGATCTCCCGTGGGATCCGGTTCGAACAATACCGTCATTTAATGACTTACCTGCGAAGGCTCATTGCCCGTTATCCTCTTGATTTTATCTTTTCGCCCAAAAAAATCAGAGTTCCGGAAGATTTATTAAAGAAAAGAAACAAGCAAGACGAAAAATAACTTTCATCTGTTTTTAATCGGAAATATTTTTTAGAATACAAGGAAATTTCACTAGCTTTGTCCATTCTAAAAAATAACAAAAAGCCATGAACTTACCCTTTTCAGAATCATTTAAGATCAAAATGGTGGAATCTATCCATCGCAGTACGCAAAAAGAAAGAGAACAGTGGATTAAAGAAGCTAAATATAACTTATTTAATCTGAAATCCGATCAAGTTTTTATTGATCTGCTGACCGACTCCGGAACCGGAGCCATGAGCGATCGTCAATGGGCTGCCATGATGACCGGAGACGAGAGTTACGCCGGTTCTTCTTCTTATTATAACATGAAGGCGGCAATCAAAGACATTCTCGGATTCGATTACTTTTTACCTACACACCAGGGACGGGCTGCAGAAAACGTTCTGTTTTCCGTCTTAATCAAAGAAGGAGATGTTATTCCCGGAAATTCTCATTTCGACACAACCAAAGGACACATCGAGTTCCGTCGCGCAATCGCTTGTGACTGTACGATCGACGAAGCTGCAGATACACAACTGGAGCTGCCCTTCAAAGGAAATATGAGTCTTTCAAAACTGGAAAAAGCATTATCGGAAAACCACGAACGGATTCCATTTGTCCTTGTCACTGTAACAAACAATACTGCCGGAGGACAACCGGTATCCATGGAATGTATCCGCGGAGTCAAAAAACTATGCGATCAGTACAAAAAACCGATAATCTTCGACTCGGCGCGTTTTGCTGAAAATGCTTATTTCATCAAAACCAGGGAAAAAGGTTACGAAAACAAGAGCATACGCGAAATCGTCAAAGAGATGTATTCTTATGCCGATGCAATGACCATGAGCAGTAAGAAAGACGCGATCGTCAACATCGGGGGATTCATTGCCACCAAACATCAGGACTGGTTCGAAAAAGCGTCCACTTACAACATTATGTTTGAAGGATTCATTACTTACGGAGGCATGAGCGGCCGTGACATGAATGCATTAGCCCAGGGCTTGTATGAGGGTACTGAGTTCGATTACCTGGAAACCCGTATCAAACAAGTCGAATATTTAGGAAAAAAACTGGATGAATATGGTATCCCTTATCAACGTCCTGCCGGAGGCCATGCCATCTTTGTCGACGCTAAAAAGATTTTACCACAGCTTCCCAAAGAAGAATTTGCAGCTCAAACATTGGGTGTAGAGCTCTATCTGGAAGCCGGTGTTCGTGGAGTAGAGATCGGAGCGATCCTGGCCGACCGCGATCCGGTAACCCGGGAAAACAGATACCCTGAACTCGAATTATTGCGATTGACGATTCCCCGGAGGACTTACACAAACAATCACATGGATGTAGTGGCAGCTGCATTGAAGAACATATACGACCGACGCGAAACAATCTGTAAAGGATATAAAATCGTAAAAGAAGCTCCGATCATGCGACATTTTACCGTTGAGCTAAGTCCTATTTCTTAAATTTCATACTCGAAACCGGCATTTTAATATTCATTAATGCAGATTTCGTACAAATATATTATTTATTAACACTTATTATATCTAAATATTTGGAAGCAATATCAAAGTACATTATCTTTGTACTGTGGTTTTTTCATAATAGTATTAGATTTAAGGTTAACAAAGATTGGATTAGGGAGTTCGTGAGAATTCCCTTTTTCTTTTTAAATTTCATTCAAAAGTGCAAATTTTTTTCCATTATAAATTCTCGTTTGAATATTAATCATCTCCAAAATTTGTCAACAGGCTTGCGTTCTTAATCCTTTCCTCAAAAAACAACCGACAAACTGAGTCCAAGTGTGCGGGTATTTCCCCAGGGAATGATCAGCGCATGATCTAACTTTGTTCCTGCATACACTTTCCGAATCTCGGGATAAAGCCAATAAGCAGCTTTTGTAGTGAGTATCCCGATTCCCGCTCCTGCCAAAACATCCGAAAGCCAATGTTTATTATTATAAATACGTAAAAAACCCGTACCCGCAGCCAATGTATATCCTGCAACGCCATACCATACCGATCGGTCTTCATATTCCTGTCTCAGGAATTCGGCTCCGGCAAAAGCGATTGCAGTGTGCATAGACGGGAAAGAATCGTCTCCGCTGCCATCGGGGCGAGTGACCGAAGTGGTTGATTTTAAAAGATAAACGCTGCCGACTGTCAAAACAGCAGCAGTCCCTATGATGACTGTTCGATCTACAAAATTATGTTTCCCACGAACATTGCACCAATTGAGTACATAGACCGCTGTAGGAGAAACTATCGGTAAAATATCATCGACAAAAGTATCTCCACCCCACTGAGCTGCCCGATCCTGGACTTGATGATCCAACCGTTTATCCATTGTTCCGTATATTCCGGCAGCGAGTAAAACTCCCGGGACAATCAACTGCTTGGGTGTGAATCGAATCCCTTCCGTCGTTTCCGGATATGTTTTCTCAAACGATAATGTATCTTTCAGATCCTGAGCGGTCGACAGATACGGAAATAATACGATCAGAAATAATATCTTTCTCATAACAGCTCCTTTAAATAAGGAATAAAAATAATACACCCGACGACAACCGCAACAATAGCGCATATCAGTACCGCTGAAGCTGCTACATCCTTGACTTTCTTTATCATCTGAGCATATTCGGGAGAAATATGATCGCATAAATATTCGATACTCGTATTCAAAGCTTCTGCGCATAAGACAATAGCAATCAGCAGCAATACGGCAATCCATTCGCCGGCAGTAACCCCGAAATAGATACAAGCAGCTATGGCAAAAATTCCCAGCAACAAATGGATTCGAAAATTCCGTTCATTCGTGAAAATAATTTTCAAACCGGCAAAAGCGACAGCAAAGCTTTTCAGTCTCGATTGGGACGTTCGTTTCATATGCATGAATTTTATAATATTCTTCTACAAAGGTAGTTTTTTTTATGACTCCTCTGCTTCCGTCAGCCTATTCACTCCCTGCAAAATATAAAAAATAGGACTTTATTGTTTATCTTTGTTCCTTAATCAGGAGTAATTTTAATCTCACATGAAACAACTATTTGCTATTTTCATAGGGCTGACGCTTTTTATTCAATCTTCTTCGGGTGCATTTTCCGGTCGTGTGTTTTCCGATAATCGTTCATCCGTGCTTACTCCGTTATCAGGAGTAGTCGTCACAGATGGACAAAATACCATTAAAACCAATAAAGACGGAAAATTTACCTTGCCCGGATATGAAAAAACGCGTTTTATTACGATTACGATTCCGGCCGGATATCAAATAGAGAAAAACTACATTCCGGCAAATGCGTCTACAAAATCCTATGATTTTATTCTGACCCCCAGTGAACGCACCCGACAAGACAATCACTCATTCATACAAATTACCGATACTGAAATACATATGCGTGGAGTAGCAAGTAATTGGGCAACCGATCTGAAGAGTTATATCCGTAACGAAAAGATCGCATTCCTGATCCATACGGGAGATATTTGTTATGAAAACGGTTTGAAGAACCATATCCAAGTCATTCATTCTCAGACAATGAATTGTCCGGTTTATTACTGCATCGGAAATCATGACCTGGTAAAAGGAGCTTATGGAGAACAACTTTTTGAATCTATCTATGGTCCTGCCTGGTATTCTTTTGACGTCGGCAATGTTCATTATGTTGTGACACCAATGGCTAATGGAGATCACAAACCGAGTTATACGAAAAAAGAGGTTTATCAATGGCTGAAAAATGACCTTGCAATGATGCAGCCGGAGAAGCAACTTGTCATTTTCAATCACGACATACTGACGACCTCCGACCGTTTTCATTTTGGAATCGATGAAACAGATCGGATCGATCTGAGACAATACAACCTGAAAGCCTGGATATATGGTCATTGGCATTATAATTACATCCGGAATCAACAAGGTGTTTATACTGTTTGCACAGCTCCACCCGACAAAGGAGGAATCGACCACTCAGCATCGGCTTTCCGTGTTGTCCACATGCAAAAAAACGCCATCGGAAGCATGAACCTGCACTATTGTTTCATTGATCATCAAGCCCATATCGTTTCTCCGATCGACGGACAAACAGCCACCTTATTATCCGACAAAAGTATTCCTTTGTCGGTAAACACCTATCATTCAGGATCTGAAATCAAACAAGTAACCTTTGCCGTCAAAGAGAAAAATCACTTGGGGACTCCGCGAAACATGACACCCAAAAGCGATTGGAACTGGTATGCGGAAATTCATCCCGAATCGACTTCTTCAAAACCTCAAATGATGGAAGTGAAAGTAACCGTCGAATTCAACGATGGTCATCAAACAGAGACTTACAGCCGTTTTCTTTATGACCCATCCTTTCAGACAAAAATAGAAACCAAAGAAAATTGGAGCAATCTGTTAAAAAATCCGGCGCATACCGGCAACACTTCCTCTACAGTCCGATTACCCGTACAACTGGCTTGGGTCAATAATATCGGAGGAAACATCTTCATGTCCTCTCCCTTGATTGCCGACCACCGTATTTTTATTGCTTCCGTTGACGACGGATGGTTAAAAAATCAGGGAGTATATGCATTAGACGATCGTACCGGTCAAATCATATGGAAATACTCCACCCGTAACTCCGTCAAAAACTCGATCGCTTTTGATAACAACACGGTTTTTGCTCAGGATGCCGACGGCTGGTTATACGCCATCGATGCGATTTCCGGAAAGTTGAAATGGGAAAAACAACTGGATCCGACCTCATTTCCTTATCTGGAAGAAGGATTGATAGCCGATAACGGTGTTGTCTATGCCGGAACAGGAGCCGGATTAGGCGCTTACCGCAGTACCGACGGTCAGGCCATTTGGGTCAATTCCGCCTGGAAAAAGAATGAAGCGGCGACAACAACGCTCACTCTGGGAAACAATGTCCTGACGGCTGGAGCTCAATGGGGAGCTTTATACGGGCATAACGCTCAAACAGGAGAAATGCTCTGGAAATTATCCAAAGACGGATTAAGTGATCGGGGCGCATCCACCACCCTTCATGAAGGTCGATTTTATGTTATCTCCCGAAACAGCTTATTCATCATTGAACCTCAAAGCGGAGAAATCGTATCACAAAAACAGTTTACGGAATTCAACCTGAATGTAACTTCAGTCCCATTGATCACTGACTCTGAAATTATTTTCGGTACCGCCGACAAAGGAATCATTGCCTTAGATAAAGAAAATCTGGCGATCAAATGGACTATGCTAACCGGACAGTCGTTGGTCTATACAGCTCCCTACGTGACAACTCCATCGGCCTCAGTGGAAAGCAGCCTGGTTTTATCCGGCGATATCGTCTATTTCGGCGCTGCTGATGGCTGCATCTACGGAATTAAAGCAGGGACAGGAGAAATGGTCTGGAAATTATCGACCGGAGCCCCCGTATTGGCTTCGATGGCTGTTTCCGGAAACACGCTTATCGCCGTCGATTACTCCGGAAATGTTTATGCATTTACGGGAAGTCCTACAAATAAATAAGAAGACTTATCGACCGAATTTGTAGGCGACATTGACAAAAGGCCCATTATAACCCCAATCAAAGTTTGCGCTCAAATCCCGACGATTCAGCCGGATCAGCACATCAAATACCGTATAACCCAGATCGACTTCCCAGTGATCGGCTAACCGGTATTGTGCACCAAGCGAAGCATTCAACAGACGGCCGGTAAAGCTTTTGTATTTCACATAAAGGCTGCTTAATTCTATACTTGCAGCCCATCGGTCATGGAACGCATAGGTACCGTAAAATCCGATATCCGGAAGCGGAGCTGTAAATTTCACGCGATCATTATAGGATAAATCCGTCGTTTGGCCACTCAGGTCAAAACCCATATTAAAAGCCATCACATGAAAACCAACCAATGCCCCCAGCTCAAGTTGGGGATTCGACACAAACGAGTAACCATAAGATAAACGAAAAATGTTGGTATTCAGAAATATATCACTTTCCGAATCGACCGGATAAGTATGTTCTCCGAATTCGATCTCCTTGTTAAGGACGACGGTCGTGTTTCTGAAAATATTGTAATAAGAAAAATTGATCCGGTTGCGCTTTCCCAAACGCGTATCGAAATTAAAAAGAATACTGTAAGTATTCCGGTCCATTTGTAAATCATTCTCAAAACTGAATACCGAATAACCTCTTCCATCGATTCCCGCTCCGATTTGAGTGGTATTGATCGCCCAAAAAGCGCCTAAATGCGCAGAAAATCGGCTGACAGGCCATGGTTTTCCATCCATCGATACGGAATTCTTTTTAACAGAATCAACTTGAGCATAACTTCCCCACACACACATCGAAAGAGAAAGTATGAATAGCAGAGCATATTTATTGCAACCCATCGATTGAATTTATTTAATATTGATTGATTGTGTTTATAAAACAAATAAATGCTTTAAAAGTTCTTGTTATTCAGACCAATCGATAGAGTCCGCCCGGCATACAGCGAACTATTCCGTTCATTTCCAAATCGAAAAGGGATACGGAAAGTTTACTAACCGGCCTATTTAATTCTATAGCTAAAACGTTGAGTTGCATACTCTCTGTTTGGGAGAGGATATCCACCACCTGTTGTTGTTCGGGAGAAAGATCCGGTAAAAAAGTCCGTTGAATGGCTTCAACCGGTTTATGCGGTAGCGGTATTTCCCAGCACATTTCCCGGAGAATGTCTTCCGCACACTCTATCAAAGCCGCTTTCTTCTCTTTAATCAGTCGATTACAACCCTGAGAATAGACATCGTCAGCTCTTCCGGGAATCGCCAATACATCCTTGTGATAAGAATCTGCTATGTTAGCCGTAACCAAAGCCCCTCCTTTATTGGCCGATTCAATCACAATCGTACAATCGGATATCCCCGCTATGATCCGGTTCCGTTTGACAAAATTTTGCCTGTCGGGATTCGTCTCACTCATGAAATCGGTCAGTAATCCCCCGTTTTCAACCATCTGAATGGCGATATTTTTATGTGTATACGGATAAATCCGATCCAATCCGTGAGCAAGAACGCCGACCGTAGGCATATGTTCCTTCAATGCAGCCTGATGGGCAGCGTAGTCTATGCCATAAGCCAATCCGCTCACAACAAGTATATCCGGATATTTTTCAGCGAGACCTTTGATCATTCTCTCCGTCATTTCCCGTCCGTAGGCCGTAGCATTCCGGGTTCCGACAATGCTGACGATCCGCCTCGCATTCAAATCCGCATTTCCCAGGTAGTACAACATGACCGGGGAGTCGATGCATTCCCTGAACCGGGAAGGATAGTCCTCGTCGCGAATATAAAGCGCTCTGATTTTATTCTTTTCGATGAAACAAACTTCTTTCTCCGCTCTACGCAAGACTTCCGGTTTCCGGATTTCGGCAATGATCCGGGGAGTAATTCCCGGGATACGTTCCAGCGCATACGCTTTTTCTTTGAAAAGAGGCTCCGCACCTCCCAGGTATTCAATGATTTGTTTGGCAATAATATTGCCGATGCCTCTGACTAAGGTTAGTCCGATCTGGTAAATAAGGTTTTGACTGTACATGTTGGTTTCGGTTAAAATTGATATCCTTTTAAAATTGATACACTCTATGGTTTAATTCCTAATAATTCATCCAAATAATCTCCTCTTGTTAATTTTCCATTTTCTAAGACAACAACTTCCACCTGCGCCTTACAACACAGTTGATTGTCGCTCATCCGGAATATTTCCTGGATAAAGATAATCTTTATCCCTGTTCTTGACACTTTTAAACGCGAAATGAAACAATCGCTTCCGGTCAACGACGTTTTATAATGGATATCGATCCGCGACACAACCGGGTCGATATGTTGTTTCTGTAATTCTAAAAAGGAGACACCCCGGTTTTCGAGAAACTCATGACGGGTATGTTCCATGTAATGCAGATAATTGGCATTATTGACAATCCCTTGCGTATCACACTCATAATCACGCACTTTCATCTGAATTTCAAACATGCCGGATTTCATTTTTAATGGTGACTGGTTGTTATCAACTTAAACAATTTATCGGACGGGCGCACTTTCTCCGGTACTTTCATCGAGAAATATTCTCCTTTTTCGGCTTGCTGCACCGGTTTCAAATCGACGCGAATCTCTTCCGCCTCCAGGAACAACGCACCGGTAGTCGGTCCGGTAATCAACACTTTATCGCCCGATTGCAATGATTGGGTTTCCATCAGGAACTCGGCAACACCCAATTTAGAAAAATATTTTATGACTTTCCCGATATACATTTTTCGTTCAGTCGCCTCATTTCCATATTGATCGCTCCATTCTCCCAGGCGTTGACCCAGGTAATAACCATCCCAGAAACCCCGGTTGAACACCCGTTTCAACCGCCTGTCCCAATCTTCGATTTTTTCTGCTGAGAACGTATCATGACTATATTCCCGGATCGCTTCTTTATAACATTCGGTAACCGTTCTGACATACTCAGGCCCCCGGGCGCGCCCTTCGATCTTAAACACCTGCACCCCTGCATCCAGCATTTTATTCATAAAATGGATGGTTTTCAGGTCTTTAGGCGACATGATATACTGGTTGTCAATCTCCAGTTCAATATCAGATTCTTTATCTTTTACAATATATCCCCTGCGACATAACTGATTACAGGCTCCGCGGTTAGCCGACGAATCCATTTCATGCAAACTCAGGTAGCATTTTCCTGAAACGGCCATACACAATGCTCCGTGACAGAACATCTCGATGCGGATCAATGCTCCATGAGGTCCTTTGATCTGCTGTTCCCGGATCTGGGTGTAAATCTCCTTAACCTGATCGAGGTTGAGTTCCCTCGCCAGTACGACTACATCCGCAAACTGAGCATAGAACTTCAGGGATTCCACATTGGAGATATTCAATTGGGTGGAGAGATGAACCTCCACTCCGATAGACCGGGCATACATCATGGCGGCCACATCGGCAGCGATAATAGCCGAAAGACCGGCCTCTTTCGCCGCATCGATGATCTGCTTCATCAACGTCGTATCCTGATCATAAATAATGGTGTTGACCGTCAGATAGCTTTTGATATGATGTTTTTTACAAATACAGGCAATCTCATGCAAATCTTCAATCGTAAAATTATTGGAAGAACGGGAACGCATGTTCAATCCTTCTATTCCGAAATAGATCGAATCGGCGCCTCCCTGAATAGCTGCGGCAAGCGATTCATACGAGCCTGCCGGCGCCATAATTTCATAGTTACGAATATCTTTCACTCAAAATTAAGTTTACATCCAGGTGCAAATTTACGAAATTAATCTCTAATTTTGTACCCGCAAACAGGAAATAACACAAATGCCGTAATTGAGAAATGAAAATAGGCCATCTGACTTTCGACAAATATCCCGTTTTTCTGGCTCCGATGGAAGATGTGACGGATCTTTCATTCCGACTGATGTGTAAGCAGTTCGGAGCAGACATGGTTTACACGGAGTTTGTTTCGAGCGATGCTTTGATCCGCCATGTCAACAAGACGCAGGCGAAATTGGAAGTGGCCGACGAAGAACGTCCGGTTGTCATTCAGATTTACGGCCGGGATGTCGCCTCGATGGTTGAAGCCGCCCGGATCTGTGAAGAAGCCCAACCGGATGTCCTGGATCTGAATTTCGGATGCCCCGTCAAAAAAGTAGCCAACAAAGGAGGGGGTTCCGGTATGCTGAAAACGCCCGACTTGTTACTTGAAATCACGAGGGAAGTTGTCAAAGCCGTCCACATTCCTGTGACTGTCAAAACGCGCCTCGGCTGGGACAACGACCACAAGATCATCGTCGACCTGGCTGAAAAACTACAGGATTGCGGGATCGCAGCGTTGACCATTCACGGTCGCACCCGCGCCCAGATGTACACCGGAGAAGCCGACTGGACATTGATCGGCGAAGTCAAGAACAATCCCCGGATGCAAATTCCGATCATCGGCAACGGAGACCTGACGACTCCCGAGGGTTGCCAACAAGCTTTTGACCGCTACGGGGTCGATGCGGTTATGGTCGGCCGCGCCAGCATCGGTTGTCCCTGGATATTCCGTGAAATAAAACATTATCTGAAGACCGGAGAATCTCTGCCGAAAGAATCTTTTCAATGGTACCTCGACGTATTAAAAAAACAAGTGATCCAAAGTGTCGAGCGACTGGACGAACGCCGGGGGGTTATCCACACCCGCCGCCACATTGCAGCAACTCCATTATTTAAAGGGATTGCCGATTTCAAGCCGAAAAAAATTGCGATGTTGAGAGCCAATACGGTTGAAGAACTGTTCTTTTTGATGGACGAAATCCGATTTTAAGATTTTTTATATTTAAAAGGCCTTTTTATTAACTCTTATTACGAAAAAAAACTTGCAGGATGATGGATATTCTCCTACTTTTGTATCGTGGTTTTTTCATAATAGTATTAGATTTAAGGTTAACAAAGATTGGATTAGGGAGTTCGTGAGAATTCCCTTTTTCTTTTTAAAGAACCCCGCGGCTCATCGGAGTCGAAGCACATCCCCTTCTACAGGCACATAATCAGGATCCTTTTTATTCATCTTATACAAGCGAGAAAGTTGTATCCCGTATCGTTGGGAGATACTATGCATGGACTCCCCTATCAGGATCGTGTGTTCATAATACGGTTTATCGGCTTTTTTCTTCTTTTTCTCCAGGTAAACGATATCGCCTTCGTTCAACGGGAAATCTTCAGGAACCTCATTGTATTTGATCAGGTCTTTCACTTTGAAACGCAGGTCATTGGCAATTGCCTCAAAACTATCGTTTTGACGAGCATAGACGTAAATCAATCCGTGCGTTTTAAAAACATCCCGTTCCTGAGGTTTTGTACCTGTAACCGTCGTTTTTCCGGCATTCGCCTTTTTATATCCTTTCGTATCATACCGGTATAATTCATAGTCTTCTATTAATTTGATCAACTTATTGGCATAGGTTTTATCGGTTGCATATCCGCTCGTCTGAAGTCCCCGCGCCCATCCTTTATAATCCCGGATGTCTAAATCAAACAATATCGAATAACGACGTTTTTCCGTAAGAAAACGAGAATGGTCTTCAAATGAATCTTCCGCTTTTTTATATTTCCGGAAACATTCATTCGGACGATCATCATCATGTATGATTGTATCTCCTTTCCAATCGGAATGACATTTGATCCCGAAATGATTATTCGATCGTTTCACAAATGAGCTCATTCCTGCCCCGGATTCCAAAATACCTTGCGACAACGTGATACTGGCCGGTATCTTATATTTCTCCATGTGTTTGACAGCCAGATCGCTGTAGGTATCGATATAATCCAGGCGTGACTGCGTCTTTTCCTGACCGGACACACCCAGGGAAAAGAATAAAAATGCGGTTACTACAAAAAATATACGGGAATGTGTTTTCATATCTGAAAGAATAGATTACATTTGCTGAATTAAAATTATATCCGATGAATCAGTTTGATTTAACTGCAAAGATAATCGTTTGTACGTACGATGAACTCAATGAGATTGAAAAAAAACTCATCGATGCCGCCAAAGAGGCCACCCAAAGCGCTTACGCTCCTTATTCAAAATTTCAGGTCGGAGCGGCTATATTACTAGACAACAACGAAATAATCACAGGAAACAACCAGGAAAATGCCGCTTATCCCTCCGGGTTATGTGCCGAACGAACAACATTGTTTTATGCCAACGCACGTTATCCCGACCAGAAGCCTGTTCTCCTGGCTGTGGCAGCTTATTACAACGGCGACTTCATTGCCAATGCGATTACTCCCTGCGGCTCTTGCCGGCAAGTCGTCCTGGAGGCCGAAACCCGCTACGGAAGCAACATCCGCCTGTTATTGTACGGGAAAAAAGAGATTTATATCATCGAGAGTATCAAGGATTTATTACCGCTATCGTTCGACGGATCCAATTTATAATCCCCTTATTTTCGATTCATTATTCTCATTTTATACATCCGTTCTTTGAATCCTCCTTCCCGAAGAAATTGCTCACTTAGGGCTTTCAATTGCCGGGCAAGCAAATAATCTGTTTGCTTAATCAAGCAAATCGCCATGTTGGCAATCGTTTTAGGAGGGCGGATTTGAACTATATTCATAAAAAAGGCAGAGTCATTATGTTTTTTTCCCAAATCACGCATGGTCGATACTTCAATGGAATCAGGTTCCCACAGACAATGATTCCTTGTTCGCAGATAATCTTCATAATCGATTAATAATTCATGCAAACTGGCTTTAGCAACATTAACCAATTTGATTTCTGTTTCCTTTGAAGTGGATGATGCAGCTGATCCTTCAACAATATTTTGCTTACCCGAACGGGCAGCCTGAACCATTTGATCAATGGTGCGATCTCCTCTCCGCAAATAATTGTGGCAAAAATAATAGGTAATGTCATAAATCGCTTCAGCTTTCTGGTAGCTGTAGAGCTTCCGGTAGTTTCCGGTGTTAGAGAAAATAGATTGTTCTGTCATAAGGTTTGGTTTTTAGTTAGTTTTTGTCTTTAAGGACTTTAAGGTCCTTGAGGTCCTTGAGGTCCTTAAAGACAAAAAAGCTGACGACAAAGTTAAACCATTTTCGGGGGATAGCCAACGGATGGGCGAGTTATTTTTGATTGAGATGATTCGACAAACATTCATCCAGAGCCTGCATGATCTCCGGCGCAGAGGCCTGTACTTTTTCTTTCAACAACCGGATGCCTTCTGCCTGAGAGGCCTTGATTTCGCTCTCTGATACAACGCCTTTGGGCTGCCAGAGATACAGATACTGGCGCAAACGATTCGTGAAAAACGGAGAATTATATACTAAATAGTTGTTTAGATCGATGCCATCGAACAAATGGTTGCGCAACCAGTCTACCCGCTGCTCGCTTTGCAGCCCGGAAGGGACTTCCGGTTCCTGGAGACAGCTCAACACCGTAGCAAACATACTACCCGGAACGGCTGCAGCTTGCATGTTTTGCAATTCCTGGTTGTATTTCCGGATGGTTTCGGTGTATTCTGCATCCACAGTAGAAAAAAAAGCCGAATTCCGGTCGGTTTTATCCAAAACGGATTCCAATGCAGACAAGTGTTCATATAATTGTTGTTGTTTTTGAACCTGCAAGCTGACGAGTTTGGTGGTTTCTCCTCCTTCGAGTACCCGGAGGTAATCTTCGCTGTTGTGCCAGCGCCAGGAAGTTTCATAGACAATGTCCTGCCCGTCATAGATGAATTGCAGGCTGCTGGTGTTGTCGGCTTTGTTCAAGGCGTCGCTTGCGTTTTTTTCGTTGTGACAGGCGATGCGCAGGATTCCCTGGCGGTTGTCGGGCAAAGAGATGGTGAATTTGCCGGCGGAGTCGAGTGAGACGCTGTCGATGCATTCAAACCGTCCGTTGTGATAGAGGCCGATATAGAATTTAGGGCATTGGCGGCCACCGTAGCTGCCGGAAAGGCGGGAGGCGGAGGTGTTCCATGCAGTAAAAGTTAATAAAATGATAAATAATAGGTGTTTCATAGGGGTAAAATGAATCGTTTTATGTTTATTCTTATGTTAAGCATAGTTTGTGAATGTGTTGTGATGAGTAGTTAAAAACTACGATTTTATCAAACGAAGTCTGGAGACTTCGCTTAACGGGGGATATGTTTCGATTTCCATGAATGTCCCGCAGGGACTGAATATGAATAACCGTGAGTGCAACTCACGGAGAACGGTAGCATCCACCCAGAGGATGAGCATTTTGACCGTGAGTTGCACTCACGGTTATTCATAGTTTGCCCGCTTCGCGGACTTTAAAATTCGCTTAATGGGGGAACTTCCCGTATTTGTTTCATTTCTTTTTTCATTATGAAAGGGGTTGATTTCTTGCTTTTGTCTACCCATCAGGGTTGCGGGATATTTTTTTTCTTTTTTTTACTGAATTTTCCCGGAATCCTTTTTGAATGTTTCCAATTAAATATATAATTATCAATTAATTAAATAGATTTTCATTGCTTGACCTTTTTTCTAAATTTATAGGGTTGAGATTCTCAACCCTATAAATCGGGGGTATGATTATTTACATCTGCGTGCTTTCAATGCACGCAGATGTAAATAGTCGAATCAGCAAATAGTCGAATTAGTTTTTCACGCACCGTACGTTGCATCCCGCTGACTTACTTATCCACGAATCAGTAGCATTATATCCAATGCTTATTGTGAATATACTAGCCATATCTGCGATACCTGTATTACTCCAGTACGCTGTGGATATACCCTTCCCTATATACCAACCTTCTCGAAGACCGTCCCTGAAACCTGCTGCGGGTAAAAATAACCCATATGAACCTATGTTGATACCTTGTCTTGCGGCTGTAAAGGCAGCCTTGTTGAAGGGGAGGATGGATTTTATAACGTCGGCCCATTCAGTTTTAGTCGGGATACGAAAACCGTTCGGGCATGGATTCGATGTCAGGTGGTAGCTAGGCTCCCATAGATCATCATCGTGCGTAGAACGCCAGTCTTTTTCGTGCGCGTTCCATATGAACTTACCATAATACGCACCATTCGTGGCAGGGACTTGTCCATAGTGATCAACGGTTACTGGTCCTACAGCAGCTGGACTGTTCCATTTCTCGTGACCGTCAGCTTTACGACCCCACTGGAAATAATCGCCGTTCAAGGAGCCGGTAGGGGAAGCAGTTGTTTCTGCATCGTAAGATGATGGGTTGGGATCAGCAGTAGGATCGGCGCCCAAGTTGCGATCCATAAACGTTAAGCCGGCGCATAGCACTGTACCATCAGCAGGTTCTTCGCCCGTAGAACCGCCAGTACCTAAAAGGGAACTCCATTTCGTACCGTTCCAAACATAAACACCCGCACCGTGCCCGTTCGCAATATCCGCGTTATCGTTGTAAACCACCATACCGACAGCCTTAGTCTGATCTCCTGAAGTCAGGCCATACAGGGAAGCATCAGCCAGAGAAACCACCGGCAATTTCAAACCCATCTTCGTTGAAGCATTGGGCTGTTGCAAATCCAGCAAAGCACCTTCGTGAGGAGGTTCCGAGCTCCCAATTGTCATCTGAGCCTTCACTCCAACTGATCCTGCCAACAGCAAAACCAGCGACAAATAATACACTTTCATTCTTGTTTTCATCGTGAATATTTTTTTATTGATTATTTTTTTGTTTTTATTTCTTATTTCTTAATACAGCGCACCGGCATACCAATCGCACGGGCGTAGACACCAATGCTTTTGCCATAAGCGCTAAATGCTAGCGACTTGGCTTCCTCGCCATCAATCGTACTACTCCAGTAGTTAGCAGCGTAACCCACATAGCTGAACGATCCATTATCGTGGTTTCTGTTTCCTGCAGCAGGCAAAAAGAGTTTGGAACAGCCGGACATTCCTTTAGCTGCCTCATTCCAGGTCAGGTACGTCATTATAGTATTCCATTCGTCGGCAGTAGGAACGCGAAAACCTTCCGGACAGGGATTCCCAAAACCACCACCATCTACTTCATTACTCCCATTCCAAAGGTCATCATATGGTGTTACTCTCCAGTCAAATCTATTATCGTTGGTTCCTTTAATGAATTTACCATAAGCCCTGCAGTGTGCATGGATTTGACCTCCAGCGTCTTCTTCAAACTCAGGAGGGCTAAGAGCCTCAACTACTTCACTGTTCCATTGCTCATGACCATCAGCCATACGACCCCACTGGTAATAACCGCCATTCAAGTCGCCATCAGGGCTCGTGTTATCCCCTGCATCGTAGTCCGCCGGGTTGGGATTGGCGGAATCGCTGGCGCCCAGGTTGCGGTCCATAAAGATTAAACCTTCACATTCCACCGTTTTAATTTCCGGGGTTTCTTCTCCCGGATCAGCGCCTGCGCCTGAAAGGCGGTTCCATTTCGTCCCGTTCCAGAAATAGACCTGGTTGTCTATTGTATTGAACACCAGCAGCCCTTTGGCTGCTTCCTTGTTGTCCGCTCCATCCAGGATGAATGTTTCCAGGTTGTCGTTATCCAATGCCACATTCGGCAACAGCAATCCTTTGGTAGCAGCGGATTTCAGATCCAGGATAGCCGCCGGGTGCGGTTTATCCGAACTGCCGATGGCGATTTGAGCCTGCACGGCGGCTGATCCTGCCAAAAGCAGGACCAACGCCAAAAAGTAATTTTTTATATTCGTTTTCATTGTTCTATTTTTTTAATCCATGCGGATTTTTTCCACCCGCTGGCCGGTTGAAGTCGTTACTTTCACGATCACAGCGCCTTTTTGATTGATTGTCAAAGAAGTTGTGGTGGTATTTAATCCTGTTTGTTTCGCCAACAGTTGTCCCTGCAAGTTGTAGACTTCCACTGTTTTCAGGTTTTCTGCACTAGTAATATGGATGATTTCAGCGTTAGCATGAATGCCGATTGTGTTATTGGAAATATTATCCAATCCCGTCATTGCATTTTCCACTTTCAGCGCAAAGCGTCCTTCCAGGTTCCCTGTTGTGTTTTCAAACGAGTAGGAAGCATTTTCCGAAAGACGGATTTTCTTGCCAGCCCATTTGTCCAACAGGTACCAGTCTGCACCGGTTGCAGTGAAAGATTCCATGCCGCTGGCTTGCAGTGTCAGCCAACCCTTTTCCGAAGTACTGATAACCAAAGCAACCTCTTTTGTCCAATCAGAAAGGGTGTTGACCGACAAGGCTTTTTTGTCCACTTCCGCATAGATCATCGCCGGTTTGTTGTCCAGGTTGGCAATGAAGAATGTTTGGGCATCTTCTTGTTCCTTATAACCGTTCGTTGCCTCTTCGCGGTAACGGATCAAGACCGAACTTTGGCGGTTACCTGCACGCAAGACATCCACTACCAGCTCATTGCTGCGATTATCCGAGCGCAGGGTTTGTCCTGCTGCTGTAACAGACATGGCCGCATTCACGGTTAAATCATTGAACGATGTGGTGCCGTTGCGTTTAGCCCAGATCGATTGCATCGGAGCCAGCAATAAAGGAGCGTTTGAGGTAGAGACAACATTTGTCCCGTTGAAAGAATAAACATCGTTTGTCCCGTTTCCTGAGCCGTTATCGCCTGTCCACAGGGTAAATGCCCCTGTCAGCTTGGATGTATTGGCCAGGTACAGTTTAGTCATATCCAAATGCGACATGTACGGGTTACTGATCAAGACCCATTCATAAGTCGTAGTTGATCCGTTTTCCACCGGCAGGTTGAATGATCCGTCGGCGCTGGCTGCACTCCATCCGGTAACTCCTTCGTAGATGAATTTACTACCGTTGGTACGGCTCAGTCCTGTGACGGATCCTGCTACTTCTCCGGTCGCCCGGTCGTAGTAATCGTAAGCCGTCGCTGTTTTGGGGAAACTGAAGGTATAATTCTTGTTTATGCCCAGGTCATTCAGGTTGATACAGGTAGCATAACCGATTCCCGGCTTGAGTAGTACGTCCAGGGTGTTGAAAGTGTTAGACCACTCTCCGGCCTGTACCGGAATAGAAGTATATTGCGGGTTGATAGCCTGGTATTTCATCATCGAGACCGAAGGGTTGCGACGAGCGGTCGATTCACTCAACCAATAGTCACCCGAATACATGTTGCGAAGCGGTGGAGCCACCATGTGCCAGCGGCTGTTAGGAATAGTCATGTCTACCGATGC
>JAVBNR010000018.1:0-26402 GCA_031551395.1 Bacteroidales bacterium
ATTCCTAATTGACAGGTTCTTTTATCTTTTCCCGAAATCATATAAATAAACCAAGGTAATTATACCCCAATCTAAAAATACGACTCGCTGTACTACGTTGCATGAAATTATTTCAAAGATCTACTTTTTTCGTTTCTTAACAGCTCCCCTCTTTCGGAAAGCGGATGCAAAGGTAAAGTCTATTTTTTAATTACACAAATAAATTGAACACTTTTTCACAGAAATAAATTCAAGAAAAAGATAATCTGTCTATAATCAGAAAAATATTCTTTTAACAAAAAATAAAAAATCTTTCATTTCCGGTTTCATCACTGATATTTCCATATCTTTGCGTCATGAAAGAATGGAAAACAACAGACTGGTTGCCGACAACAAAAAAAGAAGTTGAATTAAGAGGTTGGGAAGAATTAGATGTCATCTTTTTTTCAGGAGATGCGTATGTCGATCATCCTTCATTCGGCGCTGCGGTTATCGGCAGAACAATGGAAGCGATGGGTTTGCGTATAGCGATTGTTCCTCAACCCAATTGGCGGGACGATTGGAGGGATTTCAAAAAACTAGGTAAACCCCGTCTCTTTTTCGCTGTTTCTGCAGGAGCAATGGATTCCATGATCAATAAATACACAGCGAACAAGCGACTACGCTCAGAGGATGCTTACACTCCGGATGCCCGTCCGGATATGCGCCCGGAATATCCGACCGTTGTTTATTCCCGGATATTAAAAGAATTATATCCCGGCACTCCGGTTGTCATTGGGGGCATTGAAGCCTCTTTACGAAGACTCTCTCATTATGATTACTGGCAGGATCAATTGAAACCAGGTATACTGGCAGACTCCAAAGCCGATATGTTAGTATACGGAATGGGAGAAAAACCTATTTCCGCTTTAATTCGGGCTTTAGAGCAAGGAGAAAGGATAGAAGACATTGATTACATTCCTCAAACAGCCTTTTTTCAACAACATATAAAAAATGAACCGTCCGATATTTCTCTTTTTTCATACGAAGATTGTTTAAAAGATAAAAAACGCCAGGCTCAGAATTTCCGTCATATTGAGGAAGAATCAAACAAACTCAAAGCTTCCCGCTTATTGCAAAAAACAGGAGACCAATTCATTGTGGTCAATCCCCCCTATCCTCCAATGACAACAGAAGAGATCGACCGGAGCTACGATCTTCCATACACCCGGATGCCGCACCCCAAGTACAAAAACAAGCGAATCCCGGCATACGAGATGATTCGTCATTCCGTCAACATCCACCGGGGATGTTTTGGAGGATGCGCTTTTTGTACCATCTCCGCCCATCAGGGAAAATTCATTGCATCCCGTTCCAAAAAATCCATTCTCAACGAAGTAAAAGCCGTAACGAAAATGCCTGATTTCAAAGGATATATAAGCGACTTAGGAGGTCCTTCCGCTAATATGTACAACATGCAGGGGTCTGATTTATCCCTCTGTAAAAAATGCAAAAAGCCATCTTGTGTTTTTCCGAAAATTTGTCCGAACCTCCATGCCGATCATCAACCTTTACTGGAACTGTATCAAGCTGTCGATAAAATACCAGGGATTAAAAAATCATTCATCGGAAGTGGTGTACGATACGATCTACTCCTTTCGCAATATGAAAACGGCGAATGGAATAAATCGGCAAGGGATTATACTTCCGAATTAATTATCAAACATGTCTCCGGACGTCTGAAAGTGGCTCCCGAACACACTTCGGAAGAGGTATTGAACTGCATCCGAAAACCATCGTTCGACTTTTTTTATAAATTCAAAAAAGTTTTTGATAAAATCAACAACGAACGCAATCTCAAACAACAGTTGATCCCCTATTTCATAAGCTCTCATCCTGCATGCACGGAAACCGACATGGCGGAACTGGCTGTTATTTCCAAATCGCTTGATTTTCAACCGGAACAAGTGCAAGATTTTACTCCGACTCCCATGACTTTATCGACGGAAATATATTATACCGGATATCATCCTTATACTATGAAGCCGGTGTATACCGCTCATACAAAAGAAGAAAAGCTAGGTCAGAGAAAATATTTTTTCTGGTATGACAACAACTATAAGAAACAGATCAGCCAGTCACTCAATCGATTAAAAAGAGTCGACTTATTACAGAAACTGTATCGCTCTTGAAAAGAGCAGGAACTCAGGCGTTCTCAGATGCAATCCGATAGATCTCTTTCGCATCGTTCATATCCAATACTCTGAATGCTCCGAATGACTCTCCTCTGTTTATTTTCAGAGTAGCCACCAACCGATCGATATCTTCTTTTCTAGCTCCTAACTGATCAAAATGAACGGGAAGACCGATGGAAGAAAAGAAACTTTTCAAAGCATGAATCCCTTTCAACGCCATCTCTTTCCTGTCGCCCGTATCCGGAATATTCCACACCTGGATTGCAAACCGGACGAACCGATCGATACCCGATTCATACACATATTGCATCCAAGCCGGGAACATAACAGCCAATCCGGCTCCATGAGCCACATCATACAAAGCGCTTAACTCATGCTCCAATGCATGGCTTGACCAATCTTCTTCCCTTCCGGTACCGCATATCCCGTTGTGAGCCAGCGTCCCCGCCCACATCAGATTGCTTCGGGCATCGTAATTTTCAGGTTCGGCAATCGCCACGGGACCTTCTTTTATAATGGTCTGCAGAAGAGCTTCACACAAACGGTCGGTCAGTTCCACCTCTCTTGTCTGGGTAAAATAACGTTCCATGATATGCGCCATCATATCTGCAATTCCGCAAGCGGTTTGATAAGAAGGGAGTGTAAAAGTCAGTACAGGATTCATAATAGCAAACACAGGCCTTAATAAAAACGACGAAGCGCCTCTTTTAAGCATTCCGTCGATTTTTGTAATAACCATGCTGTCGGAGCCTTCGCTTCCGGCAGCAGGGATCGTCAGAACAACGCCTACCGGCAATGCTTTGGAGATCGTAACCGTATATTCGAAGAAATTCCAAAAATCTCCGACATAAGGAACTCCTGCAGCAATGGCTTTGGCCGAATCGATCACACTTCCTCCTCCTACAGCAAGAATAAAGTCGACTTTTTCGCGACGACACAGTTCAATTCCTTCGTAAACCATCGTATCGACCGGATTGGGTTGCACGCCTCCCAATAAAACATATTCAATAAACTCTTCTTTCAAATAAGATTCAACCTGGGCTAAAAGTCCGCTTTTCACAACAGATCCGCCCCCGTAATGCACCAAAACTTTACGACCACCGTATCTCGCCACTGATTTCCCGACTCTGTTTTCCGTATTTCTTCCGAAAATAAATTCCGTTGGACTGTAAAATCTGAAATTATTCATATATCGTTGATTATAATTAGTCATGCGAAGCGGGCAAATATTATGCCTCAACTACTGATTTGTATTAGTCACAAAATTAATAAATAAACAATAAGGGAAACATAATTGTTATTTTTTTAATTATATTTGTAATTTAGACTATTACTATTATTAAATAACATTATTAATATGAAAACTTTTTTAGGATTATTGATTATGTGCGCTTTATTCAACACCAATAACGGAATTTCACAAGATGTTTTTAAACATAAAATCGGAGCATTTGAGGTAGATCTGCTTTCCGAAGGACAACAGAAGGGTAATATCAGTATTCTGATCGGTGCTTCTCCGGAAATTCTCGAAAAATACGCTCCGGGAGGGACTTTTCCCAATGCAACAAATGCCTTCTTGCTCCGGACTCCGAAGAAAAATATCCTTATCGATACCGGTCTTGGGCATAAGCTTTTAAGTAATCTGGAATCGCTCAAAATCACACCCGAAAAAATAGACATTATCCTTCTTACTCACATGCATGGCGACCATATATTCGGCATGTTACGTAAAGACACGGTTCTGTTTCCGAATGCAGCCGTTTATATTCCTCAAGCAGAATATGATTACTGGATGAGCGATGAAGCCAGAAATAAAGTAACAGAGAATCAACGTGTCGGGTTCGATCTGGCACGCCAAGTCATTGCAGCATACAAAGATAAAATACATCTTTTCCAACCCGACGAGATCGGACTCAAAACCCAAGATTTACTTCCCGGTATTCAAGCCGTCGCAGCATACGGACACACGCCCGGCCATACCGCTTACCTGATTCAATCCGACAATCAGAAATTATTGATATGGGGCGACCTGACTCATGCTATGGCTGTCCAGATGCCTCATCCCGAAATTGCAGTCACTTACGACATCAATCCACAAGATGCCATCCGATATCGAAAAAAAATATTAGAATTCGTATCAAAGAACAACATCCCTATTGCGGGCATGCATATTGCTTATCCGGCCATGGGAAACATTCTCGTTAACCCAACAGGAGGTTATCAATTTGAACCGTTTCAGTAAGTTGTTATGAATATGAAATAAACTCTATTTCCGTGCAGCGTTTTTAGGATTTTTGCATTTAATTAAGTAAAAGAAGTATAAACCGTTATTCAAAATATCCATGAAAAAGGTTGTTTCTCTATTGATTATTCCGTTGTTCATATTCCTTTGGGCTTGTTCTGAAGGAGAGCAACAAAAAACGCTTTCGGATGCAGAACCGATTGTTTTACGGTCAGATTTACATCCTCGTATCGGGCAGGACAATACCTTTGCCTGGAACCTCTTTAAAAACATATACCAGTCAACGGAAGAGCCCAATGTATTTATTTCTCCCTTAAGCATCAGCATGGCTTTGGGCATGACAATGAACGGAGCGAAAGGAGAAACATGGGAAGAAATGGCTAAAGCATTAAGTATATCCGGATTTACATCCGACGAGATTAACGAATACAGTAAAACATTGCGGGAAGCCTTGTTAAAAGTCGATTCCAGCACACAATTAAGTATTGCAAACTCGATCTGGTACCGTTGGGGATTTCCGGTTGAAAATAACTTCAAGCAAATCAATCAAAATTATTTTAACGCAGCAATCAAAGAAGCGGATTTTGCCGATCCTTCGACAGTCCTTCTTATCAATAAATGGTGTGGCGACAATACGAAAGGCCGCATTCCGGAAATTATCAATGCAATTTCCGAGGATGTGATTATGTATTTGATTAATGCTGTTTATTTCAAAGGTATTTGGAAATTCCAATTCGACAAGAACAATTCCCATCCGGAGTTATTTCACGCCGACAATGGCCAGGAGTCACAGGTCCATATGATGAGGCAGACCGGTAAGTTTAATTATACTGCGGATGACTATGCCCAGTACCTTGAATTACCTTACGGGAACAATGCATTCAGCATGATTGTCATGCTGCCGAATGATGGAAAATCAGTCCATAATGTCATGGACAATCTGAATATAGAAACCTGGAATTCTGCTATTGCCAATCTGCAAGAAACGAAAGTAAATTTAAAATTACCCCGTTTTAAGATTGAATCCAAACATAGCATCAAGAAAAACTTGCAACAAATGGGCATGGATCTTCCGTTCTCCGCTTTTGCTGATTTTACCGGCATATCACGGGGCGGTGGAATTAACATTTCAGAGGTGCTCCATAAGACGTTTGTCGAAGTCAATGAAGAAGGAACCGAAGCTGCTGCAGTCACGGCTGTTGTAATGGTTGCGAATGCCAGCCAAGAAACTCCTTCCGTCAATTTTGTAGTAGACAAACCTTTTCTTTTCGCTATCAAAGAAAAGAGCACAGGAGTGATTTTGTTCATGGGCAAAATAGGTAAAATCTAAAAATTAGCTACATTTGCAGTCGTATCCATATGCTTTCAAGGTGCGGCTAAAAAAGAGACATATTATTATTGCAATAGCAGTTATTGCTGTTTGTTGGTATGCATTCTGTTTACCTCAAAAACTTTTTGAAGTTCCCTACTCCACTGTTGTTACCGATCGTCATAACGAGCTGCTCGGCGCCCGTATTGCCGCAGATAACCAATGGCGTTTTCCTCCTTCGGATACGGTTCCGGAGAAATACAAGAAGTGCCTGATCGAATTTGAAGATCGGTATTATGATTATCATTTCGGAGTCAATCCTCTTTCCATCGGCCGCTCATTGATGCAAAACATCCAGTCCAGGCGGACTGTCAGTGGCGGAAGTACGATTACCATGCAAACCATCCGGCTTGCACGTAAAGGAAAACGCACACTCGGAGAGAAGGTCATCGAAATGATATGGGCTACGCGTCTGGAATTCCGTTATTCCAAAGAACAGATCATCGGTCTGTATGCTTCTCATGCTCCTTTCGGCGGAAATGTAGTTGGCCTGGAAGCAGCTGCATGGAGGTATTTCGGACACACATCCAACACCCTATCCTGGGCGGAAGCAGCTACTTTAGCCGTCTTACCCAATTCTCCGAGCCAGATTCATATCTCAAAAAACAGGAAATCGTTACTAAACAAACGAAACCGGCTGTTAAAAAGATTATGCGACAAAGAAGTGATCGACTACTCGACTTATGAACTCGCATTGACAGAGCCCCTTCCGGACGAACCTCTCCCTCTGCCGCAGATCGCTCCGCACCTGGTCTCTTATTTTTATCAAAAAAACCAGGGAGAAAATTGCATATCAACCATCGATAAAGGGCTGCAACAGCAAACCGAACAGATACTCAACCGTTGGAATGATGAATTTTCCAGAAGCGATATCCGTAATATCTCCGTCCTTATCATCGACGTAAAAAACAATCAGGTTTTGGCTTATTGCGGGAATACCCGGTTTGAGCAAAAACATTCGGCCAATCAGGTCGATATCATCCGGGCGCCGCGAAGTACAGGAAGTATCCTGAAACCATTCCTTTATTGTGCGATGCTGCAGGAAGGACAACTGCTCCAGAACACTCTTTTACCCGATATCCCGCTCAACATCAACGGGTTTCAACCGCAGAATTTCAATAATCAGTTCGATGGAGCTGTCCATGCATCCGATGCCCTGGCGCGATCGCTTAATATACCGGCGGTCTATGAACTTCGGACATACAGTGTTCCTAAGTTTTACACTTTCCTTCAAAAAGCAGGACTTACCACTTTAACCAAACCCGCTTCTCACTATGGACTTTCTTTGATTTTAGGAGGAGCGGAAGGTACTCTTTGGGATATCTGCTCTGTCTACAACGACATGGCTAAAACACTCATTGAACAAACGAGCAATGAAGCCAAACCGGTAATCGGAGCACCTGCAATTTTGATGAACGAAAAAAGAAAAAAAGAAAAAGTCAACTCCTTATTTTCGCCCGGAGCTGTCTGGCAAACATTTGAAGTGCTGAAAGAAGTCAACCGGCCGGAAGAAATCGACTGGAAATATATCACTTCCATGCAAACTGTCGCCTGGAAAACCGGGACAAGCTATGGTTTTCGCGATGCCTGGGCGGTAGGTGTCACGCCCCATTATGTTGTGGGTGTATGGGTCGGGAATGCCAACGGCGAAGGGAAAGCCGGCCTCACAGGTGCGCGGACTGCCGGACCGGTGTTATTCGATATTTTCAATATTCTTCCCAGATCGACGTGGTTTCAAACTCCTTATCAGGATCTGGCCGATGCCGTCATATGCCATGAAAGCGGATACCTGGCCGGTGTGAATTGTAACCACACCGATACGATACTCGTCTGCCGTGAAGGATTAAGAACAAATCCTTGTCCTTATCATGTCAGTATCAATGTCACAGCAGACGAACGATACCGTACTTATGAATATTGCGCCGGAAACGATGGGATCAAACAAGTCAGCTGGTTTGTTCTCCCACCGGCATGGGCATGGTATTATAAGCAACAAAATCCATCCTATAAGAATCTTCCGCCAATTAAACCCGGATGTTTCTCCGAGGGGCAATACACGGTAATGCAGTTTATTTATCCTCAACAAAATGCGATAATTACCATTCCGAAACAACTGGACGGGAATCCGGGAAAAGTCGCTTTTGAGCTCGCGCACAACAATCCGAATGCAATCGTCTACTGGCATCTGGACGATCAATTTGTCGGAACAACTGAAAATTTTCATCAGGTCGCTCTAACGCCATCTGTCGGAAAACATACGATTACGGTTGTGGATAACGAAGGGAACCGGTTATCGGTCCAAATGCAGATACAATAACCGTTATAACATAAATAAAAAAAGAATTACACTCTTACAATAAAATTTCCAAATCAGCTTCCGCGCCCCCCGCTCCGATTCTGAATATTTTTGCTTCTCCGGTACTTTTTATGACCAGCAAATCATAACACAGCTCTGCTGCATAATTAAAATAAAAATAAGTTCGGTCATCGTGTATATCTGTTTGGCGACACTGGCCATACCCCTGTCTGACAATCCAGTTGACTCCATTTATCTTTGCTGCATAATTAACATGCACGTCGGCGGCCACCACCCCGACCAGCTTTTGATTGGTCAATTGAGTAAAATCCCAGGACACTCCATCCCGACCTCCTGACTTATGGGCTACAAAATCTTCCAGCATCACTTTTTCTATATTCCCGTTTACCATAATCCCTTCGGTAAAAGGTCGATCCGGGATATTGATCGCATGTTGTCCAATGACCGCATGCCAACCTGCAGGCAGTCCTTTCAGTGCATCAGCCAACCACTGTAATTGAGCCTTCTGAAAGCCGAAAGCAGCCACTTCAGCTGTTGATAAAAAGAAAACCCGGGTTTTCATTTTCCGGTTTTCCACGTACCCATACTGATTTCCATCCGTATAACTTGTTATTTCAGGGTATCGTTCACGCAAAGGATCCAAAAAGAGATGCAGGACATCTTTACAACTGATGTATTTTTTTGTTTCCCAGGCTTCATACTCATGATTTCCTAATGTACATACCGCAGGAATCCGGATACTGTCCCACATCTCAACATCGTTCCGGATAGCAATCCAGGCATCTTCTTGGTTATCTGACTGATCAAAACCAAAATCTCCCATAAAATGGAAAATATCCGGATGAAAGCATCCGGCAATATAATTCACATACTGCAAACCTTTATACCGTGCAGCAGGTCTATTCGGATATGCGCTGGTAGCCGTAACATAATGTAAATCCGATGTCATAAGAGATGTAAACACTTCCGAATTACCTTTCCATGCCAATACTCTGTCTAAGGTTTTTTTACAAGCCTCTTTCACAAAAGAAGGCGTTTTATCTTTTACCGATTCTCCGGTAGTTCCCACTACATTCAGCACAAAGCCGGAAGCTGTTAACACCGATTCGGAAGGAGAAAGTTCTTGTCCTGACATTAAAGACAACACAATCTTTACATAACAAGTTGGCGGCTGCAGTTCATAATCTTTATAGGTATACGCCCAAATGTCATTTTTGATCCAATCTCCAGCTACAATGAATTTCTTATTGATATCATATTCAAATATCCGAATCTGATAATCTTTATTGATACAACAAGAAATAGATGTTCCACAACTAGTTCTGACAAAATCTTTCAAACGAATGTAGTTCCCTGCATTATTCGGAGATCCGCCATTCGATAAATCTCCCTGTTCAAATAATGTAGCGGTCAAAGGTATGTTTTGAAAAATCCGGTCTTCGCCGAAAGTATCGTGTATATCATCTATCTCAAAAGGGTCAACAGATGAAATATTCCGGTCTCCGCAGGAGAAAAAAGACACCACCATTACCAGAAAGAACAATTTCCCCATCTTACCCGACGTCTGTCGAGGCGGTGTTATCCGTCCCCCTTTGACCGCAGCAATAGCCAGCAATACTCCCAGAGCGATACCCAAGACAGCCGCAAACAACACCTGAAAATCAGCAGGGAGGATGAATGTAATGGTATGAGCCGGAATCCAAAAAAACGGAATGGTTTTCTTGAACACGAAATTCCATTGTACTTTCCAGTTCAGGTTGGCCAGATAATTTCCGAAAGGAATCGGTTTTAACAGACAGGAAAGTTTCCCGCCGTTATGAAGGATGTGCGTATCCGTGATCTTATGAACAGTCATAAAAATCGGAGCAAAACAAGTATTCATCATCAGGCTGATTGCAAACGCACCAACCAGTTTTTGCCAGGTAAAAGCGCCTCCCATGGCCACTGCAACACCCTTGACTCCCAAAGAATCGACAACCGGAGGGATTCCTGCGCCGAATGTTTTCATTGCAATAGCAATCCAAACGCCCAAAAGCCCCCAGATAACCGCCCTCGGCCATACACCAAAACCCTGTTCATTATAATTCCCGGTCTTGATACGCAGTCCCAGCATTTCTCCCAAAGTAGATAATATCCCGAATTTCAAAAAAGCCATGATAAAGGCATGATCGGCATTAAAACCTTTATAAGCCGAATAGAAGGACGGTATAAAAATAAACGGAAGAAACAGCGCCAACAGGCACAAGGCAAATAGGATGTCTTTTTTCATTTTCTAATAGATTAAGTCGAAGTCAACTTTTCTGCAAAGATAAAAAAATAAATATAAACTTTACGAATCAAATTAATCTATTTCAAATTAATCTATTTCAAATTAATCTATTTCAAATTAATTTATTATATTTGCAAAAAATATAATCCGGAGAATCATGGAAGCACCTTTCATTTACGGACGAATAGCAGGCAATAAAAACTTCACAGACAGAGAGCAAGAGCAAGCGTTATTGATTCAAAACTTCAAAAGTTCTGTAAACACAATCATCATATCTCCACGAAGATGGGGAAAAACATCCTTGGTAAACCAGGTATGTCAAGCCATCAAAAAAGAAAAATCAGGAATAACAGTCTGTATGATAGACATTTTCAACTGCAGAACCAAAGAAGAATTCTATCGCACCTATACAAATGCCGTATTAAAAGCCTCATCAAGCAATTGGAAAGGATTTATCTCGGAAGCCAAAAAATATTTAGGCCGTCTGGCTCCAAAAATCACGTTCTCAGACGACACTCAAACCTATGAACTCTCTTTCGGTGTTGATCTTAAAGAAGAAAAGCTTTCTTATGATGAGATTCTCGATTTACCGCAAAAAATTGCATCCGACCATAAGAAGAAAGTCGTCGTTTGTATCGATGAATTTCAAAACATCGCCGGATATCACGATTCTCAGGCTTTTCAGGAAACGTTACGTGCACACTGGCAATTACATGACAATGTATGTTATTGTCTTTACGGGAGTAAGCGTCACATGTTATTGAACATTTTTACCAACTATAACATGCCGTTTTATAAATTCGGAGACATCTTATTTCTTCAAAAAATACAGCGACAAGACTGGGTTCGTTTTATTTCGGAAAGATTCGAAAGTACAGGCAAGCATATATCCGATGATTTAGCCGGAGCAATAGCCGACCTCATGAAAAATCATCCCTATTATACACAACAACTGAGTCAACAAGTCTGGTTCAGGACATCCAAAACATGTAATCAAGAAATTCTTGAAGTTGCTTTATCCGGATTAATCGATCAATTAAGCCTATTATTTACGACGATCATCGACTCACTGACTCCCCGTCAAATTAATTTTCTATTGGCCATTGTTGCCGGAGAAGTTAATTTTTCTTCCAAAGAAGTATTGAAAAAATATGACCTGGGAACATCCGCCAACATCAAAAACCTGCGTCATGCAACTCTTGAAAAAGATCTGATCGATCTATTTCCAAACAATCAAATCGTTATACAAGATCCGGCTTTCGAGTATTGGTTGAAAAACAACTACAAACCTCGTTGAGAAGCTATCTTTTCAATCCGTTGCAATAAGGTCGGATGTGAATAATGCCAGAACACGACCCAAGGATGCGGATTCAGATTACTTAATGATTGGACGGATATTTTCTTTAATCCGCTGATCAAGGCGTCTCCCAATCCGAAACCGGCCGCATAAGCATCGGCTTCATACTCATTTTTTCTGGAAATAAGGTTGAATATCAGACCTGTCATCTCGGAAATCGGAGTATAAAGCAACGAAAAACCGATTAACCCGAGGTGAAAAGAAGGCCATGTTCCTCCAAGGGCGGCGCTCAATTCCGGGTTATCCAGGAATAAGGATAAAATATACAATGTTATTCCGGTAGTCAGCGTCGACAAAACCAGCGACTGCCAGATGTGTTTTTTCTTATAATGGCCGATTTCGTGAGCGAGAACCGCCACAATTTCCTTTGTATCCAAATCCTGCATAAGTGTGTCGAACAAAACAATCCGTTTCTTTTTTCCCAATCCGGTAAAATAAGCATTGGCTTTTGTCGAACGTTTGGAGCCATCCATCACATAAATATTTCCCAATTCAAATCCGGCTTTTTGAGCAAAAGCTTCAATCTCACTCCTCAATTCACCCTCTTCCAGGGGCGTTTGTTTATTGAATAACGGGACGATCCATTCGGAATAAAACAGACTCATCAACAAAGAAAACAGTGTAATGACGATCCATGCCAAAAACCAGAACCTTGTTTCCATATGCTGGTAAATAAGTAAAATCAAAGACAAGATAATTCCTCCTATAACGAATGACATTAAAATTCCTTTCAGCATATCCGACAAGAATAATCGTTTGGTCGACTTGTTGAATCCGAACTTTTCTTCGATCACAAACGTTCCGTACCAATCCAAAGGAAAATCAATGATCTGATTGACTATCATCAAGATACCAAAGAAAGACAACGGCAAAAGCAGGAAGTTGGAAGTATATTCCCTCAAATGATTATCCAGCCAGCCGAAAATGCCGAAGATCAAGACCAAAAGGATGATTACCAATGAAAAAGTACCGGAAACCAATCCAAAACGGCTGTTTGTCTTCTGATACGCCTGTTGCCTGGCGTATTCCTCTTCCTTGTAGATTCCCTTTAATAATTCAGGAATAACCGGGCTCATCCGCTTGCGATTCAGATAACTCAAGAGTTGTTCCCAAACGAAATTAACAACAACAAATGCAAGAATAATATAAAAATAAAAATTACACATAATGAATTAAGAATTAAGAACTAAGAGTTAAGAGTTTTTAGTTTTTAGTTCAAATAACTACTCTCGAAAACGGCGCCACATCCATAGCGGCAAAATCTTTGTTCAAATATTTAAAATAGCCGCTCATAGCCACCATCGCAGCATTGTCGGTCGTATAAGCAAACGGTGGTATGTATATGTTCCATCCGTATTGAACCGCAGACGCTTCGAAAGCTTTTCTTAAAGCCGAATTGGCAGAAACGCCTCCGGCCACAGCAATCTCTTTGATTTTCAAATCCTTGGCCGCCCTTTTCAACTGATTCATCAACACCTCAATAATTGTATATTGCAGAGATGCACACAAATCAACCTTTCTTTTTTCTATGAAATCAGGATCTTCTTTCAGTGCATCCCGGACTAAATACAAAAACGACGTTTTTAAGCCGCTGAAACTATAGTCATATCCTCCGACGGCAGGCTTACTGAATGGAAACGCTTTCGGGTCTCCTTCTTTTGCCAACCGGTCGACGACAGGACCTCCCGGGTAACCCAATCCCATGACTTTAGCGCATTTATCGAATGCCTCTCCGGCGGCATCATCAATGGTTTGGCCGATCACTTCCATCTCGTTCCATTTCCGAACCAGGATGATTTGAGAATTACCTCCGGATACCAACAGACAAAGAAACGGATAAGCCGGTTGATTCACATCTTCTTCGCTCTTTTTGATAAAATGAGCCAGGACGTGCGCCTGTAAATGATTGACTTCAATCATCGGAATATGAAGGGCTGTCGCAAAACCTTTGGAAAAAGAAGTCCCAACCAACAACGACCCCAATAGTCCGGGTCCCCGGGTAAATGCAACGGCATTCAAGGCTTCTTTCCGGACTCCGGCTTGTTTCAACGCCTCATGAACAACCGGGATAATATTCTGTTGATGCGCTCTTGAAGCCAATTCCGGCACCACTCCGCCATACGCTTCATGAACCTTTTGACTTGCAATAACATTCGACAAAATCACTCCGTTTCGGATAACTGCAGCCGAAGTATCATCGCAAGAAGATTCCACTCCTAAAATTGTTACATCCATTTCACTAAATTTTCTGCAAAAATAGCGAAACTTTTTATAGCTTTGTCGGGAAATTCAAATGAAAGCGCTGAAATTGATTATATGGGGGATCTTGTTTTTCCTGGGGGTATTTTATATTTTACCTGTGGGGCTGCTTCGAATACCTTATATTCAGGAAAAAATATCTCAAAAAGCATCTGAAGTATTAGAAGAAAAACTAGGTGTTGAAACCCAGATCGGCCACGTTGACTTTGAATTGTTCAATAAGCTGATTTTAAAAGACCTCTACCTGGAGGACTTATCCGGCGACACTCTTTTTCAGGCCAAACGACTGGCCGTCGGATTTGAATTCACGCCCTTACTTAAAGGCAAACTGAGATTCGGAACGGCCCAATTATTCAGCTTTCAGGTCAATTTCAACAAAGAAACAGCCGATGCTCCCCTCAATTTTCAATTCATTCTCGATGCATTGGCCAGTCAAGACACCACCAAAAAAAATAAAAACATTGATATCCGGATCAATACATTACACCTGCGCCGGGGTAATTTCACTTTTCGTGTCAAAGATGCCGGAAAAACACCCGGTAAATTGAATCCCAAAGACATCAACATCAAAGATCTTTCTGCAAAAATTCACATCAATAATTTCACAAACAAACTGCTTATTGCTGATTTTTCCAAGTTTTCTTTCAAAGAACAATCCGGATTAGATATTCAACGATTATCTTTCAACCTTTCCGCATCCGACAGCAAGGCTAAAATCACGCATTTACAACTGAAATTACCGAATTCTCTGCTCTATCTGAAAGATATTACGGCCGACTACAGTCTGATCAAACGACCGGAAGACTATGTCAATCAAACACTTGTCGACTTAACCATCCGGCCGTCGAGTTTTGCATTGAAAGACCTGAGTCCTTTCATTCCGGCCTTTTCCAATTTCAGGGACAAAGTTGTTCTGGAAGGAGTTCTATCCGGCAACCTAAATGATCTGGAATTAAAAAATTTAGTCCTTCAGGATGAAGACCGGCTGATGATTAAAGCCAAAACCAAACTCAAATCCCTGACAACTCCCGGCAACATGTATATCTCGGGAGAAGTGGAACAATCCTATATTTCTTCCGAAAGCATCCGCAGGATGGTTCACAATTTCAGTTCCTCCGAAGTAGAACTACCCTCCCAGATCGCCCAGTTGGGAGACATCCGGTTCGAAGGAGAAATCTCAGGTTTCCTGCATCATCTTTCCGCTTATGGGATCTTTCATACGGATATAGGGACTATCCGGACGGATATCAATGTAGGCAAAGAAGATTATCTCTTTATCAACGGAACGATTCAGACGAACGGACTGGATTTCAAAAAACTCATGCATAATGAAGATTACGGGAATACCAGTTTTAATATCTTAGTCGATGCCCGCCAAGGGAAAAACAATCAGTTTTCGGGAAGGGTCGATGCAACTGTCGGTCGCTTTGAATATAAAGGATATTCTTATGAGAACCTGAGTATGAAAGGAGATTTTACTCCTACCGGATTTTCCGGTCATTTCGATGTCGACAGTCCCGAAGGAAAATTATCGGCCAAAGGATTATTCGTCCTGAAAGGGAAAGATTCCGAATTTAATTTTTCCGCAGAGGCCGAGCACATTCAATTAGACCGCTTGAATTTAAGTCGGAAATACAAAAATTCGGATTTATCTTTCAATATAAAAGCTGATTTTTCAGGAAATAACATCGATAACCTACTGGGGAGCATCAACTTGACTGATGTCCGGTTTAATACGGAAAGAGGAGGTTATTACCTCGATTCATTGGATATCCAGGCGACTCAGCTCAACACGGAAAAGATTCTTACCATCCATTCCGACATCGTGAATGGAGAGATCCGCGGACTTTATTCCTTCAGAGGAATCGTGCCCACCATCAACCACACTTTGTCCGGCTTCCTTCCGGCTTTTTTCTCTGATACAGAAAAGATTGCTTCCGAAAATGCCAATAATTTTTCGATTAACTTCACGATTGAAGACACACAGGAGTTCTCCTACATCATGGATCTTCCGTTTGTTTTATACAACAAGACAAATGTTGTAGGGCAGTATAACAGCATCTACAATAAATTCAGGATAGAAGCCTATTCCCCGAGAATAAAGTATAAAAATTCCGTTTTTGAATCCAGCCAGGTCTTATTAGAAAATCCGGATAATCACGCCCGGGTCCAATTAAGTAGTACTAGTTTGCAGAAAAACAACAAGAAATTAACCTTTTATTTAAACTCGGCAGCAGCAAATAACGCCGTCGAAACCAGCCTGGAATGGAATGATAATCAAGCACAAAACTATTCAGGGATATTGTCTTTCAATACGTTCTTTACCAAACAGGACAAGCAATCGTCTTTGCAAACGACCATCGAGATACAAGAAAACCAATTGATGATCAATGACTCCATTTGGAAAATCCATCCGGCATCGATCGCGATTGACCCGGAAAAAATCAGGGTCAATGGCTTAAAAATAGATCACGACGACCAATACCTGATCATCAACGGTACTGTCTCCCACAACCCGGACGATTATTTACGGATCGACTTGAATAAAGTAGACTTGGAGTATGTATTTAATACCCTGAATATTCCGGCGCTGGAATTCGGGGGAATCGCATCCGGTTATGTTACCGCGCAGGATTTATATGCAACAAGAAAACTATCTACAAACCTCGATGTAGACCACTTCGGATTCAACAACACTACTTTTGGAAATCTGACCCTCAAGGGGATATGGGATGAAAAAGAGCAAGGGATTTTAATGTCGGGACTTATTTTCAAAGACGATACGACAAAAGTGGATGTCGACGGCATTATCTATCCTGTAAAAGAAGAGTTATCCATCGTCTTCGACGCCCAAAACACAGATGCTTCATTCCTGCGTAAATACATGAAAAATGTGGCGAAGGATATCTCCGGAAAATTAAACGGGAAGCTGCGCCTGTTTGGAGACCTGAACGACCCGACAGTGGAAGGAGATGTTTTCGTAAAAAACGGTTCTTTCGGGATTGAATTTCTGAATACATATTATACTTTTACAGACACGGTAAAGTGTCGTCCGGATGAAATCATCTTCAAAAACATTAATTTGCACGATAAAAACGGATGGGCGGCCTTAGTCAAAAGCGGATCCGTCAAACACAAACTTTTCAGCGATTTTACTTACTCCGCAGAGATCGTTTTCGACAACTTCCTGGTATACAACGCAACAGAAAAGCACAACCCTTATTTCTACGGGACAGTATACGGTACCGGATCCGCCAACATCTGGGGGAGTGAAAAAACCGTCAACATCGATGTGACGATGCAAAACACAAAAAACACGAAGTTAAACCTTAACTTCATGGAAGAGAGCGATATCACAAACTACGATTTCATTCATTTCGTCGACAAAAAACGGGATACGACATCACTGGTCGAAAAATACGTCTCCCAAATTTCCGATAAACCGATCTACCTCAAAACAAACTCAGAAACGGATATCCGGTTCAATCTCAATCTGGATGCGACTCCCGACGCGTTGGTCGAGTTGATCATGGACCCGGCGACCGACGACAAGATACGAGCTAACGGAAGCGGGCATTTACAAGTTCAATACGGCACGCGCACCCCTCTGAAAATGGTCGGGAATTACACGCTCGACAGGGGAAAATACAATTTCAGTTTTCAGCAGGTATTGTTCCGCGATTTCGACATCAGCGAGGGGAGTTCTGTCTCCTTCCGCGGAGATCCTTATGCCGCCAATCTCAATATCAATGCGGTTTATTCGACCATGGCCAATCTGAATGATCTCAATCCGGCGCTTGTCGATTATGCCGGACGTACGAGTGTCATGGTCAACTGTATCCTGAACATTACGGGAGCCATGGAACATCCCAACATCAAGTTTAATATCGAAATTCCTGAATCGGAATACCTTGAACGTCAGGTCAAGAATTACATCAACACGGAAGATATGATGAGTCGCCAGATGGTATACCTGCTTGTTCTGAACCGGTTTTATACTCCGGCGGAAGACAATCTCAACGGGGGAAGACTTCCTATGAATGATTTTTCTGCTTTGGCGTCATCCACTCTATCGTCTTCGTTGTCGAGTATCGTCAATTCATTCACGGAAAATGTCCAGTTGGGCACCCGCATCCGGACAGGAAATACGGACGCTATGACCGGAACGGAAGTGGAGCTTGTACTCTCCAGTCAGCTATTAGACAACAGGCTCATCATCAATGGGAATTTAGGGTATCGTGATTATTCTCATCTGGTCGATGACAACAAAGGATTGCCTCCTTTCGTCGGCGATTTTGATCTGGAATACAAACTGACTCCCGGAGGAGGTATCCGGCTGAAAGCGTATAATCATTATAACTACAAATATTATTATGACACGCGGGGAGCCAAGACGACACAAGGGTTAGGCATTATTTTCCGGAAAGACTTCGACAGCCTGAACGAGTTGTTCCGGAGAAAAAGATTCCAGCTGCCATTGCCGCCACTAGACTCCGTTCCGAACAATCCGGATCATTTCATAAAATTCAAGAAATAGGAACCGGATAATCCCATAAACGGTTCCCTATTCCGGTGTATTTTATTTGTATGAATTATACGAAACGATTTCTTCCATCGGTTTCCGTTTCTTTTCACGCAACGATTGGGTAGAATATCCAATAACGATATCCAGTAATACACGACGGTTGGATGGAATGTTCAATAATTTTCTCATCTTCGACTCATCAAACCAGCCCAGGATGCAAGAGCCTAAACCTTCCTCACGGGCAGCCAATACCAGATGAGAAGCGACAATGCCGACATCTAAATGAGCAAAATATTTATCTTTGACCAATCCGCCGAAACCGGATGAGAAATTGACTTTTTCCTCCACAATAACAATGTGCACAGGGGCTTGTTTGGCAAAATGATTCAATGCCAACACTTTCGTAGAAGTGGCATCCGCCACCTGATTTTTCAGTTCCGGCTCATCCACTACGATGAAATGCCATGGTTGTGCATTGCATGCCGAAGGCGCCAGGCGTCCCGCTTCCAGAATCCGCTGTAGCTTTTCTTTTTCTACCGGACGCGAAACATCGAAAGCCCGGTCGCTTTGCCGGTTTCGTACCAGTTCCAAAAATGAATCCATCGTTATTTATATGTTTGTAATTTACTTATATACTTGCCGATAATATCAAATTCCAAATTCACGACCGTCCCTTCCTGGATCTGATGAAAATTGGTATATTCATAGGTATAAGGGATGATGGCCACTTGAAAGCTGTTGTCTTTGGAATTGCAGACAGTGAGACTGACTCCGTTTACGCACACGGAACCTTTTTCGACCGTCATATACCCCTGGCGAGCCATTTCCTTATCGAAAACATATTCGAATGTATAATACCAGCTACCATCCGCTTCTTCCACTTTCACACACACAGCAGTCTGATCCACATGCCCTTGTACGATATGACCATCCAACCGGCCATTCATCAGCATACTCCGTTCCAGGTTAATTTTATCTCCCAACCGCATCAACCCTAAATTAGAACGCTCCAATGTTTCTTTGATAGCGGTAACCGTATAAGTATCGGCTGTTTTTTTAACTACAGTCAGGCAAACACCATTATGCGCCACGCTCTGATCGACTTTCAATTCATCGACGAACGAACATTTCATCGTTAAATGCAAATTACCCTGATCCGACCGGAGATCGACTACCGGAGCTGCTTCTTCTACTATTCCTGAGAACATAACATTTTCGTTTTATAGATTTCAAACATCAAAAGTATATATTTTTTCGTATTTTATTTGTACATTTGCTTTTCAAATTTTGAATTTATTATCCATTATATTTATGGCTCAGGCAATAAAGATCAACAAAGGCTTGGATATTAATCTGAAGGGGAAGGCAGAGAAGCGCCTCTTTTCAACGGTTCATTCCGATTATTACATGATTTGTCCGGATGATTTCACGGGGTTTGCACCCAAACTATCCGTCAAGCAGGGAGATAGAGTACTTGCCGGAGATGCAATCTTGTACGACAAAAACAACCCTGATATCCGGATCGTTTCTCCTGTCAGTGGGGAAATTACCGCAATAAACCGCGGAGAAAAAAGGAAATTACTGAGTATCGTTATCTCTACCGACAAAGAAATCCGGTACAAGAACATTGAAAAAAAAGACCCCGATACGCTTTCCGCAGAAGAAATAAAGAAACAACTGGCAGATGCAGGGGTATTTCCTTTCATCCGTCAACGTCCGTATGATTTTGGAGCCAATCCGCAAGATACTCCGCGGGACATTTTTATTTCCGGAATCTATTCTTCTCCTTTGGCTCCGGATCTAGACCTGATTCTTCAGGGGCAGGAAAATGATTTTCAGACCGGATTGGATGCGTTGATCCGGCTTACCACCGGGAAAGTGTACCTCGGACTACGCCCCGGCTGCAAGACTCCGGCCTTAGAAAATGCACGGAATGTTGAAAAAATCTCTTTCGACGGCCCTCATCCGGTCGGTCATGTAGGCGTACAGATCAATCACATTCGACCCATCAACAAAGGCGATATCGTCTGGACAATCAATCCGGCGGATGTTTTATTCATCGGCCGATTATTCAATGAGGGTATTTCTGATTTTTCAAGATTGGTTGCACTGACCGGATCTGAAGTGAAAGCAACAGGTTATTACCGGGTCTTACCGGGGGTATGCATCCAATCGATGGTCACAAACAATGTAACCTCGGACAAAACACTGAGATACATCAGCGGAAATGTATTGACCGGAAAAAGAATCACGGCCGACGGCCATCTGGGCGCTTTCGACAATCAGCTTACCGTAATTCCCGAAGGTTCGGAAACCAATGAATTTCTGGGTTGGGCAAGCCTCGGATTAAAAAAATATTCCCACAGTCACTCTTATTTAACCTGGCTCCTGGATCTGTTCACTCCCAAGGAATATGTCATAGACGCCCGCATCAAAGGCGGAAAACGAGCCATGATCATGTCCAACGAATACGATAAAGTATTCCCCATGGATATTTTACCCGAATATTTACTGAAAGCAATCATTGCGTTCGATGTCGATAAGATGGAAAACCTGGGTATCTACGAAGTGATACCGGAAGATTTCGCGTTGTGCGAATTCGTCGATACGTCTAAAATTGAAATCCAGCAAATAGTAAGAAAAGGATTGGATTTGTTATATAATGAAATGAATTAAGAGTTAAGAACTAAGAACTAAAAGTTAAGAACTAAAAACTTAAAAATAAGAATGAAGATATTACGAAGATATATAGATAAAGTCAAACCTCATTTTGAGCCGGGAGGGAAATGGGCGATGTTTCATTCTGTTTTCGACGGACTGGAGACATTTCTTTTCGTTCCGAATAAAACGTCGAAATCGGGGGTGCACATCCATGATGCGGTCGATTCCAAACGGACGATGACCATTGTTATTCTGGCGTTGATGCCGGCTTTATTGTTCGGGATGTACAATACGGGCTACCAGCACTACCTGCCGATCGGAGAACATCCGGGGTTCCTGCATGTGTTTCTTTTCGGATTTTTAGCCGTATTGCCTAAGGTTATCGTCTCGTATGTGGTCGGACTTGGAATCGAATTCATTATCGCTCAATATAAAGGGCACGAGATCCAGGAAGGTTTTCTGGTTTCCGGGATGCTTATTCCCCTGATCGTACCGATAGATACTCCGTTGTGGATGATCGCCGTAGCTACAGCTTTCGCCGTTATATTCGCCAAAGAGGTCTTCGGGGGGACGGGATATAACATCTGGAATGTCGCCCTGGTAACCCGTGCATTTTTATTTTTTGCATATCCTTCCAAAATGTCCGGAGATCAGGTTTTTGTGCGTACTTCCGATACGTTCGGAATAGGATCGGGACAAGTTGTCGACGCTTTTTCCGGGGCTACTCCATTGGGACAAATCACAGCGGCTACCACATCGGATGCTGTCGGGCTAACAGACACACTGGGTAACCCACTCTCTCTCTGGGATCTGTTTCTGGGATTGATTCCCGGTTCGATCGGAGAGACCTCCAAGTTAGCCATCTTACTCGGTGCGGTCATCCTGTTGGTTACAGGCATCGCCAGCTGGAAAGTCATGGTATCCGTGTTTGCCGGAGGAGCTGTAACCGCCTTTATTTTCAATTTGATCGGGACGACAGCCGGCATGCATGTGACACCCGCAGAGCACATCTTGCTGGGCGGATTCGCTTTTGGAGCTGTTTTTATGGCCACAGATCCGGTCACAGGTTCCCGAACCGAAACAGGGAAATACATTTATGGGTTCCTCATCGGATTCTTTGCAGTCGTGATACGGGTACTTAATCCCGGCTATCCTGAAGGCATGATGCTGGCCATCCTGCTGATGAACTCCTTTGCGCCACTGATCGATTTTTATGTGGTGGATGCGAATATCAAACAACGGTTGAAAAGATCCAAGGTTAAAAGTTAAATAAAAAATGAACAGGGAAAACAATACATATACGATCATTTATGCTTCGATAATGGTCATTCTGGTCGCTTTATTGCTGGCTTTTACGTCTCAGGCGTTAAGACCCAGGCAATCAGCCAATGAAGATATCGACAAGATGAAACAGATCTTACGTTCCATCCATGTCGATGCAACCAATCAAGAAGCTCAGGCCAGGTATTCGGAATTGATCACGGATGCTTTTTTAATCGATCCCGATGGGAACAAGGTCGAAGGGGATGCTTTTAACGTAGACCTGGCAGCAGAACTGGCCAAGCCGGAGGCTGAAAGGCGTTATCCGGTTTTCATCGCCCGGGTGGATAATTCCCCGAAATACATCATGGCCATGCGTGGAGCCGGTTTATGGGGACCTATCTGGGGTTACATCTCCGTCGATGAGGATAAAAACACGGTTTATGGAGCCGACTTCGGCCATGCAGGAGAAACTCCGGGATTAGGTGCGGAAATCGCATACCCATCGTTTAGTCAACGTTTCATCGGGAAAAAGTTTTTCAATACAGACAAACATTTTGTCTCCATCGCGATTGTAAAACCGGGGAAAACAGCTCCGGGACAGGATTATGTCGATGGAATTTCCGGAGGGACCATTACCAGTCAGGGGGTCGATCAGATGTTGAAGACAAGCATCGGCGCCTACGAGCATTTTTTAACAAAATAGATAGACACAAGATATGAAACTTTTATCAGAAAAAAATAAATCGGTCTTATTGAACCCGCTCGGGAAGGACAATCCCATCACGGTGCAAATGCTGGGGATCTGTTCGGCATTAGCCGTTACCAGTAAGCTGGAACCGTCTATCGTGATGGCGATCTCCGTGACAGTGGTCATTGCATTTGCGAATGTGATCATCTCCCTGTTGAGGAATACGATTCCCAATCGCATACGAATCATTGTCCAACTGGTTGTGGTAGCCGCGTTGGTCACTATTGTCAGCGAGATCCTGAAAGCGTTTGCCTACGATGTCAGCAAACAGCTGTCCGTGTTTATCGGGTTAATTATTACCAACTGTATCCTGATGGGACGTTTGGAAGCTTTCGCTTTGGGTAATAAGCCCTGGCCGGCCTTTTTAGACGGTATCGGGAACGGATTGGGTTATGGCATCATTTTGATTATCGTCGGGTTTTTCCGGGAGTTATTCGGCTCCGGCACTCTGATGGGTTATCCGGTTATTCCCCAATCATTCTACGACAATGGGTATGCCAACAACGGGTTGATGATCCTGCCTCCTATGGCATTGATCGTCGTAGCCTGTATCATCTGGGTGCAGCGGGCTAAGAATAAAGAATTACAGGAGAAATGAAGAAAAGTTTTTAGTTATGGAAGATATTTTAAGTATTTTCGTTCGTTCGATTTTTGTGGACAACATGATTTTTGCCTACTTTCTGGGCATGTGTTCGTTCCTGGCCGTGTCTAAAAACGTCAAAACGGCATTGGGACTGGGTATCGCTGTTGTGTTTATTCTAACCATGACATTACCGATTAACTACCTGTTGGAGAACCACGTCCTGAAAGCGGGGGCGTTGTCGTGGTTGGGGCCGCAATTTGCGACCGTCAATCTGAGTTTTTTAGGATTGATCCTGTTTATAGCCGTTATTGCCTCATTCACTCAACTGATAGAAATGATCGTTGAAAAATTCAGTCCCTCTTTGTATGCTTCATTGGGTATATTTCTCCCTTTGATTGCCGTGAACTGCGCCATTCTCGGAGGCTCGTTGTTTATGCAACAGAAAGAATTCCCCAATGTCGGCACGGCTACTGTCTACGGACTCGGATCGGGTATCGGGTGGATGCTGGCGATTGTCGGCATGGCTGCCGTGAGAGAAAAACTGCAATATTCGGATATTCCCAAGCCATTGAGAGGCCTTGGCATTGCATTTATAATCACCGCGTTGATGGGATTGGGATTTATGAGTTTTTCAGGAATAAAAATATAACTATGGCAGGATTAACAATTATAACAAGTATCGTTACATTTCTGATACTGATATTATTACTCGTCGTCGTCTTATTGGTGGCGAAATCCAAATTAACACCCTCCGGGAATGTAAAAATAACGGTCAATGACGAAAAAGAACTGGCTGTTCCGATAGGAGGCACTTTACTCGGGACTTTGCAAAACCAGGGTATTTATCTGTCGAGCGCTTGCGGAGGCGGGGGAACCTGCGGTCAGTGCCGCTGCCAGGTCATGGAAGGCGGAGGAGAGATCCTGCCGACGGAAGTCGGATTTTTCAACCGGCGTCAAATCAAAGAACACTGGCGTTTAGGATGCCAAACCAAAGTAAAAGAAGACCTTAAGATCCAGGTCCCGGCAGACGTCTTTGGAGTCAAGGAGTGGGAATGTGAAGTTGTTTCCAACTACAATGTGGCCTCTTTCATCAAGGAATTTGTAGTTAAACTCCCCGACAACGAGCGACTGAACTTCAAGCCGGGTTCTTATATTCAGATCCAGGTACCCTCATTCAGTAAACCTTACACGGAATATAACATTGAAGGCCGTCCGGGAGAAGGCGACACAGACCGGTTCCGTCCGGAATGGGACAAGTTTAAGTTGTGGACGCTGACCGGAAGTAACGAAGAGGAGAACATGCGCGCTTATTCCATGGCGAATTTTCCGGCCGAAGGCGACATCGTCATGTTGAATGTCAGGATAGCCACTCCCCCCTTCGATCGTTCGACCGGAACATGGAAAGCCGGGATCAAACCAGGTATCTGCTCTTCCTATATCTTCGGATTAAAACCCGGAGATAAAGTCCGGATCTCCGGGCCTTACGGCGATTTCCATATTTTAGAGACGAAACGGGAAATGTTATACATCGGTGGAGGTGCCGGGATGGCTCCGCTCCGCTCCCAATTATTGCATTTATTCCGGACATTGCATACCACCGATCGCCAAATCTCTTATTGGTATGGCGCCCGGTCCAAAAATGAGATTTTCTACGAAGAAGATTTCCGGGCTATTGAAAAGGAATTCCCGAATTTCTCCTTTCACATTGCCTTGAGCGAACCACTTGCCGAAGATAACTGGACCGGATATACCGGGTTCATCCATCAGGTTATTTACAATCATTATCTGAAAGATCATGAGGCGCCTGAAGATATCGAATATTACATGTGCGGACCGGGACCCATGGCCCAGGCGGTAAAAGTCATGCTCGACAACCTGGGTGTTCCTCCGGAAATGCTGATGTTCGATGATTTCGGATGAAATCACACAACACTTGTTGCTTAATTCCCCAAAAAAAACTTTAAATAGCAGGAACATATTTCCTAATTAGTCATTTTCTTTGTGTTTTTTAATACAATGAACCATTGTATTTTAAATAAATAAACAACTCTTTGTTAATATTAAATAAATTGTTTTGGCATGATTTTTTCTATTTACATCTGTACATTTACAACACACAGAGTACTTGAAACAACTTGTCAACATACAACTTCCTGTTGATGTCAAATTTAACAATTTAAATTTGGCCGTTTCCGTATTTATATTATAGAGAGAGAGAGAGAGAGAGAGAGAGAGAGAGAGAGAGAGAGCCTCGCGCGCGCTTAAGTAAGCATTATCCCTTAAATAAACAAATTATCACAGCCGGTGGTGGAATTTTTTCTGCCATGGGCTGTTTGTGTTTATACACACGCCGTATGCAGTGTGTATATCCTGATCCTATTCCCGGGGATCGGATCCCCCTTCCGTTTTTGTGTATTTGCAAGTGTCGTTGTCTTTGGCTTGTGAAAGTCGGAGCAATCTATTTTATTAGTATAATAATAAATTATTGTGTCAAATTGAATACGTGTGTTTCAAAATCGGAAGAAACGGTTCCCGGAATATTATTTCTCGCACAACTACAACATATAACAACACTAATTATTAATCGTACTAAACACAATTAAAAAATGAGAAAAAAGAAAATGACTTTATTTTCAGGAAGGGTCAGGATACTGAT
>JAVBNR010000048.1:0-38053 GCA_031551395.1 Bacteroidales bacterium
TTCAACGGGTCGTAGCTCAACACATAACGGCTGAAATCACTCGCCCCCGGCATCTTGTACTCGATGGCGGCAATATTACCGTTATAAAACGGTTGTCCTCCCGATACGGATTGATGATAAAAATCCCATACATGAACAGATAAAACAGTTTTTTGCCATGCAGGATTTTTGAATAGTAATCTACTTCTGTGTTTTCAGACAAATGAGTTAATAAGGCTTCCGGAATTACGCTTAATAATTGTTTTATGTCTATTCTATGATCTTTAAATACTGCCATAATTATTTGATTATCAAATTACAAAGATAATTAAAATAAATTAGCAATACAAATTAAATTGCTGATTATTAAATAGATATAAACATAAAAGTGGCCGGAATTTCTTCCGACCACTCCTGGGCAAACGCCGGTCTTTTCTCGAAACAGATATTATTTTTTAGAATTTATATCCCAGAGTTAAAACTCCTTTATACATATTATTGGTAGATTTAGCCGGAGTGGAATCGACAATCATCTGTCCGGTATCCGTATTTATGAATTTGGAGTAATAGTAAATATCGTCGGATTGTGTCCTGTATACGAAAGCCGCATCGACATAGAAATTTTGAGTAATACGATATCCCAAACCACAAGTGAAATGGCTGGCATCTCCTTCGAGGGTGTAGTGAGGAATTGTTCCGCTTGTCATTACCTGTATTTTTCCCTCTCTGAAATTCTTTTCATAAGGATTTTGCATCCAGGCATATCCTGCTCGTGCTGAAAGTTGAGGAGTAACCCGGTATTCAATTCCTGCACGGACAGTAGAAGCTGTCTTGAAGTCCTGGCTGATAAAGACATTCGGATTATCAGGATCCGGAAATTCATACCCATTCTGGTCTTTGAGATTCATTCCCCGGTAATCCGTTATCTCATAATCCAGACTGAGGATTGCGCGACTTCCGATGATGGAGGCCAGACTAAAAGTCCAATGGTAAGGACTTCTGAATTTATATTCTTGTATTCCGTCATCCGGGGTCAGTGCGGTATAACCTGTTCCCGTAGCATCATCGTAATTGACTTCGCCAATGAATCTGTCGGTCATGGAGTACCATGTAGGGGAGTGGTAAGAAACACCAATCCTTAATGCATCGGTCGGACGATAGATCGCTCCGACTGAAAGTTGATATCCCGAACCTTCCGAAGTCAGGTCATTGTATAAATCAAATCCATTGGTGGCGCCATGCGGAAAGTTTTCCGAATACACGGATGATAAGCTGTAGCTCAAATCGGTAAACGAAAATGTAAGACCAAGATAAAGCTTCTCCTGCACATTGGTGCCCAATGAAAAATCATACGTATCAATAGCTCCTCTTTCAGAGACGTTTAAGCGTGGATCGACTTTGTCTCCTTCCAACAATTCTTCGGGAGGATAGTAGGTTAAACCATCGGGTCTGGCATTGATTAAATGTCCCTGATAGGCCAACACACTCATCCACGGAGCTCCGCTAAAGTAGGGATTCCCGCCGGCTTGTCCCAGTTTAGGGAAAGAGAGGTCGGCTACAGGTATCCCATTGGATATATTGGCCAGATAATCAGTCAGTGATGTGGCCATTCCTCTGCCGGATGCGGTAAAGTTTCTATCGAAATTTTTTAATCGGTTGTAAGCAAAACTAAAATTAAAACATGGCATCGATTCGTTTCCGGTAGGGAAATAACCGACATAAGATAAATTGTCGAAATTAAATTTGAATTTACTTTCACTGTTTGATGTTCCGTTCCAATTCGTTTTAATATTGGTGGATGAAAAATTCATTGTTCCGACGATTTCAGAAGACCGGTAGATACCAAGACCTGCCGGATTGATCGAGATTCCGGTAATGTCTCCGCCGAGAGCGCCAAAAGCGCCTCCCATTGCTATTCCCCGGGCAGTTCCCGTGAGATCGTTTTTTGAAAAGCGGATGGCATCGATTTCGCCTTGTCCGTATGAGAATGAGCTACTGCAAATAGCTATTGCAGATAAGATTAAGATTTTTTTCATATGATCAGTAAGATTTTTTTTTACCTGCGACCACCTCCGCCGGAAGAACGGCCTCCACCTCCGCTGCTACCGCCTCCGGAATAACTACCGCTACTGCCACTGCTGGAAGAGCGTCCGCTACTGTAGGAGCTGCTGCTTGAAGAAGACGATGAACGACTGCTTGAAGAATTATCGTAGCTGCTGTTGTTAGACGAATTTGAACGCGTGTTTGTGTTATTATAGTTGGAACTATTTCTGCTGCTACCGCTGCTGCTTCTTGATGAACCTTCATAATTGTAGTTCGAAGAATTGGATGCCGGTTGTGTTGAAATAGTACGTGTTCTTGATGATGTATTTTCTGTAGGAGTTCCGGAATCGCTTCTGCGAACCGTACGTACACTCCTTGTCGATGTGCCGTCGTATGAACGGGAGGATGCTCCGCCGCTTGATCTGCCGGTGTATGTGGCATCATCTCCGGAATAGGAACGGGTTGTCGCACTGCTTGATCTTCCTCCTGCAGAATTTCTGGCAGAAGAGTATGTCCGGCCGGAGCCGTCTGAACTTCTCATACCGGATGTTCTTCCGGATGTAGCATATCCTGATGAGCGTCCGCCGTTATAATAACTGCCTGCAGAGCGGCGTGCGCTTGGATAATGTTCGCCATAGGAGTAATATCCGCCATAATATCCGCCATAATAATAGGGAGTACACCATCCGTAATGATAAGACCACGGAGAATAGTACCAGGGATCATACCAACTGTAATACCATGGAGAATAATACCATGGACTGTACCAGCTGGAATACCAGGGATAGTACCAATTACTGTAATATCCGCCATACCATCCCGGATTGTACCAGGAGTTATATCCCCAACCATAATTGAAATTAATAGTGGGAGATTGATTCTGGTCGGAAAAATCAAGGACATATCCGTCTTTCCCGTAAGATATATTCACATTCTCCGCTCCGACAATGGTAATCTTGGAAGGATCGTGGAATTTAATGATACGTTCTGTATATTGTCCGTCGGTATAAGGCACTGTATCTTCGACGATAAGTGCTTCTTCATACAGAAGACTGTCGTTATCGTATCTTCTGTTATATTCATCGATATCTCTTGTGCTGGCGACTGTCCCCGAAACAGTTACAACCTTCTGGGGAGCTTCTGTTACGCTTTTGACTTCCTGCTTCGGTTCAGTCTTCTTGCTTTTGGACGAATAGTAAATGTCGTCGTCAAAACTGTTGGATTGAGCCATTAGCGGTACTGCCAAAAAGGACATCATTACCAAAGAGAACCATTTGATCGTTTTCATAGCTTTAATCTCCTAATTAATATTAATAACTTCTGTTTTTCTTTATTACTTTGACACTAGTAAAATGAATTAGTTTAAATAACGCTGCATCATTTTAGTACAAATATAGGTAAAAACGAAAAGATGACAACTTTTTATAGAATATTTAACGTAGTTCTGTGAAAAATAAAAAAAAATCTTTTCCTTTGCACTTTAATTTTTAACGTTTTACCCTATTAAATTTTAATTATGTCTCGATTTTTTTTATGTGTGTTTGTTTTCCTTTGCGTCCAGTCATCTTTCGGTCAATCAGGGGAAAGCATATTGAAAATGTTGGTTGAAAAACAGATGATTTCCCAGGAGGATGCTGATGCTTTAAAGAAAGAATCCCAGGACCAGAAAGATAATAATAATGTATTGACAAAGATCAAATCCGCATTTAATAGTAGTGACATATTTAAATTATCAGGCTATGGACAGGCTGTCTATCTGGCGAGTGATAACGCTCAGGTCAACAGCACGATGGATGTTTCCCGGATCATTTTGTTTGCGACAGGTAACTTGAGTCCTAAACTGGGATACATGGTCATGTATAATTTCGGCCCGAAATCCGGTTTACTTGAATATTATGGAGAATATACCCCGAATGTGATGGCTAGTATGCGGTTTGGTCAGTTCAAGGTGCCGTTTACTTTGGAAAATCCGATGTCGCCTACGCGTTGGGAAACCATATTTACTTCATTGTCTATCGATGCGCTGGTCGGTGGACCGACCGATGTGATCGGTCCGAAGTCGGGACGTGATATAGGACTCCAGGTGTCGGGAAAACTATGGGCCAAAAATGATTTCTATCGGTTGGAATATGCTGCCGGAATTTTTAATGGCGCGGGAATGAATACGGTTGATAACAATAATCATAAAGATTTTTCGGGAATATTGATTTATCAACCGGTTAAAGGATTGAAACTATCGGGGAGTGTGTATGCCGGTAAGGCGCCTTATGTTTTAGCCGGAGAGTCTGTTGTCCGCAACCATGTGCGCAATCGTTGGTCGGTTGGCGGCGAGTATTCGAACTCACACTGGTATGCCCGTTCGGAATATCTTTATGGCGATGACGGAGGCTATCATCGGAACGGATATTATGGAGTGGCTATGTGGAAGATACTTCCGGATAAACTGGAGATTTTTGGAAAATATGATTTTTATGATCCGGACAAAGACGGAGATCGATTCAATGCAATCACTCAGTACACGGGAGGAGTTAATTACTATTTCGGATTCTTATCGAGGATACAGCTGAATTATATTTATACAGATCGTAAGACATTGACCAGTAATACGTTTGCAGCTCAGTTGCAATTGTTTTTTTAGTTCATGGAAGAAAAATCAGATGAAAGATTTTCTCTTGGACAAACGAGAAATGGAAAATGACAAACGGAAATAGAAAAAAAATAATCGTTTCGGTTACGAATGACCTGGTTACCGACCAGCGGGTTCACAAAGTCTGTGCGACTCTTCATGCTACGGGATACGATGTGTTGCTTGTCGGACGGGAATTGAAGGACAGTGCACCTGTTAAACGGGCTTACGAAACGTTCAGAATACGTTTGATATTCAAGAAGTCGTTTTTTTTCTATGCCGAATACAATATCCGCTTGTTTTTCTATTTATTGTTTTCCCGGGCGGAGCTGTTATTGTCCAATGATACGGACACTCTACTCCCGAATTATTTAGTGTCTCGCTTGCGGCATATCCCATTGATTTTTGATGCGCATGAGCTATTTACAGAAATGCCGGAAGTTATTCATCGCCGGTTTGTCAAATCTTTCTGGGGAGGTATTGAAAATCTTATTTTCCCTCAATTGAAATATTGTTATACTGTTTGCCAGTCGATTGCGGATATATACAATCAGCAATATGCTATTCAGATGCAGGTGGTTCGTAATATTCCGCCGGCAAGAGTGGATGAAAATAAGCAATCATCGATTCGGATCGAAGCAGATGGCCGGAAAGTGTTACTTTATCAAGGAGCTGTCAATATCGGCCGGGGTATTGAATGGATCATCGACGCCATGCCGTTATTGGACGGATACGTTTTTTATATTGCCGGAGACGGGGATGTGATGCAGGAAATGCGGGAACGGGTGAAAAAACAACAGGTAGAAGACCGCGTTGTCTTTTTAGGTCGTATCCCGTTTGAGGATCTTTCATCGTATACGGCTTGTGCGGATATAGGTGTCAGTCTGCTGGAAAATAACGGACTGAACTATTATTATTCGCTTCCTAACCGGATTTTTGATTTTATCCGGAAAAAAGTCCCTATCTTAGCAACAGATTTTCCTGAAATAAGAAAGATTATCGCTGCTTATGAGGTCGGAAAGCTTGTAGTCAACCATGAACCGGAATACCTGGCATCAGTTATTCGGGCAATGGTTGCCGAAGAGAAAAATGAGGCCGGTTTTGCAAAGGCAAATGCAGAACTTACCTGGGAAAATGAATCGGAAATTTTATTGAAAGTGGTGTCGCAGGCTGCTATACACGTCTAAATCGTATGGAAAAACATTTGAATATTGTGTCTTTCAATATTCCTTATCCGGCAAGCTACGGAGGAGTCATTGATGTTTTCTATAAACTAAAAGCGTTGCATGCGTGTGGAGTTAAGATTATTTTGCATGCATTTGAATACGGACGGGTGCATACCGATGAATTGAATCGATATTGCGAAGAAGTCCATTATTATCAACGTGAAACCGGTTGGCTTGCTCAGATAAGTGTGCTTCCTTATATTGTTAACAGCCGGAAAAACAAGAGTTTACTTGCTAATTTATTGAAAAATGATTATCCGGTCTTGTTTGAAGGGCTGCACACCTGTTACTACCTGGATCATCCCGGTCTGAAAGATCGTTTGAAACTGGTTCGGACACATAACATCGAACATGCGTATTATGACGGATTGTCGAAAAACTCGGATTCTCTGTGGAAGAAAATATATCTGCTTATTGAGTCCAAACGGCTGAAATATTACGAACGAAAATTAAAATTTGCAAATTATATTTTATCGTTATCGACGACAGAAACAGTCTATTTTCAACATAAATATGGTCATGAGAAGGTGTTGCTGTTCCCGCTTTTTCATCCGAATACCCGAATAGAGATACAACAAAATTCAAAGCCTTATGTTTTATATCATGGGGATTTGAGTACCCCTGAAAATATAAAAACGGCCCTTTTTCTTATTGATAAAATCGCAGGAACAGATGACGGGATCCCTTGGGTCATTGCCGGGCTTAATCCGGATAAGTCGATATATAGAGCGGCTTCACAAGTAAATAATGTGGAGGTTAAGGCCAACCTGAGTGATACAGAGATTAAGAAGGTCATTGCGGAGGCTTCTGTCAATATTTTAATTACCAATCAGGTTTCCGGCGTTAAGCTTAAGCTTATCAATGCGTTGTTTAATGGTCATTTTTGCTTGGCGAATAAACAAATGGTAACCGGTTCGGGTTTGGAAGAACTTTGTGTGCCGGTTCCGGATGAGCCGGAGAGAATACGGGAACAGATCCGGCTTTACTTGCATAAAGATTTTTCTGAAACAGAAATAGAAAAACGGATGCATGCATTGGCCGGGATGTATGATAATACTAAAAATGCACAGAAAATGGTTGAATTGATAACATGATATTCATTTATACTCATCATTTGACTCCTCGTCTGGAATATGTTTCCGAACATTTATTCAAGAATATCCTGGGTGTTGACTATCGGCTGAACACCGATAAAGAGGCTTTCCTTTCTCATGCGGGGCCATCGATCAATTATTCTCCGGAGCCCTTGAACAAAGGGATTCATATCTTGCCGCACGGGCTTTTGTCGGAGACAGGCGTACGTCCTGTGGATGATTTGAAGCAATCGACCTGGGACGATTTGTTTTGTTTTTTTTCCAATGGAGGTCAACAGATCCCTTTCGATATTTTGGCGGCATCGTTTTATTTACTGACCTTATATGAAGAATACTTTCCAACGCATCTGGATATGCATTTACGCTTTGATCCGAGAGAATCGTTGGCGTATAAAAACGAATTTCTGGAAGTCCCCCTGATTGATCGGTGGGCTTATAAACTGAAAGATATCTTCGTTTCGGACTGGAAAGAAAATATAGATTTCAAACTTCGTAAGTACAGGATGATTAGTACGTTTGATATCGATCATCCGTATCTGTATAAAAACAAGGGTGTTGCCAAAAATATCTATGGGGCATTGAGGGATACCGGCCGACGAAACTGGAGCGGATTGATGGATCGCCTGCGTGTCTTGTTGCATGTGGTGGAAGACCCGTATCTGAAGGTGTTATATTGGCTCGATGAGTTTCATAAAAAGTCGGGACGGGAATATTATTTGTTTATTTTATTGTCCAGATATGGTAAATACGGACGTTCGACCATCTATTCGCAACGAAAATATCATGAATACGTCAAGTCGTTAACGAATGTAAAGATCGGATTACATGCTTCTTATAAAACACTACTTGATCGAATTCAGACTCAAAAAGAAAAAGTCAAGTTGGAATCCCTTTTGGAATGGCAGGTGTTTCTTAACAGGCAACACTATCTTCGGTTGCAGACACCGGGGACTTTCCGTATTCTGAGTGAACTTGGTTTTAAAGAGGATTTTTCACTTTCATATGCGAAACAGCCCGGATTCCGCTCAGGAACAGCTGTCCCACATCCTTTTTTTGATGTGGAAAATAATCGTTGCACTTCGCTGCTGATACGCCCTACCGTTGTCATGGATTCTTGTCTGATCATCCATCTTGGATTGGCTCCGGAAGAGGCTTTGGTCAAGTTGAAGAAACTTTCGGTGGAATGTAAGCTTTCAGGAGGAGACTTTCTTATGCTCTGGCATAACTCTAATTTATCCGGAAAACCGGAACAAAATCCATGGATAAAAATATTTATTGAGTCATATCAGTATGCACTTTCGTTAGAAAATGGTAACTTTGGCGCCGAATAAATAAGCCCGGTTGAATAAAAATAAAACAGGTACGTATGAAAGTACATAACTTATCGGAAAAAAACAGCATTTTAAATCATTTTATAGCAGAAATACGTGACGTAAATATTCATCATGATAGCCTTCGGTTTCGCAAGAATATTGAACGAATAGGAGAGATCCTCTCTTATGAAATCAGTAAATCATTGACTTATGAAATAAAACAAGTGCAGTCTCCGCTGGGAATTGCCGAAGTGCCATTGTATGCCGAAAAAGTGGTTTTGTCTCCGGTATTGAGGGCTGGACTTCCTTTGCATCAGGGCTTTCTGCAGTTTTTCGACAAGGCGGAAAATGCGTTTGTCTCAGCTGCCAGACAATACAATGCCGATCATTCTCATTTCGATATCGTTGTGGAATACCTGTCTTCTCCAAGTCTCGACGGTAAGACATTGATTATTATTGATCCGATGTTAGCGACTGGAGCTTCTTTGGACTTGGCTTACAGGACATTATTGCAACGGGGAGAACCCTCGAAAATTCATATTGCCTGCGCCATTGCCAGTCGTTTCGGGATAGAAGAAGTGCAACGATTATTTCCGAAAGATAAGACCACCGTTTGGATCGGAGCGATTGATCCGGACTTGAATGAAAAGGCCTACATCGTACCCGGACTCGGAGATGCCGGAGACCTGGCGTACGGAGAAAAAATATAAACATAAAACCTCAATGAGCGATTTCGATATACGACATCAGCAGATCAGTGAGAAGGAGCGGGAATTTGAAAATGCGCTCCGTCCTTTGTCTTTCAAGAGTTTCAGCGGACAGGATAAAGTCGTTGATAACCTGAAAGTGTTTGTTATGGCTGCCCGTATGCGTCACGAAGCGCTCGATCATGTATTGCTTCACGGACCTCCCGGATTAGGTAAGACGACCTTATCCAATATCATTGCCAATGAGTTGAGTGTCGGGTTCAAAGTCACTTCCGGCCCCGTGCTGGATAAACCGGGAGATTTAGCCGGAGTATTGACGTCATTAGAAAAAAATGATGTTCTTTTCATTGATGAAATCCATCGTTTGAGTCCTGTTGTGGAAGAATATCTTTATTCGGCCATGGAAGATTACCGGATCGATATCCTCATCGATAAAGGACCGAGCGCCCGTTCGATACAGATTGAACTGGAGCCGTTCACGCTTGTCGGGGCAACTACCCGGAGCGGCTTGCTGACATCCCCGTTACGCGCTCGTTTCGGGATCAACCTGCATTTGGAATATTACGATATCGATACATTGACGGCGATAGTGAAACGATCGGCGAATATTTTGAATGTGGAATGCAGCGATAGCGCCGCTGTTGAAATAGCTTCACGGAGCCGGGGTACGCCTCGTATCTGTAATGCTCTGTTGCGCCGTGTCCGCGATTTTGCACAAGTAAAAGGTTCCGGTAAGATCGACAAGGAAATTGCTTGTTTTGCTTTGGAAGCCTTGAATATCGATAAATACGGATTGGATGAAATCGATAATAAAATTTTGTGCACGATTATCGATAAATTCAACGGAGGCCCGGTTGGAATCACTACGATTGCAACTGCTTTAGGCGAAGATTCCGGAACCATTGAAGAAGTATACGAACCCTTCCTGATCAAAGAAGGATTCTTGAAACGGACTCCGCGGGGAAGGGAAGTGACACCGTTGGCTTATCAGCATTTAGGAAGAACCCGGGCAGGACAACAAGGATATCTCTTTTAATACCATGAGTGGAAAAAAATCATTAGTAAAAGACAGTGTTTATTACGGAGGAAGCACTATCCTGGTCAGGATGGTCAGCTGGCTGCTTACGACGCTTTTTACCTATACGCTTACAAAAGCCGAATACGGCATGATGACAAACCTGTATGCTTATATTGCCGTTACTATGATTATCCTTACATTTGGGATGGAAACCGGTTTTTTTCGCTTTGTCAATCAATCTGAAAAAGAGAAAGTCAGCACAGTCTATTCTACGACTCTGATGACTGTAAGTGTTTTCGTTCTGACATTCCTGTTTGTCTTCCTCTCTTTCTTGCCATCGATACGCCCCTGGTTGTGGAACGATGAGATACCGGATTCTTATATCCGCTTGGTTATTGTCATCATGAGTATGGATGCTTTCAGTGCTATCCCTTTTGCTTATCTGCGATACAAAAAAAGACCGATCCGGTTCGGATTCCTGAAAATATTGAATGTGGTCCTTTATACGGTTTTCTGTCTTTTCTTTTTGGTCGTATGTCCCTGGCTGGATAAACATAACCCTCAGTTAATCTCCTGGTTCTGGCAAGGAGACTCGCTTCTTATCTATGTTTTTGTGTCCAACCTGTTGGCTACAGGCATTCAAACACTTTGTCTGCTTCCGGAACTGTTGGGATTTGAATATCGCTTCGATTGGAAATTAGCCAGGACTATGCTCAAATATTGCTTCCCTTTGGTTATTATGGGACTTGCCGGGATGAGTAACCAGGTGGTGGATAAATTGGTCTTTCCGGTCGTATACCCCCATAAAGACATCATGTTCGATGAATTAGGAATTTATAGCGGCTGTTTTAAGATAGCCATGATCATGATGATGTTTACTCAGGCGTTTCGTTATGCGTATGAGCCTTTTATTTTTGAAAAAAGTAAAGAAAAAGACGCCAGGCAAACTTATGCCGATATCATGAAGTATTTCACGATATTAGGTTTGCTGGTATTTTTGGGCGTTATGTTTTACATAGATATCATCAAATATTTTATTCGCCCTACTTACTTTGTCGGCCTACCCGTCGTTCCTATCGTCTTGATGGGAGAATTGTTTTTTGCTATTTATTTTAACCTGTCCGTTTGGTACAAATTGAATGATAAAACCTATTGGGGAGCTATTTTTTCAACAATCGGATTTATCATTATTATTGCGATCAACATATTGTTTATCCCGCAATATAGCTACATGGCATGTGCTTGGGGTGCCCTTGTCGGGAATTTTATCATCATGTTGATTTCTTATTTCCTGGGACAAAAAAAATACCCGATCCGGTATGACTTGAAATCGATCGGATTCTATTTCGGATTTACATTGTTGTTGTATGCCATTGGAATGTACCTGCCGATTGAAAACGAATGGCTGCGTCTCTTGTATCGGACAGTTCTGATCGGAATATTTGTCTTTGTTGTGATCAAAAGAGATCTTCCATTGAAAGAAATTCCTTATATCGGGCGACGTTTTGTGAAAAAATAATCTACAGCATGATTCGGTAATAAAACGAAACACAAAATGAATCCAATGAAAATCAAGTTAATCTTTTGGGGACTGTGTTGTATTTTAGGAATATCAGCTCAGTCCAATCAAACCAATGCAAATGAGCATTTTCCGTCTGTTTCTTATTGGGATGTCGATTATTCTTCCGGCTGGAAAATGCAGTTTACATTAACGGTCGATGGAGATCGATTTACGCTGAAAAACAGAAAAAACAGTGCGAAAGAAGCCCTTGGCGGTTTCAATTACCGGGCGGCTAAAATGATAGGGAAACTCAAATCTTCTGAAATAGTAGAGATTTCGGGCAAGATAAGCTATAACGGAGATACTGCTGTTTTGCAGGGGCAATATTATTCGCCTGTCAACAGACACGATTTTAATGCCCGCATCATAGACGGTCAATTCCGGGGAAAACTGAAAAATGGATTGCAAATGAATGGAATTCAGGTCAGCCAACTTTTACCGCGACGAAATTATGTGTCTTTGGTCGACAGTATCTACACTCTCACGAATCGTTATATTTATGATCCGAAGCAATTGGAAACAAAAGAATACATTGAGTTCAAAAAGCGGATCGACCGGATAGGACAAGTTGCGCACGATGATTGTGAATTTGAGTATTTGTTCTATTGGTATAGCTCTAGATTGCCGTTTTCTCATTATTTTGTACATTTATACAAGACCGATTCTTCTTCTTCTTCTTCTTCGGAAACTCCCCAATACGTGACTCTTTCGGAAATAAATGAATCTTGCGGATTGCTTACGGTCAATTCGTTTGGCGGGAAAAAATCTGAAATGGATTCGATTGTCCGGATTCTTCAAGAGAAACCCTATCAGAACCTGGTTATTGATTTAAGAAAAAATCCGGGAGGAGGAATAGGGCCTGCTCTTACTTTAGGCGAATACCTGGTTTCAGATACCTTGTATTTCGGATTATTTCTTACTCGTAACTATTTTGACAAACACCAACAGTTGCCGACCATCGATGAATACCGGAGTTTTCCTCAATTGAGTGAAGCCAATGAGACTAAATTGCTTATGAACATGCATGAGTATGAAGGCGTCTGTCTGAAAGCAACTCCGGGAAAGAACCCCTTCAAAGGTAAGATTTTCGTATTAACGAGCAGTCTCACGGCAAGCGCCTGTGAACCGTTTGTGTATGGATTGAAGTACAATCATCTGGCCACAATTGTCGGAGAAAAAACAGCAGGACAAATGTTAAGTATGGAACCATTTTCTATCATCGACAACGAATGTACTTTGTATCTCCCTACATCTGATTATTATACCGTGGACGGTCGACATCTCGATAGAATAGGGGTTGAACCAAATATCAAGGTCGCTCAGGATAAAGCGCTCGACTATGTAAAGCAATTGCTGATCAAGCAAGATCCGAATAAATAACAGATCTGATCAGGCATTATTGGATTCATTTTTCTACATGTTGATATCTTACTCTGCAAATACATGGTCAATTTTTTTGATTACAAAATGATTTTGACGAATTTATAAAAATTTAACTTTTGAAAAATCAGGTTTTGTCATTACCTTTGTTGCTTTGAATGAAAACTTTTTAAAACGAATTTTTATATGAAAAAGGTCGGATGTTTATTCCTTAGTCTAATCTGTTCTGTTTCTCTTTGGGCCGATGAAGGCATGTGGATGTTAAACAATTTGAAAAAAGATAATTGGACCCGGATGCGTGAACTTGGTTTTACGTTGCCGGAACAACAGTTGTATAATCCCGACGGAGCGTCGTTGAAAGATGCTGTTGTCCACTTCAATGGAGGTTGTACGGGTGTAACGGTTTCGGATAAAGGATTGATTTTTACCAATCATCACTGTGGATATGGCGCCATTCAGTCGCAAAGTTCAGTGGAGCATGATTATTTGAAGGACGGGTTTGTAGCGCAAACTCAGGAGGAAGAAATTCCGATCCCGGGAATGTTTGTGCGTTATCTGACTAAAACAATCGATGTAACACAGCAAGTGATGTCCCGGGTAAAAAATATTTCCGATGAGGCTGAAATGCTGAAAGAGATAGATAAAATTTGTACGGCCATTGAAGACTCATTGTCAGATAAAGGTAGACTCATCTCGGCATCTGTTTCGTCATATTTTGATAATAATGCCTATTACGTAAATGTATATCAGACGTTTAGAGATATTCGGATGGTATTTGCACCACCTTCTTCTATTGGGAAATTCGGTGGCGATACCGACAACTGGATGTGGCCGCGTCATACCGGCGATTTCAGCGTTTTCCGCGTATATGCCAATGCGCAGAATGAACCTGCGGAATACAATCAAACCAATGTTCCTTATAAACCGAAATACGTAGCCCCCGTTTCTTTGCAAGGCTATGAAGCCGGAACCTATTCGATGACGATCGGTTATCCGGGTCGTACAAACCGTTACTTATCTTCCTGGGGAATCAGTCAGCGCGTGTATGCTTCCAACGAACCACGTATCGAAGTCAGAGGAATTAAACAGGAAATCTGGAGAAAATCGATGCTGGCCAGCGATGAAGTGCGTATTAAATATGCTTCTAAATATGCGTCCAGCTCTAATTATTGGAAAAACTCCATTGGGATGAATCGCGGTGTCGAGAGGTTACATGTGATTGAACGCAAACAGGCATTGGAACAACAGTTTTTGAACTGGTTGAATAACAATCCTGATAAAAAAGCTTTTTACGGAGATGCCCTTACGCTGATAAAAGATGGTTATACGTCAACAGATGAGATACAGAAAAATCTGACTTATCTTACCGAAACATTGATGACAGGAACGGAGCTTACTCGCTTGGCAATGAGTGTTATGTCGTTTGATATGACTGAGCCTCAGGATAAAATGGCACAAAAATTCCAGAAGCAAATGCTTCCGATGTATAAAGACTATGTTGCTTCTCTGGATCAGAAAGTGCTTGCTGCTATGCTGAAAATCATGAGGGAACGGGTTCCTGCAGACCAATTACCAAGTATATATAAAGAGATTGATAAAAAGTTTAAAGGCAATTGCGATAAATATGCCGCTTATGTGTTTGAAAAATCAGTGGTTCCATATCCGGATAAGTTGGAGAAAGCCTTGTTAAATCCGAAAAACATTAAAAAAATGAATGACGATCCGGCGTATGTGTTTGCAAAATCAGTCAGAGAGGCGTTTTCTAATACCCGCACAGACCTTATGGTCTATCGCTTTGATATTCTGAAAGGCGAACGCCTGTTCTTTGCCGGTCTTCAACAAATGATGCCGGATAAGGATTTTGCTTCCGACGCGAACTCAACAATGCGTTTGAGTTACGGCAGCATCGGAGGATATGTCCCTTATGATGGCGCCTGGTATGATTATTTTACGACGACAACCGGTATTTTTGAAAAATATAAAAAAGACGATCCCGAGTTTGACGTACAACCTGAAATCCTGGACTTACTTCGGAGCAAGGATTTTGGTTCTTACGGAAACGGGAATAACGAGATGAATGTTTGTTTCCTGTCGAATAATGATATTACAGGAGGAAATTCCGGAAGTCCGATGTTCGACGGAGAAGGAAAACTGATCGGATTGGCCTTTGATGGAAACTGGGAAGCGATGAGTGGCGATATCGTATTCGAACCTCAGGTGCAGAAAACAATAGGGGTTGATATCCGTTATGTAATGTATATGATTGATAAATGGGGAAAATGTTCCCGGCTTTTGAATGAGATCAATGCAAAATAATGGCCAAAAAACCACATAAAAAACTAACTTTCTGGAAAAGGATACGCTTTAAATACAAGCTTTCTTTTTTGAATGAAAACACATTGGAAGAAGTGTTCTCGATTCATATTTCCAGATTGTCTGCTTTTTTATGGATTGGGTTGGTCGTTTTTTTACTGATCACATTAACCTCGATCGTTATCATCAAAACTCCGATCCGGAATTATTTGCCCGGATACCTGGATGTTGAAGTTCGTCGGGAGATGATGAATAACGCCTTACGGGCAGATTCGTTGGAACAGGCATTGGCTGTTCAAACTGTTTACCTGAACAATGTCGGGAGTATATTGCGCGGAGATATGAAAATTGATTCGGTAAGGGAAATCGATTCATTGGAGAAAGTGACTGTGACCGAATTTCCGAAATCAAAAGTCTCGGAAGAATTTATACAGCATTTCGAAGAAGAAGAAAAGTATAACCTGGGCGTTACGTCCATGTCTTCCCTGCCGGATAATATTTTATTCTATCGTCCTGTGCGCGGAGTTGTTTCAAGCCATTTCAGCTTGAGAGATAAGCATTTGGCTGTAGATGTTTCGGCCAGCCTCAAAGAAAGCGTACTTTCGACAATGAATGGAACGGTCATTTTTACCGGGTTTGATGCCAATGCCGGATATGTAATCCAAATCCAGCATAAAAATGGATTTGTTTCGATTTACAAGCATAATGCGATGTTATTGAAAAATGTGGGAGATAATGTGAATGCCGGAGAAGCAATCGCTCTTGTCGGAAATACAGGGCTATTGTCAACAGGCCCGCACCTGCATTTTGAATTATGGTATAAAGGCTCTCCGGTCGATCCGGAAGAATTCATTGTATTTTGATGGAAAAAAGGCAAATTGCGATTTTAGGTTCTACGGGTTCCATCGGAACCCAGGCGTTACAAGTGATCCGGGAGCATCCGGAACGTTTTGAAGTCTATGCGCTTACAGCGAACAATCAGGTAGAGTTGTTGATTGAGCAGGCCAGGGAATTCATGCCCGAAATGGTTGTTATTGCCAATGAACAAAAATATGCTCAATTGAAAGAAGCATTGAATGACCTGCCGATCAAGGTTTGGGCCGGTCAGGATGCGATATGCCAGGTTGTTCAGGCAGAGCCCGTCCATCTTGTTTTAACGGCGATGGTCGGTTATTCGGGACTGAAACCAACCATCGAAGCCATTAAAGCCGGAAAAACGATTGCTTTGGCGAATAAGGAAACATTGGTGGTCGCAGGAGCGCTGATCACACAATTAGCGTTGGAATACAGAACGCCGATACTTCCGGTCGATTCCGAACATTCGGCGATCTTTCAGTGTTTGACGGGAGAAGGAAATAACGAGATCGAAAAAATTATCTTAACTGCTTCCGGAGGTCCTTTCAGGAATTATAGCCTGAAAGAATTGGCGACTGTAACAAAAACACAAGCATTGAAGCATCCGAATTGGACAATGGGAGCCAAGGTCACAATCGATTCGGCTTCATTGATGAATAAAGGATTTGAGATGATAGAGGCCAAGTGGCTGTTTGGTGTTGCCCCGGAACAGATACAAATTGTTGTGCATCCGCAGTCCATCATCCATTCGATGGTGCAATTCCGGGATGCTTCCGTCAAAGCGCAGCTGGGAATGCCGGACATGCGCCTGCCCATACAATATGCTCTGGCTTATCCCGATCGCCTTTTTTCTCCTTTTGAACGCTTGGATTTCGGTCGATTCAATACGTTTACGTTTGAAGAACCGGATATGAATCGATTTCGTAATTTGGGCTTTGCTTATGAAGCCATTGAGAAAGGAGGAAATATGCCCTGTATTCTGAATGCAGCGAATGAAATTGTTGTTGCTGCATTCTTACAAGATAAAATAGGTTTTTTACAAATGAGCGATGTAATAGAAAAAACAATGCAAAAGGTTTCATTGATTGCCTCGCCGGAATATAATGATTATGTACAAACCGATGCGGAAGCGCGAGCGGTCGCAAAAGAATTAATTAAAGATTAAAAATTAAAAATGAAGAATCATCAGTTGAAAACAGAGTATCGTTTGATGCATAAAACTCATCGTTTTCAGCTCGTCATTCTCAACTAAAAGTATGGAAACAGTTTTAATAAGGATTTTACAACTCATCGTTAGTCTTTCGATTCTCGTCATTGTACACGAGTTCGGACATTTTATTTTTGCCAAAATCTTTGGTGTGAGAGTCGAGAAATTTTATTTGTTTTTTAACCCTTGGTTTACATTGTTCAAATATAAACCGGAACACAGCGAGACGGAATATGGCATCGGCTGGTTGCCTTTGGGAGGGTATGTCAAGCTTTCCGGAATGATCGATGAAAGTATGGATAAAGAACAGCTGGCGCAACCGGAGCAACCCTGGGAATTTCGTTCCAAACCGGCCTGGAAGCGCTTGCTTATTATGGTAGGCGGTGTCTTGATGAACTTTATCCTGGCATTTTTTATCTATGCAATGATCTTGTTTTATTGGGGAGAAGAATACATCCCGGTCAAAAATCACACATTGGGATTTGCATTCAGTGAGACATCTAAAAATGCCGGTTTTCAGGATGGAGATATTCCCTTGTCTGCAGATGGCAAGGAATTGAATCTTTTGGATATAAAGACATTGATGGCTCTGGCGGAAGCCAGGGAAGTCACTGTCCTTCGCAACGGACAACAGGTTGTACTGACACTTCCTCCGAATTTCAACAAGGTCTTGCTGGAGACAAAAGACCTCTTTATCCGGCCTCGTGTACCTTTTGTTGTTGTGGCTGTAAGTAATGCCTCTCCGGCTAAAAAAGCAGGATTGATGGCTGGCGACAGCGTGGTGGGAATCAATGACCGGACCAACATGATGTTTGATGATTTGGTCAAAGCGTTTGAAGAGCATAAAGAAAAAAGCATTCAGATGAATGTGTATCGTCAGGGACAATTACAACAAGTCTCCATTATCCCGGACGAGAATGGTAAGGTTGGAGTCGCCAATAAAACGCCGTTCGATTTCTTTGAAACAGTCAAAAAAAGATATACTTTCTTTGCATCTTTCCCGGCCGGAACCAAGAAAGGAATAGATACGATCAAGAACTATTTGGGACAGTTTAAGTATATTTTTACGAAACAAGGCGCTCAAAATCTTGGAGGATTCGGAGCAATTGCCAGCTTCTTCCCCCCGTTATGGGACTGGTATTCATTCTGGGGTATGACTGCATTTTTATCCATTATTCTCGGAGTGATGAATTTATTACCGATTCCGGCTCTGGATGGCGGACATGTCATGTTCTTACTTTATGAAGTCATTTCAGGTCGGAAACCGAACGAGAAATTCATGGAATATGCACAAATCGTAGGAATGGTCTTTTTATTGGGACTGTTACTGTATGCAAATGGAAATGATGTCATGCGTTATTTATTCAAATAAGAATATCTCGTAAATAATATGGCTCTATGCTGAAGCGTGATTATATCTTGGCTTTGATAGAGAATTTTTTCAATGCGCTAGCTCGTCTGATAGAGCAACGCAAAAGTGGAAAAACAGAAGATTCCCTGGCTCTGATTGAAAAATGTTATGCCTCGTTGCATTTGGATAAAGAACAGCGATTGAACGCAGACTTGGAGCTGTTGGCCGAAAGATTAAATTCGGATGAAAAGCCTGCTCTTCTTTTTTTGGAGATATTAGCCGGGTTGTTGATGGAAGAATATTATGTGACTGCAGGCAACGAAAAGAAACTACTGAGCAGAGCGCTTGAATTGTACCAATATGTGGATTTGCGTGACAGAACCTTTTCTTTTGAACGCCGGGAGAAAATAGAATGGATTCGTTCAATGCTTGATAATGAACAATATGGAAAAGAAGATTGACAACAATTCGGCGTTATTTGTCCTTTGTTTGTCTGCATTTTTGGTCCCTTTTATGGGATCTGCACTGAATTTGGCTTTACCTCAGATCAGTGATGCTTTTGGAATGAAAGCGGTTACATTAGGTTGGATGGCGACAGCTTATCTTATTTCTACAGCTGTTTTTCAGGTTCCTTTTGCTCGTCTGGCCGACCTGGTCGGAAGAAAGAAAATGTTCATCTCCGGTGTTGCATTTTTCTCTCTATGCACCTTTTTGTGCGGATTTGCCACATCCGGAGTTCTATTGATCACCTTCCGTTTTCTTTCAGGGTTAGGCAGTGCCATGATGTTTGGAACCAACATAGCCATTTTAACCTCTATTTTTCCGCAAAACCAACGGGGAAAAGTGTTGGGAATCAACACTTCCGTTGTCTATTTTGCATTAGCTTCCGGCCCTTTTTTCGGAGGGATCTTGACCCATTATTGGGGTTGGCAAAGTTTATTTTTCATCTGTGCGTTAGCCGGATTGATCGTAGTCGTTACCGGATTGATCTTTCTTAAAGGCGAATGGATTGAAGCGAAAGGAGAAAAGTTTGATTTTATTGGAGCTGTCATTTATGCTTTAGGACTTTTCGGATTGATTTTTGGTTTTTCGGAATTGCCTGCTGTTGAGGGTTTTGTGTGGATTGCTCTGGGAGCTGTCGCTTTTATAGGTTTTGTATTGTATGAACGTCGTTGTGCTTATCCTGTATTTGATATAAAAATCTTTTTAGGGAATAAAGTGTTTAGCTTATCTTCCTTTGCGGCTTTGATTAATTATGCAGCGACGACGTCTGTCGCTTTTATGATGAGTTTATATTTGCAGTATGTACGAGGCTTTGATGCTCAAAGCGCCGGATTTGTCCTGATTGTCCAGGCGTGTATTCAGTCCGTTGTTTCCTTCTATTCCGGGCGACTTTCCGATCGGATCTCTCCTTCGGCGCTGGCAACAACAGGAATGGGAATCATCGTACTTGGTCTGGGTGGGTTATTTTTTATTACCACGACAACTCCAATGGCGATTATTATCATTCTATTAGCCCTGTTAGGGATTGGTTTCGGTCTTTTTTCATCGCCGAATACGAATGTAATCATGAGTTCTGTCGAGAAAAAATATTATGGTCAGGCGTCTGCTACGACAGGGACAATGCGTCTGACAGGACAAGCGTTCAGTATGGGTATTGCGATGATGGCGATGGCATTACAAGTCGGGAACAAATTGATTGTTCCCGAAATATATCCTCAGTTCATGAAAAGTTTGCATATCACGTTTGGAATTTGCGCCGCACTCTGTTTGATCGGAACATATGCGTCTTCTTTCCGGGTTACGAAAAGAAGCTAGAATATTTATTTGTGCCCAATTAATGGCGACAGGTCAACATTACCGGCGACTATATGCTCTCCGTATTTATCTGTTACCGTTACCTGATCCAATGTGACTTTACCGTCGGCATTGAATAAATCACCTCCCTGGTCGGCTATATTCCCGGATACGACAGTGCCGTTTTTGAGGTTTATTATCCCGGATTCTTCATTGAATAAAGCTCCGCCACAATGGTCTGCGATATTCTCTTTGAAAGTAAAACCGTTGATTATATATATTCGTCCGTGATTATTTGCAATCGCCCCGCCATTAGTCGCATGATTTTTTGAGACAAGAGATTCGCCGGCATTCTCCTGATTGATTCTTCCATCCATTATAAGTGCTCCTTGTACATTGTAAATCGCACCACCATTACTTTCTGCTTTATTTTCGGAAAAAGTGGTGGCGTTTACGGTAAGTAAACTGTTTTCCGTATAAATAGCCCCTCCGTGTGAAGCGGATTTGTTTTTTTCGAAAATGCAATTTTCAATCATGGCCGGATTCCGCTTGCTGTAATTGAAAATAGCGCCACCTGCTACTTCTGCGCTATTCTCATTAAAAACAGAATGATCGATTAAGGCGATAGCATAATTGGCGATAGCTCCACCGCCTGTAGCTTTATTATTTTTAAAGATGCAACTATCGATGTATAATTCGCCGTAGTTACATATAGCGCCGCCGGCACCTCCGTTTGAATCTTTGGATTTCCCATTGGTCAGCGTGATTCCGGAAATCCTTAGGATACCGGAGGAACTTATTTCAAAAAGGGGGGATGTCCCATCTCCTTCAATGGTACTGCCTTTTCCTCCTGCGATGACAACTTCTTTTCCGTCTATCCGTATCAATTTTACGGTATTCATTTTGATGGTTACTCCATCCGGAATCATAATGCTTACTTTTCCATTTCCTTTTGTGATAAGGTCATTTAAAGTCCGATCATCTTTAATACCTTCGGATTTTCCTTTACAACTGCTGGTTAAAAGAGTAACGAGCATCATACTCAGCACGATGCCTGATTTCAAAATTCTGAGATTCAGATTCATAGCTTTGTTTTTTTTAAGGTAACTTTATTAATTACTGTGAAGTTTGTAAAGTTAATGCTTTAAAGACTAAATTTTATAAAGATAAAGCTTTTTTTTTAAATGTCTGTGAAATTCACGTCCGGAATTACCCGTCTTCCTGTTTTTCGATGCAAGCACTCTCAATAATTACAACTATTTGATTGTAAATGAGTATATTTAATTCATCGGGGTAAATTCGCTGGAATGGTCTGTAAAAAAAAGAAATACGGTGGAAGAGGAGTGTAAATACAAAGAAATGACTACATTTGTATTGCACAAATAAATTTCAATGAAATGAGAAGGGGACTAACAAAAATTCAGATCATCTGCATTGTTTTCTTATGGGTCGCATTTTGTGTCATGATGTTTGTGATCCCGTCAGGAAAGTCAATGACAGAAAACATTATCATTGCGATTGTTTCCGGAATAATTATTTTTGTGGCCGTAAGTAAGGATAACACACGACACAGAAACCGGAGAAGGGGTTGAGAGTTAAGAATTAAGAACTAAAAACTAAGAACTAAGAGTTAAAAGTTAAAAGTTAAGAGTTAATGACTAAAAATAATTTTGCTCACAATAAATAATTCTCAGTTCTTAGTTTTTAGTTCTTAATTCTTAATTCGTTTCCACGTTTGCGTCAATTTTCTTTACCAGTCCTTGTAAGACATTGCCCGGTCCGACCTCTGTAAAGGAAGTGGCTCCATCAGCGATCATGTGTCGTACGGATTGTGTCCATTTGACAGGAGCCGTCAATTGGGCGATCAAATTAGCTTTGATTGTTTCGGGATTCGTTTCTCCGATCGTACTCACATTCTGATAAACAGGACAAACCGGAGTTGAAATAGTGGTGGAATGGATGGCTTCTGCCAATTCGGCTCTGGCCGGTTCCATTAAAGGAGAATGGAAAGCTCCTCCGACTTTAAGTTTCAATGCTCTTTTAGCTCCGGCAGCGAGTAGCTGTTCACACGCTTTGTCGATTCCTGCTTCACTTCCGGAAATGACGATTTGTCCGGGACAGTTATAATTAGCCGGAACGACGACTTCATCGATACCTGCACAGATCTCTTCTACTTTTTCATCCGGTAAGTTAAGTACCGCTGCCATCGTAGAAGGAGTTATCTCACACGCTTTCTGCATGGCCGTAGCACGTTGGTAGACCAGTTTAAGCCCGTCTTCAAAAGACAATGCTCCGGCTGCGACTAATGCTGAAAATTCTCCTAACGAGTGTCCTGCGACCATTTGGGGACAGAACGCATCTCCCATCGTTTTCGCCAAGATGACAGAATGCAGAAATATAGCTGGTTGGGTTACTTTGGTCTGGCGAAGGTCCTCGTCTGTCCCTTCAAACATCAGGTCAGTAATGCGAAAACCCAATATCTCGTTTGCTTTTTCAAACATTTCTTTGGCAACTGCAGATTGTTCATACAAATCTTTACCCATTCCTACAAATTGGGCGCCTTGTCCCGGAAATACGAATGCTTTCATTTTTTATTTTTTTTAGTTATACGCTTACGTTCTTACGTGATACGTGTTTGAAATTCGCCGCAAAGGTAAGAAAAAAGAACAAAATCCTAAAGAACATAAAAAAACATCTGTTTTTTAAAAATAAAAAAAGAATACTCCGGAAGAATCATTTTTTTGCTTAACTTTGCACTTGAATTCTTATAGCGTGTGATAAAATCGTCAACAATAAAATAATTAAAAATGAAAACTCTATTGTTCTTGGGGAATATTGGTACAGCAGAAATCATTCTTATTGCATTTGCAATTTTACTCGTTTTTGGAGGTAAAAAAATTCCTGAGCTGATGAAAGGGATCGGAAAAGGAGTTAAGAGCTTCAAAGATGGTGTTAAAGGAATAGAGGATGATATCAATGATGATTCTTCTTCAAAAAACAGATAAGAATAGTTTTTTATGAGCGAAGTCAGGGAAATGTCGTTCTGGGACCATCTGGAAGAACTTCGTTGGACAATACTAAGGTCGGTTATTGCATTAGTCGTTTTTGCAGCAATCGGCTTTGCTTTTATGCCTTATTTGTTCGACAATGTAGTCATGGCGCCCCGGCATTCTGATTTTTTTCTGTATAAATATTTGTGCAAAATCAGTTCCTGGACTTCTCTTTTACCCGATTTTTGTAACGATAACTTTTATGTGGAAGTCATTAACATTAAGTTGGCTTCTCAGTTTTTCACCCACATGACGATGTCGTTCTGGATGGCTTTTCTACTGACTTGCCCCTATTTGATTTTTGAACTTTGGCGTTTTATAAGCCCTGCCTTATACGAATACGAAAAGAAAAGTGTCAGATGGGTATTCCTTTTCGGGACGATTATGTTTTTCGTTGGTTGCCTGGTTGGTTATTGCCTGGTTTTTCCGATGACTCTTCGTTTTCTTTATACTTATGAGTTAAGTCCGACAATCATCAATCAGATTTCATTGGATTCCTATATGGACAATTTTATAATGTTGATTTTTGTGATGGGAGTCGTATTTGAATTGCCGCTGGTATCCTGGCTGTTGTCTCAATTGGGAATACTCAAACGTTCATTTTTCAGGCGTTACCGGCGTCACGCTATTGTCATATTATTGATTGCAGCAGCGATCATCACTCCATCCGGAGACCCATTCACGTTGGCTGTTGTTTTCTTTCCGCTCTATTTTCTTTATGAATTGAGCGCTTTCCTTGTAAAACCGGATCAAAAAGAGAAAGAAGATATGGTGGCGGTGTGAGAAAAAAGAATGCCGTGTTTTTTTATATGTTCTATTAATCGTGTATATAATTCATTCTTACACAATAATTCCGGATCTCCTACAATAAAAAGTTGCTTTTTGGCACGAGTCAATACGACATTTAATTTCCTGTCGATTAATTTCCCGTTTTCTTCCATCATACAAGGCAGTGTCTCTAATTGAAAGGGCGAATGAATACAAAAAGAGTAGATTATCACATCGTTTTGACTCCCCTGAAACCGCTCGACGGTATCTACCGATACCTGATTCAAAGCTGCTATGTTTGTCTCTTTCAGGTATTTCCGAATAAGTGCAATTTGATTGCGAAAAGGAGTGATAATTCCTAATGTCTCATTCGTAAAATCCTTGTTATTCCGGCGATAATGCTCGAATAATGCTTGGGCAATGTGTACCGCCACACGGGCTTCTTGGTCGTTCGCTTTCGACATTTTATGACAGTCTGAAGTCACGGCAATAAAAGCGAGGCGATGATCGGAGACTAATGTATCTATTGTTATTTGTTTATCCGAGCCTTTTGCAATGTGTTCTGTTTGATGAGGTAACCCCACCGCTTTAAGTTTCCCGTCGTAGAAATGATCGGAAGGAAAAGCGGCAATTTCAGGATGCATGCGTCCCTGAAAAGATAAACTGTCAAACGCATGGAATGTGTCGTTTTCTTTGTACTTACGGTATAAACGCTCAAAAAGGGAACAATTCAGGTTCGATAACCCGATCCGATTTAAAATAGGATCAGACACTTTACTTTCTTCCGGAGATTGCAAAATCACGGCGGGAAGTTGTTTGTGGTCTCCGATCAGGACAAAGCGTTCAATGGCATTCTTTCCTTCTTTTGTTTTTGCACAGAGAACACCGAGTAAGTGAGGCTCCAACAGCTGCGTGGCTTCATCGACAACGAGCAGATCGAATGGTTTCAGTTTAAAAAGTTCTTGTTTATTCCAGACAGAAGCCACTGTCCCTATGAAAATGCGGCAACCGGTAATGATTTTTTCCACTTCACTTCGGCGATGGCAGCTATCCAATTGTTTGTCCAATAGTCTTTCTTGATATTCCGGGGCACAGTTGAGTTCATTTCCGATCCGGATGTAATGGATTGTTTCGCTGATGGATGAGAGTGCTTTACAAATTTCGTCGACAGCCCGGTTGGTATAGGAAAGCAAGAGAATATGACCTTTTTTTGAAGATAAAAATGTTTCTACTATTTGCTTGAGGGCTAAAGATGTTTTTCCTGTCCCCGGAGGGCCTACCAATAAAAAGCAATCCCGAGCGGAAATGGCTTTTGACACGGCTCGCTGGATATCATCCGGAGGATAATCTCCCGGATATCCCCCATCCGGCTCTCTTCTTCCCAGCAACAGGTCTTTTCTGTCTTGATTGGCTTCGGCGAAAGTCATCAATGCCCGGAACATCCCGGTGTAGGTACTGTCCATGTAATCATGTTCCAAGGCATAACGGGATGTTTTTTTCAGTACCGATGGGCTTTGCTGTTTGGCTCTCAGCCGGATTCTGATTTTTTCAGTATCCATTTGCTCGATAGCTCCCCGGAATACCTGTTTGTTGTTGACACAATCTTCGGGGTTATTCCGCTCATAGAGTACAACAGCATCTCCGCTCCTGAAATTAGGCAGGTAAATCTCATCTGAAGCAGGGATTTTTAGTACGATAAAATGATTTTCTGTCCCGGACTGATTGTCCTGTAGTTGTAAATCATACACTAATTCTCCGGCTTCTCGTTTTTCCTCAAACGGAGCATTCCATAAATTGGCTGCTCTGCGCGAACCTTCATAATCTCGTTCGCCGACTTTAGATAACCATAATTCTTTGGTAATGAATGTGTAGATTCGCATGAAATAAGCTTTTTCCACATCATTTAACCGTTGGATGGTTTTTCCAAACAAATCGATAGACGGTTTCAGGTAGTTCTCGAAAAAATTTCCGGTCAGTTGGGCGGTGTTCATAACGGCAGGGCGCACATAACTCAGGACTTGCGTTGTATATTCCATCCGGTTTTGTTTTTGTATGTTGTATTCGATCGCTACAATAGTATTCCGGAGGGTAATGGCTTTTTGCAGCGCTGTTTGGGAATGTTTCTCTAACGATAATACAGGATATTTTGAGTAAAAAAGATAAGACCTTATATCATCGGCCTGCAGATTCAGATTTGTTTGGAGTACAGCAAGATAAAGAATCATCTGAATGTAATGATTCATAGAAGAATACATATACACACCGTTTTCCCTGAAATTTTCCATTCCTTTTCCGGACTTTAATTCCACGAAAGCCGAAAAATCGTCGAGCATCAGGTCGAGCCGCCCTTGCAATCCGAGTTCGTTAGAGATAAATGAGGGCTCGACGAGTACTTTCTCCCGGTCGATACCTTCTTGAGGAAACAATTTCCGGATCGCGTAACGGATGTTCTCAAAGTGTTTCCGGCAATCGGCAAAAAAAGATGCTTCCGTATCCGGATGTTTCAGATCTTCACAAGCTGTAATTTCAAAAGGAGAAAACTGAAATAATTTTTTTAAAACCGATAAATAATCGACAGGCGAATCCTCTTCTTCGTAAACCAACTCGTCCATGAAAAAATTAGCGGCATTTCCTAACAAAAGATGTTTTGTGTTTTCGGGATGACGCAGGCGTGATAATGTGTAATTCAACGGATGATGTCCGTAAGAACGAAAACATTCGGCCAGGGAGCTGATGTCGATTAGAAAGTTCGGTTCCAGGATAAGATATTCGGCTTCTAAATAACCCGGAGTCTTTTCAGAGATATTCAATAAATTAAAAGTCCTTCCTGTGGACAATAGAGGAGCAAGGTTTTTTAATTCTTGTTGTTGCCAGTCATTACAAACAAGAATTATCGGTTGGCCTTCTGTGGTTTCGGCAAGTAACTGCTCGCCGGTAATCTTTTGAAATTTGATTTTCAGCGATTTCATTTTTTTCATCAAACAAAGGTATTATTTTTTGTTAATATTTTATATAAAAAGGTATTTATATCTGATTTTTTAAAATAAATGAATAATATTGTAATCTGTTTATGTGGATATTAGTTTGTCATATTATCCTGTTAATTTTGGAACTTGGATTTGCAACGCTCTATGCCGGAGAGTTGGGAAATGATAGTCTTCGTTTACATCCGTGGAAAGTCGGAGGACAGCTGCATTATGGATATTTGATTAATCATTCGCATAAGATCAAACCCATTAATGAACACCATGCTTCCGGGATTGAATTTTTTGTCTCTAAACAAACGCATGGAGAAAATAAATGGAATGAATTTTTCAATTATCCGGAATATGGACTTGCTTGTCTGATCATTTCTCCGGGGAGTTCGACTTATGTCGGAACGACGTGGCATTTATTTCCTTTTTTGAAGTTTCATTTATTGAACAAGAATTCATTGGAGTTGGATCTGAGAGTGGGAGCCGGATTAGCTTATTCGAAAAGGGTATACGATGCAGAGAGTAATCCTATTAATTTAGCGATAAGTACCCCTGTTAATTTCTCCCTTAACCTGCAATTTCAGCAAACCTACCGGATCAATGAAACCTGGAGCGTTTTTGTCGGGGAAGGCTTGACTCATCTTTCCAATGGGGCTTATCAGATGCCGAATGTCGGGTTGAATGTCATTACGCTTTTTGCCGGCGCTAATTATGCTTTTGGAAAGAGCAATCCGGTTATTCATCAAAAGATTGAGGATGATAAGAAAAAAGAGTGGGAATCTTTGCTTTTTATTCTGGGAGGTTTCAAGGAGATTTATCCGATCGGAGAGAAGAAATATTTTGCCGGAGGAGCCTCTTTTGAATTATCCAGGAAACACCTGGATTTTACCCGGTTTGCAGGGATGCTGGATATTACTTATGATGCATCGGATTATGATTACCTTGTCGAAGAATCAAATCGGCCTTCTAATCGGTTGAAAACTGTAAAAATAGGGATTGGGGGAGGGTATGAGCTCCTTTTCGGAAAACTATCCGTTATTGCTCAGCTGGGAGCTTATCTTTATGCAGAAAACAAATCGATGGGAGTTATTTATCAACGTTCGGGCTTCCGTTTTGCTTTGACTGAGCAGACGAATATCCAATTGGCATTGAGAAATCAAAAAGGAAATGCCGACTTTGTGGAATTCGGTCTGGGGTATCGATTCTGAATTTATATCATTTCAATTAAACGATTAAAAAATGATTTATTCTAATATAAAGGTTTATATTCGTTGGAAATTTATTACTTTTATGCCCTATATGTAAGAAACTGATTAAATTTTTCTTGAAAAATGGAAACAGTTTCTAAGTAGATTGAGAAGAATAATCAGTAAAAATATGAAACGCAGGGATTTTTTTAGAGTAGGAGCTGCTGCAGCCGTAGCGGCAACGCTTCATTTTGATCAATTACAAGCTGCTTTGGAAACCAATAGTCTGATGGTTGAAGCTGCTTCTCCGGATATGGTTGCTGTGATGGGTGGCGAACCGGCGGAGATGCTGGATAAAGCTTTTGAAGCTATGGGAGGGATCTCGAAGTATGTAAAAAAAGGTCAAACCGTTGTTATTAAGCCGAATATTGGTTGGGATAAGAAGCCTGATTTTGCTGCCAATACGAATCCGGAACTTGTTCGGGCTTTGGTCAAAAAATGTTTAGGTGCCGGAGCGAAAAAAGTGGTGGTGTTTGATCACACCTGCGATAATTGGCAAAAATGCTATGAAAGCAGCGGTATTGAAAAAGCGGCCAAAGAAGCCGGAGCGGTTGTTCTTCCTGGCCACGATGAAGTTTATTATAAAACCGTTTCATTGCCTAAAGGAGTTAAATTGAAATCGACAAAGATACATCAGGCGTTGTTGGAAGCAGACATTTGGTTCAATGTGCCGGTATTGAAAAATCATGGAGGCGCCAAGATGTCTATTGCAATGAAAAATTACATGGGAATTGTCTGGGATAGAGGATTTTTCCATGAGAATGACCTTCAGCAATGCATTGCCGATATTTGTACCTGGAATAAAAAACCGGTATTGAACATTGTAGATGCCTATCGTTGCATGCGTAAAAACGGACCGCAGGGACGCTCTGTTTCGGATACGGCGGTACTGAAATCGTTAATTATGTCTCCGGATATAGTCGCAGCTGATGTGGCTGCAATCAAGTTATTCAATCAAGTAGAGAAAATGGATATTGGTGCGGTTGGACATATTGCCCATGGAGAAAAACTAAAATTAGGTACACCGGATATCGATAAACTGACTATCAAGCGTATCAAGATCTGAAAAATTATTTGTAGCAAATTTTGATTTATTATCATGAGATCCTCTGCATTAAAGACTGTGAGAGTTCTGCTGGCCTTGCTCTTTTTTATTCCTATCACATTGTATTTTTGTGATTTTGCCGGCATTTTCCCCAATTCGTTCCATTGGTTGTTGCAGATTCAGGTTATTCCGGCTATCCTGGCCGGAAGTGTAGGTCTTCTGATTGCATTGGCCTTGCTGACAGTCTTATGGGGTCGGGTTTATTGCTCGACGATATGTCCTTTAGGGATTATGCAGGATTTCATTTCCCGGATCAGCGGAAGAGGAAAGAAGAAAAATAAAAAAAAGTGTTGGTTCCGTTATGCCAAACCACAGCATTATCTGCGTTACGGATTATTGGGTATCTGTGTTATTTTGTTTGTTATGGGGATTGTCACTCCTCTTTCGTTCCTGGATCCTTACAGTAATTTCGGACGGGTGGCTGCCAATTTGTTCCGCCCTTTAGTGATAGGTTTCAATAACCTGATTCATCTGGTTGCTGTAAAAGCCGGAAACTTTGACTTTTATCATGTCTCGATTTATACCGTAACCAAAGGATCTCTGATTTCCGGACTGATTGTTTTCTTTATTGTCGGGACGATGGCTTTGCTCCGGGGACGATTATTTTGTAACACCTTATGTCCGGTCGGCTCCTTACTCGGATTAATTTCCCGTTTTTCGATGTTCCGGATCGTAATGGATCAGACGCGTTGCAATCAGTGTACATTATGCGAACGAGCCTGTAAATCACAATGTATCGATAGCCAAAACGGAACAATTGATGCCAGCCGTTGTGTTTCTTGTTATAATTGCCTGTCTCGATGTAAACAAAAGGCGATAGATTATCGGTTTACCTGGAAAAAATCTTTGCAGGAAAGTCAAACGACACCTCAACCGGAACAAACACAGACAAATAAAAAGGAAAGCATACAAGCCGGTCGTCGGGATTTTATAGCTACAGGGGCGATGATAGCAACAGCTGTTCCTCTTGTTCACATGTGGGCTCAGCGTACCCAGGGAGATACTTCCAATGACATTCCGATCACTCCTCCCGGATCTAAAAGTTTATTGCATTTCAAGGAAAAGTGTACAGGATGCCATCTGTGTGTGACTCATTGTCCGCAGCAAATCTTAAAACCTGCCGGGTTGGCTTTTGGCTTCGACTACCTGTTGAAGCCGCACATGGTTTATGAACGGGCTTATTGTAGCTATGAATGTGATATTTGTTCAACAGTTTGTCCGAATGGAGCAATCGTTCCATTCAAGAGTCCTGATGACAAGAAAATAACCCAGATAGGTGTCGCCCGTTTCAGAAGAGGCCGTTGTGTCGTATTCAATGATGAGACTGATTGCGGGGCTTGTGCGGAACATTGTCCGACACAGGCGGTACGGATGGTTCCTTATAAAGATTCGCTGAGGATACCTGAGGTAACACCTGAATTATGTGTCGGTTGCGGAGGCTGTGAATACATTTGCCCTGTTCGTCCGTACCGGGCGATTTATGTCATTCCGAATGAAGTCCATGAAATGGCAGAAAAGCCTAAAGTTGAAGAAGTTAAAGATTTTAAAGTCGATGATTTTGGATTTTAATACATCATTATGTTTGTAAAATTCCGGAAGTAGGGTCTAAGTTTAAAATCCGCGTTGACGCATGGCTTCAAAGGTAATCACAGCGGTAGAAACAGATACGTTAAGAGAATCTATTGTTCCTCTCATGGGAATTTTTATCCGCGCGTCGGCATTTTTTAACCAGAATTCGGAAAGTCCGTCAGCTTCTGTTCCCATGATAATCGCCGAAGGAGAACGAAAATCGGTTTCCTGATACCACTGAGCGGCATTCAGTTCGGCAGCCAGGGTTTGTATTTGTCGGGACCTCATGTAAGATAAAGCTTCCTGGTTGGAGCATACGGCAACAGGAACGGTAAAAATACACCCGACACTGGAACGTACGATATTGGGGTTGTATACATCGGTTAATGGGTCGCATACGATGACTGCATCTGCTTGAGCAGCATCGGCCGTCCGAAGGATAGCGCCCAGATTCCCGGGTTTTTCAACGGCTTCCAGAACAATGATAAACGGATTCGGTGATAATTCCAATTCCGACAAACTATGCTGTCGAGGCCTTGCCAGTGCCAAAAGACCGTCGGAACCTTCTCGATATGCTATTTTTTCAAAAATAGTTTCGGATACTTCAAACCGGATGTGGGGATGGATGCTATGGAGTATGTCGGGATATTCGCTTTTGGTAAATAATTCAGGACAAATGAAAAGAGACTCTAAGGCATAATGACCTTCCAACGCGAGCGATATTTCCCGCGCTCCTTCAATGACAAAAAGTCCTGCATCTCTGCGCTCCCGGACTTTTGACTGAAGTTTCGTTATTTGTTTGATCCGAGCGTTTTGTAAACTGGTAATTTTTTCGATCATTTTTCTTTCTTTAGCTCCTTACTCTTCACAATAGCAATGTATAATTGTAAAACAGCAGAAACAGCCAGAAATAAAAACCACTCATTCTTTCCTTTGAACATGAGATAAGAAGAGAAAGGAAGCAGAATGGCTGCAATAGCTTCCTGGATATTCAGTCGTTTCAAACGGATGTTGTCTCCTCTGTATGGACTTGTCAGATAGACAATGGCTACACCGGCTGTCGCTACGGCATAAACATAAGGGATAAATAGCCATCCGGTAAGGTGCAAAGCGGCTGAAAGCAGTAAAAGTATGGCAGATATATAAAACAGGTATTCTTTAGATTTATTGCTCATTATTATGGAATTATAATGAAAAGTTCTTCGTTAGGCTTCGTCATCAGGAATTGTTCCCGGGCAAATTTCTCCAAACTCTCTTCATCGCTTTGGAGTGCGTTTAATTTTTGGGTATTTTCTTCTTTCTGTTTTTTATAATATTCGATTTCTTTTTCCAGACTGTTGATCTGGCGATCATAAGAATAACGCTTTTGCAACGTACTGTCGCCAATACAGAACATCAATACCAGAAAGATGATAATCGTAACATAATATTTGTTTACCTTTATCTTCATCAGATATCCTTTTATTTTATCGAAAAATTTACGCATAGGAGAAAACGATTAGTGCAAAGGTAATAAAAAAAATCAGAGAAATGCTTATCTTTGTAAGCATATATTTTAAATTCATGGATAACTATATTGTTTCAGCAAGAAAATACAGACCGGCGACTTTTCGTTCCGTTGTCGGACAACAATCGTTGACAACTACTTTAAAGAATGCCATTCGGAATAGTAAGCTGGCTCATGCTTACTTGTTTTGCGGTCCTCGCGGAGTAGGGAAGACAACTTGCGCCCGCATTTTTGCCAAAACAATTAACTGTGCCGATCCGACCCCGGATGGAGAAGCTTGTAACGCTTGTGAATCCTGTTTGTCTTTTAATGAGCAGCGATCATACAATATCCATGAATTGGATGCTGCGTCTAATAACTCGGTAGATGATATCCGCGCACTGATCGAACAGGTTCGGATCCCGCCTCAGACAGGGAGATACAAAGTATACATCATCGATGAGGTTCACATGCTTTCGCCTTCTGCTTTCAATGCGTTCCTTAAAACATTGGAAGAGCCGCCGCATTATGCGATTTTTATTCTGGCAACGACGGAAAAGCATAAAATCCTACCGACTATTCTTTCTCGTTGTCAGATCTATGATTTTAATCGTATCGGCATTAACGATATCGTCGATTATTTGGCTTATGTGGCAGGACAAGAAGGGGTTGCTTTTGAGAAAGAAGCTCTGAATGTGATTGCTCAAAAAGCCGACGGGGGGATGCGTGATGCCTTATCGATCTTTGATCAGATTGTCAGTTTTACGGGCGGAAATGTCTCCTACCAATCTGTCATTGAAAACCTGAATGTGTTGGATTATGAATACTATTTCAGGCTGGTGGAACTGATTCTTCAAGGCCAGGTCGGTTCCTGTTTGTTGGTCTTGAACGAAATTTTAAGTAAAGGTTTCGACGGACAGCATATTGTCGAGGGACTGGCTTCATTTTTCAGGGATCTGCTGGTTTGTAAAGATCCGGAGACGATTATTCTTTATGAAGTAGGAGATGCCGTAAAATCAAAATACATAACCGTAGCCGGCCAATGCGAAACAGGCTTTTTATATAAGGCGATTGAACTGGCGAATGATTGTGATCTGGCCTATCGGGCTAGTAAAAATAAGCGTTTGCTGATAGAACTTTTGCTCATTCGTTTGTGCCAGTTGCCCGGAAATCGTCTGTCGGACGATGATAAAAAAAAAACAACTCTTGAACCGATAACTGCCGGAAATCAGCCTGTCGAACGTCCGGTTGCTCCGGTTATTCCTAAAACTCATCCGCAACAAGAACCTGTAGCGGCTGTTCACAAAGATACGGGCGAAAATAGTGCCGTTTCATCATCCGGTATAAATAATAATCCGAGAACTCAGGAAAAAGCGAAACCGAATGGCGATTCGATTGTACGCATATCGTTGCGCAACATTAAAAATCAGAAAGAAGAAGAAATAAATGCATCGAATGATGTTCGGAAGACGGAATTATCTCAGACGTCATTTACTTTAGCCGAACTGAGGGCGAAATGGACAAAATATGCTTCAGAAATCAAAGAAAAATTGCATCTGAAAAATACAATGTTGAACATATTGCCGGAGCTTGAAAATCAAAATACGGTTGTAGTCTCGGTGCATAACCAGGAGCAAGCACAGAAATTACAGGAAGAATCTACCTTGCTGATGGAGTTCCTGCGTAAAGAATTGAGCAACGATGCGATTGTGATGAAAGTAAACGTTACGGAAGATGTCAATAAAGAATTTGCTTATACTGATGTAGATAAGTATAAACTGATGGCTTCTAAAAATCCTCACCTGAAAGATCTCGTAACCGAATTTCGTCTTCGATTAGACTGATTTAGACTAATACTGCAGCGCTATTGAGCACGTTGGCTTTCTTCAGGCATTTTTCAATTTTTTCCAATGCATAATCCAACTGCTGGAAAGTATGTGTAGCCATCAATGAAAACCGGATCAATGTGTCTGTTGGTGCAACAGCCGGGGATACGACCGGGTTGACAAATATTCCCTGATTGAATAATTCGGTTGTCACGTGGAATGTTTTGGCATTGTCGCGGATATAAAGCGGTATGATGGGAGTGGAAGTGTGCCCTATTTCACAACCCATGCTGCGGAAACCATCCAAGGCATAACGAGTAAGGCTCCATAAGTTTTCCATCCGTTCAGGTTCACTGATCATAATATCGAATGCTGCACTTGCCGCGGCGGTGGCTGCAGGCGTATTACTTGCACTGAATATATAGGACCTGGAGTTGTGGCGCAAATAATTGATAACAGCTTCGTTTGCGGCAATAAATCCACCGATAGAAGCTAACGATTTACTGAATGTCCCCATGATCAGGTCGACTTCCGGTAATAAACCGAAGTGATCACAGGCTCCTCTTCCTTGTCTGCCTAATACTCCGATACCATGAGCTTCGTCGACCATGATATTCGCATTGTATTTTCGTGCTAGTTTGACAATTTCCGGAAGGTTGGCTACATCTCCTTCCATACTGAAAACACCGTCAACAACAATTAGTTTGACTTTATCCGGATCGCATTTTTGTAATTGCTGTTCCAAAGATGCCATGTTGTTGTGTTTGTATTTCAGCCTGTGAGAATAAGAGAGACGATGCCCTTCGATGATGGATGCATGATCCAGCTCATCCCAGATGATGTAATCTTCTCGGCCGGTAAGACAGGAAACGACTCCTAAATTAACCTGAAATCCGGTTGAATAAATGATGGCGTCGTCTTTCCCGACAAAATCCGCCAGTTTTCGTTCCAATTCGAGGTGGATATCCAATGTGCCGTTGAGAAACCGGCTACCGGCCATTCCGGTTCCGTATTTTTTAACAGCTTCAATGGCTGCTTCTTTTACTTTAGGATGGTTCGTTAGTCCCAAATAAGCATTCGAGCCGAACATAAGTACCTTTTTTCCATTAATGACTACCTCTGTGTCCTGGTCGCTTTCGATTACTCTGAAATAAGGGTAGATACCCGCCGCTTTGAACTTTTGAGGTTCATCATATTTGCTCAATTTATCAACAAGAAGGTTCATATGAATACAAGAATGACAATAGTTAATATCAAATTAATAATATTACTGCTTTTTTTGTCTCTAAATGTTAGCTCAAAAAAAAGCAGGCTGCAAAGATAATAAAGATTTCTATATTGAGATTAATTTATGCTAATTTTTTTTGTCTTTACGGAATGTATTTGTTTAGGCGAATGGGTCGTCGAAAATCCGGAAAGTTATAAATATGAAGGATGTAATTGCTGAAAAGAGACTACAAATTCAGGTAGAAATTTTTTGTCAAAGCCCTATATTCTTCGCTATAATGGTGCCGCGAAAGTTCAATACATAAAGTCGAAGACTCTGAAACGGAAAGTTGCCTGGAATATTCCAACAGGATCCGTTTGGGAGGTGTGTCAGGGAGAGGTTTTACCATTGTCTCTCTTCTTTTAGTCAGTCCGATCCCGGATGCTATTGAATCTGTCTTTTCCCGCTGCTCATAAGGAAGGATTAAAGCGATCTTCCCGGTGGGAGATAAAACAGAGAGGCTTTTAGTTAATAAGGTGTCAACAGCCAGCGCGTCATTATGCCGGGCGATGCTTCTTGTTTTGCCTGGAGATTTGAGCGAATGAATAAAATAAGGAGGATTGGATACGATCAGATCGTATGTTTCATGGGCGGTAAATGCGGCATAGTCGCAATGCCTGATCTCGATTTGCTCTGCAAAAGGAGAATGGGATACATTGAGCTGTGCTTGTTTACATGCATTTTCATCGATATCGATGCCGCAAACAGAGGCATGGCTGCGTTGGGCTAACATGAGTGCGATCAATCCGGAGCCGGTGCCGACATCCAGTATCTTTTTTGCATCCCGACAATCCGTCCATGCTCCGAGTAATACTCCGTCTGTGCCGACTTTCATGGCGCACTGATCATGAAATACGGTAAATTGTTTGAACCGGAAGTAGGGGTTGGGCATAATGGTACTCTTGTAATCAGGAGCAAAAGTAAAACATAATCAGTGAAAACGATGAAAGATGTGAAGGAAATGAAGAAAAAATGTTGATAACTATTTTTATATTCTTTAGATCTTTCATTAATTTCGTTTACTTTTGTACCATGCAAAAAGGATTTTTACATTTAGCTTATTTGTTGACGAAGCACGAATGTGTGATTTTACCGGGTTTTGGGGCTTTTGTCGTCTATCCGGAATCGCATCCGGGAGAGCTGCGGAACGGAATGTTTTCCGCTCCGGCTTTGTCTTTGGGTTTTAATCCGGAGTTGACTCATAACGATGGGTTATTGGTTCATTCGATGATGAAAGAACAGCAAATCTCCTATAATGAGGCCGCTTTGCAAGTGAACCGGTTGGCTGATGAGCTTATTGCCTGCTTGAAAGTACAACACGAACTGACAATACCCGGAATCGGGAAGTTGATCCATTCCGGAGAAAATAAGTTGAATTTTATTCCTGCAACAGCAGGTTTAACCAGTAATGCCGCATATTACGGACTGGAAGATTTCTATATGCCCTCTTTGAGCGAATTAAACAAGTGGTCTGTTCGTATGGAGACTTCCGAAGAAGCCAAAGAAGCGGATATTGTTCATATTACATTAAGCCGGAAGTTATTAAGAACTGTTGGTTCTGTTGCTGCTTGTGCGTTGGCATTTTTGCTTTTTTCCACTCCGTTCGATGATCATCAGGTCCCTGTTCAGAGTGCCAGTCTATTCCCTTTGGTAAGAAAACAATACATGGAGTCTCAGGAATTGGTTGAGCCGGTGGTTGCAGAGCAAGAGTCCGTTGTCGTTGAAAACGGCGATGACCTCCAACCGGAAACGATTGCTGAACCGGAAATTGAAGCGACTCCGGTCGCACAGCCGGAAACAACCCCGCTTTCTCGCATGTATTATATCGTAGTCGCCAGTCTGCCTACACAAAAAGCGGCAGAAGATGAATTGATCCGGATCATTGAGAAGCGATATGTCTCTGCCGGTATCGTCGGAAGCGATGGCCGTTATCGGATTTACGTGGAAAAATTCGAAGATAAAAAACAGGCGGAAACTTATTTGACTGAATTTCGATCGGTGGATCCTGGCTATAAAGAGGCTTGGGTATTAAGCTATAAAGAGAAAATGTAATTTTTTTTATCTTTCCGGTTTTATTTTTTTATTTTCTCATTTTAAAATCGTATCTTTGCACCCGCTAATATAAATTTCAAATTAAATTAAAATTTTTAAGAATGGCAACTAAAATCAGATTGCAAAGACATGGTCGCAAAGGGTACGCGTTTTACCACATCGTGATCGCAGATAGCAGGGCTCCACGTGATGGAAAATTTATCGAAAGGATCGGTTCGTATAATCCGAATACCAATCC
>JAVBNR010000032.1:0-32728 GCA_031551395.1 Bacteroidales bacterium
CCTTCATAAGCGATATCAAACTTACGGCTTATTATTTCTCCAGTTTCCTGATCAAGCCACTTACGACGCCGTAGATGAAGATAAACAGCTTTCCCTTTAATCGGAAAATCCTGAATAATACTGTAATCTGTAAATCCATGGGAAATCAAATGACCCGATTTATCTTGGGGTATAAGCTTCTTTTCCCCTAAATACACTTCTATCCGTAAGGTATCTTGGGTGAACTTTTCTAACTCGAAGTAATCAAATAACCAGCTGGGTAAAAATAAGCGGAGTAGGTCTTCTTGTGATTCCATCTTTTTTTTTCCCAAAGATAATAATTCCAACCGGGTTTTCCGCTTGACCCAAAAAAAACCTCCAAATCAAATGATTAAGAGGTCTTTGTGCCCAAAACAGGACTCGAACCTGCACGTCCTTGCGAACACTAGTCCCTGAAACTAGCGCGTCTACCAATTCCGCCATTTGGGCAAATTTGCGACTGCAAAGGTACTATATTTTTCTTTTTCTGCAATAAATATCAGTAGAAATATACTTTTCAGAAGCAATAATTATAACTTTGTTAATTCAGACAAAACTTTATATGCTATCGGACACGTAAAAGCATTCTTTACCGTAAGCCGGTAGATTTGAAAAAATTTCTTACGGTCTGTGTGAGGATATTCACGACAAGCTTTGGGTCTATATTCATAAATGGAACAATAATTATCCGGCATCAGGAAAGGACAAGGCATGGATTGAAAAACGTAATCGCCATCTTCATCCAGCCGTAAATATTGCTCGACAACATCCGAGGGTTTCAAACGCAAGGCCTTAGCCATGCGCTCAATATCTTTATCGTAAATAGCCGGTCCCAAGCTTTTGCAGCAATTCGCGCATTGCAAACAGTCTGTTTGTTCGCAGATCTCCTCATGTAGAAAATGAATTTCATCATCCATTTTCTCCAATTTCTTCTTATTTTTCTTATAATATTGATTGAATACAGGTTCCGCTTTCTGAGCCAATAATTTTAACTCTTCCGGAGAAATCATCAGCATACAATGTTGAGTTGACGCAATACGTCACGAATCTTTTCATAGGTAGTAATTCGCGTTGGGATGAGTGGCAGACGAAGTTTATTCTCAATATATCCCATCATATTGAGCATGCTCTTCACTCCTGCAGGATTGCCATCGACAAACAAAAGCTCAAAAAGCTCCGTAAAACGATGATGAATGGTCAGGGCATTTTCATAATCTCCGGCCAAAGCCAAACGCACCATGCGGCTGAATTCTTTCGGAAAAGCGTTGCCAATAACAGAAATCACACCGATAGCACCCAGCGTAATCAAAGGAAATGTAATCCCATCGTCTCCTGAAATAACTTCAAAGTCTTTCGGTTTGTTTTTGATGATATCATCCATTTGGGTAATATTACCGGAGGCTTCTTTCACTGCAATGACATTACTGAAATCACGTGCCAAACGCAATGTGGTTTCTGCAGTCATGTTCACTCCTGTCCTACCCGGCACATTATACAGGACAACCGGAAGCCGCGTAGCTTCTGCGATCGCTTTATAGTGCTGATAAATACCTTCTTGAGATGGCTTGTTATAGTAAGGGACTACTGAAAGGATGGCATCGATACCGGAAAAATCATCTTTCTTCAACTTTTCAACAACAGCACGGGTGTTATTTCCTCCAACGCCCAAAACAATAGGTATTTGGCCTTTGACCCTATTGACAACTAACCGGACGATTTCCGATTGTTCTTCCGGAGTCAATGTAGGTGTTTCAGCAGTTGTACCCAATACAACCAGGTAATCCGTACCGTTTTGCAACTGGTAATCAACCACCCGCAACAACGCACTGTAATCGACGCTTTCGTCTTCTTTGAAAGGAGTAATCAAAGCCACTCCCATCCCTTTTAAATTGATTTGTGCCATTTATGATTCAAAAAGATAGGCAAAAGTATAACAATTTATCTTCATGAGCAATTATTTTTAAAAAAAGGTGCACAGTACTTTTAACACGTACTGTACACCTTAATAATGAATACCTGAAGTTTCTTATTTCTTCTCCGAAGCAAGCAACGAATAAACAATTCCGGCCAATGCAGCGCCTATAATAGGAGCAACAATAAACAACCAAAGTTGAGGAAGAGCTAATGCATTTTCAGAGAAAAGAGCCTGGCTGATGGAACGAGCCGGGTTCACAGATGTATTAGTTAATGGAATACTAATTAAATGGATCAGGGTTAATGTCAAACCGATAGACACGCCGGCAAATCCTTTGGGAGCACGAGCATCTGTCGATCCGAGGATGACAATAAGAAAAATAAATGTAAGAACCATCTCAATCAAAAAAGCACCTACTTTATTTGTTTGCAAATAATTAGCCGCTCCGGCAAAGAAATCGCCATAACCGTTGGCAGCGAAAGTGCCAAGTGCAACATTCGATGATTTTAAAATAAAAGCCAACAGACTGGCAGCAAGTATCGCTCCTGTGATTTGAGCAATAATATATACCCCCAAATCTTTTCCGGACAACCTGCCTGCAACAAAAGCGCCGACAGAGACAGCCGGGTTAAGATGCGCACCGGATATATGGCCGATTCCATACGCCATAGCCACAATTGTCAATCCAAAAGCAATAGCTACCCCGAGAAATCCTACTGCACCTCCGGCAAATACGGCTGTACCGCAACCGCCTAATACCAAAAGAAATGTTCCAATAAGCTCAGCTGTAAATTTTTGACCTGTCTTCATATTAAAAAAGTTTTAAATTTAAGTAATCGCTTTTAAGTTATATGCCGACTTTATATATTTAAAACATATCACTTCCAAGGCATATAACGCTTTGTATAAAACAAAAGTTATGCCAAAATGTTAAAATTAATCCAGAGAACGAATGGTTGTTAAATAATGCAATATCTGCCGACCCAGTTCAGCACATTCCGAAGCCTCTTTTTGAGCCTGATCCGGCAACTTGGATATAGACAGATCATAAAGCGGAATGTCATTCTTCTTCAAGCCCACTTTTAGAGGTATATTCAATGAAGCAACAAGATGTTCCATTGTCAGATTTTCTTTTATGGTCAAATCTATCAATAGGTCGCATGAACCATTTTGCAACTCTTCCAGTACCTGATCCTGAATCATCCCCGACCGGTCTGTATCGATTTTGGGAACAATGACCCGATAAGGCGTTTCGGAATAATCATAATGATCTTCTTTCACTTTGTAACAGCACACTTTGACCTGCTTTCCCATTTTTTCCAACCGCTCCACAAAAGCGTCAGCAGCATCATAATCACTTGTTTCAAAGACTACAAAGACAGAATGAATCTTATCCAAACTATGAAAATGTTTTGTACGTCCACTGTTCCGGCAAAGTTTTTTTATTCTATTTCTCAATATAAAATCAAACATAGCATTTCTTATATACTGTTCATGATTCACTGTTTACTATATTCAAAAACTCATCCTCATCGATTATCTTTATCCCTAATTTTTGAGCTTTTTCCAATTTGGCAGGTCCCATATTTTCTCCAGCCAGAATATAATCTGTTTTAGAAGAGACTGATCCGGTATTTTTTCCGCCGTTTTTCTCAATCATCATTTTATACTCATCCCTCGAATATTTAGAAAAAGTTCCACTGATTACAAACGTCCAACCATTCAGCTTGGTTGTCTTTTCCGATAAGACTTTTTTATCCAACGCCAATTGAAGTCCCGCAATCTTCAGACGTTCAATCAGTTGCCTGTTTTTCCCATGTGAAAAATATCGGACAACACTTTGAGCTATACGCTCTCCTATTTCGTCAACTGATGTCAATTGTCCGACAGAAGTATTCATTATTTCGTCTATCGAATGAAAGGCATAGGCCAGTTTCTTAGCAACAGTTTCTCCGACATAACGAATCCCAAGGGCAAAAAGAACCCGTTCGAACGGAACATTTCTTGATTCCCGGATACTCTCAACAAAATTACGGGCACTTTTTTCTCCCCAGCGTTCGAGATGCATTATATCCTGAATTTTAATCGCATATAAATCGGCAACATCCCTTATCAATCCTGCTTTATAGAAATGATCTATTGTTTCGCTACCAGCATTGATATTCATAGCCCTGCGGCTGACAAAGTGTTCTATTTTCCCTTTGATCTGAGGCTCACAGGTATTTTCATTCGGACAATAATAAGCTGCTTCTCCGGGTTCTCGAACCAACAGGGTACCACATTCAGGACAGTTTTTTATAAATTGGACTTTTTCTCCTAAAAGAAAACGTGCACTTTTATCTACTTCTACAATCTTGGGTATAATTTCCCCACCTTTTTCGACAAATACCATGTCGCCGATATGCAAATCTAATGCATTGATTATATCTTCATTATGCAAAGAGGCCCGTTTAACTAACGTACCCGAAAGCTGTACCGGATCCAAATTAGCTACCGGAGTAACAGTCCCTGTTCTCCCTACTTGAAAACTCACAGAGTTCAAGCGAGTCAATGCCTTCTCTGCCTGAAATTTATACGCAATCGCCCAACGAGGAGATTTGGCTGTAAATCCCAAGTTTAATTGTTGTTTCAAAGAGTTTACTTTGATTACGATTCCATCAGTGGCAACCGGCAGATTCTTCCGTTCAACATCCCACTTACGAATAAATTCAAAAACCTCATCCAATGTCTGGCATTTACATGTAGCCGAGGATATTTTAAATCCCCAGGATCTGGCTAATTCCAGATTTTCATAATGCCCATTGGATGGAAGATGTTCTCCCAACATATAATAAAGGTATGAATCTAACTTACGCGATGCCACTACCGCCGGATTTTGAAGTTTAAGTGTTCCGGAAGCAGCATTGCGCGGATTAGCGAATAATGGCTCTTCCTGTGCTTCACGCTCTCTGTTCAATTCATCGAAAACATCCCAGGGCATCAGGATCTCGCCTCGTATTTCAAATTGCCCCGGATATCCGACACCCCTCAGTTTCAATGGGATACTGCGGATCGTGCGTACATTATCCGTGACATCATCTCCCTTAGTTCCGTCTCCACGGGTAATCGCCTGCATCAACAGTCCGTCTTTATAAATCAAAGAAATGGAAGTTCCATCGTATTTCAATTCACAAACCAATTCAAACGGTTCGTTCAAACTCTTTTTCAATCGGTTATAAAAATCAGCGACTTCGCCTTCCGAATATGTATTCGCCAAAGAAAGCATCGGATATTGATGTTCAATTTGCACAAAATTCTTATTGATATCACTTCCTACCCGTTGCGTTGGCGAATTCGGATCTGAGCATTCGGGATACTGCGCCTCCAGATCCTGTAGCTCTCTCATTTTCAGATCAAATTCATGATCACTGATCACAGGAGCAGAAAGTACGTAATAATTATAATTTTGCTCGTCAAGCTCTTTTCTCAGCTTGTCGATCCTCTGTTTAATCAACGCATCCATTTACTTTATTTTTATAGCTCCGTAAAAGTAAGTACATATTCCGAATTAGCAATATACCGGATCATAAAATGATGATTTTCTCCGGTGCGGGTTTCGTATGCCGAAAAGCAATCCGGTTCAATCAAACGAGGTTCAAACCTGTTGACATGAAGCTGCCTGGTAAAATCTACACTTTGTTGTCCCAAAGCTTTGAATAAAGTTTCTTTGGCAGACCAATGCAACAATAAATGAATAAGCTCTTGAGGTTCAGAAAGATTCATAAGTTCTTCTTCGCTCATAAAGCGCTCCTTGACCCGATAAATTCTCTGGGAAATTTCTTCGATATCAATCCCTACAGGATGAGTAGGATTCGCGATAACAGCAACATATCCCCTTGTATGACTGAAACTGACGAAATACGAACGGTCTTCCAAAAAGGGTTTTCCATTATCATCATAACTAATTTCTTTTTCTTCTCCCAACAACTCTTTCAGCAAAACACGGATCATCAGCCATTCGCACTTACGGCTTTCTAATTTAAATCGTTCAATAAAAGGAATATAAAATTCTTTATTCTCTAACAATGACAATAATTCTCCAGACGATTTCTCCACCCGGCGAACTCCCCATAAAGTATCGGAATATGTTGTCAATGTATTCACTGATTTTTTTCTTTTTTCCAATGAAAATTCAGGATTAATTCTTGAATGTCCTTACGAACATATGCGACAACCGGCGCTATGGAGTCTTGATTCGGAACCGTATTGAAATACAATGCGCCTCTGAAAAAATAATGTGTACTGTCTGTGATCACAAATTGAACAGGAGAGGCTACATTACCCTCTATATCATAAATAATGGAGTATACACCATTTCCGGGAATGGAATAAATTTCTTCTGTGATAGCATCCGCTTTAAGAGTGTGTTTATAAACGAACTTTCTACTGTCTTCACTGATTTTCATTAAATCATCACGATCTTGAATAAGAAGATAACTGCAATAAATTTTTGCATCTAAAGATGGATAAACAATATTAAACCAATCCCCTTTGAATGTATCTGTAACCGTTTCGATATCGGCCATTTCCGGTATTTTAGAAGTAAAACAACCGGCACTGTCGACAAACAATTTATAGACAGGTTCTTTCAATTCAATTCTAAAATATCCGTATGGTTTCGGATAATAATCCGAACAGGCATAGTAAAATATTAACACTAAGAAAAACAGGTATCGTATATTTTTCATTCTGCAGTAACGTGCTCTTGTTCAACTGTTCGGTCGATATAGTATTTGACTTTACGTATCCGCTTCTTATCCACATCCAATATTTTAAATGCATATTGCTCATACATAACAACTTCGTTCCGTTCAGGAAAATCTCCTTTTATTTCGAGAATCAATCCGGCCAACGTATCGACATCTTCTGTCAATTTACCGAAAGCTCTGGTTTCCAATCTTGTCGTACGAAAAAAATCTGTCAGCATGATCTTGGCATCAAAGACATAGGAGCCGTCAGCTAACTTAATAAACTTAGAATCATCGTCATCATCATATTCATCATTGATTTCTCCGACAATTTCTTCCAGAATATCTTCCATCGTAACGATTCCCGATGTTCCACCAAACTCATCGACCACAACTGCCAAATGGATTTTATTGGTACGAAATTCTTCCAACAAATCATCTATTTTCTTTGTTTCAGGGACAAAAAAGGCCGGACGGATTAAACTTTGCCAACGAAAACTATCCGGTTTATCCAAATAAGGCAACAAATCTTTGATATACAACACACCTTTAATGCTATCCTGATTGACTGCGTAAACCGGAATACGGGAGTAACCGACATTAATAATGAATTTTATTACTTCACTAAAAGTCGCCTTGATATTGATATCGGCAATATCTATTCTCGGAGTCATTATCTCCACAGCCGTTTTATTGTACAATTTTATAATCCCTTCAAGCATTTCTTTTTCTTCAGAGATCTCTCCGGAAGTCAATTCCAACGCTTTTGACAATTCATCAACCGAAACATCGTTTTTTTTCTTTTTCAAAGACTGGCTCACTTTATTCGTTGACCGGACCAGAACATCTGCGGCAGGGCGTGTGAAACGGAGCAAACCTTTCATAAAAAAAGCCATCCGCCGGGCACATGCCAATGAATTATTTCGCGCATAAATTTTCGGTATGATCTCTCCGAAAAGCAATAATAAAAATGACAGCAGAATGGCTTCAAGTGCAAAACCCAATGCCGGAACCTGCGAAAAGTCAATCATCCGGTTTATTGCATAAGTGCACAAAATGATTATGGCTACATTGACGAAATTACTCCATATCAAAATCGTAGCAAGTAAGCGCTCCGAATGCTCAAGCAATTTCAATATCATCCTATCTGACTGTCCGTTACTTTCTTCTATGTCATTTTTATCAGAAGGAGACAGAGCAAAGAAAGCTATTTCCGAAGCCGAAATCACGCTCGAAAAAACGAATAAGACCACTGTAAAAACAAGTGCGACAAGAGGAGTTACCGTTAAAGGTAAAAATTGAACACCGTCAAAAAGAGTAGATAAAAACGAGTCTGAATCCAAAGTAAAATAAATTAAGAACTAAAAACTAAAAACTAAAAGCTAAGAACTAAAAACTAAAAACTAAAAATTAAGAGTCAAAAAAGTTTCAGCATTTTCAACTCTTAATTTTTAACTCTTCATTAAAACGGCAAGTCATCATTTCCGCCATCATTTTCTAACGGAGGCAAAGGCGAGTTTTCAGAAACAGTCCCGGTATTTCCGGAAGGATTAGTTGCCGAACTTACCGGATTAGCCGTGAATGGCACCCCTGGCTGAGTGTCTTGTTTCCGGTCTAACAATTCCATACTATCTCCCCAAATTTCCGTAATATAACGTTTGTTACCCGAAGCATCATCATACGAACGGGTACGTATTTTCCCTTCAATATAGACTTTAGATCCTTTACGCACATATTTTTCTGCGATTTCGGCGAGGCTTCTCCATAATACAATATTGTGCCACTCCGTTTTATCAGGAACCTGTGTCCCATTCGCAGCAGTGTAGCCTCTTTCTGTTGTAGCCAATGAAAAATTAGCTACAGATCCTCCATTATCGAAATATCGGACTTCAGGATCTTTGCCTACATTTCCAATTAAAATAACTTTGTTAATCGACATAATAAATAATTTTTTAAAGTTAAGATTCGGTTCAAAAGTATGAAAAAATTTTTATTTCTCCAAATAATATTGCATCAACCGATGAACCGGATAATTATCGAGATTTTCATTCCGTATCTTCAGGAAGGGCAACTCATATGCTATTGTTTTTTTTAACCTGACCTCATAAAAGTCTACAAATAAAATACGATGTGATAAAACATGTTTCTTTTTGTGTACAACCAATTTAAAATCAGCATTACTTTGACAAGGAAAGATCTCTTGAAAAATCCGGTTATTTGAAAAATCCTCAAAAGAGAGGGGAACTTCCGATTCCAAAACCGGAAATTCATATAAATTCTGCCAAATGCCTTTTTCTGTCCGTTTTTTTAAATAAGTATATGCTCCATCCAAAATATGAAAATAATAGAGATAACGATCCTGTGTTTTGACTTTATTTTGCTTAACAGGATAATTTTCCACCTGCGATGCTTCATAGGCCAGGCATTTATCAGCAAACGGACACACATGACACTCCGGAGAAACCGGAACACATTGCAACGCCCCGAATTCCATCATGGCTTGATTGAACAATCCCGGCCGATCTTTATCCATCAGTCCATGAGCAAGTTCAGTAAAAAACCTCTTTCCTTTCAACGTATCAATAGGGTCACTAACGGCAAACAAACGGGAGACAAAACGGAACACATTCCCGTCTACAGTGGGATACGGCTGATTCCATGCAAAAGAAACAATCGCAGCCGCAGTATATTCCCCAACACCCTTCAGTTGCAGGACATCTTTATAGTCCGACGGAAAAACGCCTTTATATTGATCGACAATCGTTCGCGAAGCTTCATGTAAATTGCGTGCCCGGGAATAATATCCCAATCCTTGCCAAGACTTCAGCACTTCATCTTCATCTGCTTGCGCAAGTGCATAAACATCAGGAAAACGTGCAATAAATCGCAAATAGTAATCCAAACCCTGGTCGACCCGGGTTTGTTGTAAAATAATTTCCGAAATCCAAATTTTATATGGATCCCGAGTTTCCCTCCAGGGTAATGACCGTTTATTTAAATGATACCAGTCAATCAGTTTATGGCTTATTATGCCCTTCAACCCCTCTAAATTGTTAAAAAATGTATTTTTTCCACTCATATTAATGGCAAATGTACATATTTTTTCAAAAATCATACGGAAATCTTTTTTAATCAGGAATAAAACCTTATATTTGCAATCCCAAAATTATTATAATAAACTTATTTAAATTATTTATAGTCATGACAAAAGCAGATATCGTAAGTGAAATTTCAAAAAACACAGGAATCGACAGAGCTTCAGTTTTAGCTTCAGTAGAAGGATTCATGGACACAGTAATGAATGCAATGAACAATGGAGAAAACGTATATCTCCGTGGATTTGGTTCGTTTGTAGTAAAGAAAAGAGCAGCTAAAGCTGCACGTGACATCCAAAATGACACAACAATCATTATCCCTGAACGTTTTGTGCCTACATTTAAACCATCTCAGTATTTTGCTGAAAAATTAAGAACTAATTTGCAAGGCAAGAAAAAATAAGGTTTAAACCATTGGATTTATTAACACAAAATTTATAGACGATGCCAAGCGGAAAAAAAAGAAAAAGACATAAAATGTCTACGCACAAGCGCAAAAAAAGACTTAGAAAGAACAGACATAAAAAGAAAAAATAAATCTGTTCTTTACTGAAGATTTATAAGTAAAAGGTTAAAGGTGCTATGAAATTGCGCATTTAACCTTTTCTTTAAAATGAAGGAAATGAAAAATGAAAAAATGAGAAGAACCAGACAGTTCTCTTCTTTTTTCATGATTTTAATTTTAAAAATTTTTAAAAATCAACATCGTGATTAGTGAGTTAGTTATTGACGTTCAGCCCAACGAAGTATCAATTGCCGTTCTGGAAGACAAAAAGCTTGTAGAGATACAAAAAGAAGCGCGCAATATATCCTTTGCTGTGGGAGACATTTATCTGGGCAAAGTAAAAAAGATCATGCCCGGTCTGAATGCAGCTTTCGTCGATGTTGGATACAAAAAAGACGCTTTTCTTCACTATCAGGACTTGGGGGCCAATTTTAATGCTCTCCAAAAATTTCTAAAGGCAACATTTGCCGATAAAAAAAAGCTTCCTTTGCTCTCAAAATTCAGTCATTTGCCTGATATAAGCAAAGAAGGAAGCATTGTCGATGTTTTAAAACAAGGAGACGAGGTTCTCGTACAAATTGCTAAAGAACCGATTTCCACCAAAGGCCCCCGGCTGACCTCCGAATTATCTTTTGCCGGACGCTATTTAGTAGCCATCCCCTTTGGAGATAAAGTATCTGTTTCCCAAAAGATCAAATCAAATGAGGAACGCGCCCGTTTGAAACAACTAATTCAAAGTATCAAACCCAAAAACTTCGGAGTCATTGTCAGAACATCTGCCGAAGGGAAAAGGGTCGCCGAGCTGGATTTAGAACTTAAAACATTAGTCAAACGTTGGGATGATAACATGACAAAGCTGCTTAAAGCTAAGCTTCCGTCTCTTATTTACGAAGAAACAGGAAGAACTGTCGCACTTTTGAGGGATATTTTCAATCCTTCATTTCAGCATATTCATGTGAACGATCCGAATGTTTTCAATGAAATCAAAGACTATGTGAGTTTAATTGCGCCGGACCGGGCAGAAATCGTCGAACTTTATTCGGGTGAACTGCCTATTTTCGACAATTTTGCGATTACGAAACAAATCAAATCAGGTTTTGGGAAAACCGTTACATTCAAAAGTGGAGCTTATTTGATTATCGAGCACACGGAAGCTATGCATGTTATTGACGTCAATAGCGGCAACCGCTCCAAATCAAGTACAGGACAGGAAAACACCGCCATTGATGTCAATCTGGCTGCTGCCGAAGAAATTGCAAGACAACTACGCCTTCGAGATATGGGCGGTATTATTGTCGTGGACTTTATTGACATGCATGAAGCGGAAAACAGACAGAAGTTATTCGACCATATGCGGAACATTATGGCCAATGACCGGGCAAAACACAATATTTTGCCTGTCAGCAAATTTGGTTTGTTACAGATTACCCGTCAACGCGTTCGTCCTGCTTTGGATTTCAAAACCGACGAAACCTGTCCCACTTGTTTCGGAAAGGGAGAAATTCAGTCATCCATTCTTTTTACAGACAATCTTGAAAGCAAAATCGACTACCTGGTAGGAAAATTAAAAGTGAAGAAATTCAGTCTGTATGTACATCCATACATTGCAGCATTTATCAATCAAGGATTTTATTCCTTAAAGTGGAAATGGAAATTCAAATATTCCTGGAGAATCAAAATCATTCCAAATCAAAGCCTGGGCTTTTTGGAATACAGGTTTTATGATGCAGAGAAAAACGAATTGGATATGAAAGACGAATCATTATCGGCATAACATTTTCTACAAAAAACAAAAGAGGCATCAAAAGTGCCTCTTTTTGTTTTTCGAACTCCTCTTCTTTTCTACTTGCTTTTATCTGTGCATTGTTCTTTACATGCACTTGCACGGGATTAACCCAAATAACTTTTTAATAAGTCGTTCTTGTTACTTGTCCGCAATCTGCGGATAGCTTTTTCTTTAATTTGTCTTACACGCTCACGAGTCAATCCAAATTTATCACCAATTTCTTCAAGTGTCATCTCCTGATAGCCAATCCCGAAAAACATTTTAATAATGTCTCTTTCACGATCACTAAGAGTAGACAATGCCCGATCGATTTCTTTTGAAAGAGATTCGCTCATCAGTGACCGGTCGGCCACAGGAGCATCCTCATTAACAAGAACGTCAAGCAAACTGTTGTCTTCTCCTTCGACAAAAGGAGCATCCACCGAAATGTGACGGCCTGAAACTTTCAACGTATCCGAAATTTTATCTACAGGAATATCCAACTCTTTAGCCAGCTCTTCAGGGGAAGGACGACGTTCATGCTCTTGCTCGAACTTTGAAAAAGCTTTTGTAATCTTATTCAATGAACCTACCTGATTCAACGGAAGACGAACGATCCTCGATTGCTCTGCTAAAGCCTGTAAGATAGATTGTCGAATCCACCAAACAGCGTAAGAAATAAACTTAAAACCACGCGTTTCATCAAATTTTTCCGCCGCTTTTATCAAACCAAGATTACCTTCATTAATCAAGTCCGGAAGACTTAATCCTTGATTTTGATATTGTTTTGCAACAGAAACCACGAAACGGAGATTAGCCCGAGTCAATTTCTCTAATGCTGCTCGATCTCCTCGTTTAATTGCTTGAGCCAATTCCACCTCTTCTTCTACTGTAATAAGATCCTCGCGACCGATTTCTTGAAGGTACTTATCCAGAGATGCACTCTCACGATTGGTAATTGACTTCGTAATTTTTAATTGTCTCATCCAAAATTGTTTATATGAGCCTAATCTTTAAGGGGACACAAAAATAAGCATTTTTTCTTAATAAAAATAAGATTCCCGCTTATTTTTTTCCTAAATATAATGATACAATATTACTGCAAAAATCATGCCTTTTTTAACATTTTCAATGATTTATTCGTTTAAGTTTATTGCATAATACTGCACTTTCCCGTTAGGAGAAATTCCTTTTATAAACAAACCCCTATCATCGGTATTTTGTTTTAGAATCGTTTGAACAATTTTATCAAAACTGTCTACATCATTCACTTTTCGATCATTAGCCGTTAAAATAACAAAACCTTTCGGGACTCCGGCATCTCTCAATTTACCACTGGAAAGAGCGACAACTTCTATTCCAAAGTTTATTCCAAACTCTTTCTTTTTGGCATCAGATAAATTTTCATAAACGGCACCTAACAATTCGGCAGGTGTCGTGTTCTTGACAATTTCCGTACTCCCCTGCTGATTTTTCAATTCCACAGTGAATGTTTTTTCCACATTTCCACGCAGTACGACTATTTTCACTTTTTCTCCCGGATTGTAACGGCTGACTTGTTCCTGAAGCTCACTTATCGTCCTGACAGTCACTCCGTTTACAGACGTAATAACATCTCCGATTTCCACTCCTGCAGTTTTGGCAGCGCTACCGGATGAAAATCCCAAAACGTAAACGCCTTCTGTGACTTTAACATTTTCAACACTTTTTGAATCCAACTCTCTCTGAGCAGAAAGATTACGTATATCAACACCCAATAAAGCCCGCTGCACAGCGCCGTACTGCTTCAAATCGGCAGCGACTTTCTGGGCAATGCTCACAGGCACAGCAAACGAATAACCCGCATAGTTTCCTGTCTCGGAATAAATCGCTGTGTTAATCCCCACTAACTCGCCTTTCGTATTCACCAATGCTCCCCCACTGTTTCCGGAATTTACAGCAGCATCTGTTTGAATGAAAGATTCGACTTTCATCTGCGCCCGCGCATCTTCTCCCCTGCGGTTATATACAGGAAACACATTTCCACGACCTTTTGCACTCACAATGCCTGCAGTTACCGTAGACGTCAGATTAAACGGATTTCCGACAGCCAACACCCACTCTCCGACTTTCAGTTTATCCGAGTCGCCAAAAGGAATAACCGGCAAATCCTTACCATCTATTTTAATTAATGCAATATCACTGACATCATCTCCTCCAATGACTTTAGCTTTAAATGTCTTACCATCATTCATCGTTACCTGCAGCTCATCAGCTCCCTCAATGACGTGATTGTTGGTTATAATGTATCCGTCAGACGAAATGATGACACCAGAACCAAACCCCACTCTCGGCTGATATTGACGAGGAACTTGTCCGAAGAAACGTTCAAAAAGATCCAAACCGGGATCTGAAGCTGCAGATCCAGGAACTGACTTTGCGACAGATTTTATATGCACTACAGCATGAACACTTTGCTCTGCAGCGTAAGTAAAGTCTGTATTTTCTGCCGGAGTGGCATAGTTTACCGCACGATATCCACCCTGAGAAAACACGCCAGAGCCAATACTTCCATCCTGCTTATTACTTAAATAAGAGAAAGTTCCAGCTCCAATCGCTGCACTTAATGCACCTACCAACAGAAAACCAAGAAATAATTTCCAAGAATTTTTCATTTTTCAATTTTCATTTTTATTAGTTAAACATTATTTCATCTTTGATAAATTCATATACAAATAACGTACAAAAATCCGATTTAACATTTCATTTTTAACACTTTTAACCGGTACGAATAAAACTTAACTGTACTTAACAGACAGAACAGTCATTTTGGCAGAACTTGATGTTTTTTCTCAATCGGACAAAGGAAATTCTAATATTTATTTAAAAAATATTTGGCAAAAAGAAAATTATGATATAACTTTGCACCCTCATTGTGGGAAATCCCATTTTTTAATGTAAAAATAACGAATAAAAAGATATAATAGAGATGTCGAGAGTTTGTCAAATTACCGGAAAAAAAGCAATGGTTGGCAACAATGTTTCGCATTCAAACTGCAAAACAAAAAGAAAATTCAACGTCAACCTTTTCACAAAGAAGTTCTATTGGGTAGAACAAGATGCATGGCTAAGCCTGAACATTTCAGCCAACGGCTTACGTACAATCAACAAGATGGGCTTGAATGCAGCTATTAAAAGAGCCGCAGAAAAAGGTTATTTATAAATAAGTTGAAAGTCGAAAGTTGACAATGTGCAACAAAATTTAAAGCATCAGACTTAAAAAACCTAAAAGTTAAAAATAAAACAATGGCAAAGAAAGCAAAGGGAAACAGGATTCAGGTAATCCTTGAATGTACCGAACATAAAGATAGTGGAATGCCGGGAACATCTCGTTATATTACAACGAAGAACAGAAAAAATACAACCGGCCGATTGGAACTGAAGAAATTCAATCCAGTTCTTAAGAGAATGACTCTGCATAAGGAAATCAAGTAAAATCTATAAATCATGGCAAAAAAGACCGTCGCGGGATATCGCGAAAAAACAGAAGGACGTTCATATTCCAAAGTGATCAAAGTCGTTAGATCTGAAAAGACAGGCGCGTACACTTTCAAAGAAGAAATGGTTCCAAACGAAGCCGTAAAAGATTATTTTGCAAAATAATAAGCAACTTTTACCAAACACTATATATTTAAAAGCTTCCTTTCGACAGAATATATCGAAAGGAAGTTTTTTTATTATCTGTTTTTTTTAACTTTGCAGAATAATAGCATTTTAACAACTCGACATAAAAAATAGATACCGAGATATAAAATTATGGCATTTTTTAATTTTTTCTCTAAAGACAAAAAAGAAAATTTGGATAAAGGTTTATCCAAAACAAAAGAAAGTGTTTTTTCAAAAATCGCACGAAGCATTGCCGGCAAGTCAAAAGTAGATGAAGAAGTGCTGGATAATTTGGAAGAGGTGCTTGTCACTTCAGACGTTGGAGTAGAAACCACGCTTAAAATTATTTCAAGAATAGAGTCGCGTATTGCCAAGGATAAATATGTCAATACAGATGAATTGACGGGTATCCTCCGGGAAGAAATCGCAGCATTACTGGAAGACAATAACACAGAAGAGCTGAGTGACTTTGATGTTCCGAAGGATAAAAAGCCATATGTCATCATGGTGGTCGGAGTCAATGGTGTAGGCAAAACCACAACAATAGGAAAATTAGCTTATCATTTCAAAAAAGCAGGAAAAAAGGTATATCTCGGTGCAGCCGACACTTTTCGTGCAGCAGCAGTCGAACAATTAATGATATGGGGCGAACGCGTCGGAGTGGATGTTGTCAAACAAAAAATGGGTGCAGACCCGGCCTCTGTTGCGTATGATACGCTCAACTCGGCAAAAGCCAATGATGCAGATGTAGTCATAATCGATACGGCAGGACGTTTACATAATAAAATCAATCTGATGAACGAATTGACCAAAATTAAAAACGTCATGAAAAAGGTAGTCCCGGATGCGCCCCATGAAGTTTTGTTGATATTAGACGGATCCACAGGGCAAAATGCATTCGAACAAGCCAAACAGTTCACTGCGGCTACAGAAGTTACCGCATTGGCTATTACCAAACTGGATGGTACAGCCAAAGGAGGTGTCGTGATTGGTATTTCGGATCATTTTCACATCCCTGTAAAATACATCGGCTTAGGAGAAAGGCTGGAAGATTTGCAGGTTTTCAGAAAAAAAGAATTTGTAGATTCCCTTTTTGGTAACAATGAAAAGAAATAGAGTAGACATCATTACATTAGGATGTTCTAAAAATTTAGTAGACTCGGAGTTGTTGATGCGTCAATTTGCGGCCAATGGCTACACGGTAACTCATGATCCGGAAAAAGCGGAAGGAGAAATCGTTGTAATCAATACTTGCGGATTTATCGGTGATGCGAAAGAAGAATCAGTCAACATGATTCTTCAATTTGCTGAAGCCAGAAAACAGAATAAAATAAGAAAGCTGTATGTGATGGGTTGTTTATCAGAAAGATACATGCAGGAGTTACAGACTGAAATACCCGAAGTAGATAAATACTACGGTAAATTCAACTGGAAATTGCTGATTTCGGATCTGGGTAAATCTTATCACAATGAACTTTCTTCCGACAGGATCATAACAACACCTGCTCATTATTCCTATTTGAAGATTGCAGAAGGTTGTAACCGCACCTGTTCCTATTGCTCGATCCCTATAATCACGGGAAAATATAAATCCCGAAGCATTGAGGAAATAGGTGATGAAGTCAGAGGATTGGTCAGCCAAGGAGTAAAAGAATTTCAACTGATCGCTCAGGATCTGACTTATTACGGACTGGATTTATACAAAAAATATAATCTGGCGGAGCTTACAGAACGAATATCAGAGATACCCGGAGTGGAATGGATCCGGCTGCATTATGCTTATCCGGCTCACTTTCCGCTTGATTTACTTCCGGTTATGAGGGAACACGAAAATGTATGTAAATATTTGGATATTGCTTTACAACATAGTAGTGATCGTTTATTGAAACTGATGCGAAGGAATATCGACAGATCTTCCACCATCGAACTGATTCATAAAATCAGAGAAGAAGTGCCCGGAATCCACCTGCGAACAACCATGATGGTAGGCCACCCGGGCGAAACGGAAGAAGATTTCCAGGATATGCTCGAGTTTGTCAAACAAATGCGTTTTGAACGATTAGGAGGATTTGTTTATTCCGATGAAGAAGGGACCTATTCCAACTTACATTATTCCGACGATGTCAATATCGAATTGAAACAGGAACGGTTGGATCAATTGATGGCAGTACAGGAAAAGATTGCAGAAGAAATTAACACAGAAAAAACAGGGAAAACACTCCAAGTCATTATAGACAGAGAAGAACCGGATTTTTATGTAGGGCGTACTGAATATGATTCTCCGGAAGTAGATCCGGAGGTACTGATCTCTAAAGAACAACAATTGATTATCGGAAATTTTTATCCGGTAATAATAACAGGAACACAATCTTTTGATTTACTAGGAAAAATTTAAATCAATATGAACTCCACAGAATTTACAACCGAATTAAGAAAAAGACTCAGCCTGTCGAAAGAAGAAACGAACCGTTTACTGGATGATGTAGCCGAAATCATCTCTGAGCAATTAAAACAAAACAATATTGTTTCATTACATAATCTGGGAACTTTGGAAGTAAAGAAAAGAGCTGAACGCATATCTGTTAATCCGTCTACCGGCAAACGGATGCTTATTCCTCCCAAATTAGTGATCGGATATAAAGCTTCAGCTTCGTTAAAAGAAAAAATTAAAGGAGGGATCGATCATGAATGAAAAAGTTAACCTCCCGGAACTCATTACCCTTTTATCTGAAAAAGCAAACATCACAAAGAAAGATGCAGAGAGCTTTTTAAGGGAATTTTTCGATCTGATGGCCAACTCATTGTTATCGGATAAGCAGTTAAAAATAAAAAACATCGGAACTTTCAAGCTTATGGAAGTCGGCGAAAGAGAAAGTGTGGATGTACGCACCGGAGAAAGGCTGACCATCCCTTCGCACACAAAAGTAAGCTATATTCCTGATAATCAATTAAACCAATCAATAAATGAACCTTTTGCAATGTTCGAACCAATTGAAGTAAATGACGATGCAACGGAAAAAGATCCAGCCGAACAAGAGTCCAAAGAAGAAAAAACTGAAACTCCGGTTTCCGAATCTGCGGTAATGGATGAAAAAGACCGTTTTATCCCTAAAACTACATGGCAAAATAAAGAGCCGTACCGTCCTAAGGAAACTAAAAGAGGGCTTAAATTAACATTAAAAATACTAGGAGTTATTTTTTTCCTGTTGTTAATTGGATTGGGAGCTTATTGGGGGCATCAATTATTTTCAGAAAGTGAACCTTATTTAGCATATCCTATTCCTAAAACAGCATTTGAATTGGCACAAGAAGATAGTATAAAAGAACTGGAACCGAACAAAAGCAGACTGGATTCGATTTTTACTATCAAGGCCGATTCGACAAATATGGCTTCTACACCAAATGATACGGTTTCACAAAGAGTGTCTTTAACTACAAATCCGGCAGAAAAAACAGTTGAAAACGTAACGAAGAAAACAGACGCAAAAGCGGATACAAAGAAAGAAACAAAAGCAGAAATAAAAGTTACAGACAATAAGCCTGTCAAAGAAAATGTAAAACCGGTTCAACCCGAAAATAAGACGACTCTGACTGAAAACAAAACAGTACAAGCCGTAACAAAATCAACCGGTGCCAATGTTAAAAAGAGAATAATCAATCCGGGAGAGCGTTTGACGGTTATAGCACTGGAAGAATACGGAGAGAAGATATTCTGGGTATATTTGTATGAAGAGAATAAGAGTCTGATCAAAAATCCGGGCAATGTTCCTGCGGGGCTGGAAATAATTATTCCTCCTGCGAGTAAATACGGAATAGATAAAAATAATCCGGAGTCATTGAAACAAGCTGCAAAAATTGCTGCAGGTATAAAATAAGCCTTTATTTTTTATATTTAAATAAGGATTAATCATTTTTAACGTGAAAGCTCTTTCAACAGCAATTTAACATTTCTATTTTTGCAGTCGGTTTATTTAGACAATATTAAAACAAATTCATAATTTATGAGCCAAACAGTTGACATTCGTGAATTAAACGAAAGAATTGAAAGTAAAAGCGCATTTGTGAATATGATTACCAGGGGTATGGACCAGGTAATCGTAGGCCAAAAACACCTGGTCGAGTCTCTATTGATCGGTTTGTTATCTGATGGGCATATTCTATTGGAAGGAGTTCCAGGATTAGCAAAAACACTAGCCATCAAAACATTAGGCTCTTTAATCGATGCCAAATACAGTCGAATTCAATTTACTCCCGACTTATTGCCGGCAGACGTTATCGGTACCATGATCTACAGTCAGAAAACGGAAGAATTTCATGTTAAACAAGGTCCTATTTTTGCCAATTTTGTCCTTGCAGATGAAATCAACCGTGCTCCGGCAAAAGTGCAAAGTGCATTACTTGAAGCTATGCAGGAGCGACAAATCACAATCGGTGACCATACCTATAAGTTACAGGAGCCATTCCTGGTTATGGCCACACAAAATCCAATCGAACAAGAAGGGACTTATCCGTTACCCGAAGCTCAGGTCGACCGTTTCATGCTGAAGGTAGTCATCAATTATCCGAAAAAAGAAGAAGAGAAATTGATCATCCGTCAAAACATCAGTGGAGACAAGTTAGACATCAAGCCGGTCTTGAAAAAAGAAGAAATTCTTGAAGCCCGTAAAATAGTCCGGGAAGTATACCTGGATGAAAAAATTGAAAAATACATTGTCGATATTGTTTTCTCTACTCGTTTTCCACAAGAACATGGATTAGCCAATCTGAAAGATATGATTTCATTCGGAGCTTCTCCCCGTGCGTCCATCAACTTGGCTTTAGCTGCCAGAGCATATGCATTCATCAAACGGAGAGGGTATGTTATTCCGGAAGACATCCGTGCGGTTTGCCACGATGTGATGCGTCACAGAATCGGACTGAGTTATGAAGCTGAAGCAAACAACCTGACATCGGAAGAAATTATCAGCGAAATATTAAATACAGTTGAAGTTCCTTAATTGCCTTTATTATTTTTATATGTATATCCATTTGTTTTTACGTATAAAGGTTTTATGGTATTGCGAAGCAATCGACCAGGTTCAACCTGCTTCGCACGTTCATGCTCTTTGACTCCGATCGATTGCTTTGCAATGGGTTCAACTTTTTGCATGACTCGTTTCATTTTCTTCATTTTTTAATTTAAATTACGGTGGAAACAAGCGAACTTTTAAAGAAAGTACGACAAATCGAAATCAAGACAAGAGGACTCTCTCGAAATATCTTTGCAGGCCAATATCATTCAGCCTTCAAAGGTCGGGGGATGGCTTTTTCTGAAGTACGGGAATATGAATTCGGTGATGACATCCGGGATATCGACTGGAATGTAACAGCACGCTATTCAAAGCCTTACATCAAAGTTTTTGAAGAGGAACGGGAACTGACCGTAATGCTGTTGATCGATGTTTCCGGTAGTCGTGACTTTGGAACTTTCAGCCTGATGAAAAAGGACATGATCACTGAAATTGCTGCTACATTGGCTTTCTCTGCGATACAAAATAATGATAAGATCGGTGTCATTTTCTTTTCCGACCGGATTGAAAAATTCGTACCTCCTCAAAAAGGGAAAAAGCATATTTTATATATTATCAGGGAGTTAATTGATTTTCATCCCCAAGAAACAAAAACAGACATCAGTCAAGTCTTGAAATATCTGACCAATGCGTTGAAAAAACGGTGTACGACTTTTGTCATTTCCGACTACATCGACAAAGGGAACTATCAACATGCATTGACTATTGCGAATAAAAAGCACGATGTTGTCGCTATCCAGGTTTATGATGAACGGGAGACTGAAATGCCTTCTGTCGGACTGATGAAGATCAAAGATGCTGAAACGAACAAAGAGAAATGGATCGATACATCTTCCCGTAAATTGAGAGAGACATACAAGCAATGGTGGGACAATCGGCAAAATGAGATGAACAGTTCATTCAAGAGAAGTCGTGTCGATTCGATATCCGTACGAACAGACGAAGATTATGTAAAAGCTTTGATTGCCTTGTTTAACAAACGCAGTTAATAAACATGAAATTTATAAAACTAAAAAAAATAGGTGCGGTAATTGCATTCATTGCATTGTTACCCGGGATGATTTCCGCTCAGCAGGCCGTTGTCAAAGCAACGATCGATTCAACATCCATCCTCATCGGAGAACAGACGATGATCCGGTTAGAAGTTGCTATCGACAAGGATAAACCACTTCGGTTACCTGTCTTTTCCGATACAATCATTCAGGGTATTGAAGTATTGGAAACATTCAAACCGGACACTGTCGATATCGGAAACAACCGGATACAAATCAAACAGAATTACCTGATTACTTCTTTTGATTCTTCCTTATATCTGTTGCCTCCATTTGAAGTTATTAGCGGTACGGATACTTCTTATTCCAATGCATTGGGATTGAAAGTCATCACACTGCCGGTAGATACAGTCTCTCAACAATTTTATGATATTAAAAATGTCATCACACCGAAGTTTGTATTGTCGGATTATCTATGGATCATATTTTCTGTTCTGGGAATCATTGTATTGGGAGTTGTAGCCTGGTACTTTATCAAACGATGGAAAGACAAAAAATCTCTCATTCCATTCAAAAAAGCGGAGCCTCCCTTACCGCCACATGTCAAAGCAATCAATGAGTTGGATAATATTAAGGCTCAGAAACTATGGCAGAAAGGCAGGGTCAAAGAATTCCACTCCATGGTCACGGATACCTTACGGGGGTATATAGAAGAACGATTCGGTATGTCTGCTATGGAGATGACTTCAGGGGAAATTTTAGGCAAAATACGCCATTTGAGTGATGTCGACTCGGTGTATGAAAATCTAAAGCAGATCTTACAATTATCTGATTTCGTGAAGTTTGCCAAATACCAGCCGCTTCCGGATGAAAATGAATTGAGCCTTATGAATGCTTATCTTTTTGTCAATCAGACAAAAATAGAAGAGAAATTGGCTACCGAAAACCTGCTTAATGAAGGAAATGAAGGAAATGAAAGTAATGAAAAAATGAAATAAATTATGATATTCGCAAATCCATTATATTTCTTATTGTTACTCCTGCTCATCCCCATGATCGGATGGTATATCTGGAAACTGCGTAAATCTCAAGCCAGTCTTCAGATGTCTTCATCAGAAGGATTTGAAAAGGCTCCTGTAAGTTATAAAGTTTATCTGAGGCATCTTCCTTTTGTATTCAGAATGATCGCTTTTACACTGTTAATCGTTGCTCTGGCCAGGCCACAATCGACAAACAGTTGGCAAAACGCGACGACTGAAGGCATCGATATCGTAATGGCATTGGATATTTCTTCGTCCATGTTAGCAGAAGACCTGAAACCCAATCGTTTGGAAGCGGCCAAAGATGTTGCGGCCTCATTTATTGCCGGACGCCCTACAGACAACATCGGATTGGTAGTCTTTGCTGCAGAAAGCTTTACTCAATGTCCTTTGACAACCGACCATTCGGTTTTGCTTAATCTGCTGAAGGACGTACAATGTTTCATGATTGAAGACGGGACAGCCATCGGACACGGATTGGCAACTGCAGCCAGCCGTTTGAAAGACAGTCAGGCCAAATCGAAAGTTATTATCCTGTTGACGGACGGAACAAACAACCGGGGAGAGATTGCTCCGGTTACAGCCGCCGAGATTGCTAAAACATTCGGCATTCGTGTGTATACAATTGCCGTCGGGACAATCGGGGAGGCTCCCTACCCTCTCCAAACCGGATTTGGAATACAATACCGGAATATACCTGTGGAAATCGATGAACAGACACTGACTCAAATTGCTCAGATTACCGGAGGTCAATATTTCCGGGCAACGAACAATAAAGCATTAAAGTCTATTTATAAAGAAATAGACCAAATGGAAAAAACGAAAATCAGTGTGCAAACATATAACAAAAAAACGGAGGAATTTGCCGTTTTTGCTATGGCGGGACTGCTGTTTCTGCTTCTTGAATTATTATTAAGATACACCGTATTGAAAAATATACCATAAAGCTATGTTTAGATTTGAACACCCGGATTATTTATTTTTATTGCTGATACTTCCAGTCTTTTTATTTCTATTCATCTTCTCGATGATTCAAAAGAAAAAGGCGTTGAAACGATTCGGACAAATGGCAACCATACGCACTTTGATGCCCGATGTATCTCTCAAAAAACAATATTTGAAGTTCTGGATCCTTTTTGCATGTACGACTCTTTTTATCCTGATCATTGCAAGGCCTCAATTCGGATCTAAATTGGAGACCGTGAAAAAACAAGGAGTGGAAGTGATGGTTTGTCTCGACGTATCCAACTCCATGTTATCAAACGACATAACCCCCAATCGACTGGAGAAATCCAAACAAATACTATCCAAATTAGTAGATAACCTGCATGACGATAAGATCGGACTGATTGTATTCGCCGGAGATGCTTTCATCCAATTACCCATCACTTCGGATTATGTATCCGCCAAGATGTTTCTTTCGTCGATCAATCCGAGTATGGTCCCGACCCAGGGTACGGCGATTGGCGCTGCCATTAATTTAGCTGTACGTTCTTTTACACCATCGGAAACAAGTGCAAAAACAATTGTTCTGATTACCGACGGAGAAAATCATGAGGATGATGCGCTGGGAGCCGCTAAAGGAGCGGAAGAAAAAAACATCAAGGTCAATGTCTTAGGTGTCGGGAGTACGGAAGGTAAGCCGATTCCTATCGGGCAAGGAAATGCCTATCTAAAAGACAGTCAAGGCAATGTCGTTATCACTCAACTGAATGAGCAAATGTGCCAAGAAATTGCAGTTGCAGGAGGCGGAATGTATGCCCGGGCCGACAATACCAATTCGGCATTGAAAGTACTGCAAAAAGAAATTGATCAAATGCAAAAATCGGATATTGAAAGTAAAGTATATTCGGAGTATGATGAGAAATACCAAATACTAGCCTGGTTCCTGGTATTCTTACTGGTTCTTGAATTCTTTATTCTGGATCGTAAAAACAGAGTGTTCCGTAAAATAAAATTATTTTCGTAATAATAATTGAAAGTTATGATCAGATGATCGTTTTGTGCTTATAAAAATAAAATTATGAAGTTTAAATTAATTATATTATCACTTTTTCTGGCATTTTCAAGCCTTTCTTTTTCTCAAAAAGAAGTAAGAAAAGAACTGAGAGCAGGTAATAAAGAGTATAAGCAGGAAAAATATACCGATGCGGAAATCGCATACAGAAAAGCGTTGGAAGCGGATGCCCGTTCCAAAGAGGCTGCTTATAATCTCGGAAATGCATTATATAAGCAACAAAAATTTCCAGAAGCATTGGAACAATACCAGGCCGCAGCAGCAGATGAAAAGGATAAGATCAGATTGTCGGAAGCCTTTCATAATGCCGGAAATGCTTATTTGAGCGAAGCAATAGCCAACAAAGAGAAAAATCCTTCGGGATACGGAGAATCGTTGAAAAAAAGTATCGAGGCTTACAAACAATCGTTGAAGAAGAATTCAAAAGACGATGAAACCCGGTATAATCTGGCTCTGGCACAAAAATTACTAAAAGATTCGGAGCAAGAAAATCAGGATCAACAGAAACAGGATCAAAAACAGGATCAACAGAAACAAGACCAGCAGGATCAAAAACAAGATCAACAAAAGCAGGATCAGAAACAGCAACAGAACCAACCGCCTCCACAAATGAGTAAAGAAAATGCGCAGCAAATATTGGATGCCATGATGCAAAATGAGAAAAACACTCAGGATAAGGTAAAAGAGCAGCAAATGAAGCAGCAACAACGTAAACGAACAGAAAAAGAATGGTAACTTATAATAAAATAATAACAATGAGAAAGCTGATTTTCTTATTAATTATCTTCCTATTCAACATAGCAGGGGCTATGTCACAGGATGTTACTTTCAAGGCGACAGCTCCGGGAGCTGTAGTTGTCGGACAGCAATTCCGGTTGACTTATACCTGCAACAAAGAAGGGAAAGATTTCCGAGGGCCTGATCTGCCTGATTTTGATGTTTTATTCGGTCCTGTTTCTGAAAAGAGTCAAAGGGTTGAAGTTATTAACAACCAAACGACTGTTTCGGAAACAACCTATTCTTATACCTATACCCTGATGGCTAAAAGAGAAGGAACCTTCACAGTTCCTCCGGCTTCCATCAAGATCGGCAACAGCGAATACAAGTCAAACCAGATAACGATTAAAGTGCTTCCTAAAGACAAAGAGGATGATGCTACAGCACAGCAAGCTTCGTCAGGAAGTACAAACGTAAGTGCAGAAAGTCTTTTTGTTCGCATGCACGTCTCCAAAACGTCTGTTTATGAAAATGAAGGATTTTTAGTTACATTCAAGTTATACTCCCTTTATGGAAATGTCCATTTTGAGTCTGTCAAATTTCCTGAATTCGAGGGTTTTATCGTTCAGGAAGTTGAATTACCCGAACAAAAGCAACTTTCTTTGGAATCTTATAATGGAAGAAATTATCAAGCAGTCGTACTGAGACAAGTGATTCTATATCCGCAGCACTCCGGAAAGATTACAATCGGTTCCGGGAAATACGATGCGGTTGTACAAGTCCGTTCTCAACAACGATCCCGCAGTATTTTCGATGATTTCTTCGATTCGACCGTGCCTGTAAAAAAACAAATCAATTCTCCTGCAGCTACGATTGATGTCAAGACCTTACCGGCTAACAAACCGGCGTCTTTTAACGGTGCTGTCGGAGATTATACAATGACTTCAAAAATCAGTTCCAATTCGGTAAAAGCAAATGAGTCCGTGACAATCAGAGTAACGATTTCCGGTAGCGGAAACATCAAGTTAATCGCTAATCCGAATATCGTTTTCCCTAATGATTTTGAAGTATATGATCCCAAAGTAGAGACAAACACAAAAGTATCCGCTTCAGGGGTCACAGGAAATAAAACAATTGAATACCTGGCTATTCCCCGTTATGCAGGAGATTTCACTATTCCTAAAGCTGAATTTTCATATTTTGACACCAAAACAGGTACCTATAAAACACTTTCAACGGAAGAGTTTCAACTTCATGTCGATCCGGCAGCAGAAGGATCCGCAGCTCCCGCGCTTTTTAATACTTCCAACAAAGAAGATGTGAAATTCATAGGGAAAGACATCCGGTATATCAAAACAAAGGATATAGCTCCTCAATTGAAACGAGAATTCTTTTTCGGACAGTTCTCCTACTGGCTATGTTACATTATACCGGCACTGTTATTTATCATTTTCTTCATTATTTATAGAAAACAAGCGGCAGAAAATGCAAATATCGCTTTGGTTCGTACAAAAAAAGCAAATAAAGTGGCATCCAAACGATTGAAAGTAGCAAGTAAGTTATTGAAAGAAAGCAAAAAAGAAGCATTCTACGACGAAATGCTGAAAGCGGTCTGGGGTTACCTCAGTGACAAATTGAATATCCCTGTGGCCTCATTAACAAAAGACAATGTTGAAAATGAACTGGGGAAATACGGGGTTACAGACGAGTTGACCCAACAATTTATGGATATCCTCAATACCTGTGAATTTGCCCGATTTGCTCCGGCACAAGGGTCGGAAGAAATGGATAAATTATATGCATCGACTGTCCAGGCTATTGATAAAATGGAAAATATAATTAAAAAGTAAAAGAGGAGGCTCAATATATGAAAAAGTTACTTATTCTGTTATCCATTTTTGTTGCAGGATTCAATCTTTCAGCACAACAGGATACCATACAAAAGGCGATAACTGATACGGAAAACCATACAGCAGAAAGTGTTACACCGGCACAATATACGCTCGAAGATGCAGCTACGGCCTATTCTCAAGGCCAATACAATAAATCGGCGGAAATCTATGAACAATTGTTGAAAACAAAAGGAGAATCATCGGAAATCTATTATAACATCGGGAATTGTTATTATAAATTAAACAAAACAGCCTCTGCTATATTGAATTACGAACGGGCATTATTACTCAGTCCCGGAGATGGAGACACCCGGTTCAATCTGGAAGTTGCCAAACTGAAAACGACAGACCGTATCAACCCGGTTGGAAACTTTTTCCTTGTCGACTGGTTTCAGGCTATTCAAAACACGTTTTCAACCAATCAATGGAGTTATATCGGGATTATTTGCTTCATTCTCTTTATCGGATGTTTGATTTTATTCTTCTTCAGCCGAAAAATTTTAATGAAAAAAGCAGGGTTTTACGTTGGAATTGGACTATTGGTCATTACGATCAGCAGTAATATTTTTTCATACAATCAGAAGAAAAAATTAACAAACCGTAACACAGCCATTATTTTAGCTTCAACAGTGACAATCAAAAGTTCGCCGGATAACAGCGGAACAGATCTGTTCGTGCTTCATGAAGGAGTCAAAGTCGAGATCAAGAGTAAGCTTGGAGGTTGGAGTGAAATTGAAATCGCAGATGGAAATGTGGGATGGATTAAAAGTGATGATATCGAAATCATTTAAGCGAATCCGGTCTTTTCAAAAAGTCAAATTGATTGTTACCCGGATACCATTTTTGTCGATTCCGGCATTACTGAGGTACGTCAGTCTCCTCACGTAATCGACCCGTAGCAGTTTAAAGATATTCTCAATGCCGACACTGACTTCCATATATGGAGTATTAGTCATCGTATATGAATTTTCGGGAAAAAGAAAGAGGTTGTTATTGATTTGAGGGTTATTTCCATTTCTCAGATCTCCGACTAATCCTTTAAATGAGAATACTTCCCGAAGCTTGTATTTACGGATAAAAGGGATGCGGTTGAATAACCATCCGTCCATGTAATAAGCCAGATCAATAGAAGCATAACTATCATTGATAAACTCCAATGTATTCATCATGCTATAAGACTCCGGTTGAATCGTATAGGTCTGGTTTGCATTAGGGAGAATCAACAAAGGGAAAGGGACATTTCCCCATAATTTTCCGGTTTTAGCAATCAAATTCAGATGTCCATAACCAGAAAGCCAAAAACGTTTTTGAGCAGACAGCTCTACGAAATAGTAAGAATAATCGCCGAGAAAACCTTTCATTCCAAAACTTTGAGATAATGTAAATACCGGGCCATCCCGACGAAGTATCAACCGGGTATCCCGTCCCTGGTGGAACTTCTCATTCATTGCAAAACGCAGCATCACACCCAGTTCAGCAGCCTTATAATCCTCTACATCAACGGTATATCCATCTTTTGATTTAAGGAAATGCAACGATCCGGCAGCTTCTTCGACCCATGATTTCCCCCAGAATTTCCAATAAAAACCGCTGGTAAATTCTTTTTCATACTGCAATTCAAATTTACGGATATACGTCATTTTATCATTCTGTCCTCGTTTGAAAGACAGGAAAATATTATCGGGGTCTGTGAAATAATATTGCTGTCCCGGTGTATGGATATCATATTTAAAAACAAATCCAAGGTTATTTTTCCGGTACTCGTTTTCATAATATTTTTTAGGATAAAAAGAATAAACGATTGTACCCGAATAAACAAATTTTTTATCTTTGGTACCATAAGCTCCATACCCTAAAAAGAAAAGTTGATCGTTTAAATTTGCTGTTGTCCGGCCTCCCAAACGAATTCGAAACCCTTCTACATCGTTTCGGCTCAGGGTACTCCAAATCGGGCCTATATCGAACTTACTCGCCTGTTTCAATCTTCCGGTATAAGTATAATTACTAACCAAGATATCCGTTATTTGTACCCAAGTGCGATAGTAAGGAACTTTTTCTATTTGAGAAGAAATTTCCCAAACCGTTTTTTCTCCTTTTTTCAATGGAAACGGGCGATTAACATCCCAGATAGAATCCGGCTGACTTTCAGCGTCAGATGTAAAAGTTATTTCATCGTTAAGGCCAAAAACGACCGGAGCAATTTCATTGATCAGATAATGACTATATACTCTCTCATTTTTGGCATATAAACCGTAGTATATCTTAAAAAGAGAAAATTCAATCGCCGAAGTTTCCTTTATTTTAGCCATTTGTCCATTAGGAAGGCTATCAAATTCTTGTGTAATAGTCATTTGTGAAACAAAATTCAGATTAATCTCATGAAGTGTTCTTAAAACAACCTTTCGGATGGAACAAGTCGAATCCAAGGATATCCACAGGTTGCCGGAGAATCCCATATCCTGAGTATTGTTTGGGATAAAAGCCAGATTAACACATGGATGATTGTTATAATCAACTGTATCCACAATATGGTATTTATAGAATGAAAGCGCTCTTGTCGAAGATATCGGACTGATAAAACGCCGGAAAAGGAAATTGATCTCATTATCTGTGATATCGACTTGTTTTACCGCCTCCACAAATAACGACTCTGTAAAATCTGATCTTATTTTTTTATCTAATCCTTCATGCCGAATAGCTGTAATAACGCTTTTCCGGCTATTTCTTGTTTTTCTCCGGTATTCATTCGAGAGAGATTCCCGCACAGAGATTGTCAATAATTGATGATTCCCCACATCAGAGGTATCGAGATAATTAAAAATAAATTTAAATTTATCAAATACCTTTTGATTTTGTGATGCTGAATCCAATTTCGTTATGGAAACCGTCGCTTTTTCATACTGATCGAATTGAATATATTCATTATTTTCAATTCGATTTTTATCCTTGTTGGCAATTACTTTTTTTATCAATCCGATTGCAGAATCCATTTCCACAGAGCTTATGGAGTCAGGAAAAGGCACCGATGCAAAAAGGAAAGGCTCTTTGGATACAGAGCCTTTCATAATCCCTTTTACATCCGTAGATGTTTGTCCGCAAACAAAAAAAGGAAAACATGCTGCCAAAACAATGCAGTATATCAGAACGCGGATTTTCTCCATTAAAAAAACTTTGCAAACAACGATTCGACCTCTAATCGGCGATCAGTTTGCGATAGCGTACCCGTTTAGGCTCAACATTGCCCAAGCGCATTTTTTTGTTTTCTTCGTACTCCGAATAAGATCCTTCAAAGAAAAACACCTGCGAATCTCCTTCAAAAGCGAGAATATGTGTACAAATCCGATCGAGGAACCAGCGGTCATGAGATATAACAACTGCACAGCCTGCAAAGTTTTCCAGACCTTCCTCTAATGCTCGTAACGTATTCACATCTATATCATTAGTGGGCTCATCAAGTAACAATACATTGGCTTCCGATTTAAGCGTTAAAGCCAAATGCAAGCGATTTCTTTCTCCACCGGAGAGTACCCCGCAAAGTTTTTCCTGATCAGCTCCGGTAAAATTGAATCGACCGAGGTATGCTCGTGAATTAACTTCTTTTCCTCCAACACGGATAAATTCAGTACCTCCTGAAACGACCTGAAAAACGGTTTTATTCGGATCGATATCCGTGTGAGCCTGGTCTACATAACCAATTTTTACGGTTTCTCCGACTTCAAACAGGCCTTTCTCCGGTTTTTCCAATCCCATGATCAGACGGAACAAGGTCGTTTTACCGGCTCCGTTCGGCCCGATAATACCCACAATACCATTCGGAGGCAACATGAAATTCAGATCATCGTATAATAATTTATCGCCATATGCTTTAGCGACATGCTGAGCTTCAATGACTTTATTTCCCAACCGAGGTCCGTTAGGTATAAAGATTTCCAGTTTTTCTTCACGTTCTTTTGTATCCTGATTCAATAGTTGTTCGTATGAATTCAAACGGGCTTTTCCTTTTGCCTGACGGGCTTTCGGAGCCATCCGTGACCATTCCAATTCCCTTTCCAACGTTTTCCTTCGTTTGCTGGCTTGTTTTTCTTCCTGAGCCATCCGGGTGGTTTTCTGGTCAAGCCAGGAAGTATAGTTTCCTTTCCACGGAATCCCTTCTCCCCTATCCAATTCAAGGATCCAACCGGCCACATGATCAAGGAAATAGCGGTCGTGCGTGATACAGATTACGGTTCCCGGGTACTGTTGCAAATGTTGTTCCAACCAATCGATAGACTCTGCATCCAGGTGGTTGGTCGGTTCATCCAACAATAAGATATCCGGCTGTTTTAAAAGCAAACGGCAGAGTGCAACACGTCTTCTTTCTCCTCCGGATAAAGTTCCGACTATCTGATCTTCAGGAGGACAACGCAATGCATCCATGGCACGTTCAAGCTTGCTATCCAGATTCCATGCGTCCATCGCATCGATTTTGTCCTGTAGATCAGCCTGACGGGCAAACAAGGCATCCATTTTATCCTGATCTTCATAGTACTCCGGAAGTCCGAACTTTTCATTGATCGATTCATATTCTTTCAAGACATCTGTCGTTTCCTGTACCCCTTCCTGAACAATTTCTTTTACTGTTTTCGAATCATCCAGCTTGGGTTCCTGTTCAAGATAACCCACAGAGTATCCGGGAGAAAAAACGACTTCGCCCTGATAGTCTTTTTCCATTCCCGCAATAATTTTCAGTAGCGTAGACTTCCCCGAACCATTAAGACCTATAATTCCAATCTTGGCACCGTAATAAAACGAAAGATAAATGTCTTTTAATACCTGCTTGTGCGGAGGATAAGTCTTACTTACGCCTACCATCGAAAAAATTATTTTTTTATCGTCTGCCATATTATTTATTTTTGAGTAAAAATCTTTATTTTCTTCCTTTTTGTCTATTTTGCTACAAAGATATGAAATAAAAAATGACATAAAAACTTGCTTCGTAAAAAATATATCTTACCTTTGCACTCGCTTTTGAAAAGCAAATTGGGAGATTCACTAGCTCAGCAGGTAGAGCACATCCCTTTTAAGGATGGGGTCCTGGGTTCGAGCCCCAGGTGGATCACAGAAAAATAGAATAAAACGAAGCAAAGTCTTGATTTTCAGCGAAATCGAGACTTTTTTCTTTTAAACCAACTCCCCCGAAAACGCAGAAAAATGGGGTCAAGCGGAAAACCCGGTTGGAATTATTATCAAGCGAACAGTTTAGTTAGCCTAAAAATAAAGAAGGGTATATCCCTTACTCCTCTGAACTGGGATCTGAAAGCCTTGACTTTGGCATTGAAAGATTCAGCAGAT
>JAVBNR010000046.1:0-19783 GCA_031551395.1 Bacteroidales bacterium
TGGGAAATCAAATGACCCGATTTATCTTGGGGTATAAGCTTCTTTTCCCCTAAATACACTTCTATCCGTAAGGTATCTTGGGTGAACTTTTCTAACTCGAAGTAATCAAATAACCAGCTGGGTAAAAATAAGCGGAGTAGATCTTCTTGTGATTCCATCTTTTTTCCCAAAGATAATAATTCCAACCGGATTTTCCGCTTGACCCATTATTCCGTTATTCTATTATTCAGTCATTCAATCTTTCCGGCACTTGTTTTAATATCTCAACCAGATAATCTTGAAACCGTTGAACGGTTGCGATTTCTATTTTTTCGTCAGGAGAATGAGGATATTTGATTGTCGGACCGAAAGACACGATATCTAATCCGGGGATACTTGCCAGGATAATGCCGCATTCGAGTCCGGCGTGCATGACTTTTACTTCGGGAGAAGCTCCGAATTTATCCTGATAAACCTGCCCCATGACAGCTAAAATCGGGGATTGAATGTCCGGATCCCAGCCAGGATAAGCATTCCCATATTCTACTTTGGCTCCGGCTAATGAAAACACGCTTTCAAGACTGGAGCAGAGTGCCAGTTTTTTACTTTCGGATGAACTACGCACCAGAATTTTGATATCGATTTTTCCTGCATATGATTTGACGATAGCCAGGTTGGAAGACGATTCTACCGTATCCGGAAAATCGGATAACATTCCTGCAACACCGTTAGGACATCCTTCTATCGCGTTGATAAGGTCATCCTGTATTTCTTCCGGAATGAGTGTCTGAGGCAATTCTGCCTGTTCGGCAGTGAACTTGATCGGGTTCTCTACCCGGTTATATTCTTTATTGAATAAATCCTGGTAATCCGCTACCAATTCCCAGAAAACTTCAGGATCGTCGTCTCCGGGGATAGTCACAACAGCAAACGCTTCACGGGGAATAGCATTGCGCAAAGATCCTCCGTCGATGGAAGCCAGCCGTGCTCCATAGTTTTGCACTGCATCTTTCAGGAAGCGAAACATCAGTTTATTGGCATTTCCTCTTCCCAGATGGATGTCGACGCCGCTATGTCCTCCTTTTAATCCTGTCAGAGAGAGTTTAACAGCGATATCTCCTTCGGGAATATTCGTATCGTCTTTGTATTGAAATGAAATATTCAAATCAGCTCCGCCTGCACATCCGACATATAATTCGCCTTCCTGTTCCGAGTCGAGGTTCAGCATAATTTTTCCGGTAATGAATCCCGGTTTGATTCCGAAAGCGCCGTCCATTCCTGTTTCTTCATCTACGGTAAACAGCGCTTCAATCGGTCCGTGCTGTAATTGAGTATCTTCCAGTATCGCCATTGTCGTTGCTACACCAATCCCGTTGTCAGCTCCTAATGTCGTTCCTTTGGCTTTAACCCATTCTTCATCGATGTAGGCATCGATCGGATCTTTGGAAAAATCAAAATGAGTATCCGAATTTTTTTGAGGTACCATATCGAGATGTCCCTGAAGGATGACAGTTTCTCTGTTTTCAAAGCCGGGAGTTGCCGGTTTCCGGATCAGGATATTGCCGCATTCATCGGTCAATGTTTCCAATCCCAGTTTTTTACCGAAAGCTTCTACAAAAGCGGTTATCTCTTTCATTTGTCCGGATGGACGAGGAATTTGTGTTAACGAATAAAAATGTTTCCACACGTTGGTCGGAGCCAGATTTTTGATTGTTGTTCCCATGGTAATGTTAGTCTTATTATTTTCCCTTATTGGCAATAGGTAAGGCAAGAACTCCTACCAAACCGACAATTGCCGTAAATATCAGTTGTTGTACGGTATGTACACAAAACGCAAAAGCGCCTGCATTTGTTTGGCTGATCCCAAAACCCATGAGTGTGGCGATAACTGCGGCATGCCAGGGACCTATACTTCCCTGAACGGGCACGGCAACTGCAATGCTACTCATACCAAAAGCAATCAGGCCGTTTTGCCATCCCAGGTCGCGGGTAAAGTCAAATGCAAAAAAACAGATGTAAAAATACAAAAAATATCCGAACCAGATCAATAAAGTATAAAAGAAAAACAACCATCTTTCTTTCATGTGAGTGATGGTTTGTATCCCTTCCCATACGTTCAGACACAATGTCCGGGCTTTTTTTACCAGCAGGGCTTCTTTGAAAAATTTAAATATGACCCAGAAAAGGACTATAATAATAACAATAGTCGTATAAGTCCATAAAGAGGTTGTGATCTTGTAAAATGCATTTAGATATTCGGGATGATCGATTGAAAATGTTTTGAAATAGCTGATATTCATGATAAAAGCGATAACGACAATAATGCCTACGGAGATCGTATCTGCCAGCCGGTCTATAATGAGCGTGCCGAATAGCTTGGGGAAAGGAATTTTTTCATATCGTGTGATCATCGTGCATCTCCAGACTTCTCCTAAACGCGGAAATGCCAGGTTTACACCGTAGTTTCCCAGTACCGCATAGATTAAATTGGATTTCTTGGGATGAAATCCCAACGGTTTGATGAGGAGATTCCAACGATAAGCCCGTATGATATTTGCAAATAATCCGAAAGGTAGGGAATAGGCGATGATATCGAAACGAACTTCACTTTTAAGTACATCCATGATCGCTCTCAGGTCTAACTTGCGGAATAACAGCCAGCAAATGAATAAGCCGAAGGCTAACGGAAGGAATGTTTTCAGGATTTTTATGATGACTGATTGGATAGATTGAGTCATGTTTTCGTGATTTTGTATTTTTTTATTTACATTTGTCAACGCTGCAAAAGTAGTGAAAATAATGAAATAATGAAAAAAATGAGGATAATCAGGGAAATAAATCCCGTTCGCCCTAAAAAGTCACTTGGTCAGCATTTCCTGATAGATTTGCAGATCGCCAGGCGCATAGCCGATACGATCGACGATTATAAAAAACTGCCGGTTTTGGAAGTCGGACCTGGAACCGGAGTGCTTACCCGGTTTTTGTTGGAAAAAGAAATTGATTTGAAAGTGGTGGAGTTGGACAACGAATCGGTTGTTTATCTGAAAGACCATTTCCCGGAATTGCAGGGAAGAATCATTGAAGAAGATTTTTTAAAAATGGATTTAAAACCTTTTTTTGCAGGCGAATTCATTATCACAGGGAATTACCCCTATAATATTTCCAGTCAGATATTTTTTAAACTACTGGAATATAAAAATCAGGTTCCGTATTGTTCGGGAATGATCCAGAAAGAAATGGCCGAGCGGATCGCCTCTAAACCCGGACGGAAAGCATACGGGATTATCAGTGTGTTGCTTCAGGCCTGGTATGATATCGATTATTTGTTTACAGTGGACGAGCATGTGTTTGATCCGCCTCCAAAAGTGAAATCGGCTGTCATCAGTCTGACTCGCAATGGTCGGGAAAGATTAAATTGCAATGAAACGTTATTTAAAACAGTTGTGAAGACGGCTTTTAATCAACGCAGGAAAACGATGCGTAACTCTTTAAAACCATTGTTAGGGAAGGATGCCGGAATTTATGACCTGGCCATTTTCGATCGTCGTCCCGAACAATTGTCGGTGGAAGAATTTGTCGATTTAACCAACTTAGTTGAAAAAAATATGCCTTTGTAACGTTTTTTGACTACTTTTGCGTATCCGTTTGTAGCAAATCGATTTTATAACTCCAGTAAGCCCTTTTTTTATGTCCGAAATAAGACTCTTTTACCATAAAGATGGAGCAATAAGGCTTAGTCGCAGTATTGATTTTTTAAAAAAAACACCTACAGAGCAATTTTTATGGATTGATCTGAATGATGTGGACGAGGAAATTGAATCTCAGCTGGAGGATTATCTGAAAATCTACATTCAGGAGGAAGAGGAAATGATTGAAATCGAGACATCTTCCCGGTATATCGAGACCCGGGATACGTTGGTTGTCAATACAAACTTTTTACTCAGTACGTACGACCGGAATCCGGTTTCATTCATTTTGAAAAACAATATCCTTATTTCGGTGCGCAGTGAAGAACTCGGTTCTTTTACGGAAACAGTGAAAAAGATTTTCTCCAATCCCCAGAACTACCCGACGGGTTATCATGTCTTTCTGGGATTGTTTGAGACCCGGATTGAGTTTGATGCGGATATGATTGAAAATATCACGCAGGAAATTACGAACTTAAGTAATAATATCCAGGAAGCAGATGAAGATGCCCTTTTGCAGATCAAGAACTTACAGGAAAAAACGATGATGTTGCGTGAAAATATCATTGATAAACAACGTGCGATTTCCAATATGTTGAAGAGTAATCTCATCCCTCATGATTTACGTTCCAAGCTGACGATCTTGATTAAAGACATTAATTCGTTGATAGAACACATCCGTTTCAGTTTTGACCGATTGGATTATTTGCAGGATACTTTCCTCGGGTTTGTTAATATCCAACAGAACAAAATCATCAAAATTTTCACAGTGGTTTCCGTTATTTTTATGCCTCCGACCCTGATTGCAAGCATATATGGTATGAATTTTCATTTCATGCCTGAACTGAGTTGGAAGTGGGGGTATCTGTTCTCCATTTTTCTGATGATTGCCTCTTCTATCATCATTTTGATTTTCTTTAAAAAGAAAAAATACTTATAGTTATTAACAAATTTTTAAAGCAATATACCATGAAAAAAACGCTATTGACCTTTATGGTCTTATCTTTTCTATTTGTGGCCTGTGGTAAAAAACAGCAGGAAGTTGAACGGCCTACTGCATCTGGCTTGTATGCTTCAAAATTCGAGAGTCTTTCCGGAACAGATTCTACGCATCTGTATGTCATGAAGAATGAAACCGGAATGGAAGTTTGTGTGACAAACCTCGGAGCAAGAATTGTCTCTGTGATGGTTCCCGACCGGACAGGCACTTTGCAGGATGTGGTGCTGGGATTCGATCATGTGGACGGATATACAGATATGTCGAATACGTTTGGCGCTGTTATCGGCCGTTATGCCGACCGGATCGCCGAAGGGAAATTTACGCTCGACAGGGTCAATTATACTCTGAGACAAAACAATAAAGATTATATCCTGGATGGAGGCCCGCGTGGATTCCATACGCAATTCTTCCGGATCGAACAACCGGATAGCGCATCATTGGTATGCACTTATCTTTCGGAAGACGGACAAGAAGGGTTTCCGGGAAACCTCCAGGTAACAGTTACCTATAAGCTGACCGGTAATAATGCTTTGGCTATTTCTTACAAGGCGACAACAGATAGGCCTACGGTAATCAATCTGACCTGCCGTCCTTATTTTAATTTGTCGGGAGACCCTAATAAAGCAATAACGGATCACCTGTTATATCTGGATTGCAGTCATTATGTCCCTGCGAATGAGTTGCTTATTCCGACAGGGAAAATAGAAAAAGTGGCCGGGACTCCACTTGATTTTACCCAACCGAAGGCCATAGGCGATAGAATCAATGATACAACGTCTACTGCTATTCGGTATGCTAAAGGATATGATCTGAATTATGTGCTGAATAAACCCGGAGACATGGCTAACCCTGCGGTTAAGCTCGTTTGTCCTGCAAGTGGAATCTGTTTGGAAGTGTTTACGACAGAGCCCGCTATACGATTCTATACCGGTAATCTTTTAGATGGAAAAAATATCGGAAAGAAAGAGATTGCTTATAATTCCAGAGCGGCTTTGTGCCTGGATACACAACATTTTCCGGATTCTCCGAATCAGGGTGTTTTCCCTTCAACGGTATTGCGTCCGGATACTGTTTTTAATAGTAAAAGTATATATAAATTTAGTGTGATAAAATAAATTATTTAAAGAATGAGAAAGCTGTTTTTAATTTTTTTTAGTTTAGCATTGGCGTTTACTATGAATGCTCAGACTAAAGCTTCATTGGGACTGATTCCTGTCCCCATGAAATCGAAAGTGACTGCGGGTCAATTTGTGTTTGATGCTGATACAAAGGTTGTTTTGACTACTGATAATCAGGAAATGCGTAATGCCGTAGTTACCTTGGTGGATTTATTCAATACTGCTGCGGGTTATTCCTTGCAGCTATCGACTGCGCCACAGAAATCCAATGCAGTTGTGTGTAAACTGAATCCGTCCATATCGAATAATGAAGGATATAAGTTGTCTATCAAGAAAAATCTGATCGAAATTGAGGCCAAAGCTCCCAATGGTATATTTTATGCATTACAAAGTGTACGCCAGTTATTGCCTCCTGAAATAGAAAAAAGTAAGAAAGTAGAAAATGTAACCTGGGCTGTTCCTTGTGCCGAAATTGAGGATGCTCCTCGTTTCACTTACAGAGGGTTGATGTTGGATTGCTGTCGTCATTTCTGGCCGAAAGAGTTTGTTAAGCAATTCATTGATCTGTTGGCTTATCATAAAATGAATAAATTTCACTGGCATTTGACTGATGATCAGGGATGGCGTATTGAAATTAAAAAATACCCCAAACTGACAGAGGTGGGAGGTTTTCGTAATCGCACATTGAAAGGGGCTTATGTCGCTCCGGAAAAACGTCAGTGGATCAATGAACGCTATGGAGGTTTCTACACTCAGGAAGATATCAAGGAAGTCGTAGCATACGCTCAAAAACGTTTCATCACAATTATTCCTGAGATTGAAATGCCAGGTCATGCGGTTGCAGCGTTGACTGCTTATCCTAATCTATCTTGTACCGGTGGCCCGTTTGAAGTGGAAGGTCTTTGGGGTGTTTTCGATGATATCTTTTGTACCCGCGATGAAGTGTTCAACTTTATGGAAGGTGTCCTGACCGAAGTGATCGCTCTTTTCCCTTCCGAATATATCCATGTTGGAGGCGATGAAGCTCCTAAAACACGTTGGCATCGTTGCGCAGCTTGTCAGGACAGGATGAAAAAAGAAGGATTGAAGGATGAACATGAACTGCAATCGTATTTTGTTCAACGGATGGAGAAGTTCATCAATTCCAAAGGAAAACGGATTATTGGCTGGGATGAGATTTTGGAAGGAGGCCTTGCACCGAATGCTACGGTTATGGCATGGAGAGGCGAAAAACACGGAATTGAAGCTGTTCAACAAAACCATGATGTCGTAATGGCTCCGAATACCTATGTATATCTGGATTATTATCAGTCTAAATCGAAGATGGAGCCTCATGGTATCGGAGGATATCTTCCTCTTTGGCATGTTTATTCTTTCGAACCGGTTCCTGCTTCATTGACACCTGATCAGGAGAAACATGTCTTGGGCGCTCAGGGCAATCTTTGGACAGAATATGTGTTGTCGACCGATCATGTCATGTATATGGTTTATCCACGGGCGTCGGCCATTGCAGAGATTGGCTGGTCTTCTAAAGAAAACAAGAATTATGATCATTTTTATGCCCGGTTGATGCAGCTCCTGAAACGCTACAATGCGATGAACCTGAATTATAATCGTACATTCCTTTCTGAAGATAGAACAACTAAATAAACAGATATGTAAACTGATAACATATAATAAAATGAAACAACACATCGATTTAACATTAAAATTTAAGATAGAGGGAACTCCGGTATCTGCAGCTCCGCTTGGAGCCGGGCATATCAATGACTCATTCCTTGTCATGACGAAAGAAGATGATAAACCTAATTATTTATTGCAACGCATCAACCATCATATTTTTAAAGATGTGGAAATGTTGCAGAATAATATTTTATATGTGACGAATCATATTCGCGGTAAATTGATTGCTAAAGGAGAATCGGATATCGATCGCAAAGTATTGACGATTGTTCCTGCAAAAGACGGCCAGTTATACTTTTTTGACGGAGAGAACTACTGGCGTGTTTATACTTTTATTGCCGGAGGAAAAAGTTTTGACTCGATTGACCCGCAACTGGCTTATGAAGCAGGAAAAGCTTTTGGCGAATTTCAGCATTACCTGGCCGATATTCCTGAAAAAATCGGAGAAACGATTCCTAATTTCCATAATATGGAATTTCGTTTGGAACAGTTTCGCGAAGCTTTAGCCAACGATGCGGCAGGACGTGTTGCAAAAACAGGCGATATCATCAGGGAGATCGAAGCGCGTGCCGATGAAATGTGTCAGCCGGAGCGCTGGGGTAGAGAAGGTAAGCTGCCTAAGCGGATCAACCACTGCGATACAAAAGTAAATAATGTGTTGTTTGATAACAATGGACAAATTTTATGTGTAGTCGACCTGGATACTGTTATGCCGGGCTATGTTTTGTCGGATTTTGGCGATTTCATTCGTACCGGAGCCAATAAAGGAGCCGAAGACGATGCGGATCTGAATAAAATAGGAGTTGACCTGGATATATTCTCCGGCTATGCCCGCGGGTATGCTAAAACAGCAAAAAGCTTTCTGACTCCGATTGAAATCGATCACCTGGCGTTTGGAGCCAAGTTGTTGACATACATGCAAACCGTTCGCTTTTTTACTGATTATCTGAACGGCGACACTTATTATAAAATCCATTTTCCGGAACATAACTTGCAGCGGACTTATGCTCAATTGCAACTGTTGAAAGATCTGGAAAAGAATTATGATCAGATGTGCCAAATAGTGGCGGAACAATTCCGTTAACATAAATGTTTACAGTAAACAGATAGTAGTTAATTTTAATTGCTATCTGTTTTTTTATTCCTATATTTAAAAACGATTGATGATGAAAAAAGAAGGAGCTCCACTTGCTTTGGGTACAGAGAATGTAGGAAAATTATTACTGGAATATGCTATTCCGGCTATTATTGCCATGACTGCGGCTTCGCTTTACAATATTACCGATAGTATTTTTATCGGTCATGGAGTGGGACCAATGGCCTTATCCGGCTTGGCTATCACATTTCCTTTGATGAATTTAGCTGCGGCCTTCGGGTCGTTAGTGGGAATCGGCGGATCAGCGCTGTTGTCTCTTCGGTTGGGACAAAAGGATTATGATACAGCCAATAAGATATTGGGAAATGTGTTGATATTGAACTTAATTTGTGGAATTTCCTTTTCGATCATTACCTTATCGTTTCTGACCCCGATTTTGTATTTTTTCGGAGCCAGCGAACATACATTGCCGTATGCCCATGATTTCATGGTTATCATTTTGTTGGGAAACGTAGTCACGCATATATACATGGGTTTGAATGCTTTATTGCGTTCGATCGGAAAACCCAAACAGTCGATGTATGCAACAATATACACTGTGCTTATCAACTTGGTACTTAATCCTTTATTTATATTTGTTTTTGATTGGGGAATCCGTGGAAGTGCATCGGCGACAGTGATCTCTCAAATGATAGTGCTTGTATGGCAAATCCAACTATTCAGGAATAAAAGCAGCTTTATTTATTTGAAAAAAAGCATTTTCCGATTGAGTAAAGATATCGTACGCGATATCATTGCTATTGGAATGTCTCCGTTTTTGATGAATATGGGAGCATGTGTCATTGTCGTTCTGATCAACCAGGGATTGATTCATTCCGGAGGAGACCTGGCGGTAGGTGCTTATGGCATTGTGAACCGGGTTGCATTTCTTTTTGTTATGATCGTCATGGGGTTGAATCAGGGAATGCAGCCGATTGCCGGATATAATTACGGAGCCGGTCTTCATTCACGGGTAACAGAAGTGTTGAAACGGTCGATTGTATATGCTACGATTATCATGACTTCAGGTTTTATCATTGTCGAATTATTCCCGCATGCGGTGGCTTCTGTTTTTACTACGGATGAGGAACTGACGGATCTGGCTGTGGTCGGATTACGTTGTGTGTTTGTGTCGTATCCCATCGTGGGGTTTCAAATGGTTGTATCTACCTTCTTTCAAAGTATAGGAATGGCTAAAAAGGCTATTTTCTTATCGTTGACGCGTCAGGTGTTGTTCCTGATCCCTCTGTTACTTATTCTGCCTCATTTTTGGGGAATAAAGGGCGTTTGGTTGAGTATGCCCATTTCAGATGTCGTCGCAGCTATTGTGGCAGCAACTCTGCTGATCATGCAATACCGACAGTTTAAGGAAAACAAATATAATATCATTAAGTAATGAACAAGAAATACGTCATTAATATTGGTCGACAGCTAGGAAGCGGAGGCCGGCTCATTGGAGAAAGTTTAGCTCAACAACTGGGTATTTCTTTTTATGATAGGGAATTAATACGGATTGCCTCTCAGGAAAGCGGACTGGAGAAAGAGTTTTTTGAACGCGCCGATGAAAAAAGTCGGTTTAGTTTGTTCGGCGATTTTTTAGGCTGGTTTTCAAATCCGGCGCATGAGGGATATTTGAATAATTACTTGCGGAACGAATCGTTGTTTCAGATTCAAAGTGATGTGATTCGTCGTCTGGCCGGAGAAAACTCCTGTATATTTGTGGGACGCTGTGCCGATTATATCCTGCGCGATCATCCGGATTGTGTCAATGTATTTGTAACTGCAGACCTTGCGGATCGTATCAGGAGAGTTTCTGAAGAACAACAGATTACCGAAGAAAAGGCGAGGGAAGTTATTGATCAAACGGATAAACAGCGGGCAGGGTATTATAATTATTATAGTAATAAAATCTGGGGATTAGCGACATCTTATCATTTATGTGTCAACTCGTCGGTACTCGGAATTGAAGGAACTGCCTCCTTTATTCGTTCTTTTGCAGAGAAAAAGCTACATTTGTAGCTGAAAAAATACATACGATTATGAAAAAGACTCTTTTTTTCTGTTTTCTGTGTTTGATGGTATCATGCACACATAAACAACATCGGCCGGAAACTCCGTCGCAAATTGAATCGGCAATTGCAGAAGGACAGTTTACGCAAGCTGAGAAAATGATAAAAAGTTACCTTTGCGAGAATGACCTTCCTGCTTTAGAGCAACAGCAATGGCTTTTTAAAATCGATTGGATGAACCGGGTACGTAAAGATTTCGCTACCCCGGATACCACCGTGATGACTTACCTGAAAAAATATTATGATTCTGTTTCTCCGGAACAGATTAAAGCCTGGGAAGACAGTCGGGCATTGGAATTCCGAATGATCGACGGGAAGAAATGTTATTTCAACCGGGCGGCGCGTAACTTGTTCCGGATCGATTCTCTGGCCGGAAAACGTTGGGAGGAAGTCCATGGAAATGCTCCCGACAGCCTGGAGCGGTTCCGGATAAAAAATGTGGCTATGGTCGTTGCTGAAGCTAAAAAACAGAAACGGACACCGGTCGACCCGGTAACGATGCAGGTTACTTATACCCTATCGGTTCATCCGGATGTTGTTCCGGAAGGCGAAATACTACGCGTGTGGATGCCTATGCCTCGTACGGATGTTTCTCGGCAGACAGGTATCCGGTTACTGTCGACCGGTCAGCCTGATTATGTTATTGCCCCGGATCAGTATGCCCATAAGAGTATCTACATGGAACAAAAGGCCGTAGCCGGTCAACCTGCCGTATTTACTTATTCTTTTGAGTATACTTCTAAAGCCGAATGGTTCGGTTTTGATCCTCAAACGCTCCGATCTTATGACACCACATCAGAGTTATATAAAACCTATACGGCGGAACGGGCGCCTCATATCCTGTTTTCTGACCGTATCCGGAAAACGACGGCGGAAGTGGTCGGAAATGAGACAAATCCATACCTTAAAGTAAAAAAGATCTATGAATGGATTGACCGTCATTTCCCCTGGGCCAGTGCGATCGAATATTCTACCATTGAAAATATCCCTGAGTATGTTTTGAATAATCATCATGGAGATTGCGGACAGGTTTCCCTGCTTTTCATTACGATGGCTCGCTGTGCAGGCGTCCCGGCTAAGTGGCAGAGTGGCTGGATGATGCATCCCGGAAACAAAAACCTGCATGACTGGGCGGAAGTTTATTATGAGGGTATTGGCTGGGTTCCTGTCGATGAATCTTTCGGGCGGGTTCAGGCATCTGATGATCCGGATGTTTTCTGGTTTTATTCCAAAGGGATCGATGCTTACCGTTTGATAGTGAATCAGGATATATCCGGTCGTTTTTATCCGGCTAAGACCTATCCGCGCAGTGAAACGGTTGATTTTCAGCGAGGAGAGGTTGAGTGGAAGGGCGGTAATCTTTATTTTGATGACTGGGATTATCACATGGATATCCGGTACCTTCAAACAAAGTAACGAGGCCGTAAATAATGATTACAAATAAATCGCTATTTTTGTGCAAATTTATAAACGAATATCCATGAAAACCGTTCATTTAATTATCATTTTACTTTTAATGCAATTGAGTATGGTACAAGCAGGGAACCCCTTGTTGGAGGCGTATAAAACGCCACATCAGACAGCTCCTTTTGATAAAATTAAAACATCGGATTATGAGCCTGCTTTTGAGGCAGCAATGAAAAAGCATGATGCTGAAATCCGGAAAATAGTTAATAACAAAGCCGTTCCGACGTTTCAAAATACAATTGAAGCTTTGGAATATTCCGGAGAGTTACTTGAAAAAGTAAGCTCGGTCTTTTTTAATTTGCTTTCTGCTGAAAGTAATGATGAAATGATGGCTATTTCGGAACATATACAACCGAAATTGACGGAACATAGTAATAATATCAGTCTGAATGATAAGTTGTTCCAGAGGGTAAAGGCCGTTTATGAACAGAAAGATCAATTAAACCTCACTGTGGAGCAGGTACGTCTGTTGCAGAATGCTTACGACGGTTTTGTGCGTAATGGCGCTAATTTAAGTCCGGAGGATAAAGAAAAATACCGGGATCTTTCTACTCAATTAAGTACCCTGACATTAGTGTTCGGACAGAATGTTTTGAAAGCCACCAACGCTTATGAACTGTTGCTGACGAATGAAAAACAACTGGAAGGCTTGCCTCAGGGCGAGAAAGAAGCTGCGGCTCAGCGTGCTAAAGGTAAAAATCAATCCGGATGGCTGATCGATTTATCGGGGCCAAGCTATGTCTCTTTTATGAAATATGCCAAAAACAGAGAGCTGCGTAAGGAATTGTACATGGCTTATACGACTAAATGTACGAGCGGCGAATTTGATAACAGAGAAAATATCCGTCAAATCGTCAATACCCGTTTGGCAATCGCCAATTTATTGGGTTATAAAACATATTCCGATTATGTGTTAAATAAACGGATGGCGGCCAATGCGGCCAATGTGTACGAGCTTCTCAATGAACTGTTAACCGGATTTGCTCCGGCTGCAATGCAGGAATATAGTGAAGTACAAGGATTTGCTATCGGTTCGGAAGGTAAAAATGTTGAAATCATGCCTTACGACTGGTCATTTTATTCTGAAAAACTGAAAGACAAAAAATTCGATATCAATGATGAAATGATCCGTCCTTATTTTGAATTGGAAAATGTCAAAAAAGGGATATTCAAATTAGCTACCGAATTATACGGGATTACATTCAAAAAGAACCCTCAGATTCCTGTATACAACAAGGAAGTAGATGCTTATGAAGTTTACCGGGATAACGGAACGTTTTTAGCGGTACTTTATACTGATTTTCATCCCCGGCCGGGCAAACGTCCGGGCGCCTGGATGACGGAGTTTCAGGGACAAAAAGTGGTAAACGAAAAAATGGTACGTCCGCATGTTTCCATTGTAATGAATTTTACGCGTTCGACCGAAACGAAACCGGCTTTATTGACTTATGATGAAGTGGAAACGTTCCTTCATGAATTTGGTCATGCTTTGCATGGAATGTTTGCCAACACGGTTTATCCAAGTCTTTCCGGTACAAATGTTTACCGTGATTTCGTGGAATTGCCTTCTCAGATTATGGAAAATTTCTTGCTTGAAAAGGTCTATTTGGATCAGTTTGCTGTGAACTATCAGACAGGAGAAAAAATCCCGGCTGAATTGGTTGACAAAATAGTCAAAGCTTCCAATTTCAATGCCGGATATTTGTGCTTGCGCCAGTTGAGTTTTGGCTTCCTGGACATGGCATTCCATAGCATCAGTAAGCCTTATACCGGAGAGATCTCTCGTTTTGAATACGAGGCGATTGCTCCGACCGCAATTTTACCTACAGTCGACGGTTCGATGATTTCCCCTGCTTTCAGCCATGTTTTCTCCGGAGGATATGCGGCTGGTTATTATTCGTATAAATGGGCGGAAGTGTTGGATGCCGATGCTTACTCCTTGTTCAAGGAAAATGGCGTTTTAAGTAAGGACATCGCCCGTCTTTTCTACGAAAACATATTGTCTAAGGGGGGAACAGAAGATCCGATGGAATTATATGTGCGCTTTAGAGGCCATAAACCTTCGACAGAGGCCTTGATGAAAAGGAGCGGAATTAAATAAAAAAGCGTACCTTTGATGCTCTAAAAAATATTTGATTATAAAAATTATGAAACCGACATTATTCGTACTTGCCGCCGGAATGGGAAGCCGGTACGGCGGATTGAAACAATTAGACGGACTGGGTCCGAATGGAGAGACTATCATGGATTATTCCATCTATGATGCAGTGAGAGGTGGATTTGGAAAAGTCGTCTTTGTCATCCGGCATTCTTTTGAAGCTGATTTCCGCGAAAAAATCGCAAAAAAATATGAACATGTGATTCCTGTTGAAGTGGTTTTTCAGGAGCTGGATTATTTGCCTGAAGGATTTACACTTGATCCGGAGAGGGTAAAACCCTGGGGTACAAACCACGCCGTCTTGATGGGAAAAGATGTGATCAAAGAGCCTTTTGCGGTAATCAATGCCGATGATTTTTACGGACGGGAAAGTTTCAAAGTCCTGGCCGATTATCTGGCTCTTTTGGAAGGACAAAAAAATAGTTATTGTATGGTGGGATACCGTATTGGTAATACCTTATCAGAAAGTGGTTCCGTTGCAAGAGGAGTTTGTGAAAAAGATAATCATGATTTTCTGACATCGGTGGTCGAACGTACCTATGTCATCCGTGATACAGATGGAGTTATCAAATATAAGGATGAAAATGAACAACTGGTTCCGATAGAAGACCATGTCCCTGTTTCAATGAATATGTGGGGTTTTACTCCTGAATATTTTAAGTATTCGGAGGATGCTTTTATTGATTTCCTTCAAAAAAATGCATCCAACATTAAAGCCGAATATTTTATTCCGCTGGTTGTGAACAATTTGATTGTAAGCGGAACAGCTCAGGTAAAAGTACTTGATACCCCTTCCAAATGGTTTGGAGTGACCTATGCTGAAGATCGTCCGGAAGTAGTGAATAAAATCAATGACTTGATTCAGAAAGGAGAGTATCCGGAAAAGTTGTTTTAATGTATTCAGTAGAAGGATTAACAGTAGAATTTGGCGGTTTTTCCCTTTTTGACAATATCAATTTTGTCGTAGATAAAAAAGACCGGATTGCGCTGGTTGGCAAAAATGGAGCAGGGAAGAGTACGTTATTGAAGATATTTGCCGGGATCAATGAGCCGACAAGAGGCCGGGTGTCGATGCCGAAAGAGGTCACAATCGGATATCTGCCGCAACAGATGGTGCTTTCGGATGAGCGGACTGTGCTCGAAGAGGCTTCTCTGGCTTTTGAGCAGGTCATGCAAAAACAAGCGGAGATCGATCGTCTGAACCGGGAACTGGCCGAACGTACGGATTATGATTCCGAGTCTTATCATAAATTGATCGATAAAGTGGCTTTGCTGACCGAACAATTCCATGTGCTGGGAGGAGATAATTTTCAGGCGGAAGTAGAGCGTACGTTATTGGGACTGGGTTTTCTCAATACGGATTTTAACCGGCTGACGAAAGAGTTCAGCGGAGGATGGCGCATGCGGATCGAATTGGCCAAATTGTTGCTGAGGCGTCCCGATATCCTCTTGCTGGATGAACCGACCAACCACTTGGATATCGAATCGATCCAGTGGCTGGAAAACTTCCTTTCTACCCGTGCAAATGCCGTCATTCTGGTTTCTCATGACCGGGCGTTTATCGATGCGGTAACCCAGCGGACAATCGAGATTTCATTAGGAAAGATATACGACTACCGGGTCAACTATTCCAAATATGTGATCCTGCGCAAAGAACGCAGAGAGCAACAGTTGCGGGCATTTGAGAATCAACAAAAGCAAATTGAAGATACAGAGGCGTTTATCGAGCGTTTTCGATATAAGGCGACAAAAGCCGTTCAGGTACAAAGCCGGATTAAGCAGCTGGATAAAATTGAACGGATAGAAGTCGATGATGAAGACCATTCGGCATTGCGACTGAAATTTCCACCGTCTCCTCGTTCGGGATCTTATCCTGTGATCATGGAAAATGTCAGTAAAAAATATGGAAATCATCTGGTATTCGAGCAAGCGACACTGACGATTAACCGAGGAGATAAAGTGGCCTTTGTCGGTAAAAACGGCGAAGGAAAATCGACATTGGTCAAATGTATCATGAGCGAAATTCCGTATGAGGGAAAACTTCAGCTGGGACACCATGTGAAAATAGGCTATTTTGCTCAAAATCAAGCTGATTTATTGAATCCTAACCTCACTGTCTTTGACACGATCGATCAGGTGGCAGTCGGAGATATCCGGACGAAAATCAAAAATATTTTGGGCGCATTTATGTTCGGGGGAGAGGCTTCCGATAAGAAAGTCGCCGTACTTTCCGGTGGCGAACGTACCCGTTTATCTATGATTAAGCTATTGCTTGAACCGGTTAATTTTTTAATCCTGGATGAGCCGACCAACCATTTGGACATGCGCTCTAAAGATGTGTTGAAAGACGCATTGAAAGAATTTGACGGAACACTGATTGTTGTGTCGCACGACCGTGAGTTTTTAGATGGTTTGGTTGATAAAGTCTATGAATTCGGAAACCAACGGATCAAGGAACATCTGGGAGGAATCTATGAGTTTCTGGAGCGAAAGAAAATAGATAACCTGAAGGAGTTGGAACGAAAAACGGTCGCTGCTGATAATTGCAGTAAGACATCGGCTTTACCTAAAGAAAATAAGCTTTCTTACGAAGAAAGAAAAGAACAACAGCGCATTCAACGTCGTCTGGAAAAAAATATGGAGGAAACGGAACAATTAATTTCCATTATTGAATCGGAAATCAAAGAAATAGAAGTAATTTTGTCCGTTCCGGAAAATGTATCTAACGATCTGTTAGTCAAACATGCCGATCTGCAAAAAAAAATGGATGAGGCGATGGATGTCTGGACAAATGCAACAATGGAATTAGAAGAGTTTCTAAATAAAGGCTGATGTTTCAACCTTCAATCTTAAAATGTTAAACAAGAGTGATTTTATGAAAAAGTTAATTATTTATTTTACAGCTTGTGCTATGTTAACAACTGCTTGCAAGAGTGGTCATACGGAAAAACAGGCAGAAGGAGTTGATCCTGCAAACATGGATACAACTGTTGTTGCCGGAGATGATTTTTATCGGTATGCCTGTGGTGGATGGATGGATAGTCATCCGTTGAAGCCTGAATTCTCACGTTTCGGTACTTTTGATCAATTGAGAGAACTCAGTCAGGAACAGGTCAAATCGTTGATTGAAGAATTGGCGGCCAAAGAAAATGCTTCGGGAAGCATCCCTCAAAAAATCGGTGATCTTTATGTGCTTGCGATGGATAGCGCTAAACTGAATGCCGACGGAGCAGAACCTATCCGGAAATATTTAGGCGAAGTAGACGCGATCAAAGATAAATCTGAAATCAGCGCTTTCCTTGCGAAAATGTTCAGAAATGGTATGAGTCCGTTTTTCTCCAGCTATGTTTATGCTGATGACATGAACAGCTCGATCAATATTTTCCATGTGAACCAAGGCGGATTCAAAATGGGAGACCGCGATTATTACCTGGAAAAAGATGAACGTTCACAAGGTATCCGTGAAAAATACATGGCTTTGATCGAAAAGCTGTTTACTTTATCGGGATATAATGTCGAACAAAGCAAAGAAGCCGTTCAAGTGGTCATGAAAATAGAAACGCAGCTGGCTACAGCATCTTATCCGCGTGTTAAATTGCGTTCTCCTAAAGATAATTACCATAAAATTTCTGTGGAAGAAATGCAGAAAATATCTCCTTCCATCGACTGGAAAGGATTTTTTACAGCTGTTGGTATTCCTCAGATCAAAGACCTGAACCTTGGTCAGCCTGAACCTCTGGCAGAAGTGAGTAAGGTGCTTAAAGATTGTTCTCTGCAGGATATTAAATATTATTTAAGCTGGAATATGATTGCAGCCGCATCTTCTTTCCTGAGTGATGAATATAGTGATGCTGCATTCGAATTTTATGGCAAAACATTGTCGGGAAAACAAGAACAAAAAGCGCGTTGGAAACGTGCGGTAGACGTGATCGATGGTTCTCTCGGAGAGGCTGTCGGACAAATGTATGTGGAAAAATATTTCCCTCCGGCATACAAAGCCAGGATGGTCGAACTTGTTAAGAATTTACAGATGGCTTTGGGAGAGAGAATCGATCATTTAACCTGGATGGGCGATTCCACCAAAATAAAAGCGCATGAAAAATTGAATGCGTTCCATGTTAAGATCGGATATCCCGACAAATGGAGGGATTATTCGGGTTTGGTCATCGATAAAGGAAGCTCCTATCTCGAAAATATCGTACGCTCGAATAATTTTGACTATGACTACATGTTGAGTAAATTCGACAAACCGGTCGACAAAGATGAGTGGTTAATGAATCCTCAAACAGTGAATGCCTATTATAATCCTACGACAAATGAAATCTGTTTCCCTGCAGGTATTCTTCAACCTCCATTCTTTAATATGGACGCCGATGATGCTGTTAACTACGGTGCAATCGGGGTGGTTATCGGACATGAAATGACTCACGGATTCGATGATCAGGGACGTCAGTTTGATAAAGATGGAAATTTGGCCGACTGGTGGACTGCTGATGATGCTAAGAAATTTGAAGAAAGAGCGAATGTGTTGGTTAATTTCTTCGATAATATTGTTGTATTAGATACGATTCATGCTAATGGCAAACTTACTTTAGGTGAAAATATTGCTGACCAGGGTGGTTTGCAAATATCCTGGCAAGCGTATCAAAACACATTGAAAGGGAAAGACGTACCGGCTCCGATTGCCGGATTTACAGCCGCACAACGTTTCTTCCTCGGATATGCAACGGTTTGGGCGACCAATATCCGCGATGCTGAAATTTTACGCCTGACCAAAATAGATCCGCATTCGTTGGGTAAATGGCGCGTGAATGCTGCATTACCTCAGGTAGATGCCTGGTATGAGGCGTTTAATGTCACGGAAGCGAATAAGCTTTATTTGCCCAAAGAAAAACGAGCAACGATATGGTAAAATGGTAAGACCGTAAGATCGTAAGATCATAAAATGGTAAAATAAACTTCTAACAAAAAAGCGGAATTAGGCAGAGTGTAGCGAATTAGCTGATAAAGCGTTCGTTATGCTCTGTTTTGCTTTACATGGCAATGAGCTGATGAATATAAGAGAGAAGGAGTTTAGTGTAATCAGTTTCCGAGTTTAGAGGCAAACAGTAGGAGTGTGGAAGACAATAAATTAGCAAATAAAACGTTAAATAATTATATTAACCATTAAAAATACAAGAAATGACAATTAAATCATTAAAATCAGTTCTAAGATTTTGGCAAGAAATCGTTTTTGTAGTTCCGATAGGATTTGGGTTAACAACATTAGCCAAAGCAGTAATACTTGGATATGCGATGGATGGATGGGATATTTTTCTCGTTTGTTTTTTTGTGCCTTTATTCATTTGTGAATATCCTACCTTTGCTCGGACAAAAAGTTAAGCGGCAAAAAAGCTTATCTTTACAAGATGACAACAAGAAAAAAGTACGATCGAGAGTTTAAGGAAAATGCAGTCAAGCTGAGCATGTCACGTAATGACATACCGGC
>JAVBNR010000028.1:0-53653 GCA_031551395.1 Bacteroidales bacterium
CCTTTTTCAATCAGGTCTTTATAAGCTGTATGGACAGACACTTTACGCATATTTTCAACAGCAATTCCCGGCCATGCGGTTTTAATAATCCCCGGTTCAATGATGATGACATCTATACCAAATGGTTTGACCTCATTGCGAAGGGCATCGCTGACAGCTTCGAATGCGTGTTTACTTGCAAAATACCAACCTCCCAGCGAGGTAGATATCTTGCCGCCGATTGAAGTGATATTCACTATTTTCCCTTGTCTTTTTTCACGCATATAAGGCAAAACCAATTGAATCAGCCGGACTGCCCCGAACAAATTCACATCCAACTGGCGCTTCGCATCATCGATCGGAACATCTTCAATAGTTCCGCATTGTCCGAATCCTGCATCGTTAATCAGTATGTCGATATGTCCTTCGGCTTTACTGATAAGGCCTACCGCCGCAACCATGGAATCCTCTTTTGTTACATCCATGAAAACAGGAGTAACACCTAATGGCTTCAAGTCATCCATTTTTTCCATCCGGCGTGCAGCCCCATAAACAATATAGTTGCCGGATTTTGCTAATAATTTGGCTGTCAACTTGCCCATTCCGGATGAAGCTCCGGTTATCAAAACTACTTTTTTCATGGTTCAATATTATCTTATGAATAATTGAGCAACTGTTTTAAAACTCTAAATTTAAACAATCATTACTAATAAAACAAATATGAAAGTAAAAAGTTTACCGGAGCGAAAAGTGCTTTTTAAAACCTCAAAGAGGCAGAATATTTTTGTCCGTATCTGACCGATTTCAATTCCACTCTTGCCACAGTTATATTCTTCAAAAACTAAAAAAACGCAGCATTGGCCTAATTTTTTAAAAACAAAAAACCGCAAAATCGTATCTTACCTCATTTTTACGGTTTTACGATCTTACGGTCTTACATGTCTCCTTCGTCGAGCCTCTTGTCGGATTGAACCAGGTCGATCCTCCAATTCGTCTCTCCTTCGTCGAGCCTCTTGTCGGATTCGAACCAACGACCCCGAGATTACAAATCACGTGCTCTGGCCAGCTGAGCTAAAGAGGCGAGAGGGTAAGCTTACTATATCGCGCCGCTACAACCAACTACCCTTGCTGCGATCAAGCCCTGGGGGATTCGAAGGGAGCTGGCCGTATAGGACTTACCCGGGCGCAAAAGTACTGCTTTTTGGCGAATCTGCAAATTTTATTTTCAAAAAAGCAAATAAGACTTTGATTCACAAAAGAATATTTTTACTTGAGGTTATCGATTTTCATATGATAACTTGACAAACTGCACGGCAGTCCAATTATTTTTTTCAGTATTGGCGACAAATTGCAGCTGATTTTTTTCACATTCCTGACGAATAACAGGAATATCTTCCACATAAAATCCGCTCATAAACAACTCTGAACCCGGTTGCATACAAGAAGCATAAACAGGAATATCTTCCAATAGAATGTTGCGGTTGATATTAGCAAAAATAATATCAAATTGCTCCTTCCCAAGCAATCCGGCATCTCCTAAAAAGAGATTAATATCCTCTGTGTGATTAAGATGTATATTTTCCTGGGAGTTATTATAAGCCCATTCATCATTATCTATAGCGACAACTCTGTCGGCGCCCTGCATTTTCGCAAGAATGGCCAATACAGCTGTACCACAACCCATATCGAGGAAAGATTTTCCTTTGACATCTGTTTGAAGCAGATAAGAAACCATCAAACTTGTCGTTTCATGATGCCCTGTTCCGAAAGCCATTTTAGGATCAATCACTATATCAAATGGCAGAGTAGGGATGTCTTTATGAAAAGAACTGTGGATCACGCATTGATCATCAATAATGATTGGTTGAAAGAAGTTTTTTTCCCATTCTTCATTCCAATCTTGGCCTTTAATCAGTTCTGCAGTCAATTCAACCTGTACGTCCTCTAGCGGAAGCTCTGCAAGCAGTTCTGAAACGGCTTCTTCTTTGTAGCTTTTCTCCTGAATATAAGCATCGATTCCATCGTCTGTTTCAACAAAACTCTCGAATCCGACCTCTGCGAGAAGAGCAGCTAAAACATCTCTGTTAATCTCCGTATTCGGAGATAAAAAAAACTTTAACTCGTAGTAATTCATACTGCGAAATTAAAGCTTTTTTTTAAGATAATACAAGAATACTATGCCAAAGTTATACTCTTGTCTAAATATACATCCTGAATGGCATGTAATAATTCAATGCCCTCTTTCATCGGTTTTTGGAAAGCTTTCCGTCCACTAATGAGTCCCATACCTCCGGCTCGTTTATTGATAACAGCCGTGATCACAGCATCTTTCAGGTCGGATACTCCATGAGATTCTCCTCCTGAATTGATCAACCCGATGCGCCCCATATAACCGTTAGCCACTTGATAACGGCATAAATCGATCGGATGATCTGTAGTCAGTTCCGAATACACTCTCGGATCCGTTTTAGCAAATTTAATGGCATTAAATCCTCCATTGTTGGTCGGAAGTTTTTGTTTAACAATATCTGCTTTTATGGTCACTCCCAGGTGATTCGCTTGTCCTGTCAAATCGGCGGCCGCATGATAATCGATTCCATCTTTTTTGAATGCATCATTCCTTAAGTAGCACCATAAAATAGTAGCCATACCCAACTCATGTGCCTGCTCAAAAGCTTCGGAAATCTCAACGATTTGCCTGCGACTTTCTTCCGAACCGAAATAAATCGTTGCCCCAATGGCAGCAGCTCCCATATTCCAAGCCTCTTGCACACTACCAAACAAGACTTGGTCGTATGAATTCGGATAGGAGAGTAATTCATTGTGATTAATCTTAACTATAAATGGAATTTTATGAGCATATTTTCTTGCAACAGAAGATAATACTCCATATGTAGATGCTACTGCATTACAGCCTCCTTCGATAGCTAATCGGACGATGTTTTCCGGATCAAAATAGAGAGGGTCAGGAGCAAAAGAAGCTCCTGCCGTATGTTCAATTCCTTGGTCTACAGGTAGTATGGATAAATATCCGGTACCTGAAAGCCTACCGTGATTCAATAGTCTTTGTAAGTTATTTAAAGTCGGTAAATTACGATCTGAATCTATCCATATTTTTTCTATAGTGTCAGGTGATGGTTTATGGATCAGGGATTTGTCGATAGTCTTACTTTCGTAATTCAAATAATATTCACTTTGATTTCCTAATAAATCAATAATTTTAGATGTAGCCATGTTGTTTTATATTTATAACCCATAAAATTGTATCTATTCAATTTTATATTATAACAAACTGTTATCGATTTTGTTTCCAACAAAATGCAAGAATATTTAACAAAACAATGTCGAAATATTTTTTATTATCCCAAAAAAATTACGAAATTTGCGAGCCTTATTGAATTCGTAATTTAACTAATATGACAAAAAGTGCATTGCAATTGGCCCGGGCGAAATATAAACCTAAAGTACCTAAGACATTAACAGGTAAAGTTCGCATTCAGGAAGGTGGCCCTACTCAATCAGTATCCGATCAGGAAGAAATTAAAAAACTATTTCCGAATACTTACGGAATGCCGCTTATTCAGTTCCTCCCAGCAGATGAAAACGGGAATTATCCTCCTATCAATGTGGGTGTTATTCTTTCCGGGGGACAAGCTCCTGGCGGACATAATGTTATTGCCGGAATTTTTGACGGTATTAAGGATATGAATAAGAAAAGTCGTCTCTTTGGATTTATATTAGGTCCGGGAGGATTGGTCGACCATAACTATATGGAGTTAACAAGTAAGATTATCAATGAATATCGGAATACAGGAGGTTTTGATATTATTGGTTCGGGAAGAACAAAATTGGAATGCACAGATCAGTTCGACAAAGGATTAGAAATCTTGAAAAAGCTAAACATCTCTGCTCTGGTCATTATCGGAGGAGATGATTCTAATACAAACGCCTGTGTTTTAGCAGAATATTACAAGAAAATTGGAGCTGGAGTTCAAGTCATCGGATGTCCGAAAACCATCGACGGAGACTTGAAGAATGAAATGATTGAAAGTTCTTTTGGCTTTGATACAGCCTGTAAAGTATATTCTGAGGTTATCGGAAACATCCAGCGTGACTGTAATTCTGCCAGAAAATATTGGCATTTTATTAAATTGATGGGACGTTCGGCCTCCCATATTGCATTGGAATGCGCGTTACAGGTACAACCCAATATATGCATCATTTCAGAAGAAGTGGAAGCTAAAAATCAATCGTTAGACGATATTATCAACTACATTGCTGATATTGTGATTAAAAGAGCAAAGAATAACGATAATTTCGGAACCGTACTGATTCCTGAAGGATTGATCGAGTTCATTCCGGCAATGAAAAAGTTGATAGAAGAATTGAACGAATACCTCGCTCAGAATAAAGAAGAATTCAAACGGATCAAACGTTCTGCTCAACGCGAACATATCATTGACAGACTTTCTCCTGAAAACTCACGCATTTTCAAGAGTTTACCGGAAGCTGTCGCCCGTCAGTTAACATTGGAACGTGATCCGCATGGAAATGTACAAGTGTCGCTGATCGAGACAGAAAAATTATTGGCGGAAATGGTTGGAAATCGTTTGGTTGAACTCGCTGAAAAAGGTTTATATAATCAAAGATTTTCTACTCAGGTGCACTTCTTCGGTTATGAAGGACGTTGTGCAGCTCCTTCAAACTATGACGCCGACTACTGTTACTCTTTAGGATTTACGGCTGCCGGATTAATCGGATCCGGAAAAACAGGCTATATGGCTTCCGTACGCAACACAACGGCTCCTGCATCGGAATGGATTGCCGGAGGTGTTCCGATTACCATGATGATGAATATGGAACGTCGCCAGGGAGAAAACAAACCAGTCATTCAGAAGGCATTGGTAAAATTAGACGGAGCTCCATTTAAGGAATTCGTTTCTAAGCGTGATTCCTGGGCTATCGACACGGATTATGTGTATCCAGGCCCGATCCAATACTTCGGACCCAAAGAAGTGTGTGATCAGCCGACAAAAACATTACAAATCGAACAATCTAAATAAACTAAAAACTAAGAACTAAAAATTAAAGAATAAGGACAAGAATTTTATACATAAGTTCAATTTTTAGTTTTTAGTTCTTAACTCTAAAATATATGGGTGGTATTTTTGGAACAATATCTAAAGAAGCGTGTATCAAAGACCTCTTTTACGGAACAGATTATAATTCCCATATGGGAACTAAGCGGGGGGGATTAGTTACATGGAGTGAGCATGGACTTCATCGATCTATTCACAACCTGGAGAATTCCTATTTCAGAGGGAAATTTGAAGATGATCTGGATAAGTTCAAAGGAAATTCCGGATTGGGAGTGATCAGCGATACAGACCCTCAGCCGATGGTCATCAACTCTCACTTAGGAAAATATGCTGTTGTTACAGTTGCCCGTATCAATAACCTGACTGAGTTGGAAAAAGAGATGTTGAAAAAAGGAAATCATTTTTCCGAACTCAGTTCCGGCCAGACAAATCCGACCGAATTAGTTGCACTTTTAATCGATGAAGGTAAAGATTTTGTCGATGGAATTGAAAATGTATTCAACAAAATACAAGGTTCCTGTACAATGCTTGTACTGACAGAGCAGGGGATTATAGCTGCCCGAGACAAGCTGGGACGTATTCCTCTTATAATCGGTAAAAAAGATGGAGCATTGGCTATATCTAACGAACCATGCGGTTTTCCGAATTTGGGATATGAAATAGAATACGACATGGGGCCCGGAGAAATTGTCCATATGACTGCCGAAAACTATACTCAACTACGTAAACCAAACAAAAAGAAACAAATTTGTTCATTTTTATGGGTATATTATGGGTATCCTGTTTCGGAATATGAAGGAATTAATGTTGATTCCGTCCGAAACAAAGGCGGCTTTGCTATGGCTAAAGAGGATGACTTAGTAGCCGATTATGTTGCCGGAATCCCGGATTCGGGAGTAGGGCATGCTTTGGGTTATGCCGAAGGAAAAGGAATTCCTTACCGGAGAGCATTTATTAAGTATACGCCAACCTGGCCGCGTAGTTTTACTCCATCCAAACAAGAACAACGTGAATTGGTGGCTAAAATGAAACTCATTCCCAATAAATCGATTTTAAAAGGAAAAAGAGTTATATTTTGCGATGATTCAATTGTTCGGGGCACTCAACTGCGGGATAATGTCAATATACTGTATGATTATGGTCTGAAAGAAGTACACATGCGCATTGCATGTCCTCCATTATTATATGCCTGCCCTTTCTTAAACTTTACCGCTTCCAAATCACATTTGGAATTGATATCCAGGAGAATGATCAAAAAACTGGAAGGTATTGACGACAAAGACCTGGATCTATATGGTAAAACTTCATCCGTTCAATATTGTAACATGGTTGAAGAAATCAGAAAAGAATTGAATATCACTACATTAAAATTCAATTCAATGGAAAACATGGTCAATTCCATTGGGTTACCCAAAGAAGATTTATGTACCCATTGTTGGGATGGAACCAGTTGCTTCTGAAAAAACTTAAGATTGAAGGGTTAAGAATTAAGAATTATTGTTTAACTTGCAACCCATTTTGATGATAAAATGATTTGAAAGAGCAATCGTTCAGTTCTTAGTTCTTAACTTTTAGTTCTAAGTTCTTAGTTTTTAATTCTTAACTCTTATTTTTTATGTCTGTAGTTGATCGTTTTTTGAAATATGTGTCTTTCGACACACAATCGGATGAAAATTCGGAAGTTACGCCGAGCACATCCAAACAAATGATTTTAGCCCGGGAACTAAAAAAAGAAATGGAAGCCATGGGGCTACAGGAGATTACTCTGGATGAACAGGCCTACCTGATGGCTACTTTGCCTGCTAATACGGATAAAAAAGTTCCTACGATAGGTTTCATTGCCCATCTGGATACCAGTCCGGATATGACTGGAGCAAACGTAAATCCTCAAATCATAAAAAATTACGATGGAAAAGACATCGTTCTTTCCAAAGAAGAGAATGTTATACTTTCTCCTTCAATGTTTCCGGAATTAACCCATCATGTTGGAGAAGACCTGATTGTCACAGACGGGAAAACACTGTTGGGAGCTGATGATAAAGCTGGAATTGCAGAGATCCTGACAGCCGTACAATATCTGATTGATCATCCGGAAATTAAACACGGAAAAATAAGAATTGCTTTCAATCCGGATGAAGAAATCGGTCTGGGCGCCCACAAATTTGATGTCGCATTGTTTGGTTGCGATTGGGCTTATACGATGGATGGAGGCGAAGTCGGAGAATTGGAGTTTGAAAATTTCAATGCTGCAGGAGCTAAAATTACGTTCAAAGGGCGCAATGTGCATCCCGGATATTCAAAAAATAAAATGCTGAATGCAATGCACTTAGCGATGAAATTTGCAGCAATGCTTCCACCACAGGAACGCCCGGAACATACTGAAGGTTATGAGGGATTTTTCCATTTGACCGGGATGGCCGGAACAGTGGAAGAAGCATCTTTATCCTATATCATCCGCGATCACAACGCCGAATTATTTGCTCAACGTCTTCAACTGCTGAAAGATGTCACAGCTTATCTGAATGTTCGGTACAACAATGCCATTGTTTTGGATATCAAACAACAGTATCGCAACATGAGAGAAATCATAGAACCTCAAATGCATATTGTTGACTTGGCTTTCAAGGCCATGGAACAAGTTGGCGTGAGACCGGTCGTTCGACCTATCCGCGGTGGAACAGACGGTGCGCAGCTTTCATTCAAAGGATTGCCTTGTCCGAATATTTTTGCCGGAGGACTTAATTTTCATGGTCGTCATGAATATATTCCGATCCAATCCATGGAAAAAGCAGTCAAAGTAATCGTTAAAATTGTAGAATTAAATAATAAATAATTATGAAGAATACACCATTTACAAGTACCCATGAAGCTTTGGGGGCAAAAATGCATGAATTTGCAGGTTATAACATGCCGATTGAATATTCGGGAATTATCGAAGAACATTTAACTGTTGTCAACGGAGTAGGCGTTTTTGATGTCTCTCATATGGGCGAATTTTGGGTCAAAGGTCCTAATGCTTTGGCATTTCTTCAAAAAGTGACTTCTAATAATGTAGCTGCATTGCCGGTTGGAAAAGCCCAATATTCTTGCTTCCCCAACGATAAAGGAGGTATTGTTGATGATTTCCTGACCTATCATGTGGAAGACGAAAAATACATGCTGGTCGTGAATGCATCCAATATGCAAAAAGACTGGGACTGGTGTGTTAAAAACAATACGGAAGGAGCTATTCTGGAAAATGCTTCAGATCATACCGCTCAACTTGCTGTGCAAGGACCTAAAGCCATCGCTGCGTTACAAAAAATCACTTCGATCAACTTATCGGAAATACCTTATTATTCGTTTGTTATCGGAGAAATGGCTGGAGTTAAAGAAGTGATTATTTCCAATACGGGATACACCGGAGCAGGTGGTTTTGAGCTTTATTTTTATCCGGAATACGCTCAGCAATTATGGAAAGCTATTTTTGAAGCCGGAGCTGAATTCGGCATCAAACCAATCGGCTTGGGCGCTCGTGATACCTTGCGCCTGGAAATGGGATTCCCATTGTACGGCAATGATTTGGACGACACCACTTCTCCTATTGAAGCCGGTTTGGGTTGGATTACCAAGTTTGTCGATGGTAAAAACTTCATCGCCCGGGATATTCTCGAAGCACAAAAAAACAATGGTGTTACCCGTAAATTATGTGGGTTTGAGATGGTTGAAAAAGGAATCGCACGTCACGGATATGAAGTTGTCGATAAAGAAGGAATCGTTATCGGAGTGGTTACTTCCGGAACCATTTCTCCATGTACCAAAAAAGGAATAGGCATGGCATACATCAAACCGGAATATTCAGCTTTTGATACACCAATCTATGTTCGTATCAGAAACAAAGATGTAGAGGCCGTTGTCGTTAAACCTCCATTCAGAAAATAATTGATCAGGATAATAACTTTTTTGTCAAATGAACCGGATATTCTACTGAAACAGGGTATGTCCGGTTTTTTTACAGAATCTAATTCATCTTTAGCATATATTTGAAAATATTCATGTAAATTTGTACCTGAATTACATGTAAATCATCCGAATCGAATGAATATAAAGAATAATCAAAGCTTGCCGAAACGTATAATCAAATGGTTTTGGATTACCTTTGCCGGAGGTATTGTAGCTACAATCATTATCTTTTTCCTGATAGCAAAAGGGTATATCGGATATATGCCCCCGGTCGAAGACTTACAAAATCCGATCAATAAATATGCCTCGCAAGTCATATCCGTAGACCTGAAAACACTGGGAACTTATTCTCAAAGCAAAGAAAATCGTATTTTTTCAAGTTACGATGATTTGTCTCCGAATATTGTCAACGCATTGATAGCCACAGAAGATGCGCGTTTTGTCGACCATTCCGGAATAGATGCCTACGCCTTAGTCCGGTCGATTGTGAAACGGGGACTCTTATTCCAAAAAAGTGGAGGAGGAGGAAGCACGATCTCCCAGCAGCTGGCTAAATTATTATATTCTCCCAGTGCTGAAAATGTGATCGAAAGGGTACTGCAAAAGCCGATAGAGTGGGTTATTGCCGTTCAACTGGAACGCTTCTACACAAAAGAAGAAATAATCAATATGTACCTGAATAAATTTGACTTTTTATACAATGCCGTTGGAATTCAGTCTGCTGCATGGGTTTACTTTGGAAAAACACCGAAGGAATTATCCATTGAAGAAGCCGCTACATTGATTGGAATGTGTAAAAATCCGTCTTATTACAACCCTGTCCGTAAAAATGAGCGTACCAAAGGGCGTCGAAACGTGGTACTTTCCTTAATGGAACAAAATGACTATATCACAAAAGCCGAATGCGATTCGTTGCAAACGTTACCTTTGATCACAAAATTCAATAAAGTCGACCATAAAGACGGTTTGGCTCCTTATTTGCGAGAATATTTAAGAATTATCATGACTGCTAAAAAACCGGAAATGAAAAATTATCCGGCATGGATGAGGTATAAATATACAGAAGATTCATTAGCGTGGGAAAAAAATCCTTTGTTTGGCTGGTGCAACAAAAATAAAAAAGCCAATGGTTCCAATTATAATTTATATGTTGATGGGTTAAAAATCTATACAACAATTAATTCCCGTATGCAAACTTATGCAGAAGTTGCTGTCAGACAACATATCGGAAATGAATTACAAGATATTTTCTTCAAAGAAAAGAAAGGCAAATCAAATGCCCCGTTTTCTCAGTCATTAAGTAAGACGGAGATACAGAAGATTATGACCCGGGCGATGAAACAAACGGATCGATACCGGCAATTAAAAAAAGAAGGTCAATCAGAAAGTGAGATATTAAACAATTTCAACACGCCTGTCGATATGACTGTTTTTTCATGGAAAGGGCTGATTGATACCACAATGACTCCAATGGACTCCATCCGATACATGAAATCGTTTCTTCGTGCAGGTCTTATGGTAATGGATCCTCGTACCGGAGCCGTCAAAGCATATGTAGGAGGGACTGATTATCAGTTCTTTCAATACGATATGATTAACATGGGACGCCGGCAGATCGGTTCGACGATCAAACCGTTTTTGTATTCATTAGCAATGGAAGAAGGTTTTACTCCTTGTGATGAAATGATGCACGTAGAACAACATTTAGTGGATGAAAACGGAAAACCATATAGTCCCCGTAATGCCAATAAAAAGAGGATCGGAGAGATGGTTTCGCTTAAATGGGGTTTACAGAACTCCGACAACTGGGTTTCGGCCTATCTTATGCAACAATTGTCTCCATACACGTTTGCCCAATTATTACATTCCTATGGTCTTCAGGGTCAGATAGATCCAGTTGTTTCATTGTGTCTTGGGCCTTGTGATGCCTCTATCAGTGAGATGGTTACAGGTTATTCGGCTTTTGCAAACAGAGGCCTTCGGACAGAGCCGATCTATGTCTCCAGAATTGAAGACAGCAACGGAAATATTCTGGCCACTTTTACTCCGAATGTAGTGGAAGTCATTAGTGAAGATGCCTCATTCAAGATGCTGGATATGCTACGAAGTGTAATCGATGGTGGTACCGGTTGGCGTGTTCGCTCCAAATATAGTATTACAGCTCCGATGGGAGGAAAAACAGGGACATCCCAAAACCATTCTGATGGTTGGTTTATGGCCTTCACGCCATCGTTGGTCGGAGGTGTTTGGGTTGGCGGAGAAGAACGTTCCATTCACTTCGATCGAATGAGTGAAGGACAAGCGGCCTCTATGGCGCTTCCTATTTTCGGACTTTTTTTACAAAAGGTTTATGCAGATCCCACTTTAGGTTATTCTCAATCTGAAAACTTTGAAATATCTTCCATGTATAGTAATCCGTGTGCGACTTACAAAGCTGACGAAATAAATATGGATGAACCAACGGGTATTGACGATATTTTCCACTAAGGATTCTTGTATTTATATATAAAAAACTGTTTGTTTTTTTGCATATTAAACAATATTTATATAGTTTTGTACCCGCAAACGCGAAAGTAGCTCAGTTGGTAGAGCATAACCTTGCCAAGGTTAGGGTCGCGGGTTCGAGTCCCGTCTTTCGCTCCAAGTTGGTAAGACCAAGCAAAAAGCAATCCCACTTTCACGTCTTTTGAGACAACTCCTTTTTTACTTAAGATGCAAGTCCCAAACACGTCTTTATCGCAAGAGTGGAATCTGAAAGAAATCGGTAACAAAATCTATAGCCTTTGCTGTACATCTGAGTTACTGTAAGTCCTCTTTTTAGTTGTTATATTTTTTCCGAAATTATACGATATACCTATTTTGAACATTGTGCGAGAAAATGTGTTGTTTATAAGCATTTTCATACCATTAGAAGTCATTTCTCCTTTCATATTACTGTATACAATATCATAGACATTAAAACTTACATTTAATTTGTTATCCAGAAAACTATACATAAGACCAGCATCGATACCGTAAGTCGGCTCAAATACGCTGGTGTTTCTATATTGTTTCGAGGTGTAACTCCCTGATAATTCCCCGATAAAAGTCTTACTTTTATTCAGGTAAAATGTATTATTTAAGTTGACACTATATATCCAGCCACTTCCTTCAGGAGGTGTTACCGGAGAATGAGAAATGGATTTTTGATAATTAATTCTCTGATCTATATAGCTTTGTAACCAATCATTAGTAAATGTATATGAGCCTCTGATTCCGGCAGTTTGGTTTGTAATATAATTATCCCAAATGGTTGATGATGTGAAATTAACAGAATCCAATGTTGTTAGTTGAGTAAATACATTGTCGGCATAGGAGTAAAACACACCAAAATTTAAATTATTTTTGTAAGTATATCCCAATTCTGCATTATAAGTATAATAAGGCTGCAAATCGGCTTTGCCCCTGTAGCTGGAATATTCATTTTCATAGGTAGTGAAAGGGTTAATCATATTGGCTGCGGGACGTGCAATTCGATTAGAAAAATTCAGATTAAAAACATGCTTCTCATTCAGGTTATATAATAAGTAACCCGTTGGAAATAAACGCGTATAATTTTGTTCATTGACTTGATTCTCGGATTTTGAATCTCCTTTGGTATAAGTATATTCCATTCTCAAGCCTAATTTGATTGTTAATTTGGGATTAAACTTTTTATTAAAATCGGCATACAGAGCGTATATATTTTCAGTGTAAAGAAACCGATCGTTCTGGGCATATATAAATTGTGAATTATCATAAATAATTTGATTTTTAGTGTCTGTAAAAGACATTTTCCCTCCAACATTCATCGTAAAGGATTTAAAAGGAAGATTAAAATCAAGTTTTGAAGAAAAAACATCAGAAGAGCGTGTTCTATTATTATCATAATCAAAATTATTTTGTGGGATTTTGTCTCCATTCGGGTAATTCATAAAAGAGCGAAAACTTTCATCTCCATTTCTTTGGAAATTTAGGTAATCAATATCAAATAGCATTTTCTTTCCTTTCTCATCAAACACTTTATCAATATGGAAGTTAAAGTTACCACGATTGGTTAAATAATTTCGTTTTGTTTTAGAAGTTATCGTTGAATCAGCACTTGTTCGCTTCAAACTAAAAATATCTGTTTCATTTGATAATGTGGAGGTTGGTTCAGATTTATTGTATGCTCCTTGCAATCCAATAGTCCATTTATTGTTTAGAGCAATATCAACTCCACCTTCCATATTTTCTCCGGGAATCCGGTCTTTAATATTTGTATAACTGTTTCTCGTCATTTCTGTGTAAAATTTTTCATTCCTTTCAATATAAGAATAATAGCCATAGTTTGCAGAAGTGTTTAGAAAAGCGGAAACACGATTTTTACTGAAATTCAGATTAATTCCGGAATATCCATAGCTGTCGGCTGTTGACAAGCTATATCCGGACGAGAGACTACCTCCAATGTAGTCTTTTTTCCTCGCTTTTAAACGAATATTGATAATCCCGGCATTCCCTTCTGCATCATATTTAGCCGGAGGTGTGGTGATTACCTCAATTTTTGCAATTTCTGCAGCACTATATGAACGGAGATAATCAATCAATTCTGATCCTGAAAGCTTATTTTCGCGGTCATTGATATATATTTTCACGCCTCCTTTACCAAATATCTGAAGTGAATTTTTCCCAACTATTAGCCCGGGAACATTTCTCATTACATCCAAAGCATTTCCTCCAACCGATGATGGAGAATTGGATACATCAAAAACTATCCGATCTATTTCCCTTTTTACAACTGGTTTGACAGCAGAAACTGTTACTTCCCCCAATGTTATTGCATCCGGTTCTATTGTAATCGTATTTAGGCTAATGTCTTTGGAAAGATTGATCTCCTGAAAAATATTCCGGTAACCAACGAATTGTATTTTAAGCAAATATTCCCCTTGTGATTTTGTTAATTTGAAATATCCGGTTGAGTCGGTAGTAGTGCCACTCAGGTAAGTACTATCAACTGTGTTGAGAAGCAGGATATTTGCAAATTCGACTGGTTTATTTTGTTCATCCTTAACTTTTCCCTCGATGTTGAATGTTTGAGAAAAAGCGGTACCGGAAATGACAAGAAATGTCATCATGCAAACGATTTTAAAACGGACTGATGATTTCATGATTTTTTGAATTTTGTTTGTCACAAAGGTAGGGTACAAACGCTGTCCAATCGCTCTATATCAGTAAGTTCTAAGTCTGAATGATGATCTTCAAGTGTCTAATTATAAATAAGTTATAGATACTCATTTTTAGAAAAGTCTATATTTGGGTATTTGATATCTATATTCATAAATCAGCCTCAAATTGCTGTCTGATGAATGGGATTATTTCTTCTTTTTCTCCCATTTTCAGTTTTTTTCTAATCGTAGTTTTGCGTTGGTAAATGGTTGGGATGCTTTGCTGTGTAACCACACATATTTCTTTCGTGGAAAATCCAGCGCAAAGCAAACAACAAAGTTGAATTTCTTTTTCAATTAATAAGTCATTATAAAGCCTGAGCATGTTTGAATAGAATCCTTCATAAATTGAATCAATGACTGGATAAAGGTCTTCCCACGATAGTAGTGAATCGACAGGAATTTCTTCGTTTGTAATACGAGCCATTTGTTTCAATAATTCTTGGTTTTGTGAGGTTGGGGTTGTTGCTACTAAACGGATGACTCCCAACTGTTGCAATAGTATTTTCTTAAAAAAATAGCTATCCGAATTATTATTCGACGATGTTTGAGATGCATCATCCAGCAATCGCGTCATGGTTTCAATACGGTCTTCCGCTTCAATAATCCGTTGACGTTTTTTTCGGATATACAGATAAATGAATCCGCTAGAAAGAACTAATACTAAGACGACAAGAATAAGCCAGATTTGAGTTTGCTGTTTGACTATTGTTAACTTTAAATTTTGTTTCTCAAGGTTCTGATTTGCTTCCTTCTTTCCTTCAAGTAATTTATATTGTTCGCGTATATCAACAATAATAGAATCATTAAACCGTCCGACATCACCATAATTTAAAGTCCGGTTCCGGGAATAGTCGATAACGTTTTGGAGTAGAACCATCATATTTTCAAGTGCAATATCCTTTTCTTTTGAAATTCCGAAACTTCTCGTATATCTATTTTCTATTGCAAGATTCAAATAATGTTGTGCAGAATCTATATTTCCTGATTTTAGTTGAACTTCCGACATCACGATATTATTCATACTGAAATTTCGATAGTAATCCAAAAGCTCATAAGAACGTTGAATCTGTTTCACGGCTTCATTCAGTTTCCCTTTGTCCGATAATACTTGAGCATAGTTCCTTAAACAATGGCACGCAAGTAATGTGTCTTGCTTAAGAAGAGCAAATTCAACACTTTTCTCCATGTAATAATCAATGGAATCTTTTCCTAATCGATTGCGACACAAGGCATCCAAGTAGTACGACACTGCTGCTTTCTCAAAAAGAAGGCTTTGCTCGAAATTATAAAGTGCTTGTGTGTAATCTTTTAATTTTGTGAAAAACAAGTAAGCCTTGGAGAAATAGAAATGTGAAATTAATTCATTATTGTTCATGCCATTTGACCATAGTAGCCCTTCATCAAGAACAGATAACACTTTTTTATAATCTTTTTTCCATGTATAATATTCTTCTGCCAGGTCGCATGTTTTTACAAATTTACTTGAATCCTGATGCGTCCTGTAGTATTGTAGGGAATACAATACAAGCGAATCTTCCGCCAAAGACTTTCCCGTCAGATAATGTGATAAACCTTGAAGGCGACCATATTCGGCTAAATTTTTTTCAGATAATTCCATTGGGAAATCAATTTCTCGAAGTAGTGTTAATGCGCTGTCAGGCGATTCCGGCATTAACAATTCTGCCTCAGAAAGTATTTGCTGAGGATTCTGAAAATGACAGCTTACCAGTAGAAACGGTAAGAATATTGTGATTAATCTCTTTCTCATATTGTACTTATATCTATATTGATGCAAAGTTATGATTTCTATTCTGAAAATATTAGGCATTATGAAGAAATGTCACTTTTGAAATTATTTCATTTCTTCTTTGTCTTCCATCTTTAAATCGTTCCTTCCCCATCCGTCTTTTATCAATCACGGCATCGGTCGTTTTGTTTTACCGGGCAAAGGTGTTTACGGATTTTAATCACAATGGAATACAGGCACAGGCAGAATTTTTATGATAATAAAAAATTACAACATTCTAATTTTCTTTGGTTTAACAATAGTCAAAAATAATCTTTTGGTAGATTTTTTGCGATATTCAATAAGCACTAATGTAGATTTTTGTCATATCGGATTTACTTTATAATTTTGTAGCCATTAGTAATTTTTTGATAAATGAATGATTTACAAGAACTATGGGCAACTTTATAATCAAATACACTATGACTAAGAACTACACGGTGGAAGTCAAATTGACTAATGATTTAAGAACTACCACAAGGAAAACAATTAATTTCACGGGAGAACTTTCCGGAAATGCCGAAATTATTACTGATGACAAAAGCCTCGGAGAAAGGCTTATATCGCCTTTGAGATATCTATGGGAAGAAAAAATTAAATAACTGTATAGTTCTTTTTTGTGTCAACCTATTTCAGGACGAGACATCCTTCCCCATCCGTCTTTTATCAATCACGGCATCGGTCATTTTGTTTTACCGGGCAAACTGGTTTTATTAATAACCAAATCAGGAATCGGATATAGGTTTGGCGCTGAGCTGAAAAATTCGAAAATATAGTTGTTAAAAATAATTTGGTTATTTAAATTATTTTTGTAAATTTGCGAAAAGCTTATGCGTTGTGAATCAATATAATAATTACGTATTATGAAAACAGCTCGATTAGTCATTTTATTTTTAGGGGTTTTTATCATTTCATGTCAGGATGAGGGCATGAATCTTTCTTATGAAGAAAATTCCATGCAGGAATGGTAACTAATATTTATCCAAACAGATAAAGTCATGAAAACAATTTACTCCATTTTTTTTTTCGCAATCGTCTTTTGTTTTTCAGCATGTGAGGAAAATTCTCCGCCCTACGGACCCACAAGTTTAGCTTGCGGATTAAGGCTCGTAGATGCACAGGGACAAGACCTATTAGCTCCCAATCTGAGATTGAGTGAAAATAAAAAATATGTGCTGTCTCCTTTTACTATTACTGCCACCTGCAATAATAAAACTATAGTAGAAAAAGAAATATTAGAAGAAGATATAAGATATTATCACGACAAGGATCGAATACTTTTTTATTCTACCGATCTGCATCATCTTTCCTTTTCTACTGATCTGCATCATTTCGACTATATGCACATGGAAGGTTCTACAGGTACTTTGATTTTCAAATTACAGTTGTCAACAGTATTTGAAGACAATAGAGAAACGGTAGTGGAAGTTAGATGGAAAGTTAAGGAGAAAACAGTGTTAAGTCAAATAGCCCAAGTAGAGGAAATATATCTGAATGGAGTAAAAGTTGATGCGCCTATAGCTACTTTGGTTGTGGATCAACACGCTCAACCTTGAAAGTTTTTAACAATTACGAATTCGCAAAAACTTACCAAATATAAATATTTGGCAGTTTCAGAAATAATATCTAATTTTGAATCTTCAAAGTTAAGAAACAATCGTTTTGGTTGATATGCGAAAGTAGCTCAGTTGGTAGAGCATAACCTTCCCAAGGTTAGGGTCGCGGGTTCGAGTCCCGTTTTTCGCTCTGAGTCTATAAGTCTTTTAACAACAGGTTTTTATTCGACTTAAACATATCTTCTCTCAATTTCAGAACAGTCAACCATTCGCTTTTGAATTCAACTTCTTTATCGACAAAGAAATTTTCGGAACCATAGGCGTCCATTTTGGAATACAAGTATTCCACTGATATTTTATTAATATCTATAGCCGGCTGATAATTAGGATATTGATCTTCATCTTTTATTTCGCTGATAATGTTCAAATCGATTAGATGAAAAAGAATATCGTGGGTCAGGCGAATTGGAATTTTATATTCGATGGAGATATCATCAGCAGTATAGGGCTGTTTTTCTTCTTGAAAACGTTTGACGATCAAAGTGGCAATGACAAGTGTCAGAAAGTCATAGTATCTTTTCGATATATTTTTACTATCTCTCTCGAATTCGTAACTTCTCACATTTTGTCCCGCATACGCGATTTCAGCTCCGAGCAAACAAATCGTCCAGGATAATTGCATCCAAAGTAAAAGAAGAGGGAGAAAAGCAAAACTTCCATATATTGCATTGTACTTTGAAACCCAGACCTGACCGGCTATATACAAATACTGGAACAGTTGAAATCCGATTCCGGCAAATATCCCGGCATAAAATGCATGTTTAAATTTAACTTTCGTATTCGGCATGTACATATACATCCCTGTAAATGCAAAGATAGCGGCGACTATGGGAATAATTTTCAATAATAAGTCATACACAGGGGCCAGATTAAAACCGATAGCGCTATTTAAGGACTGATAGGTCGTATTCATAAAAATGGAAAGTCCGGAAGAACAAATCAGGAAAATCGGAAGTAACAACAGGATTGAGAAATAATCCGTAATTTTACGAGTATAGGATCTTCCTTTGGATACTTGCCAAATTTTATTGAAGTTGTATTCTACGGTAGAAATCAGGTTGAGTATCGTATACAGCAGTAACACAATTCCTAATCCTAAAAATAAACCGTCTTTGGTATGTTGCATATAAGAATCTACAAAAGAAAAGATATTGGTCAGGGCATCCCGCTGTCCCGGAAAGGAATCAAACAACTGACTCTGGATAATGTTATTAAAACCAAACCCCTTTGCAATGGATAACAATACGGCTAACAACGGAACGATAGCCAAGAGGGTGCTGTAAGTCAAAGCTGAAGCGTTGCGTTGTAAGTTATCCTCCTGAAACCTCCGGATAGCGAGGCTAATCACTTTCAAAAAATTATACCCACGCTGTTTCTTGGTGCTAAGACCTTCAACTGAAATACGCCATACGTCTTCTGTAATAAATTTCCAGAATTTAACGACCTGTTCCGGTATTTCACTTATCTTAATCATAAAACTTATTTTCAGGTAAAGGTACAATTTTAAATGATATCTACAGAAATCAGTCCGAATTTTTACCGAAATTGACAAAAATCAACTTTGACAAATTGATACAATTGTATTTGTAACGATTTTTATCGGTATACATAGCGATGAAATGGGAGAGGGGACACCTGTTATAAACCCGATATTATTGTAAATTCACACACATACATTTGTGAATTTACATCTATTTCACAAGTATATCATTCCTAATATACGATTGTATTCGCTTTGTTTTTCAACAATAAAAATAGAGTATATTAAAACTTATAATTAAGCTATAACCAGATATATATTATCTATTATTATCCTTTAACTTTAAATATAGTAATAATTATGTAAATAACGCTCGAAAGCGGTATTGAAATCACTAAATATATCAAATTAATTCATTAAAAACCAGATATATACAATAAAAATATAAAGTTTTTTATATGGATATTTTTATGGATTATTGTTTGGGGTATTTACATTGATACATTCCGATTTATATTTGTGAATTCACAAATGGGCGTTTTGTGGATTTGCATTTGTAAAAAATAAGTTTTACATTTGTATTTTAATGCTCTTTATGTCGATATTCATTTCAAATCCATTTCATTGGAAGCTTTCAAAATGTCAGGATTTATCTCTATTTATTGTTAATTTGTTCGGGTAATAAAAACAGGCTCATTTAAAATTTAAGTATTTTATGGTTGAACGGTTGAAGAAAATCATTGAAAAAGAAAACAGCAATCCATCTTCATTTGCAGATTATATTGGCATCAGTCGTTCGACAATGAATCATTTGTTGAACAAAAGAAATAATCCGAGCTTAGATGTATTAATGAAAATTCTGGAAAAATATCCGGACATTAGTTCCGACTGGTTATTGTTTGGAAAAGAACCGATGTATAAAGGAGGAAAAGTTTTTCTTCAACCCTCTTTATTTGATGAGGAGCCCCTGAAACCGGAGCTCGAGCCGGCAATTTCCGAATATCGCAAGGAAAACGAGTTAAAACCACTCGAAAAAGCACCTAACAATACTACAAAAGAGGAGATTACAATCTCTAAAACGATATCCAAAACGATTGGCAAAATAATTATTTATTACTCTGATAACACATTTGAAACCTTCATTCCGGAAAACAGATAAAATTTTGTAACTTTGCAGAGAAAAATATAAGTACATCCAGAATGAAGAAATACGTAGCAGATTGGATCGTTAGCGATAATATTCGTTTGCATCCCAATTATTGCCTCTTGAAATTAACCTTGGAGGAATTGTTACCGGAAATGTTGCCCGGGCAATTTGTCCAAGTTAAAGTTGAAGGCTCTCAATCCACTTTTCTTCGGCGCCCGATCTCCATTAACTTTGTAGATAGAATTAAGAATGAAATCTGGATTTTGATACAACTGGTTGGAGAGGGTACGAGAAAGTTATCCGAACTTCAACCCGGTCATAAAGTCAATTTGATGTTTCCCTTAGGAAATAGCTTTACGATTCCACAAGAATCATCCATAGATAAAAAGCTGCTATTGATTGGAGGTGGCGTGGGAGTTGCGCCTATGTTATTCCTTGGTTCACACTTGTATTCAATAGGATACGATCCTGTATTTCTTCTGGGAGCTCGCTCGGAAAAAGATCTGCTTCAACTGAATGAATTTGAAAAATACGGAAAAGTATATGTGACGACCGAAGATGGAAAATGCGGCGAAAAGGGTTATGTAACCAATCACTCCCTATTAAAAAATCAACCATTCGATTTTATATATACTTGTGGTCCAAGTCCCATGATGCATGCTGTAGCAGCTTATGCAAAACAAAAAAACATTCCCTGTGAGGTATCCCTTGAAAATTTGATGGCTTGTGGAATCGGCGCCTGTTTATGTTGCGTTGAAAATACTGTCGACGGGCATATATGCGTTTGTACGGAAGGGCCTGTAATCAATATAGAAAAACTGACATGGCAAATTTAAATGTAAATATCGGCCGTCTGGCATTAAAAAATCCGGTTATGACAGCATCCGGTACATTCGGTTATGGAACTGAATTTCTGGATTTTATGGATTTGTCTCAGATTGGAGGCGTCTTCATGAAAGGAACTACGGCCTCTCATCGGGAAGGTAATTTCTATCCTCGCATGGCTGAGACACCTTCCGGTATGCTCAATGCTGTGGGATTGCAAAATAAAGGTGTCGACTATTTCGTTTCACATATCTATCCTGAAGTAAGAAATTACTCGACAAATATGATTGTGAATGTCAGCGGGTCTACCATAGAAGAATATATTACTTGTGCTGAAAAAATCAATGAATTGGAAGACATTCCGGCCATCGAGTTGAATATTTCCTGTCCAAATGTCAAACAAGGCGGTATGGCTTTCGGGACTAATTGCCAAAGTGCATCCCAGGTTGTCAGAGCCATCCGGAATGTATACCATAAAACACTGATTGTCAAGTTATCGCCCAATGTAACAGATATTACGGAAATTGCAAGAACAGTCGAAGCCGAAGGCGCGGATGCTGTTTCTTTGATAAATACCATGGTCGGGATGGCCATCAATGCAGAAAAAAGAAAACCGGTACTCTCCACTGTTACAGGAGGTTTGTCCGGCCCCTGTATCAAACCCATAGCCTTACGCATGGTCTATCAAACCTACAAAGCGGTCAAAATCCCTGTCATCGGAATGGGTGGGATATCGAATGCCACTGATGCCATCGAATTTATCCTGGCGGGGTCGACTGCCATTCAAATAGGAACATATAATTTTGTAGATCCTACAATCTCAGTCAAAGTAGCCGACGGGATTAACGAATATCTTGACCGGCACGGATTTGAGTCTGTTACAGATATTATTGGAGGGTTGATTATTTAGTTCATCCGAACAATTCCCGGAATGCTTCTTCCACTTTTTTGACAGGTACGATTTGTATTTGAGCTTTTTTATGATCAAATCCTTTCAAGTTATTGTGAGGGATAATGATCCGGTGAAAACCCAGTTTTTCAGCCTCTAAAATGCGTTGCTCTATGCGATTAACCGGACGAATCTCTCCGGAAAGTCCAACTTCTCCGGCCATACAGATTTCCCGTTCAACAGCGACATCCAGACTCGAAGAAAGCACCGAACTAATCACAGACAGATCCATTGCCGGATCATTGACTTTTAATCCTCCTGCGATATTCAAAAACACATCTTTTTGAATCAATTTGAATCCAGCTCTTTTCTCCAGTACAGCCAAAAGCATATTCATCCGGCGAATATCAAAACCGGTGGCGCTACGCTGAGGTGTACCATAAGCAGCAGTACTCACAAGAGCTTGAGTTTCAATTAAAAAAGGACGTATTCCTTCAATTGCTGCGGCAATAGCCACACCACTTAATCCTTCGTGGTTTTGAGTTAACAACAATTCAGACGGATTACTGACTTCTCTTAATCCATTTTGTCTCATTTCATAAATCCCTAATTCGGAAGTACTTCCGAAGCGATTTTTAATATTCCTGAGTATACGGTACATATAATGCTGATCTCCATCAAATTGCAGAACCGTATCTACAATATGCTCCAACACTTTAGGACCGGCAATACTTCCTTCTTTATTGATATGTCCGATCAATAACACCGGGATTCCGGATGCTTTAGCAAATTTAAGGATGGCGGCCGCACACTCACGAACCTGGGAAACACTTCCGGGAGAAGATTCGACCCATTCGGTATGAATGGTTTGGATCGAATCTATTATGATTAAATCGGGATTTACATTCTGAATATGAACAAAAATCTGTTCCAGCGATGTTTCACATACGATAAAGCATCCAGGATGATCAAAACCTAATCGTTCCGACCTTAATTTCAACTGTTTAGCACTTTCTTCGCCGGAGACATACAACGTTTTATAATTTTTAAGCCGAAGAACGGTCTGGAGTACCAAAGTCGATTTTCCAATACCTGGTTCCCCGCCAATCAGAACCAAGGAGCCGGGAACTAAACCTCCTCCGAGAACACGATTGAATTCTTCGTCAACCATGTTCATACGCACTTCATTTCCTGTATTTATTTCACTCAACAACAGCGGTTTGGATTTTTTATCTTCAATCAAATGAGTAGGTGTTGCTCCATTCGATTTAGTCGATACTATTTGCTCGACATAGGTGTTCCATTCGTTACAAACCGGACACTTACCGAGCCATTTCGGAGAATCATTACCACAATTCGTGCAGACATATGCTGTCTTGGTCTTTGCCATATCAATCAATTTTACACAACGATAGAGAAACCTTCGTTAAAACAACGGTAAAATTAGGGTTTTTATTTAAAACAGTAAACTGAATAATGATTTATTTTGCATCTTTACAATTCATCTCAATCTCATTTGGATAACACTATGAAATTATTTCATCTATTTTTATTTTTGGTTGGTAGTAAGTTAAAGTAGGGAGTTTAATTTTCCGATCATCTATTAAACATAATAATAATTATATTCGAATAGATGTCAAAAAATAAGGCCGTTGTTTAACGGCCTTATCTCAATGAATCTAACTATATTATTTACTCATTTCTTTTTCAATCTGTTCAAACTTTTCACTCATATCCAGATTATAGTAAATGCTTCTAAGCGCGTTCATCCATTCACGATCTTCCGGTTTTGCCTGATGCGCTTTTTCTAAATATGGTAAAGCTTCTTTGAAAAGATTTTTCGCTTTCGTCAAAGCTTCCTGATATAATTTATTATCTTTTATATCATTAGCAACAGCTAGTGCATCAACACCTTTATTGTAATAGATACGCCCCATATCTCCCAAAGCATCCGAATAATTAGGATCGATAGACAATGATCGCTGGAAATATTCCTGTGCTTTGGTTATATCTTTTTTATTCTCATAGATACGACCGAGAACATCATACAATTGAGGATCATTTGGTTTGTTAACGATCACTTCATTCAAAGCGACAATTGCTTCATCGTATCTGCCGGTATTGATGTATTGATTGATAAGGCTCATTTCATAATACGATTCTTCCGGAAACTTCTGAGCACCTTCTCTCAACGTTTTAACCAAATTGATAGTATCTCCAAGTTGCTCATATTCATAGCATAGATATTGATAAACCTCGTTTCCTTTATAGTTATCATTTTTCAGACTTTCATACATTGCAATGGCATCCTTTCTTCCTTCTGCACCCATTTGAGAGGCAGAGATAGCCGCATAATACTTGATCTGAGGATATAAAGTATCTTTTTCGATCAGGTTATCGCCTTTGAACATATCCATTTTAGGGATTTCGAGGTAATCCATAAAAAAGCCATATGCTTTTTTATAGTCCTGTTTATCAAAATAATAAGCTCCACCATTGATATAATATGCATGATTTGCCATCATGACAGGCTTCATATCTTTACGAAACTTGGGTTTTATTTTACCTTTTTCATCCGGAAGTTGATCCAGTTGATCACATTTAACGAAATATGGTAATATTGCAGCTAAGCTTTCATACATTACTTCTTCGTTTGCTTTTTGTCCTAACATTTCTTTTGTTTTCTCCAGATCAAATTGTCTATTTTCCACTAAACCAGCTACATAATATGTTTCAGCATTATCTTTAGTTTCAGGGTCAGACATAGCGCCTTTAATGAGAGTCCGTGCTTCCGCGATATTCGATTTCTCATTTTTTATTTCATTCTTGGCTGCATTAACAGCTTTTTTCTGTCCAAAAGATAAACCAACGACTAAACAACATGCGATGGTCAATACTAACTTTTTCATTGTCATATAATTAAAATTGTTAAGATGCTGTAAAAATACAAAATTATTCGGAAACTTCAGATATTTCCCCATTATTTTCTAACATTTCATCGTTATTTTCAATGGATTTATCTTCTTCTTCCGTTTCCGACATGACTTTACATACGGATGCTATTTCATCGTTCCGTTTTTCAAGATTGATCAAACGCACACCCTGTGTTGCTCTTCCGATTACGTTCAGGTCCGAGACTTTCACACGGATCGTAATTCCTGATTTGTTGATAATCATCAAATCATTGTCATCCGTCACATTTTTTATACCGACCAAAAATCCGGTTTTATCCGTAATATTCAAGGTCTTAACACCTTTACCGCCTCGGTTTGTAATCCGGTAATCTTCTATTTTTGAGCGTTTTCCGTAACCCTGTTCCGAAACAACCAGAATGGTCTCTTTTTCAAGTTCTTTCACGCAAACCATACCTACAACTTCATCGACGCCATCTTCATCCAGAGTAATTCCGCGGACACCGGCTGCCGTACGTCCCATGCAACGAACGGTTTTTTCATGGAAACGAATCGCTCTACCTTTCCGGTTTGCAATAACAATTTCATTATTTCCGTTGGTCATTCTCACTTGTATGACCTCATCATCTTCGCGTAAATCTATGGCTATCACACCATTTTGACGCGGTCTGGAATAAGCTTCCAATAATGTTTTCTTAATGACACCCTTCTTTGTACAGAAAAGCAAGTAATGAGATTCTACAAATTCTTTATCATTCAAGTGTTTAATTCTTACAAATGCATTGACCTTATCATCCGGATCGATATTCAACAGGTTTTGAATGGCTCGTCCTTTGGACGTACGAGTTCCTTCCGGTATTTGATATACTTTGAGCCAATAACATTTTCCTTTCTGGGTAAAGAATAACATGGTGGCATGCATGCTTGCCGGATAGATGTATTCAACAAAATCTTCATCACGGGTATCCGATCCTTTGGACCCGACCCCTCCCCTGCCTTGCGCACGGAATTCAGCCAGAGGTGTACGTTTGATATAACCCATGTGAGAAATGGTAATAATCATCTCATCATCAGCATAGAAATCTTCCGGATTAAAATCTTCCGTTGCATAAACAATTTCAGTTTTCCGGATATCTCCATATTTGTCGCGCACTTCAATCATCTCATCTTTAATCACTTGCATGCAGAGATCTTCATTGTTCAGAATTTCATTCAAGTAGGCGATCAATTTTTGGATCTCCTCATATTCTGCACGCAATTTGTCTTGTTCCAGTCCTGTCAACTGACGCAGACGCATTTCTACGATCGCCCTGGCCTGGATTTCAGACAATTCAAAACGTTTGATCAAACGTTCGATCGCTTCAGAAGGACTTTGAGAAGAACGGATGATAGCAATTACTTCGTCAATATTATCAGATGCGATGATCAATCCTTCAAGGATATGAGCACGTTCCTCCGCTTTACGCAAGTCGTATTTTGTTCTCCGGATAACCACGTCGTGCCTGTGATCGACAAAATGCCGAATCAAGTCTTTCAGGTTCAGCGTCTTCGGTCGACCATTGACTAACGCGATATTGTTGACGCTGAATGAAGATTGCAATGCTGTTAATTTGAATAATTTATTCAAGACAACACTGGAATTACCATCCCGTTTAATATCGACCACAATGCGCATTCCCTGACGGTCGGATTCATCATTGACATTAGAAATACCTTCGATCTTTTTCTCTCCGACCAGGTCTGCAATATGTTTAATCAGTTCTGCTTTATTAACCAGGTAAGGAATCTCGGAAATAATTATTTTCTCCCGGTTTCCGTCGTTTTCAATTTCAGCCTTTCCACGAAGGATGACGCGTCCCCGGCCGGTTTCAAATGCATCTTTCACTCCTCCGTAACCATAAATGAGTCCGCCTGTCGGAAAATCCGGCGCTTTGATGTATTCCATTAATTGTGGAATATCAATATCTCCACGAGCATCGATATATGCCACTATGGCATTAATTGTCTCCGTCAGGTTGTGAGGAGGCATATTGGTTGCCATACCGACAGCAATCCCGGAAGTTCCATTCATCAGTAAGTTTGGAATCCGAGTCGGAAGTACGGTCGGTTCTTTTAATGTATCATCAAAATTCAATTGAAAATCAACAGTTTCCTTATCAATATCTCTCAACATTTCTTCGGCTAACTTACTGAGTCTAGCCTCAGTATAACGCATTGCCGCAGGATCGTCCCCATCAACGGAACCGAAGTTTCCTTGTCCATCCACTAAAGGATAACGCAAAGACCAGGGTTGAGCCATACGCACCATAGCGAAATATACTGAACTATCGCCATGGGGGTGGTATTTACCTAACACCTCTCCCACTATTCTCGCTGATTTTTTATAGGGTTTATCAGAAGTATTTCCTAATTCATTCATCCCGAACAATACCCGTCTGTGAACGGGTTTGAAGCCATCTCTGACGTCAGGTAATGCACGTGATACAATAACAGACATTGAATAATCAATATACGCTGATTTCATCTGCTCCTCAATGTCAATTCTAATAATTCGATCTTGATTGTCAGTCATTTATTTTATAATTTGTTAAACTTTCTTCTTATAGTTTCAAAAAGCGCACTAAATTACTACTTTTTATTGTATTATGAAAACATTTTAAGTAATATATTTTAAATATGTTAAACCAATCTTCCTGCAAAGTTGTTAGAGAATTGATTGCTTTTACTGTCATTTTGGATGTTTTTTATTCTGGCACATATTTTGATTGGAAGAAAGCATGAATGTTATTATATTTGTATCAAATTTTTGAGAAAAATAATTATGGAAAGAAATTTTTCTGACAGTGTAAGAGAAGTTTTGGCATATAGCCGGGAGGAAGCCGGGCGACTACATAATAACAATGTGCAGGTAGAACATTTGTTGTTGGGCATCTTACGGGATAAGGATTGCATAGCTTCTTCTATTATATATATGTTAGGTGTTGATCCTGCCGAGATTAAAATGGCAATCGACAATGAATTATTCGAAGAGCAATCTATATATATTACTGACAATCAAATAACTGTAGATAAAAGTGTGGAACAATTATTAAGAGTCAGTATGCTCGAGTCAATGGGTCTGAACAGCGATCAAACAGATACACAACATCTGCTTTTAGCTATTTTGAAAAATGAGAATAGTCTTGCTACTCATATATTGAATCAGCATAACATCGATTATTCCAAAGTGTATGATATTTTGTCCGAACCCAGGTTCGAGAAAGATTCCGATCTTGACAATCCAAGGATGGGCGCCGGTTTTACGGATGATGGAGACGATGAAGACGATGACCAGTTTTCCAAGAAAAAAGAATCTTCAAAATCGGGTCAGCAAGGAAGCAAAAATAGCGATACTCCTGTTCTAGACAGTTTCGGTACCGATATGACCCGAGCTGCCGAAGAAAATCGTTTAGATCCGATCGTAGGACGAGAACAGGAAATCGAGCGTTTAGCCCAGATATTGAGCCGCCGTAAGAAAAACAATCCGGTACTGATCGGTGAACCGGGCGTCGGTAAATCGGCTATAGTCGAAGGATTAGCATTACGAATCACACAACGGAAAGTCTCAAGAGTCTTATTCGACAAGCGAGTAATTAATTTGGATATGGCTTCTATTGTTGCAGGGACGAAATACCGGGGACAATTTGAAGAAAGGATTAAAGCCATATTGAATGAGCTTTCCAAAAATCCGAATATCATCCTTTTCATCGATGAAATTCATACGATTGTCGGTGCAGGAGGAGCATCCGGTTCCATGGATGCGGCAAATATGCTGAAACCAGCCCTTTCAAGAGGAGAAATTCAATGTATCGGAGCTACCACATTGGATGAATATCGCAAGAATATAGAGAAAGACGGAGCTTTGGAGCGTCGTTTTCAGAAAGTAATGGTCGACCCGACGACTCCGGAGGAGACTTTACAGATTTTGCAAAACATCAAATCGAAGTATGAAGATCATCACAATGTTATTTACACGCAAGATGCATTAGACGCCTGTGTTAAATTAACAGAACGTTATATCAGCGACCGGAATTTTCCGGATAAAGCCATTGATGCATTGGATGAATCCGGGTCACGCGTACATATCTCCAACATTGTCGTACCGAAAGTAATTGAAGAATTAGAGGCGGAAATGGAAGAGACAAAACAATCTAAATTACAGGCTGTTAAATCGCAGAACTTCGAATTGGCTGCCAGTTTCCGGGACAAAGAACGGCAGTTATTACTCAAGCTGGAAGCTTCCAAAGCCAAATGGGAAGAAGAGCTTCAGGAGAACCGGGAAATAGTCAATGAAGAAAAGGTGGCCGAAGTTGTTGCCATGATGTCCGGAGTGCCCGTACAACGTATTGCAAAAGCCGAAAATCAAAAGCTTCTGGAAATGGGCGAACAGCTTAAAGCCAAGGTAATCGGACAAGATGAAGCTGTTGGCAAGATTGTGAAAGCGATTCAACGCAATCGAATCGGGCTGAAAGATCCGAATAAACCGATCGGGACATTCATGTTTTTAGGTCCCACCGGCGTCGGTAAAACTCACCTGGCTAAAATGCTTGCGGAATACCTTTTTGACTCGTCCGACACATTGATCCGTATCGATATGAGCGAATACATGGAGAAATTCACTGTTTCACGTTTGATCGGAGCGCCTCCCGGATATGTAGGATATGAGGAAGGCGGACAGTTGACGGAGAAAGTGCGGCGTAAACCTTATTCTGTTATCTTACTGGATGAAATAGAAAAAGCGCATCCGGATGTATTTAATCTTTTATTGCAAGTGATGGATGAAGGTCGTTTGACGGACAGTTTAGGACGGCGGATCGATTTCAAAAATACAATCGTGATCATGACATCCAATGTAGGTACACGCCAATTGAAAGATTTCGGACGGGGTGTCGGATTCACAGCATCCAGTACATCCACAGACGACAAAGAATTTTCCCGCGGAGTGATCCAAAAAGCATTGAACCGTGCGTTTGCCCCGGAATTTCTAAACCGTGTGGACGATATCGTCATGTTCGATCAATTGGATAAAGACGCTATATACAAGATCATAGACCTTGAATTAAAAGGTTTTTACAAACGTGTTAATAACTTAGGGTATCGATTGGTTATTACTGAGAAAGCCAAAGAATTCATTGCATCCAAAGGATATGATGTCCAATTCGGCGCTCGTCCGTTGAAACGAGCCATCCAGAAATACCTGGAAGACGAACTGGCTGAAATGATCATCAAAGCAAGTGTGAGTGAAGGAGATACAATTACCGTAGACTTCGATTCGGAAAATCAGAAAATTGTGACTCAGGTTGAAAAGAACGGAGAAACTGTTGCTTCTTGAAATTCCAATTAAAATATCAGACAAAATGTCAGTCTTTATAGGCTGGCATTTTTTTTGAATATCTATTCAGCAGAAATAAAAATCAATAAAAAATAAAGATATGAGTACACAAAAAGGACATATTGGTGTTACAACGGAAAATATTTTTCCTATTATCAAGAAATTTTTGTACAGTGACCATGAGATTTTTCTTCGTGAAGTGATTTCCAATGCTGTTGATGCGACCCAAAAACTGAAGACATTGGCATCGGTTGGAGAATTTAAGGGAGAATTGGGAGATTTAAGTGTCCAGATCAAACTGGATAAAAAAACGATTACAATTTCCGACCGCGGTATTGGAATGACTGCTGAAGAAATTGAAAAATACATCAATCAAATTGCATTTTCCAGTGCAAATGATTTTCTGGATAAATATAAAACAGATGCGAATGCAATCATAGGGCATTTCGGATTGGGATTTTATTCGGCATTCATGGTGTCTGAAAAAGTGGAAATTATTACCAAATCATATCAGGATGCTCCTGCTATGAAATGGGTATGTGATGGTTCTCCGGAATATACAATGGAGGAAACAGAAAAAAAAGACCGGGGTACGGACATCATTTTATACATTGACGATGACAGTAAGGAATTCCTTGAAAAGGAAAGAATCGAAAGTCTTCTGAAGAAGTATTGCCGCTTTTTGGCTGTACCCATTGTCTTTGGTAAAAAAACCGAATGGAAAGATGGAAAATCGACTGAAACAGAAGAAGATAATGTAATAAACGAAACAAATCCTTTATGGACGCGGAAACCTGCAGAACTTAAAGAAGAAGATTATAAGAAATTCTATCAGGAATTATATCCTTTCAGCGACGAGCCTTTGTTTTGGATTCATTTGAACGTGGATTATCCTTTTAATCTGACAGGGATTCTGTATTTCCCTAAAGTAAAAAGCAACCTGGATCTACAACGGAATAAGATTCAGTTATACTGCAATCAGGTATATGTTACCGATTCGGTTGAAGGTATTGTTCCCGAATTTTTAACCCTGCTGCACGGAGTCATCGATTCTCCGGACATTCCGTTGAATGTGTCCCGCTCCTATTTGCAAAGTGACAGCAATGTGAAGAAAATTTCTAATCACATTACAAAAAAAGTGGCTGATCGCTTAGAAGAAATTTTCAAAAATGACCGACCTCAATTCGAAGAGAAATGGGACAGTCTGAAGCTTTTCGTTGAGTATGGGATGTTAAGCGACGAGAAATTTTATGAAAGAGCTGAAAAATTTGTTCTTCTGAAAAATATCGACGAAAAATCTTTTACTTTGGATGAATACAACACATTAGTAAAAGAGAATCAGACAGATAAGGACGGATCGTTAGTTTATCTTTACACAAACGACAAGGTTGGTCAGTACGCTTATATCGAAGCTGCAAAAAACAAAGGATACGATATATTGCTGTTAGACGGACAATTGGATGTCCATTTTGTCGGCCGGTTAGAGCAAAAGCTTGAAAAGTGCAGATTTTCACGTGTAGACAGTGATGTGATAGACAAACTGATCAAAAAAACCGATGATAAAGAATCCTGCCTTTCCAAAGAAGAAACCGAAGCTTTGGTTGAAACTTTCAAATCCGCTCTTCCTCCTATGGAAAAAGTCGATTTCATCGTCGGATTTGAACATCTTGGAGAGTATGGCAATCCGATTACGATCACTCAAAGCGAGTTTATGAGGCGTATGAAAGAAATGTCTGAAATGCAGGGAGGTATGAATTTTTATGGTGATATGCCGGTGTCATATAATATGATTGTGAATCTGGATCATCCGTTGACTCAAAAAATTCAAAAAGACCAATCGGGATCGAAAGATGTTATCCATCAAATCGTAGACCTGGCGTTGTTATCCAATAATCTATTGAAAGGCGAAGCGCTCAACAATTTTGTAAAAAGAAGCATCGAGCTGATCTGATAAAAAATCAACCTTGACAGTAGGCTTTTTGACAAAACAGCCCGTGAGGAGGCCTACTGTCGGGGTTTTTCGATATGCATTACTTTTTTTTGTTTCTCTCCTCCAGGATGGCTTCAATATCTTCTAATTGAAAGCCTTTTGCTTTAAGCAAAATTAAAAAGTGGTAAAGTAAATCCGCAGCTTCATTTTGAAACAAATCATCGTTATTGTCTTTCGCTTCGATGATCAGTTCGACCGCTTCCTCTCCTACTTTCTGCGCTACTTTATTGATTCCTTTCCGGAACAACTTATTGGTATATGAAGCCGTCTCGTCGTCCTCAATCCGCTGGCTTATAATCTCTTCCAGTCGATATATAAATCCTTTGGATGTCTCTTCATTAAAGCAAGATGTCGAACCGGTATGACAAGTCGGACCTTCCGGCATAACTTTTATCAGCAGTGTATCCTTGTCGCAATCGAATGAGATTTGACGCACATGCAGCACATTCCCGGATGTTTCTCCTTTCGTCCAAAGGCGATTTTTACTTCTACTGAAAAAAGTCACTATTCCTTCGTTTTTTGTTTTTTCGTAAGCTTCCCGGTTCATATAACCAAGCATTAATACTTGAAATGTCCTGTCATCCTGTATAATTACCGGTACAAGGCCATTATTTTTATCAAAATCAATCGTATTCATCGTACATTTATTTTTTCGTTTCTAAGATAATCTTTTAATTCGTTAATCGGCACTTCTCCATAATGAAATATGCTTGCAGCAAGAGCTGCTCCCACTCGGGTCTTTTCAAAAAGTTCTTTGAAATGAAGCATTGTTCCAGCTCCCCCTGATGCTATCACAGGAATACCGATCGATTGCACCACTTCTTCTGTGATATCCAAAGCAAATCCGGATTTAGTCCCGTCGTTATTCATCGATGTCAACAGGATTTCTCCCGCTCCCAGGCGTTCAACTTCCTGCGCCCAAGGCGTAGTCAATAACGAAGTCTCTTCCCGGCCTCCTTTTACGAATACTTTCCAAACAGATCCACTGCACTTCGTATCGATAGCGACAACTACGCACTGACGGCCGAATCTGTTCGCCAGTTCCGTAATCAAATGCGGATTGGCTACTGCAGCAGAATTGATACTGATCTTGTCGGCTCCTGCTCTGATTACATCAGCAGCAGCATCGACGGAGTTAATACCACCTCCTACAGTAAAAGGGATATTGATTTCTACCGCTACTTTTTCTACCAGGCGCAGCAGCGTTTTCCGATTTTCCACTGTTGCCGTGATATCGAGAAACACCAATTCATCCGCTCCATCGCTGACGTATTTCTTTGCAAGTTCAACAGGATCTCCGGCATCCTGTAATGCAAGAAAATTGATTCCTTTTACTGTTTTTCCGTCTTTAATATCCAAGCACGGGATGATTCTTTTCTTTAACATAAAGCACTTAATTCTTTAAGAGATAGCTTGTTTTCATAAATAGCTTTTCCGATAATCGCACCTTCACAACCCAATGTTTCCAGTCGATACAGATCATCGATAGAAGCGATTCCTCCACTGGCAATCAGATTGACTCCCGTAGACCGAATAATTTCTTCATACAACTCATCTGAAGCACCTTGTAACATGCCATCTTTAGCAACATCCGTACAAATTACCCGGGAAATACCTTTTTGCCGGTATTCCTCTATAAAGCGAATCACATCCTGATCCGAATTTTCCTGCCATGCGCTGACAGCAATCTTCCGATCTTTACAATCAGCACCTAAGATGATTTTGTCTCCTCCGTAGTGACATATCCACGATAAAAACTCTTCGGGGTTTTCGACGGCAATACTTCCTCCCGTAATCTGTTTCGCTCCATTTTCAAAAGCGATATAAACATCATTCTGAGTCCGCAGTCCACCGCCGAAATCAATTTGCAGGTTTGTTTTGACAGCCAGGTTATACAATACTTTATGGTTCACTATTTGTTTTGCTTTGGCGCCATCCAGATCAACCAAATGAAGGTAACGCATGCCATAAGACTCAAACTCCCTGGCTACTTCCAAAGGATCTTCGTTGTAGATTTTCTTTTGTGAGTAATCGCCTTGAACCAGCCGGACACATTTGCCGTCAATGATATCTATTGCAGGAATAATTCTCATAAGTTTAAAAAGTTTTTAAGGATTTGTTCTCCAACTGATGCTGATTTTTCCGGATGGAACTGAACAGCATAGAAGTTATCTTTTCGCAAGGCCGCGCTGAACGGCAATATATAATCACAAGTAGCAATGGTTGCCGGATTAACCTCTGCATAATAACTATGTACAAAATAAACGTCATTATTCGTACTTATATTTGCAAATAAAGGGCTTTTCAGGCCTTCCAGGTTATTCCAACCCATATGTGGTACAATATTACCGGGAGGAAATAGTTTTACGTTTGTATCAAAAATACCCAAACAATCGGTATTTCCTTCTTCTGAAAGTGAACATAATAACTGTAAGCCCAGGCAGATTCCGAGTACAGGTTGTTGTAGGGATCTGATTACGTGATCCAAATCATGTTCCCGCAGATAAGCCATCGCTGTAGCGGCTTCCCCTACTCCCGGAAAAATCACTTTCTCCGCTTTCAATATCTCCTCTTTATCGTCTGTAATTATAGTATCGCAACCGAAACGTGTCAATGCATTCCTGACCGAAGTCGAGTTTCCTGCATTGTATTTTATAATGGCTATCATAAGCTACCTTTTGTACTTGGAATATTAAAATTATCACTTTTCCGTACAGCCATCTTCAGCGCTTTGGCAAAAGCTTTAAAAACGGCTTCAATCTTGTGATGTTCATTCTCTCCTTCTGCTTTGATATTCAGATTGCAACGGGCATTGTCACTGAAAGACTTAAAAAAATGCATAAACATTTCCGTGGGAACTTCGCCTATTTTCTCCCGTTTGAAATCTACGTCCCATACCAACCAAGGCCTACCGCCAAAATCGACAGCGACCTGTGCCAAACAATCGTCCATCGGGAGTAAGAATCCGTAACGTTCGATTCCTTTTTTAGAACCTAATGCTTCGTTGAAAGCTAATCCTAATGTCACTCCGACATCTTCTATCGTATGATGCTCATCAACATCCAGATCGCCTTTTGCCCAAACGTTCAAATCCATATTCCCATGTTTGGAAATTTGCTCCAGCATGTGATCAAGAAAACCGATTCCTGTCGACAATCGGCTCTCTCCCGAGCCATCCAAATTCAGAGTAAGAGATATTTGTGTTTCGGAAGTATTCCTTGTGATCGTTGCAATTCTCGGTTTTTTCTTAAGGAAAGTATATATTTCTTCCCATTGGGTCGTACACAAATCCACTTCCATAGCCGGCTTCTCCCCCATGAAAATACCACCACAACCCATATTTTGAGCCAGTTGCATATCTGTTTCACGATCGCCGATGACATAGGAGTCCGATAAATTATAGTTCCCTTTAAGATAGTGCGTAAGCATAGCTGTTCCCGGCTTACGAGTAGGCCGGTTTTCCTCCGGCAAACTCCTGTCTATTAAGACTTCGGAGAATACAACACCTTCATTTTCAAAAGCTTTAATAATTTTGTTATGAGCAGGCCAAAAAGTTTCTTCCGGGAAAGAAGGTGTTCCCAATCCATCCTGATTTGTAACCATAACCAGCTCGTAATCAAGCTCTTTTGCAATACGTGACAAATATTGGAAGACACCCGGATAAAATTCTAATTTTTCCAGGCTATCCAATTGATAATCAAAAGGAGGCTCTATTACTAATGTTCCATCCCTGTCTATAAATAATACTTTTTTCATACGTACATCATTTGTTTTTTATTGAATCCGGTCGATCGCTTCGCAATGAATGCAACTTCTACATATTTGTTTCATTCTATGTTTTTTAATGCATTCAAGAGCGTCTGGTTTTCCTCTGGACTTCCGACTGTAATACGCAGATTATTCCGAATCACACTGTGCCGGTTACGGACGATGACTTTTTGGGCGACCAGCCGATCATAAACGCCCGTAGCATCAATAACCTCCACCAATAAAAAATTAGCTTCCGACGGATGTATTCGTTTGACGAATGGTATTGTTTTCAAGTTTTCGATTAAAAATTTCCTTTCTTGTAAGATCAACCGTTTATTTTGTTCGAACAAAGCCCGATTTTGAATTGCAGTCAAGGCTGCTTCCTGATTCAACTGACTTACATTATAAGGAGGTTTTACTTTATTCAATACCTCAATAATAGATTTATCCGCATACGCGATACCCACTCTGGCCGCTGCCAATCCCCAGGCTTTACTGAATGTCTGGGAAATAATCAGATTGGGATATTGTCTGAGTTTGGTTATCCAGGACAATGACGGACAAAAATCGGAATAAGCTTCATCAATAAAAACAATGCCATTGAATCTTTTCAGTATGAACTCTATATTTTCCGTATTCATCGCATTTCCGGTAGGGTTATTCGGGGAACAAATAAAAATCAATTTTAGATTTTTATCATCCAGATAAGCCTCCAGTAAGCTCGTGTTGATTTGAAATTCTTCGTTCAAAGGTAAACAAATCATTTCAATATCATTGATATTGGCAGAGACTTCATACATTCCATAAGTCGGAACAAAAGTCAAAGCTTTGTCCACACCCGGATTACAAAAAATCCGAAAAGTCAGGTCTATCACCTCATCGCTTCCGTTTCCGATGAAAATATTGTCGGCAGGAACTTCTTTCAACAAGCTCAATTGTTGTTTCAGCTTTTTCTGTAAAGGGTCGGGATAGCGGTTCAACGTCCCATAAGGGTTTTCGTTCGCATCTAAAAAAACACCTTCCTCTCCGGAAAACTCACTCCTTGCACTGGAATAAGGTTGAAGCGATACTATATTTTTTCTTATTAATTGTCTAATATCAATCATTTTACAATAGTGTCAAGCCGTATACTTACTGCATTTTTATGTGCTGTCAGCCCTTCGGTCTCCGCCATTATTTCAATTGTCTTACCTATGCTTACAATGCCTTTTTCGGAGACTTCCTGAAATGTAATTTTTTTTATAAAACTATCGAGAGAGACACCGCTATACATGCGGGAATAGCCCTGAGTCGGTAAAGTGTGATTCGTTCCACTGGCATAGTCTCCCGCACTTTCACAACTGAAATTACCCAGAAAGACAGAGCCTGCATTCACAATATCCGGTAGGAGTTCCATGTAATTTTTCAGAGCAATGATCAAGTGTTCAGGAGCATACAAGTTACTGAATTCAATGCATTCGAAGATCGAATTCAATACAATCGCCTTGCTATTCAACAGTGCTTTCTCTGCCATTTCTTTTCGTGGTAACCGGGAGAGTTGAATTTCCAGTTCAACCATTACCTGATCGACGACAGATTGACTTGTTGAGAGTAAAACAACCTGACTGTCTACGCCATGTTCCGCCTGGGACAACAAATCTGCCGCTACATATGCCGGATTACAGGAATCATCCGCAATAACCAGAAGCTCACTGGGGCCAGCAGGCATGTCGATAGCCACACCCTGTAACTGTGACCGTTGTTTGGCCGCAGTCACATACTGATTACCCGGGCCAAAAATTTTATCGACTTTCGGGATTGTTTCTGTTCCGAAAGTCATAGCAGCAATCGCCTGGATCCCACCGACACAATACACCTTATCAACACCTACCTGATTTGCTGCATACAGAATTGCAGGATGAACGATTCCGTTTTTGTCGGGAGGCGTACACAAAACAACTTCCTTACAACCAGCCAACTTAGCTGGTATCCCCAGCATTAAAACAGTTGAAAAAAGCGGAGCAGAGCCACCCGGGATATATATCCCCACCGATTCGATCGGCCTGCTTTCACGCCAACACCGTACCCCTGCGGTTGTTTCAATGATTTGATTTTCTTCCGCTTGCGAAGCATGAAATTTTTCAATATTATTTATAGCGGAGCCAATTGCTGATTTCAATTCGTCTGACAGTTCATTTTCGGCTGATTTCAACTGATTTCCGGCAACAAGAAAAGAATCCAACTTGATCTTATCGAATCGTTCCGTGTATTTTTTAACCGCCACGTCGCCCCATTTCCGAATCTCGGAAAACACTTCGGAAACAAGATCTTCAAGCTGTTCCGCCGGTTTGGCAGGACGCATTGTCAGAGCTCTCCAATCTTTTCTTTGCGGATTATTTATCGTATTCATACCTTTCAACGTTTTATATGATCATTTTTTCGATTGGAATAACCAGTATACCTTGTGCGCCTAACGCTTTAAGCTGGTCGATGATATCCCAGAATTCATCTTCGCGGACGACAGAATGCAGACTGCTCCAGCCCTCTTCTGCCAAAGGGAGAATCGTCGGACTTTTCATTCCGGGAAGCACTCCTGAGATTGCAGGAATCGCTTCATTGGGCGCATTCAGGAGGATGTATTTATTTTCAGACGAATTAAGAACGGCTTTTATTCTAAAAAGCAACCGATTCAGAATTTCTTTCTTTTCGACAGACAGATCTTTATTCGATATCAATACAGCTTCGCTTTTCGTAACCACTTCCACTTCTTTCAGTCCGTTCATCAATAAAGTGCTGCCAGTGCTTACAATATCAAAAATAGCATGCGCCAATCCTATACCCGGTGCGATTTCAACGCTCCCTCCTATTTCCTCTATCTCTACGTTGATATGCTGTTCATTAAAAAAACGCCGGAGTATCCGAGGATAACTGGTCGCAATTTTTTTATTATTGAAATACTGTAAACCGTTATACACCTCATCTTTCGGGATTGCTAACGACATTTTGCAGTTGGCAAATCCCATTTTTTCGATTAACCGGATGTCTTTATCTTTTTCCCACACTTCATTTTCGCCTAATATTCCAATATCCGCCACTCCTTGTTCGACGTATTGACTGATATCATCGTCTCTCAGGAAAAGTACTTCAATCGGAAAATTTTTAGCAATCGCTTTGAGTCTTCGATCTCCGTTTGAAAATTTAATCCCGCATTCTTTGAGTAATTCGAGGGATTTTTCACTTAAGCGACCACTTTTTTGAATGGCAATTTTTAATGTATTCATTTTATTTTATTTTGTTTTTTATCTGAGAAATCTCCGGGAAAATAAAAAACCCCGTCGGATTACTCAGACGGGGTTTTTAATATATGGGTTAAACTACCTACAACATTTCCTCCTCACCTGAGAGCAAGTATAAAAATGATGATGATGATGTAGTTGATTGATATACATAATTATTCTAATTGGGTGCAAAGATACCTGTTTTTTTTGAAATTACAAGAAAAACAGTCCCCTTATTTCAATAATTCCTCTAATTTACCTGATAAACTTTTACCTTCTATGTCTTTATCAATGATAATTCCATTCTTATCAATTAAAATTGTCGCAGGAATAGATGTGATACCATAAGCCTGAGCCGCTTCATCTTTCCACCCTTGCAGGTTAGAAAACTGAGGCCAGGTTACTTTATGTTTGACGGATGCATTTTCCCATTTTTCTTTATTCGTATCTAAAGAAACGCCGACAATCTCAAATCCTTTATTTTTGAATTTCTGGTAAGCAGCCACAACGTCCGGCATGGCCTTGATACACGGACCACACCAGGAAGCCCAGAAATCAATCAAAACAATTTTTCCTTTTCCGGCATAGTCAGACAACGCCATATCTTTTCCATCTATTGTTTTCCCTTGAATATCAACAAATTGTTTTCCGACAGAGCAAGCCACTTGAGCTGTCGCCATTTTCTCCAGCTGCTGAATATCCTCTCTTGACTTTAAGTTTGGTGTAGCTATCGAAATCAATTCAATTATCTGCTCCGGTTTAAGCATGTATCCATTATCAACAAATACAAATTCCCCTACCGGTTTTTGAATATTCGGCTTCACAAATTCGTATATTTTATTGTTGAATTTTTCCATATACGATTTTCTTTTTTCATCCAATTGAACAACAGTAATTTTCTCTTCTTCAAGATCTTTTTCCAGACTACTGAACATATCCTGACTTTCGTCTATTAATTGATGGATTTCATCTACGAATTGCTGATATTCATTATTTGATGGAGTCCCCTTAACATGAGCAGTCAAAGTAGAATCAATCGTTAATTCTATTTTTCCCGGCTCTGCAATAATGACTGCAGGCTCTGCTTCATTACTGAAATTAACAAAATACACCAATGGTGTATCAGGTGCCATTTCTTTAAACTTAAACTGATTGTCTTTTATCTGAGTAGAATCCAGAGACACCAGTTTCATCTGACGATAGTCTCTTGTCTGTAAGTACACTGTTTTTCCTTCCCAATCTCCCGTTTCCAATTTCCCGGTCAAAGTATACGTATTCTTATCTTGACAAGAAGTCATGACTAAAGCCGCTAACAACATAAATAAAACTACTTTTTTCATACGCAAATATTTATTTTGATACATTGCAAAGTTAGTTTATTTTTTTGTTTTATTTATTCTTAATTCATTTTTTCGTTTTTCTCCAATTCCCTTAGACTTTCCATTTTTTTCTTTTGTAAAAATCCGTAGATATCTTCCAAATGTTCGGTTACTTTTTGATTTCCGAACTCATAAACTTTGGTAACCAAGCCATCCAGGAAATCCCGATCGTGAGAAACCACGATTAATGTTCCGTCATAATCTTTCAGTGCGCTTTTCAGAATGTCTTTGGTTTTCATATCCAGATGGTTGGTCGGTTCATCGAGGATAAGGAGATTGACAGGTTCTAATAGCAGTTTGACCATCGCCAAACGGGTGCGTTCGCCTCCGGAAAGGACTTTGACTTTCTTTTCCGATTCTTCACGTCCGAACATAAAAGCTCCTAGTATATCCCTGATTTTAGTCCGGATATCCCCTTTTGCGATATCGTCTATTGTTTGAAAAACAGTCAGGTTTTCATCCAATAAAGAAGCCTGATTCTGTGCAAAATAACCGATTTGAACATTATGTCCGAGCGTCAAAGTTCCATCAAAATCGATCTCGTTCATGATACATTTCACTAAAGTGGACTTACCTTCTCCGTTTTTTCCGACAAAAGCGAGTTTATCTCCTCGTTCGATCATAGCAGTAGCCTGCTTAAACACCACATGATCTCCGTATTTCTTTGAAACGCCTTCAATAATTACCGGATAGCTTCCCGAGCGTGGAGACGGAGGAAATTTCAATCTTAAGGCCGAAGTATCTTCCTCATCGACTTCGATGATCTGTAATTTTTCAAGCATTTTAACTCGGGATTGCACTTGCAACGTTTTGGAGTAAGTTCCTTTGAATCGTTCGATAAACTCAGTAGTCTCAGCAATCATCTTCTGTTGTTCTTCAAACGCTTTCTGCTGTTGTTCTCTGCGTTCTTTCCGTAATTCCAAATATTTTGAATAATTAACCTTATAATCATAAATCCGTCCCATTGTCACTTCGATGGTTCGAGTCGTTATATGATCGACAAAAGCCCTGTCGTGAGAGATTATCACGACGGCTTTTGCACTATTGACAAGAAATTCTTCCAACCATTGAATCGATTCTATATCCAGATGATTTGTCGGTTCATCCAGCAAAATCACATCGGGATTCCGTAATAATAATTTTGCCAACTCGATACGCATTCTCCATCCACCGCTGAAATCGCTGGTCTGGCGCTTGAAATCATCTCGTTTAAAACCTAATCCGAGTAATGTTTTTTCAACATCAGCCTCATAATTCGTTGCATCGATAGCATAAAACTTCTCGCTCATTGCAGAGACTTTTTCTATCAATTCGTAGTAACTTTCAGAATCATAGTCGGTTCTTTCGGTCAACTCCATGTTCAAACGCTCAATTTCTTTTTCCATCTCAAATAAATGAGAAAAAGCCTGAGCAGTTTCTTCAAAAACCGTTCGACCATCTTCCGTCATTAAATGTTGCGGTAAATAGGCGATTGTCGTGTCTTTAGGAGCTGATATTTTTCCGCGGGAAGCGTCTCTGACTCCTGCCAATATTTTAAGTAAAGTAGATTTTCCTGCTCCGTTTTTGCCCATCAGGGCGATTCTATCTTTTTCATTAATCACAAATGAAACATCTGCAAAAAGAGTTGTTCCTCCAAATTCTACTGTTAATCCGTCTACTGAAATCATTTTTATATTTTTCAAAAATAAGGTTGCAAAGGTACTGAAATATATGTCAGGTTTTATCAAAATCCAGCTTAGTTTATCTTTGTCTTATTTTCTCCGTTTTCCCCACCAAATGTAAAATCCGGTAACAGGCAAACTGGTGGCAATGAGTCCTCCGAGGAAAGTGATTAATTTTCCCAGTTGTCCCATCCATGTACCCATGTGAAGAGACCAGAGCCAGTTTTCTACTTTTTCATGGATAATTGTTTCTTCAGGCAGGGTTATTTCCTTGCCCGTATAGCGGTCTGTTATCATAAACTCCGGATTCTGGGCGCTCTTTAATCCGATACGATCGGCCACTTTCATCCGGTAATATCCTGAAGTCTCCATCTTATAAGTAGCGAGTTGAAGTTCCTTTTTATCCGGATATTTTTCAAATGCAAAATGAATCGCATCATTTAAGCTTACGGAAGTCTCATTTTCTTTGAAATCAGGCATATTCTGCTCATCTCCATGTCCGGTTTTTCCTCCGAATGCTTTAATTGTCGCATCGGCCAAAGGATGAAAAGCGATGATCAGACCGGTACAAGACAATACCAGGATAATTGCCAGAGCATAAAATCCCAACACTTTGTGCAAGTCATAATTTAGTCGTTTGAATGGTGCTTTCCATTTGATTTTGAAAGAATTTTGAACCGTTGGTTTATTCCAGCGTCTCGGCCACCAGAGGATAAGTCCGGTAATCAATTCCAAAAGGAATATGATAACGGCGATATCTACGATCCACTGACCGGTTTTTCCCAGTAGAAGCGAGTTATGTAAGTGCGCTGTGATATAAAAGAAGTAAATCGTCCGGTCTTCCTTTAATATTTTTCCTGAATACGGGTCTATATAGACCATACTCAAACCGTCTTCTCTGCTGAACATATTGATTCGGACACTTCGCTTGGGATCTTTGTAAACAACCATATAGCTCGGTTGTCTTTTCCCCGGAAGTTCCTTTTTCAGTATTTCAATCAATTTTTCTGCAGGGAGCCTTTGCGGTTTCACTTCTTCCACAAAGCGGGCTTTTCCGGCAGAAAGTTCCATGATTTCATCGCAGTAAACAACAATGGTGCCTGTCAGGCAAACAAAGGTTACGATAATTGCCGAAATAAGTCCTGGCCAAAGATGAAGCCAGGTTATTGCTTTCCTGAAACTGTTTCGGGATTTATTTTTTTCTTTCATATCGTACATCACTTTCTTTCTTTTCTGTTTTTTCAAGACTCAGTCTGGCATTCGGGCTATCGGGGTAGTTTTTCAGATTGTATTGAAACAGCTGTCGCGCTGCGTCTTCTTGTCCCATTGACAAACAATATTTTCCGATATTATCGATCAAAGGTTCTGAAGGAATTAAAGCATACCCGATCTGTTCCGAAACCTGTTGGTAATGCTTTTCTACCAGTCCGGGATTGAAAGGGATTTGTTTTACCGGAAGACATATACCATCGAAAATGAGCCGTAATCCGTCGGTAATAGCAGGAAGCGAGACGGTTCCATGATCTTCTTCCGGATAATATTTCCAGGCACTCCGCAATCCGTTCTCAGGATGAGACGGAAGAACCTCTTCACAGAATTGGCGAATCGAATTTGTATGGCGGATATATTCCTCTCCTTTTTCTTCGGAATGAGCCAGCGCTATAAATAGATTAATACCCTTGAAATCTTTTGATTTCAGGACTTGTTGTGCTTCCTGAAAAGTTTTTTTATTATCCCACCACAGACTCGGATCAATGGCAATGTAGGCATTAAAATCCTGAGTATGATTTACTAAAACATGCATCGCGAAAAGTCCTCCGAATGAATGTCCGACCAGGATATTATAATCGGAAGTCCGGTAAGTCGTATCAATATGTGTCCGGAGTTCTTCATTCAGGAATTGAAAAAAAGAATCGCCTCCCCCACTGTTTTCGTACAGCAATTTTCCGTTCCTGTTCAGGGAACTCCTGGATGGAGTCAGATCTCGTGTACGGTCTGTGTTCAGTACCCCGACAATAATCATTTCCGGGACATGAGCATAAAGGCTGCGGGATAAAAACTGTTGGATGGCGACTCCGGGAGTAAATCCGTCTTCTCCATCCAGTATATATACCACCGGATAATGTGCCGGCGCATATTGATTGTTCGAATAATTTTTCGGAAGATGTACCCAATACTCCCGTTTTTCATTCAGTATCTTTGATCGGATTGCATATTTTTTTCCGATGCTGATGTCATCCTGCGCCCGGCATAAAGTCGGGATCAACAGGATGATCAACAATGCTATCTGTCTCATTTGTCAGAATTTATAGGTAACATTAGCGATGAAAGAGCGCAAGGCTCCGACTTCTGCATAATAGTCTGTCAACCAGTATTCTTTATTGGTAATATTGTTCAGTTTCAAGCCGATCCGGAACTTAGGTTGTTCATAAAAAACTGTTGCGTCTAGTTTTCCGTATCCGGGAACAACAATCGTATTGATGTCATTATGGTATTGTTCGCTTGCAAAATTACCTCCCAGACCGAATCCCAGTCCTTTTAGTGTTCCGTGAACCAGTTTCTGGCTGACCCAGAAGTTTGCCACATGTTTGGGTGTTGCATAAGGACGCTTCCCATCGATAGACGGGTCGGCTTTCGTGAATTTACTGTCATTATAACCATATCCTAAGATAATATGCATTCCCTGAATAGGATTGGCAATCAGATCAGCTTCAAAGCCTTTACTTTCCTGGGTTCCGTCCTGAACACTGTAGCGTTTTCCGTCGGTACCGGTCACTGAACGCAATTTGTCACGGACTTTAATGTCGTAATAGCTAAGCGTACTGCTTATTTTACCGTTGAGAAACTCAAATTTCAATCCTCCTTCCAGTTGAGTTGCATGTTCCGGTTTGAATGCGGTTTTCTCATCCGGACTTTCTTCCGTAAATCCGGGAGCAACGTTTTTGAATCCATCCATATAGTTTCCGAAGATGGAAATACGGTCTTTTAATACTTGATAAACCAGTCCGAATTTAGGAGACAGGGAAGTCTGATTGTATTCTGCAATCTGATCTTCAAAATAATCTATTCGTAGGCTCAACATGATATCCAGACGGTCGAAGGCAGTCACTACATCCGAGGCGTACGCACTGTAAGTGTTGGTATGCCGGTTATACTGACTACGGCTTGCTGTTGAGAGTTTATTCTGGTACTTAAATTCATCGATATTTACATTTTTTCCATTAATTTCGACTTTATCATAATTGACTGAAGCACGGGTGTCGTTTGTGGTTAATTGTGTATAGTCCAGTCCCAACAGCAGACGGTTACGTACAGAGCCTATACGGAAATCTCCGATAAAATTTTGTTGGATCTGGTTTGTATTAAAGGTACTCGGGATATTCATGATCCGGCGGGTCAAACTGTCTGTTTTGTTTACATCCAAAAAGATATAATTTGCATCATTAATGGTATTGGAATAAGAATATTGCGTATTGGAAACCCAAACATCCGATAACTGATAAGTTGCTTTGGCAAAAGCATTGAAGACTTTTGCCGAACTGGTTATATCATTGGAGATGTATGATTTTTTGAAATCCCAGTTTAACTCATCCACATTTTTGATACCGGAAGCTGGTGTAATGTTAATATATGAAGTGCTCCTGTCAGAATTAAAATATTCCAGATCCAGGTTCAGGATCAAACGGTCATTCACATGATAGGTAAAAGACGGAGCAATCATATAGGTGCGGTTCACGCCATAATCCTGAAAACTCCCTTCCTGTTGAAATGCTGAATTGATCCGGAACAACATATTCTTTTCTTCATTCAAAGGAGTATTGAAGTCAACTGAAGCGCGTCCCAAACCGGAACTTCCGGCAGATAGGGCAACTTCACCACTTTGTGCCACTTTGGGTTTCTTTGTTACCCGGTTAACTAATCCTCCGTAAGAAACCAATGTAGTACCGAACAAAGTCGAAGAAGGGCCTTTGATCACTTCCAGGCTCTCCAGATTTGCAGGGTCGGACAAGGAGACGAAGTTTGTCGCCATCCCGTTACGAATAGCTCCTGCACCGTTAGCGCCGGTAAAACCTCTCATGTGCATCGCCAAACCTGTTCCTCCCGAACCGACACCCAAAGTCACATTTGAAATACCGGGAGAAGTAGATAAAGCGCTTTTGAAATCGACAGAAACCTGTTCGACCAGCAATTCTTTCGGAATTACCGTGTACACTTGCGGATTCTCAAGATTTTTCAAAGGCATACGGGCTACATCTTCCGATTGTTTTTTTGCAAATTTGCTGATCATACCTGAAACTACAACTTCATCTAATGTGTTCGTTTTCACATCCAACACAATTGTCCCGACATTGGCAGTTTCATTTACTTTGACGATAACAGCCTGTTCTTTACTTATATGGCTGTTATAAGAAATAACGAGGGTATATTTTCCGGCAGGGACACTCATCTGGAATGAACCATTATCTTCTGTCATGGTAGATTTATTTTCATCTTTTAAAAATACGAACGCATAAGATAACGGCTCTCCGTCTGATGATTTTACTTCTCCAACGATTTTCCCCGAATGACTTTGGGCGAATCCGACTATTGAATTTAGTAAAAATAAGGCTATCAGGATTTTATTTTTCATACTTTTTTGTTTTATGTAATTGAATTTAATTGAGCCGCAAAAGTATACAGAGTATAAAAAATATGAAATCGCGTGAAATAGGGATTTTTTCTGTTAGAGCTCCTCCTAATTAGGGATAGGTCGATGGCCGTTGCCGATTCTTTGCCGCATGATCAGCGCGATTTCGGCAACAAGGGACACATGTTGACACTCACATGCGATTCCATCGCTCAGATCGAAGAAGTTTATGCAAAACTGACCGAAGGCGCGCAAAAGATAGATTGCGAACTTACCGAAGTCTTTTTTGCCAAACGTTATGCCGAAGTGGTTGACTGTTATGGTGTACTTTGGGCTGTGATGTGTGAAGAAGCATAACCTGCCGTCATGAATCGGCTCGACCGCAGTTTACCTTCACTCCTATTTACAAAGGAAGAAGCCATGGCTTTTCTTACTGCCGAAAAGATAAATCAGGCATTTTCATCCATCCAGAAAAATTCCCAGATATGACCATCTAAATCATGGAGGGCTTTGGTATACATAAAACCTAAATCTTCTTTCCGAGATTCAGTTGCCCCTAACGACAACGCTTTTTCAAACAGTTCATCCACTTGTTGCTTATTTTCAAGAGAAACAGCAAGTATCATTTCCGCACTTTTAGACGTGTCGGTCAGGCTTTTATTGGTAAAAGTCAGGAAAAACGGTTCAACAAGTAACATGACAGATGCAGAATCGTTGATTACCATACAAGCCGCATTTTCATCCGTAAATTTATCATTGAACGTAAATCCCAGTTCACGGAAAAAATCCATTGTTTTTTTCAGGTCTTTTACCGGGATATTTGGAAAAATCATTTTTGTGTACATCGTTATTCTACTTTTAAAATTATACTTGTAAATAAAACAATCAACATGTAGATAAGTTTCTTGAAAGACAATTTGGAAGAGTGAAAAAAATTAAAAAGTTTTTATCGTCCTGCAATCAGATGTTGAATGGTTTGTAAGTGTAAAATAAGATTAAACTCTCAACAAGCCCCGGAATCCTCTGGCAGCATAGTAAGAAGACACACCGTTGTGGTAGACGAATACATGGTCATAACGCCGGTCGGCGAAAAGGGCTCCTCCAAGTTTTCGGATTGAGGCAGGCGTTTTCAGCCAACTGGATGTTTTCAAATCAAAATTTCCCAGTTGTTGTAATTCCCGGTATTGTTCTTCCGTCAACAACTCAATACCCATAGCTGTAGCCATATCGATCGCATTATTCGCGGGCTTATGTTCTTTCCTCGAATCCAAGCCTTCACGGTCATAGCAGGTATTCCTGCGACCTTCAGGAATTTCCGGAGAACAATCAAAGAAAACGTATTCGCCTGTTGTTATGTCCTGTCCGACAACATCCGGTTCTCCCCCGGTCCGTTCCATTTCATTGAGTGACCACAGTTTTTCCTGATTAGCTTCCAGTTTTGCTTGTATTTTAGTCCATTCATAATCTTTATGTCGGTTCCTGTTTTTCTCAAACCGGGCTTTTATTATCCGGAATAATTCTTCCCGTTGTTCCGGCGACAATCCTTTTTTATTACCATTCATTTTATTCTTTTTTTACTTCAATTGATTACTGTGCATTTTCATCCATCCAAAAGAATTCCCAGATATGACCATCCAGGTCATAAATACTCCGGGTGTACATAAAGCCCAAGTCTTCTTCTCGTGCTTTGGATGCTCCTAAAGCAAGCGCTTTTGTAAATATCTCATCCACTTTTTCTTTGTTCTCAAAAGATATAGCCAGCATTCCTTCAATGCTTTTGGAGGTATCTGTAATACTTTTAGTTGTAAACGACAGGAAAAACGGTTCTTTTAGCATCATCACACAAGCCGTTTCATTGATTTTCATACAAATTGCATTTTCATCCGAAAATTTCTCATTGAAAGTAAACCCCAACTGACTGAAAAAATCCCTTGTCTTTTTCAAATCCTTTACCGGGATATTCGGAAATATCATTTTTGTGTACATAATCATTTAATTTATGGGTTATTTATAAATTAAAACAACTATCATGTAAATATGTTCTATCAATATGCCATAATTCCTTTTGAAAACAAAGGAACCATTTATGTGTTTATATTACAAAAGGGTAAGATTATGGATGAAGACCTTAAAAATATGACACATGATGAGCTGGTTGAAGAAGTAAAAAAGTTACGCCAGGGTATCCGGACACACCGTGATAGTACCGGGCATAACCTTTGCTGGTTTCATCCTGATTTATGGGACTTACTTCCCGAAAAATACGACCTGGAAATATCTGTCCCCAACTGGCCACAGTTTATGGAAGGTTGTATCCGTTTCCGTAAGTCACTCGATACACCCTGATTGTAATAGTGTTTAACTTCCTTCATTTCCGTTACCAAATCGGAAATTTCCACCAGTTCGGGAACGGCATACCTTCCCGTGATGATGATTTCCGTTTCGCTTGGCTTTTTCTTCAATACCTCAATCAGTTCCTGCGCCGAGAAAAGCCCATAGAATATGGCGATATTGGCTTCGTCGAGTACGATAATATCGTATTTGCCCGATAGAATAATGTCGGTTATTTCTTGTAATCCCTTTCTTGCCGCTTCGATATCCGCCTGCGTCGGGGCATTTTTTATAAAGCAATTCAACCCGTATTGTCTGATTTCCACCGAAGGCAGGTATTGTTGTAACGCCTTCACTTCCGAATAGATTTGCCCTTTTACAAATTGGGCGAAAAATACTTTCTTTCCCGCACCTGCCGCTCTTAACGTTAATCCAAGTGCAGCAGTGGTCTTGCCTTTTCCGTTGCCCGTATAAATTTGAATATATCCTTTCATTGCCTTTTATTATTTATAGAATTTCTCTGTCATATCCACCATTGCTTCGTTTTCAATGCGGTAGAACCGTTGGTTGGTTGATGCGCTATCCAACCCTCCCAAATGTTCTACATAAGCGCCTAATTTGATGAAATCAAAGTGCCGTAAAGCACAACCTTCGGGCAACTGTTGTTTACCCGAATACCATGCCGTTTTGATGCGGTTATCGGTTGTATTGCGCAGGAAAACCGACAAGCGTTCGACTTCCTGCGGGTCGGCATCGCCACCCATAAAGCAAACACAGGTAACGGCGTTCCCGTATTTTTCAAGCAATCCCAAAAGTACATTTTCATCCAACACCTTGCCCGTATCTTTCATCAAGTAGGGGCTGTGGCAGCCTTTGCAACCATTGGGGCAGCCGGAAATATTGATAGCCAGCGTTACTTCGCTGGGGACTTCCTGAAAGACGATATCATAGTTGTGAAACCGTAGCATAATGACGACGTTCGGCCTCCTCCTGCCGGGGTTGCGAGAAATTGCTGACACGTTTCATGTAACCGATAACGCGGGTCAGGTAATCCAAGTTTTGACCTCTACATGCAGGACATACTGTAAGATTGCGTTTGTCAATATGCCCGCAATCGTTGCAAACCGTATTCGGAATATTAAAGGTAAAATAGTTGCAACCTTCCTGCGTGGCTACCCGTAACAATTGCTTATACTGTTCCTTGCTCAAATGCTCATCCAGATTCAAATGCAAGGCGGAACCGCCTGTCAGGTGTTCGATGTATTTCTTTCCATGCAGACGGAATTTGTCGATTATGTTCAACGATTCGTCTTCCACGATGTAGAAATAACTGTTGTAGCAATCGCGTTTAACCGCATATCCGTCGCGCCTGTCCCATTTGGCATGTTTCACGCCTACATTTTCGGCGGGAATCATTTCGCAGTTGAACATCACCTCTTTTGTACGGTATTTCTTGTTGTATTGCTCGATGATGCCGAGTACCTGCTGTACAAAACCTGCATATTGGGGATTGTCGCTGATTTCGATTCCCAAAAATTCGGCGGCCTCAACCAATCCGTTTACACCTATGGTCAGGTATTGCCGGCTAAGGTTGATGTATCCCGCATCGAACAAGGGTAACATTCCTTTTTCCTGCATGTATTTCAGGTTTTCGTTATAGGCCAATTGTACTTTATGTATCAAATTCACGATTTCTTCCAAATAGAACGGAAAGAGCATTCCTTTGTTGGAAGCATGTTGAATGCAGCGGTTCAGGTTAATGGTCAGCACGCTTTTCGAGCCTGTGGAAACACCGCCCGCACCCAACGTGTAACTGAATCCGTTGTCAGTGATTTCATTACGCAAACGGCAACAACTGCTTAACGAATCGGCATTGTCGCTCATATACGTAAAAAACGAATGTCCTTCCGAATACATTTCGGCAGTAAAGTCACCGTACTCCTTGTCTTTCGGTTCGCCGTTCTCGGTCAGCAACGCCATTGTTTCAACGGGAAAAGTCAGCACGGAACGGGTACGCTCGCGGTTGAACCACTTCATAAAGCGTTTCTGCAACCAACTCAACGATTCCCAATCGGGTTTGCTTCCGTCGGGAAATACGAAGTTTTCAAACAGGCTTTCAAAATAGTAACGGTCATAATACGAAATATTCCAAAACACCGCCTGAAAATTCCTTGCCCCCGTAGGTTGGTTGATGGAATAAACAATTTGCTCGAAATGGTCGGTAATAACTTTATCCAACGTGCGTTGCCGCTTGGATAAATCAACCACTTTATCGGAATTTTGATAATAATCCTGTCCGTACTCCAATCCGATGAAATAGTTCATATACATCAGAAATTCGGGTGTGGCGCAGGCTCCGCTCAACATACTGGAAACCATAAAAACCATGTTGGAAAATCCACCGGAGAATGATTTTAGATTAGTCGGGGCTTTTGAGTTCCCGCCTATGGATGTTGTGCCGCCAATCAGCCAAGGATACATCGTAATGCTGGCGCAATAGTTGGCTAAACTTGTTTCGTCGTTTTTGTAGATATAGTGACTATTGAGCAGGTCAACATATTTATCTGCCACTTCTTTGCCGAACATTTCTTTGATGCGGTCGGTCAGCATACGGCGATTCAAGCGGATAAAATTAGATTTGGGTAACTCGCCGATAAGCGTGGCCATGTTCTTGTTTTCCACATTGGCGTTGGCATCGAACTTACTGCCCGAAGCGGCGTTCGAGGCATCGCAGTAATCCATCAGGAATTTGAGTTTATCGCGCACTTCGCGGTCTTCCAAATGCTTTTGCCTGTAAAGCATGTAGGCTTTGGCAACGGCGTAATACCGTTCGGCCATCAATGCGATTTCGACCTGATTTTGTACTTCTTCTACGGTAATATCGTTCGTGATATTTACACGGCAGAGGATATTACTTAAAACGTCCTGTGTAGCAAAACTGCCGACCGACAAGAACGCCTTCGATATGGCGCTCTTGATTTTCTCAATGGAAAAAACTTCTTTTTTCCCGTCTCTTTTGACAATGAATAATTCCATAATACAACCTGTTAAATAAAGTTCATTAAACAGGACATAAGAGGAAAGAGGATACGAAAAGATGGATAGTTTGAAACCCGTCCTGCGTCGCCTTTCACCCGAAAGCCCCAGTATGTAACATCGGGCAGGTCTTCTGACTTGTTCCGGGTAGTGCGCCTTCCCATCAAAATCGACAGTGGCTAAGGATGCACTCCTTTTAGCGAAACTTACAGCTACGGGGATAGTTCCTGATTTGCACAGGATTCCCTTTTAATCTCTATTACGTTTAAGCGTAAATATGAGAACCAAATGTTGGCAACAAAGGTATGGCTTATTTTCTATTCGGGTACTATATCGGGCTTTAAATTATTAAGATGTTATTCACATTGCGACCAATCTCTTTCGGGACGAGCATCTCTACATTAGGGCAGCTATTTTTTTCTTTTATAATCTATTCTCAAAACACCGGATTCATAACTGGTACTTCTTTCCAATTCCCATTCGGATTCTTTGGGCTGCTCGGGAAATAGGGGAATACCTCTGCCCAAGATTACAGGAATGTAACAAATTTGCATTTCATCTACCAAATCGGCAGCAAGCAGCATGGAAAGCAATTCGCCACCACCGACAAGCCAAATGTCTTTGCCAGGCTTGTTACGCAGTTCGGAAATTGTTTCTATGATATTCTCCGTAATAAAACTGATATTTTCTTTTGCGCTCCATTCATGGTGCGATACGACATAGGTCTGTTGGTTCGGGTAATGCCAAATCACGTCCATGCTCAGCAATTCACGATAAGTTTTACCACCCATGATAACCGTATCGGCCGAAGCCAAGAGGTTTTTATATCCGTAATCCGTTTTTTCGGGGTTGGGAAATCCGGTAAGCCAATCCAAGCCACCGTCCGGCTCTGCAATACGCTGGTCGAGCGATGCAGCGATGTAAAGGATAATCTTTTTCATGTTCTTTATTTTTACGTGTTAAAACTCCCGTCCAAGTTCGCCGGTAGGATAACACGCAAAAAAAGCGTGAAACTTACAACCGTCCCACTGCGAGGCACTGGTATGCCCAAGAAGGAAACAGGAGCAAGCCCACGCCATACGATAAACGTATAGCATGAACGTTGCTGCCAGCCTTCCTTGTAAATTACCAGTTTTCGCAGTGGCGTCAGCGAACATCATGTATATATCAAAGCGGTTATACTCCGCTTTCAACTTTCTTTTTAAAGCCTATGCAAAGTTACGCTTTTCCGCTGAAAAATGAAAAACGATTAATAACTTGGGGCTCTCATCAAGCAAGTAAACCAATCGCTAACTTGGACACCACTCCAGTGCAAAGTACGGTTCCAGATGCTTGTAATGAAATAATTGGT
>JAVBNR010000026.1:0-18434 GCA_031551395.1 Bacteroidales bacterium
TTGATCAGGAAGCATATCTAATTGTTGCAGAATATAAATGAGTTTATTTCGGCGCTGCTTGTAACGTTTGTTAAGCTTTCTTGCGCCGCGAGCAATTCTCCTATTCGCATTTTTCGTTTGAGCTTGCCCTTGTTCAAACTTACTTAACTCTTGTCCCATTGGAATAATCCGGCTGCCTAAATCTATTATTTTACCAACCCGGTTTTGTTCGTCTTGTTCTATCAATGCCCATCCAATAGAATTGGTCCCCAAATCCAAACCAAGTATCTTTTTCATAACGTATTCTTTTAGAAACCCTAAAATTATGAATAAAATAATCATTAACAAAATTTTGTTAATGATTATTTTATTCATACATTTGCCTCATACAAATTTTGAAAGCAATTCACAATAAGGATTATTCCGTTGTGAAAACATTGAAGGCGGGGCTAACACCTCGCTTTTTTATTTAAGCTCCTTCTTCAACTGCTCCACCCATTTCTTAACCCTTTCTCCCGTTTGATCGCTCTGATTATCAACATCGATAACCAGCCCCTGGAATTGCTTATCCTTGACAGCCAGTGAGCGTTCAAAAACGTAACCTTCAATAGACGTAAATCCAATGAGTTTGGCGCCGCAGTCAGTCAGTATTTTAGCCAGGATACCCACTCCATCTGCGAAATTTTCCGGATATTTAACCTGATCGCCTAGCCCGAAGATAGCAATCTGTTTGTTCTTGAGGTTGATCGTTTTCAATTCAGGGATTATCTCGTCCCAATAAGTCGGCAATTCACCGTCAAACCAGGTAGAAGCGCCTATGATGATATTGTTATATTTTTCAAAATCTTCTTTCCATGCTTTTTCGATAGGAACTATTTCAATATTTCCTTTTCCGAAAGCATTGATGATTTCCGAAGCAACAGAAGCTGTTTTTTCTGTTTCTGTTCCGTAAAATAGACCGATTTTTTCCATTTTCTATGTGCTGGATAATAATTAGTACTTAAGTAAATCTTTCGCTGCCTTGTAAATTTTCTCTTCATCCGGAAGTATCGCTTGTTCCAGGTTTTTGTGGAATCCGACCGGAGTGAATGTAGACCCGACACGTTGGACCGGAGCATCCAGATACTGAAATAATTCAGACCCGATGATAGCGGACAATTCTCCACCGAATCCACCGAATACTTTATCTTCATGCACGATCAACACTTTCCCTGTTCTTTTTACCGATTCGAAGATCGTCTCCTTGTCGAGTGGAATCAACGAGCGGAGATCAATGACTTCGATATTTTCTCCTGTTTCTTTCGCCATACGCTCGGCAACCGCTAAGCTCAGGTGAGTTGTATTTCCGTAAGTGATGAGACTTAAATCATGACCGGCTCTTCGGATACGTGCTTTTCCAAAAGGCACCTCAAAATCATCAGGGACAACTGTCGATGCCACTTCTGAGTTGTACTGCGCCTTGGGTTCGAGGAATAAAGTGAACCCGGGAGAACGCATACTGGTACGCAACAATCCGGCTGCGTCGTCTGCAAATGACGGATAAACGATCCGGGCACCAGGTAAGGATGCTAGAGCGCCTTCAATGTTTTGCGAATGATACAATCCTCCGCCGATGTATCCTCCTGATGCTAAGCGTAGTGTTACGTTTGGAGTAAACTGACCGTTGCTTCGCCAATATTCGTGTGTACATTCGACATACTGTTCGATGGCCGGCCAGAAATAGTCGGCAAATTCGGCTCCTTCAATGACAATCCGGATTTTAGGGTCGAAACGGCTCATCCCGTTGGCTGTCCCCACAATATAATCTTCGGCGATAGGAGCGTTGAATACACGGGATTCTCCAAACTCCTGTTGCATTCCTTTGGAGACATTAAATACACCTCCTTTGTCTTTGTTTGCGATGTCCTGTCCCCAAATAAAAGTATCGGGATTACGCCGAAATTCGGATTTCAACGTTTCGTTGATCGCAGTAACCAGGTTTATTTTTTCGCCTTGTTCGTTATGAGTTCCGTCGGTATACTTTTCAGGTATGTACGGATCCGGTAATACAAAATCATAAATACTGTTTGGATCCGGCTCCGGAGCAGCCATAGCTTTCCGGTTTGCCTCTTTTAATTCCGCTTTTACGTCGATTTCTATTTGTTTCAACTCTTCTTCTGTGAGTCGTTTATAACGAATCAACATGCGATGAAACTTTTCTAACGGATCAGCCGCTTTGACATAAGCCAGTTCGTTTTCGTCGCGGTATAAAGTATGCTTATCCGAATTGGAATGTGAACCGATGCGCACACAGTTTGCATGGACAATGGCGGGATTTTTCGTTGTCGTTGAATATTCGCGCGCCGCCGTTAGGGCGTTCATCGAATCAAAAACATCTTTTCCGTTACAATGGAAGATTTTCAGATTTTTAAATCCTATGAAATTATCGGCGACTTTCCGGTTAGCCGTTTGCTCGTGTTTAGGAACAGAAATACCGTATCCATTGTCCTGAATGACAAAAATGACGGGCAGATGTTCGGTGCTTGCGCCGTTAATAGCTTCATATACATATCCTTCTGATGTGGATGCCTCTCCGAATGAACAGAAAACCACTCCCGGCTGCTTGTAGTATACCAGGGCGCGGGCCAGACCTGCAGCGTGCAGCGCTTGAGTAGCCGTTGCCGACGACACGTTGTGGATATTCAATCCTATTTTTGCAAAGTGGTTAGACATGTGTCGTCCTCCGCTCGTAAGATCAGTCGCTTTAGAAATCCCGTTCAGGATGACCTCTTCTGCGGTCATGCCGGCAGAGAGGACGGTCAGCATATCCCGGTAATAAGGGAACAGGTGATCTTCTCCTTTTTTGAAAGCCTGTCCTAGAGCCAGTTGTATCGCATCGTGTCCTGCATAAGGTGCATGGTAAGACCATCCCAGTGATTGCAGCAGGTAAGAAGGCGCTTTTTCATCGATGGCACGTCCGAGTGTCATCAGGTGGAACCATTTTTTCAATGTTTCCTTGTCGGTTGTTTTTATATCGAATTTATTCATGTTTAATTTATTTATCATTCCAGTTTTCCAAATAATCGGCAATACGTCTCAAGAAATTACCTCCCAGCGCTCCATCAATAATTCTGTGGTCATACGATAAAGACAAGTAAACCTTATGTCGTATTCCGATAACGTCTCCTTCCGGGGTTTCGATTACAGCCGGTTTTTTCTCTACCAGACCCACCCCGAGAATGGCTACTTCCGGTTGGTTGATGATTGGTGTTCCGAAAAGACTTTTGTTACTACCCAGGTTGGTAATGGTAAACGTTCCTCCCTGGATATCGTCTGCCGTCAGCTTATTATTTCGTGCTTTGGACGCCAGAGAATCGATGCCGGCTGCCAAGCCGTTCAGATTCAGTTTGTCTGCATGATGGATGACCGGTACGATCAGGTTCCCGTTATCGAGTGAGACTGCGATCCCAATATTGATCTGTTTCTTGAATATGATCTTATAACCGTCGACCGATGCATTGACTTGAGGAAATTCGGCAAGCGCTTTGGCCGTCGCTTCTGCAATAGCCGGCATAAATGTCAATTTCACATTTTCACGTTTGTAGAACTCCTCTTTTGTCCGTTCGCGCCATTTAGCCAGTTTAGTCACATCGGCTTCCAGTACCGTAGTTACATGCGCAGATGTCTTTTTCGACAGAACCATGTGATCGGCAATCAATTTCCGTACGTGATCCATCTCTCTGACTTCATTCGGACTACCGGATGAAGAAATAAACTCTACAGGAGTAACCGAAACTTTTTCTAACACTGGAGTTGCGGCTGCTTCAACCGGCGCCTGCTTGGATTCCTGAACAGAAACTACGGCCTTATCCCCTTTTTTCTTCTGCTCGATCAGTTTCTCGATATCTTTTTTGGTAATGCGATTCAGATAGCCGCTTCCTTGGAGGCTGTTTAATTCTTCAACCGGTATTTGAGCTTCCTGCGCCAGACGCAAGACCGCCGGAGAATACCAGGGAGCTTCTTCTTTGGCTGTTGAAGCTTTGGGAGAGGCAGGAGCTGCTTGAACGATGTCTTCCTGTTTTTCTTTCGTTTGCGAATCTGACGGGATCTCATCTGTAGATTCTCCTCCTATATCGACAATCGCGATTACTTTTCCGACGGGGACCGTATCGCCTTCCTGAAAAAGAATTTCAACGATTGTCCCTGCTACCGGAGAAGGAATTTCCGCACTGACTTTAGCTGTATTTACTTCAAGAAGAACATCGTCTTCCTCTATTTTATCACCTACTTTTATGTTCCATGCAATGATGGTTCCTTCGGTAATACTTTCTCCTAATTTAGGCATTTTTATTTCAAACTTTGACATTTCAGTTTGTATTTTATTTAGAAAGAATATAAATTAACAATTGTTTTTAATATAAAACAAGTATGAAAGAATATTGTTTAACAAATGCCTTTAAATGGGAAGAGATTTATTTACCACTTGTAAATCCAATTGGAGGAAATGTATTTTTCTTCACGCAATTGAATAATTGCGTCCATGTCTTCCGTAGAAAAATTGTAATATCGGGTTTGGGGATTCTGGTTATAGATGTATGTCAGTAATTCATTTTCAAATTCCGAAATACTAAAATTTTTTAAAGTATGTTTAAGTATGTTAGTAACTGGACTGTGAATAGATTGTACCGTTTTGATAGACTTTTTAGAATACATATTGGTTTCGGTGTGTAGAATAATATCCAAAAAATCAATGTTAGCAGAGAACAGAAGTGTGCAGTGGTGCATAAATCTGTTCTGATGAATGCACTGAGCACTTCCGGATATCTTTAATCCTTTAATCAATAAATTATTGCGTTCGTCGGAGTGAATTCCGGGAATTAATGGCTGTAATGCAGTCAATAATCTATTGGTAAATGCTTTAGCATCTCCGGAACCGTTTTGTTCAATAAATGTAATATTTAAATTCCCGAGATCATGATAAACAGTTCCTCCACCGGTAATCCTTCGGGCGATTTTGACATTATTCTGAGTGGCATATTCTATATTTATCTCATCCTGAACGTGTTGGTATTTTCCTATTACGGCAGCAGACTCATTTTGCCAGATCATAAAAATATCATCTGTAAAGTTTTTCAGAAGATATTCTTCTGCTGCCAGATTGAAATAGACATCGGTATGAGGATTATGAATACAAAGCATAAAAAGCTGTTTTATATATAACGCTTCAACCCTGTATTTTGTTAATAGAAATTTCTTAACGGAGGTTTTAAACAGATGCCTACTCGTATCATCGAACTGTATTGATTATATTCCAAAAGGCTTTCTCCATAACCATTATACCATTGCAGAAAAAAATATTGATTGGCTTTGGGGCTCATCTTGAAACTTAATTCAACCTGTGTGTTAAGCGCTTTACTGCATGGATTGAGAACGACAGACATCCAGAATTTATCATGAAGACTTCTGTAATTAAGAGCAATCAATCCATATCCCCGATATTTATACAAATCTTTGTTGGCATTACCTGCCCATCCAGCCCAGAGTTTGGCCTGTCCTGATAAATAGATATTAAAAAAATAGTTTGTAGATAATACAAAATAATTCCAGCTTCTGGAGTTGATGCTATCTTTTCCGTTCGATTCATGTTCGAAAGAAAGGCTGGCCATCCCCCTTAGCTGATTGTTGTGTACTAACACTTTCCCAAGTAAAAATCCCGGATTAAAATTGATATCGGCAAAAGGCGCCGAGCTTTCATAAATATTCCAGAAAGATTTCTGGGTATAGGTCAACATCAAGAAAGTATTGAACGGAAGTACGCTTTTGACCAGGCGTTGATGGATACTTACCTGAAATTTGGCATCTGCAGTATATTTGTTGATCTGTTTGTTTGTAGGGAATCCGGTAATGATATAGCTATCCTTATACAAGCCGAAACTGGGTTGTTTATCCAATAACCTCGAAGCTTCATCTTCGGTTATATCCAAATAGGAGGGTTTTATAAGATGAATCCGGCTGGTATCGATCCGGTGTCGCCACATCTCTTCGACCTCCTTTGATTGAGAAAAAAGAGAGAAGCTACAGCATAAGAATATCAGAATAGATAATGACTGTTTCATAAAAGCGTTAATTTTTATATTCTAACTTTTTTTCTTGTAACTGAGTATTGCCCAGCTATTAAAAAACAAGGCAAAACAACAGATAGCACCTAATTGAGGCAGAATATCCGCCAGTTTGCTCCCTTTCATGAAGACCAGACGCATTACTTCTACGAAATAGCGGACCGGGTTGAACCGGGTTATGGTCTGCGCCCAATCCGGCATACTGCTGATGGGTGTAAATAATCCGCTGAGTAAGAAAAAGATGATCATGAAGAAGAAAGCGGTAAACATGGCTTGTTGTTGTGTGTTGGAATAGGTCGATACGACTAATCCGGCGCCAAGGAATGTCAGCAAATAGAAAAATGCAAAAAAGTAGATGATAAACACATTCCCGACAGGAAAAATCCCATACACCAATCCTCCGACAGCCAATCCGATAGTCAGGATGACAAATCCGATGATCATGAAAGGAATGAGTTTGCCAAGTATAAATGTGATTTTAGGAATCGGAGTTACATTGATCTGCTCGATCGTCCCGATTTCTTTTTCTTTAACAATATTCATTGCTGTAAGTACGCCTCCGATCAAAGTAAGCAGCATGACGAGGATTCCCGGGACCATAAAATTCCGGTAATTCATTTGTATGTTGTACTTATAGTAGGGTATAACATTGATTCTGTTAATCGGCTGATGTGGATTCCCGGGCGAATGCGCCTGTATGGCTGCTATGGCTTGTCGATTATAATCGGCAATGATCTGTCCCATATAAGCCGAGCCTAATCCGGCTTTCTGTCCGTTGACCGCATTCACAGATAACATCACATCTGTTTGTTGTTCCCGTATCAGGTCGTTCTCGAATCCTCGGGGGATCTCCAATATCAGATCTGCCTGATTCTTATCGACTTTATCGATCGCTTGTTCGTATGAATTTGAAAAATCCGTCAGGAGAAAATAGCCTGAAGAAGAAATTTTATCCGTCAACTTTTCAGAAAGGCCGGAACGATCATTGTCAACCACACTGAGAGCGATATTTTTTTGCTCGAAAGTAGCAGCCCAGGGCAAGACCAACAATTGTATTACCGGCAATACCATGATGATCTTCAGTATGGTCTTGTCGCGACTGATCTGCAGAAATTCCTTTTGAAGAAGATATTTTAATTGTTTCATACGTAAATATTTATTTTTATATCATTGTCGTATGGGAACTCGCATTTTCATTATCTAGGACTTACATACATGTAAATGTTCGTTTTCATAACCGGTTTTTAAATCGTTTGATACTGACGACTAAAAGGAATAATGTCATTCCCAGTAAAATGGACACTTCTTTCCATATCGAAAGAAATCCAAGTCCTTTGATCATGACATCTTTTACGGCGAGGATAAACCATTTGGCGGGGATGATATGTGAAATTGTCCGTAAAATCCACGGCATATTTTCGACCGGAAAAATCAATCCCGAAAGCAGCATCGCCGGTAACATCAGGCCTACACCGGAAATCATCATGGCCGCCTGCTGGGTATTTGTAACGGAAGAGATCAATAACCCCAACGATAAGGCGGATAAGATAAAGGCGGTACTCAGGAACAGGATCAGGAAAATATTTCCGGCTATAGGAACATGTAAGACGAATACGGCAATGAGTAAAATGCTGATCACATCCACAAATGAAAGAAGTAAGTAAGGTATCGCTTTGGCAAGTACCACAAAAATGGGCTTTACAGGCGATACAAGCAAGATTTCCATGGTTCCCTGTTCTTTCTCCCGCACAATAGAAATCGAAGTCATCATCGCACAAATCAGCATCAATATCAGTCCCATGATGCCCGGAACAAAGTTGTAAGCGCTTTTTAGTTGCGGATTGTATAACATTTTGATTTCCGTGTGGATAGAATAGGGGATGGCGTTTGTATGGAGTAACCGTTGTTGGTATTGCCCGAGTATCTGCTGGATGTAAGCGCTTGTCGTCGAGGCCTCGTTCGGATCGGAGGCGTCGGCCAATACCTGGATATTCCCTGTTCCTGTTCGGTATAATTCGTCGCTGAAATCTGCCGGAATAATCAGGGCTAACTTGATTTTTCCGCGATGGAAATACTCTTCAACCTCTTGGGCCGAATGGAGATTGGCAGTCAGGTCGAAATAGTTGCTTCCATCGATTTCATCGATCAGCTGGCGAGATGTGACACTTTTAGATTCATCCAGTACGGCAAACGGAGTATTGTTGATCTCCGTCGTAATGGCGAATCCGAAAATGATGAGTTGGATGACCGGCATCCCCAATAACATCATCATCGTGCGCGGATCACGAAATATGTGGAGGAACTCTTTTTTTATAAAACTCCGGAATTGTTTCATCTGTTTGATTGTTAATGGTCGCTTCTTTTCGCTTTTCTTGCCAGTGAATGGAACACTTCATCCATGTTATGGGCCTGAAATGTTTTTCTTAAATTCTCCGGACTGTCCAATGCCTCTATCCGACCGTCCACCATAATAGAAACGCGGTTACAATATTCGGCTTCATCCATGTAGTGCGTTGTAACAAAAACCGTAATCCCATTTTCGGCTGCCTGATAAATCATTTCCCAGAATTTCCGGCGGGCAATCGGATCGACGCCTCCTGTCGGCTCATCTAAAAACACAATCTGCGGTGTATGGAAAATAGCGACGGCAAAAGAAACTTTCTGTTTGATCCCCAGCGGAAGAGCTTTGACCAATGTGTTGCGTTCGTTTTGTAATTCCAGTTCCGACAACGATTCGTTGGTCTTATTTGTGATTTCTTTCGGCGACATACCGTAAATCCCGCCGAATAAACGCATGTTCTCGCTGACTGTCAGGTCTTCGTACAATGAAAATTTCTGGCTCATATATCCGATGCTTTGCTTGATCTTATCGGATTGTTTGTAGATATCATACCCGTTGACGATCCCTTGTCCCGAAGTCGGGGCCAGTAATCCGCATAACATCCGCATAGCCGTCGTTTTACCGGCGCCATTAGCACCGAGGAATCCAAATATTTCGCCCTTGGAGACCTCGAAAGAAATGTCGTTTACAGCAGTGAAATTGCCAAAACGCTTGGTCAGATTATTGACTTGAATGACTTTGTCCATGGGTCATCAATGCTATAAAACAATCTTCCACTCCGGGAGTTATCTCTCTGATACCCGGGATATCAACCGGAGTGTCGTTGAACGTCACATGCAGATATTCTCCGAAAATATATACGGAATGAACCTGAGGTTCTTTCTTCAATGCCTCTAATAAGCGATAATTATTATCCGCTTTGACGGCGTATAGTTTTTGAGGATAACGACCGATGATGTTCTCCGGAGTTTCGACAGAAAGAATTTCGCCGTACTGGATAAGAGCGATCCGGTCGCATAAAGTCGCTTCATCCATGTAAGGTGTTGAAACGAGAATCGTTATGTTTTCCTCTTTGAGTCGCTTCAGCATTTCCCAGAATTCTTTCCTTGAAACAGGGTCGACACCGGTCGTCGGTTCGTCCAGAAGCAATACCGAAGGCTTATGGATCAAAGCGCAGCACAAGGCCAGTTTTTGCTTCATCCCTCCGGAGAGTTTCCCTGCTTTTCTGTTTTTAAATGGTTCGATCTGGACATAAATGTCTTTGATCAGATGGTAATTCTCTTCAATCGACGTATTGAAAACATGGGCAAAAAAATCCAGATTCTCCCGGACGGAAAGATCTTGATACAGCGAAAATTTCCCGGGCATATACCCGACGATGTTCCGGATTTTTTTGTATTTCTTCACCACATCCAATCCTTCGATATGAGCAGTCCCTTCGTTGGCAAGCAACAAGGTGGCCAGGATACGGAATAAAGTCGTTTTTCCCGCTCCGTCAGGACCGATCAAACCAAACAATTCCCCTTTTTGGATATCGAGGGTAATGTGTTTCAGCGCTTGATTTCCGCCGTAGCTTTTGGATATGTTATCAATTAAAATCGACATCTCCATACATCCCTATTTTAATAAGTCCATCGGCGTTTTCAACCGCAATTTTTACGGCATACACCAGATTCTGCCTCTCATCCTTCGTCTGGATTGTTTTAGGTGTAAACTCCGCTTTGTCGGATATCCAGACGAGTTTGCCCGGATAAGTTTTATCTTCTTTTCCCGTACGGATAAACACCCGGGCGTTCTGTCCTAATTTGACCTTCTCCAGCTGATCGGATACAACATAAGCCCGCAGGAAAAGATGTTGGGTATCAGCGATTTTGTATAGCGGCTTTCCGGGTGTCGCGATTTCTTTTTCTTCTGCGTATTTATTGAGCACGGTGCCTTCAATCGGGTTGATGATCCTGCATTTAGCCAATTGATCTTCAATCTGCGCAATCTGGATTTCATAAGTGGCGCTCTCTTCGTTGAGACTGTTTACCGAAGCGGAGAGTGAGTTGATCTGCGCATCCAATGTCCGCTGTAAAACTTTCAATTGAGAATCGGCATCATCCAGCTGCTTCTGTGTTGCCGCATTCGATTGGAGCAGGTTCTCAATCCGTTTTTTTTCAATCTGAGCTTTTGCTATTTGCTCTTTTGTAGCCGAAATCTGGATGGCGATATCCGGTTTACGCACATTCACGGCTTTCCGGGTCGCTTGTAACTGAAGCTTTTTTAGAAATAATTGCGTACTGTCGATATACCCGACATAGTAGCCTGCAGGCAAAACATCTCCTTCGGTTAATTGGAATGATTCTATTTTACCCGAAGCTTCGGACGAGATGATGACTTCAGTCGCTTCAAAAGTACCGGATGCATCATGCTCCAGTTGGTGGCGGTTGCAGGATATCAACATCGAAAGAATCGCCAGAGCAACTAAATTGTATTTTTTCATTGCTTTCATTTTTCCTGTATTTAATTTCCTTGAATATTTTTATAATTATACACACTGAACAAATAATTTATTTCATGTAGAATTTTCGCCTGACGCGCTTGATTTTCAGTATTGATGTCCCTCAACAAGTCATTGATCGTGTAAACGCCATTTTCATATTTACTTTGTGATGCATTTTTGATCCGATGGCGGAGAGCAATGATCTCATTGTCTTTCTGTATGAGCGCCTTTGCTTTCAATACTTCATTGTATGTTTGCGTTAATTGCAGGTTTGTATTGAAAATAAATGTTTCTTCTTGTGTCAAAAGGCGATTTTTATGGATGTTGATCAATTGTTTTTCGTTGTTTCGGGTATATAAATGCCCCAGATTCCAACTCAATCGAAGTCCTCCCAGTGCAAAAAAATCAAAATCGTTGGATAACATATTCAATCCGGGTTTACCGTAGCCTCCTTGTGCAAAAAGAGAAAATTTGGGACTGTTTTTGGCGGTAATTGAACGTTCCTGGGCATCATAAAGTTCTCGTTGTTTATCGAATTGTGTGATTTCCGGTCGTTGAATGGATGAGAACGGATCGATGACAACATCGACTGGTTTCTGAAGAGTCGTTTGGTCGGTCATCTTTTCATTGATCAGGGCGGAGAGCATTTCCGTATAAGCTTTCCGTGCCGATTGGAGTTCTGTTTTCCTTTGTTCGTTGTTCAGTAATTCCACCTGAACTGCATCTACATCCGACGAAGTGGCTGTCCCGTTTTGCCTCATTGCATCGACCATCTTATAGCTGTTTTGAAGGTCCCCGTCTAAGATATCCAGTTGCTTTAACTGTTCGTCCAGTGTCAGGATTCCGAAAAACAATTGATTCACGCGATCACGGATGCTATACAGTTCGACTTCTACATGTTGTTTCTCCACTTCGCTACCGGCGTTTGTAATTTTCTTTTGTGCACGAGTGTTGCCCCCATCCCAAATCGTTTGTGTCAAATCGATAGTCGCTTTGTATTGATCTTTGTCGATGGTCGGCACATCGATTCCCGGAACCCGGATAGGAAGTTGGGTCACTTCCGATTGATAAGTCGCTTGTCCATTCAGGCTAAGCTGAGGAAGATAGGTTTTTGATAGATTGGATAGATTGTAGTCTTTCGATTGCTCGATCAAGCCGAATTGTCGGATCAACGGATAATTATTCCTGGCTTTCGATTGACAATCGTCGATTGTCAGCGTGTTTTGCGCCGGGATTCCGTAACACAATAAAAGAAAGAAAAGAAAGGTAATTATTGTTTTCATACGAGAGTATTTATTTGAATCCAAAGATTTACATATCAAGTTAAACAGGGAGCTGAAGCATCAGCTTAAGCCAGTAAGGAACCAGTTTTCTGCGTTCTTCCACAAATTGCTTGAAAGCCTCTTCATCCAAATGGGTTAATTTGATCAATAGAGGCTTTGCTACAAATGGAAAAATCGTCATGGAAAGCATATTAATAACTAAATGAGCCGGATTCAGATGCATCATTCCGGCAGCCTTGAGTTGATCTTGTAATTGTTTATATAGAACAGTATCAAAGACAAACGTGTCGGATAGTCCGATTTTCTCTTTCAATTGATCCGGATTGGCTTGTATTTCTCCTAAAATAAATAACGGGAGATTTGGATTTTTTAATAAAATATCGAAATAAGTATTCACTGTGGAATCAATTTTTTCAGATAAGTTCGATGAAGGCTCATTGAACATAAACTTGATGGCGGAAAACAGTTCAAACAAACTTTCATGCATGACCAATTCGAACAATTTCTCTTTACTGCGGTAATAGTAATTGAGGAGAGCCAGGTTGATCCCCGCTTCTTCTGCAATATCGCGTGTCCGGGCGCCCGCATAACCTTTTTGCTGGAATATCTTTCTCGCTGCTTCTTTTATTTTCTCTTCTGTCGACAGATCTTTTTTCATTTTTGAACCTATTGATTGATGGTGCAAATGTAAATTAATGTTTTGAATAAAACAAATTATTTAATCAAATGATTAATTTGGGGCGTTAAAAATGGGCATATCCTTTAATTTCCACAGGGATATGCCCGTTTTATAAACTTATATTATCCGAACTTTATTTACTGTTTGGTGCTTTGGGAATAATTATCCACAGGATCAGATAAGCAAAAAGACCGACACAACCCAGGAAAAATCCGACAACGAAGAGCGCCCTGACCAGCACGGAGTCGACATCGAAATAATCTGCGATTCCGGAACAAACACCCCCGAATACTTTATCGTTGATGTTGCGGTATAATTTTTTCGTCGGAGATGAAGTCGAACGGGTGTTGTTATTCTCGAATCCCGTAAAACCGAGCTGATACAATGCATCGACCACGTCCGGGTATGTAATGACTTCTTTCCCGTTGTGAAGTTTCTGAGACAACCGGTCTGCAATTTGCGCTTCCAGACTTTCCCGGTTCCATTGTCCTTTCATCGCTTTGTCTAAATAGGCGCAAGCCTCTTCTTCAATCGAAAATGTCTTGTTATTGAGACGTATAGATACAACTTTTTTCATGCGGTAATTTTTATTTTTTTCATATGCACATCATTTGTTTTCAAAAGATCATTCTGGAATTGACTGCCATCTTTTCGTTGATACTGCAAATGTAGGTATAATTTCAGTACTATGTATAACAAAGTACTGAAATTTAACGATAAAAAATACAAATTAACTTAAATTAATTTTTCATTCAAGTCAAATAGGGAGCGGGTGCGCCTGTAAATTCCTTGTTAATAAACCTCAACAGAAGATATGGCCGGACACGCTTTCGAGTCGTTAATATTGATCCGGATTTTTTGAGTTTCGACAGGATCTACAGCTAAAATCCGTTTATGTCCGATCGTTGTTCCCTGGGCGATTGTCTTCCAGGCGCCATCGATAAGCGCTTCTGCGCTAAAAGCTTTGACTCGTTGTCCCAACCGGATATATTCTTTTAAGACTAAGTATTTGATTTTTTGCGGACTTCCAAGGTCAATCGTGACGGAACCGGTGGTCACATCATTGTCTGTCGCCCAATAGGTATCGGGATTTTTATCTGTCAGATTGGAGGCGGCATACATTTTGTCTTTATTGCGGTAACTATCTGCCGAGGCTTTAGCTTTGACTGCCAGATTGGTTCGAAATGCGTTATCGATCAGTCGTTTCCATTCTTTGAGCGACTGGATATCAAGTTCGTGTATCAATCCTCGTTGATCCGGCGGAATGTTGAGAATTAAATTAGCGCCCCGGCCAACAGACTCGAGGTAAATTTTAAATAAATTTTCAGGCGTTTTGATCAGGCTGTCTTCTTCCGGATGGTAGAACCATCCCGGACGAATGGATACGTCTACTTCTGCAGGAATCCATGAAGTTCCGTCTTCGGAACCATGATTGAGGATGTTTTCGATACCGGCTTTCCCCGGATATAAAGTGTCGTTATAGATCGTATGCCAGTTCGGATCTCCGGCAAACCCTTTTTCATTGCCGCACCAACGGATATCCGGACCTGCGTCGCTGAACATCATCACTCGGGGAGCCAGTTGCCTGACAATGGAATGGGTATTCGCCCAGTCGTAATAGATTGTATTGTCGATTTTTCTTGTTTCCCGTGCGCCGCCATAAAAACCATCTCCACCATTGGCTCCGTCGAACCAGACCTCAAATACCGGACCATAATTCTCTATTAATTCTTTTAATTGATTGCGGTAGTAAGTCAGGTATTCCGGAGTCCCGTAATCAGAACGGTTGCGGTCCCAGGGAGAAAGGTAGATCCCGAATAGCAGACCGTGTTTCTTGCAGGCATCGGAAACTTCTTTCACTATATCTCCTTGTCCGTTTTTATAAAGACTGTTTTTAATGGAATGTTCGGTGTATTGACTGGGCCAGAGACAAAAACCATCATGATGTTTACACGTCAGGACGATCCCTTTTAATCCGGCTTCTTTAATCACAGTCGCCCATTGGTCTGCCTGGAAATCCGACGGATTGAAAATTTCAGGTTTTTCGTCTCCATATCCCCATTCTTTGCCTGTGAATGTGTTGGTTGTGAAATGAATAAATGCGTATTGCTCCAAATCGTGCCAGGCGAGTTGATATTCATTCGGAACAGGAAGTACGGCATCCGGAGGCAATGTTTTTTTGTTGTTACATGCCGGTAAGCAAAGAATGAATGCAGATACAAGAAATAATATTATTTTTTTCATAAAAGCGGAACTATAAAATTTTATCCAAAAGTACGAATAAATTTTTATAATTGAAAAATCCTCCTGTCAACACGATGATTGGCAGGAGGATTTATGTTGATTTTAAAAGATAATCAGGTGTTATTTAATCCCGAAAACTTTCTTTATTTCTTTGACATAATCGAGTTTTTCCCAGGTAAAAAGCTCTACATTCAATTTCAGGGGCTTCGGATTATATCTGGAATTAAATACTTTCGTTACGGTTTCAGGTGTCCGTCCCATGTGCCCGTAAGCAGCTGTCTCCAAATAAATCGGATGACGCAGCTTCAACCTGTTTTCGATGGCTTTGGGGCGCATATCGAAGATCTGAGACACTTTTTCTGCAATCACGCTGTCGTGGACAGAAACCTTGCTTCTTCCGTACGTGTTAATAAAGATGTTCATGGGTTCGGCTACGCCGATAGCATAAGCAACCTGAACCAATACTTCGTCGCAGACTCCTGCAGCGACCAGGTTTTTGGCAATATGGCGCGCAGCATAAGCGGCCGAACGGTCTACTTTAGAAGGGTCTTTCCCTGAAAAAGCGCCTCCTCCGTGCGCTCCTTTGCCGCCGTAAGTGTCCACGATGATCTTTCTTCCGGTCAACCCGGTGTCTCCGTGCGGCCCGCCGATAACAAATTTGCCGGTCGGATTCACATGGTATTTGATCTTGTCATTGAATAATTTTTGTACCTGAGCCGGATACTGCGCTTTGACTCTGGGAATCAATATCTTTTTGACATCTTGAGCGATTTGTTCCTGCATGGCTTTATCGGCAGCTAATTGCGCTTTTTGACTGCTGTTGGCCGGCAAGATGAACTCGTCGTGCTGAGTGGAGATGACGATCGTGTCGATGCATTCCGGTGTTCCGTCTTCGTTATACCGGATGGTAACCTGCGACTTGGCATCCGGACGAAGGTAAGGCATCCGTTCGATTTCATTTTTTCTGATTTTAGCGAGTTCGAGCAACAGGCTGTGCGACAAATCCAACGGCAACGGCATGTAATTCTCCGTTTCATTGGTTGCATATCCGAACATCATGCCCTGGTCTCCTGCTCCCTGATTCAAAGGGTCTTCCCGCTCCACGCCCCGGTTGATATCGCCGGATTGTTCATGAATAGCGCTAAATACGCCGCACGACTTGGCTTCAAACTGGTATTCACTTTGGGTATACCCGATTTGTTCGATGACACGGCGGGCGACTTCCGGAACATCTACATAAGCTGTAGACTTTACTTCTCCTGCCAGTACTACCTGTCCTGTAGTTACCAGCGTTTCGCATGCTACTTTAGAGTTGGGGTCATAAGCCAGAAACTCGTCAAGTAAAGCATCGGATATTTGATCCGCTACTTTATCGGGGTGTCCTTCCGACACCGATTCGGAGGTGAATAAATAACTCATACAAAAATATTAAATAGTTAAAAACTAAAAACTTAGGACTTGAAACTTAAAACTTAAAAAGCAATAAACTTGTATGAAAGCACTGTAAGGAAAGAAAATAAACGATTTTAGCATTTTTTTCTGTGGTTGCAAGCATACAAATCCATCCACTTTTCAAATACGGTGCAAAGGTAGAAAAAACTATTGGAATGAAGAAATTTTTAAAATTATTTCACACAAATTACTCCGGTTTTTTATTTATAGAGTTATTTGAAACGGGTATAATAAAACCGGAGTAATCTGTATGAGAAAGTCTTAGAACGCGGTCTTATAAATCTCGTAAATCTCCTCGGGAGAAGTCGGTCTGGGATTTCCACCCGTACATACATCATTGAATGCTGCAGTGGATAATGCTTTCAGATCACTTTCTCTGACTCCGATTTCATTCAGTTTTTGAGGAATATGAATACTTAAAGATAGACTTTTTACTGCTTGGATGGCTGCTTCTACAGCTTCATTTTCCGTCAGGGTATCTGCTTTTTCCACGCCCATCGCTTTGGCAATCAAACGATATTTCGGAGCTGCCGGAGATTGCGCATTGTATTCCATGACATAAGGCAGTAACAAAGCGTTGGCAACACCGTGCGGAGTGTCATAAAACGCTCCCAATGGATGTGCCATGGAGTGGACTATCCCCAACCCTACATTGGAAAATCCCATGCCGGCAATGTATTGAGCCATCGCCATCCCTTCGCGCGCTTCTTCGTCTCGACCGTTGTCGACGGCGCGCTTGAGGTATTTATGAATCAGTTCGATGGCTTGTATCTCGAACATATCCGACAGCATCCAGGCGCCGGGAGTGATCAACGCTTCAATCGCATGAGTCAATGCATCCATCCCCGTAGCTGCAGTCAGACCTTTGGGCATGGAATACATTAATTCGGGATCGACAATAGCTATTCCGGGAATGTCGTTCGGGTCTACACAGACCATTTTCTTTTTGGCCTCTTCGTCTGTAATCACATAGTTGATGGTTACTTCGGCTCCGGTTCCGGCCGTAGTGGGTAAGGCGATGGTAAACACCGCTTTGCGCTTAGTATCGGCTACCCCTTCCAGCGATTTGATATCGGCGAACTCCGGGTTGTTTACTACGATCCCGATGGCTTTTGCCGTATCGATAGGAGAACCCCCTCCCAGAGCAACGATGAAATCAGCTCCGGAAGCTTTGTAAGCTTCAATCCCTGCTTGTACGTTGGCAATAGTCGGGTTGGCTTTCACATTGTCGTAAATCGCATATCTCAAACCGCCAGTCTCCAAAATACGGGCTATTTCTCCGGCCACTCCGAATCCGACAAGGTCTTTGTCTGTAACGATAAAAGCATTGGAGAAACCTCTTCGCCGGGCTTCATTGACTAACTCTTTTCTTGAACCTGCTCCAAAATAGGAGGTCTCATTGAGGATAATTCTGCGGGAACTCATAGATTTAAAATTAAAGATTTTTTGTATTGAAATAAACTACAAAAATAATAAACAATTGTCGTCATTGCAAGAGGAAAGAACCCTGTCAATTGAATAAAAAAAGGATTGAAAATCCGCATGGATGCTGGTTGTTGTTGATTATTAGCGAGATAATATGTTGAAAAACATTATTTTTAATTTGGAGGCTGTTTTTTATTGTGATACTTTTGACTAATGAATACAATGAAAAGACTTGCCATCTTTAATGAAAGAGCCTCCTTGCGAAGCTCACACCTTAATTGTACTTAATAAAAAAGAATGTAGAATAAAAATCACAAGAAGGCACCGTAAAGGTATACATTATCTTAAACATCCAAAATCCCTGTTGTAGACCTTAGGCAGGTTTGGCGTATCTAACGTGCAAAATGTGAGTCGGTTGCGTGAAAAAAGCATTGAATTAATTATAAAA
>JAVBNR010000003.1:0-155944 GCA_031551395.1 Bacteroidales bacterium
GCAGGCAATGATCAGTATCAGAATTGCAATACTACCGAACAACCAAACATTTTTCATCCCCTGAGGTTCCCCATTGGGGGCATACAGATGGATTTTCAATAAAGGTTGCAATCTGAAAACGTATTGTTGAGTCTTATCATCCCTTATACGATCAACCATTTTCCCGATTTTTACTGCTAATGCCTGGCTATCTGTTCCCGGACGGGTTAAGAAGTAAGTTCTATAACGATAACTACCCCAATCATCATTGATGTATTTCCAATCTCCATTTCCGGTAAATGTACGTTGCTGAATATCGAAGGGTACGATATAATCATATTTCAATGTCGAATTTTTAGGAGCGTCACTTACTATTCCGGTAACATGAAAGACCATGTTGTCGTTGGCTCGTAATGTTTTTCCGATAGGGTCTTCATCTCCGAATATGGCCTTTGCTTTTGTTTCGGAAAGAACAATGGAAAGATCATCGGTAAACGGCTTTTCTTTTTCTCCTTTTAATAACGGAAAGTTAAATATAGAGAAAAATGCATCATCTACTGCAATCCCACTCATATCACGAAACTTTTGATTGTTATAATCAAAGTAATTCTTAGAATATCCACCAACACGGCAAGTCTGTTCTATTTCAGTCAGTTCATTTTTTGCAAAAAGAGCAACAGGCGCCGGTGTATTTGTCCAGATATTACCTTCCGAAACTTCTGCATTTAACCGGTAAATTTCTTTTGAATCGGGATGAAACTTATCGTAACTCAATTCATCCTGAACCCATAACATGATCAGGATCACGATGGTCAAACTTATTGCTAGACCAATAATATTGATAACCGAATATAATCCGTTTTTACGGATGTTACGAATTGCTATTTTCAGATTGTACATATATTAATAACTGATTAATCGAATAATTGAATAACCGATGGGGTGCGACTCCCCTTTTCAGTTATTCAGTTACTCTGTTATTCAACTTTTATTGATTTCACAGGATTGGCTGTTGCGGCTTTCACTGCTTGCCAACCGACGGTTATTATAGTTAGTCCGATTGTTATTAATCCGGCCAGAATGAACATCCACCATTCGATGTTTGTGCGATAAGCATATTCCTGTAGCATTTTATTTAACCAGTAATATGCCAATGGAAAAGCAATTATCATGGAAAAACAAACTAAAATCAAAAATTCTTTAGAAAGCATGTTGACGATATTGCTTACGCTGGCACCTAAGACTTTACGGATCCCGATTTCTTTTGTTTTAGTTTCAGCGGTGTAAGTCACTAACCCAAACAGACCGAGACAGGAAATGAGAATGGCTATAATGGCAAAAACATTGAACAATTGATTGATCCTCAAATCGGATTTATATAATTTATCAAATTCGTCATCCAGAAAATGGTATTCGAATGGAGTTCCCGGAAGATAACGCTTCCAGGTAGATTCTATGGCAGAAATAGCCTGCGAAGCTGATTGAGGAGCAATCCGGACGTACATTATTCTGGGGTCTCCTGCTATGTATAAAACCAATGGAGTCATTTTTTCATGAAGATTTTTAAAATTAAAATCTTTGATGACACCGATAATTGTTCCTTCCCTTTGGGCAAATGTAAAGTTACTTCCAATCGGATTGGATATTCCTGCTTTTTCCACGGCAGTTTCATTGACGATAAAATTCAGGCTGTCTGATGGGGTTCCGGTAAAGTCGGATCCTTCTTTCAGTGTCATATTCATTGTTGAAATGAAATCTTTATCAACAGATGTAAAATTCATCATGACCATTTCATGGAGGTCTTTACCCCAACTGGAGGCTGAATTCACATGGAGGATGTCTTCTGTGGAAGATGTTATTCCTAAAATTCCGGATTGCTGTAGTAAATCGGATTTAATACTTTTATACTGAGAAGACGAATTGTGACTAAGTCCTATCGATAAAATATTTTCCCGGTTATAGCCTAAATCTTTTTTCTGAATAAATTGCATCTGCTTATTGATGGTAATTGAACCTAAAATAAGTATGATCGCCGAAATAAATTGTAAAACGACCAATGAACGGCGAAAAAAGAGAAATCCGTGTTTCCCTCCGTTATTTTTTTTGATGATCTGAAGAGGATTTCCAACCGATAAACTAATAGCGGGAAATATTCCTGCGAGGATTGTGACTACAATAAAAGTCAGAAGATAGACAGATAATGTCTCGATGGAAAAAAGATGAAATTCAATTTCTTTTCCCGAAATCGTCCTGAAAACAGGAAATATCAAGTATAAAAGGAGGGTGGCTAAGATCAATGCAGTTATAAATAATACGATTGACTCCGTCATCGATTGCATAAAAAGCTTGCTTTTTTTTGCTCCCAGAATCTTTTTTACGAATAATTCCTTGTTCCGTTTTGCAAATCGTGCAGTTATCAGATTGACATAATTGATACAGGCGATGATCAGTAAGATGAATACGGATATTGTAAACAACCGACAGGCCTGCATATTGGAATTTTCATGACCATCTGCTTCATAAAAATGATTTTTAGCTAATGGCTGTAACAGGTAAGTAATCTTGAAATTTGGAAAGTTTTTCTGTTGAATCTTTGTAATTTGTTGAGCAACAACATCTGAGTTGACATCCGGAGCCAGAAGGAAAAAGGTCAAAACGCCTAAAGAGCTCCAACTGTTCATTTCTCCTTCGGATTTATATTCCTTCATCAGTTCATAAGAATATATAACATCTGCATAAAAGGTCGTATGAATAGGCATATCTTCCATGATGGCGGTCACATGGAACTCTTTATTTCCGTCGACCCGGATTATTTTACCGACAGCATTTTCGTTTCCGAATAAAACGGATGCCATATGTCGTGAAAGGACAACTGAACGACCATCGGGTAAAGGCTTTGATACATCTCCTTCCAATAATGGGAAATTGAATATGGAAAAGAATGTCGAATCAACCATATAACTTTTTAGTTCTCCTACTTTGTTTTCGTTGTAAGCGATTGACCAGGAAGTCTGATGGACACGGCATGTTTTTTTTATTTCAGGAATCTCTTCTTGACAATGGATGGCTAATGGGGGAGATGATGTTTTCCAGTACATGTCTTTCCCTTCCATATTGAATGTGGCAACAGATTGATAAATGTTCTTCTCTTGTTGATGAAATTTATCGTAGTTCAATTCGTTTTTTACCCATAAAAGGATACAAATCGCGACAGAAAAACTGATCGCTAATCCAACAATGTTGATGATGGAATACATCCCGTTGGATTTGAGATTTCGAATGGAAATTTTTAAGTTGTGCATAATTGAGTAATAGAATGACTGAATGACTGAGTAACTGAATAACTGAGTAACTGAATGACTGAATGACTGAGTAACTGAATAACTGAATGATTGATGGGGTGCGGCTTCCTTTTCAGTTATTCAGTTATTCAATTATTCAACTTTGATTGATTTCACAGGATTAGCCATAGCTGCACGAAGCGATTGAAAACTAACTGTTAATATGGCAATTAAAGTAACTAATATGGCTACCCCGGCAAACAAACTCCAACCTAAGGTAATCTTATAAGAATAATCGTTCAGGTATTTATTTGTAATGTACCAGGCTAAAGGAATACCGATAACCAGTGACACACCAATTAATCCCATATAGCTTTTTCCCAATAAGGTTAGGATATCCCAGACAGTAGCACCCAGTACTTTGCGGATACCGATTTCTTTGGTGCGTTGCTCTGCCGAGAATGCACTCAATCCAAACAGACCTAAGCAAGAGATGAAGATCGCCAGACCGGCAAACAAGCCTCCAAGCTTGCCTATGGTACGTTGTCCGGCAAACATTCGCTCAAAACGATCGTCCATGTATGTAGGTTCATGTGCTTCATTCGGACTGAAATTTTTCAGCACAGTCTTGATCTTTGCCAAAGCCTCCACCTGATTTACTCCTTCTTTCAGACGGGTAAAAATAAAATTAGCCCCTCCCGGATAATAATAAAAAATGACCGGCTCGTATTTTTCCGTATACATATCATTAAAGACAAAGTTATTTACAATACCTTTGATCTCATATTGTTCGTTAGGATCATCCGACCAGCCAATCCTGCCTCCGACACGGCCTTCACTACCCATTATGTCGGCTAATGTCTGGTTTACAAGGATGTAAGTTGAATCATTATCCGCCAGATCTTTTCCTTCTGTTAGTTTCAATCCGGCGGCTTCTATCAATCCCGGAGTAGCGTGCACATTCGAGATCAGCGGGTTGATATCCGGATCTTTTCCCTGCCATTTGAGTCCACCTCCATTATTCCAGATATTGATTAACGATTGGCTGCTCAATGCTGTACTTTCCACAAATCCTGTTCCCAGTAATTCATTGCGTACGGCATTGAAGCTGTTGATGATTTCAGGAGTCGTCGCAAAAGTCACTAAATTGTCTTTCTTAATTCCCATTTCACGGTTCTGTCCATGACGGATTTGCAGATAGATGACAAAAGTCGTACAGATCAAGATAAATGCTGTGGCAAATTGTGTAACGACCAAACCTTTGCTAATCCAGACCACACTTCCTCCTTTGGATAACTTTTGTTTTTTCAGTGTATTGATCGGAGAGAACGACGACAAGTAGAAGGCCGGATAACTACCGGCAAGAAAAGTGCAGATCAGTCCGATACCCAATAATCCGAATAATTGATAGGGATTCAGTAAGTTAAGCTGCAGATCGATGTTAACCAGGCGATTGAATGCCGGCAAACAGAGATATATTAACCCAACGGATATCAACAAAGATAATATCGACAGTAAAGCCGATTCTCCGAGGAAGAAACGGATCAGCCAGTCACGTTTAGCGCCGAATGTCTTGCGGACACCAACCTCTGTAGCCCGTTTCTGCGAACGTGCAGTCGAGAGGTTCATGAAGTTGATACAGGCAATAGCCAGAATTACCAATCCAATGCCTGCAAACAAGCGTACCGTACGGATGTATCCGCTACCGGTGCTTTTCCCATCACGAAACTGACCATACAAGCGTAGTTTATTTAGCTGATAAACAAAGTATTCCGCATTGCCCTCTCCAGCTGTCTTTTCTTTTTGCAAATTCTTCAGGCGTTTATTCAGAACGTTTACATCAGTTCCAGGAAGTAATTCTACATAGCAGCTTTGCCAATTACTCCTCCAACTATCTTTGTTTACCCAACCTTTGGCTGCATAGTCGTTTTCCAATATACGGAACGGACACAGCCAGTCGAAGCTGAAACTGATATTCTTCGGCAGATCCTTGAATACACCGGTCACTTCATACAAGTGGTCGTCGGTCTTCAGGGTTTTTCCCAGAGGATCTTCCTTCCCGAACATTTTTTCAGCCATTTTCTCGCTGATCACGATTGGGAATGCCGGTTCAAAAGCGGTTTGCTTGTTGCCCCTCACAAACTGTAATCCGATCATATCAAAGGCTGTAGCGTCCATGAACTGGCCATATTCAGAATAGGCCTTGTTTTCCTTTTCCAGCACGAAAGTCGTAGTGCCGTCGCCCCCTTCTCTGGTATTGCGCTTAATCTCAGGGAATTCAGCATCCAATGTCCTGGACAGGGGACCACAGGCAACGAAAAAGGTGTTGATTTCGTCGCCATATTGTTGATTTTGCCCTATTTTATAGAGATTTTTTGAATTAGGCAGTTCCCGGTTAAACCCCGTCTGGTATTCTACCCACAGAAATATCAGTGCTGTCGCCGTGATTCCCACGGTAAGCCCGAAAATATTCAAAATACTGAATGTCTTATTCCGGAAAATGATCCGGAGGGATTGTTTGAGGTTCATAGTTTTTAATGTTGAGTAACTGAATAACTGAATAACTGAGTAACTGAATAACTGAATGACAGAGTAATTGAATAACTGAGTAACTGAATAACTGATGGGGTTTGACTTCTTTTTCAGTTATTCAGTTATTCAATTATTCAACTTTGATCGACTTTACCGGATTCGCCAATGCTGCTTTTACCGCCTGCAGGCAAACCGTCAGTATGGTAATTATTATTGTGATCAATGCCGCTACGATAAACATCCACCACGACATGTTGATGCGGTAGGCAAAATCGTTCAGGTAATTATTTCCCAACCACCAGGCTACGGGAACAGCAATTACTAATGAAATCAGCAATAATTTCAAATAGCTGTTGGTAAAAAGATCTACAATATTTTTTACACTCGCTCCCATCACTTTCCGGATACCGATCTCTTTCGTGCGTTGCTCGGCCATGAAAGCGGTAAGTCCGAACACTCCCATGCAGGCAACGAAAATGGCCAGAATGGAAAAGCAGACAATTACTTTATTGGTACGATGCTCGGCTTCATGAATTTTTTCCCATAGCATGTCGGGAAACTCAGCGGTAAAGAGATCGTCGGGGACGTGTTTTTTATAGATCGTTTCTATGGATTTGAGCTGATCCGGTAAGTTACCTTCCTTCAATCGTATCATAATTACATTCAGGGAGTGCTTGCCATTATGGATCCCAAAGCCTGTAACCGGCTTGTACAGAGCTTCAAAATTAAAGTTCTCAACAACACCGCAAACTGCTACTTTATTTTCACCTATTTCTGCCATGACTTCTTTTCCGATAATTTCTTCCGGCGTGGTTTCCAAATATTCAACCGCTTTCCGGTTCAAAATAATCTGCGTGATTGAATCTCCTTCCACCCGATCGGGCAAAGGATTTCCTGCAATCAGTTTCAGTTGCATCGTGCTGAGAAAATTCTTGTCTGCTTTGACGGTCCAAAGACTCAAGCCGGCCTTGTCATCCTTATTCTTCAGGATGATATTTCCATTTCCGCTGAATAAAAAAGAACTTTCTCTTGCCACCGACTCCACAAAACCGAGGCTGCGTAAATCATTGGCTATGGCTTCTGATTGTTTACCCGGCACATCAATACCAACCAGGTTATGAGGATTGAACCCGACATCTTTATTGTTCACATAGCGGATCTGGGCCTGGATAACGAACACCCAGGCAATCAGGACTACCGCCACGACAAATTGCCCTATGGTCAGAATTTTTCTTACCGTAGCATGACCTGAACCTTTGCTAATACTAGCCGAACGGATCGCCAGTAGAGGAGGAAAACCGGAAAGATAAAGTGCAGGATAAGATGCTGCAATCACTGTTGTAATTATCCAGATCGCCAGTGCTCCAAGCAGGAAAGCGGGGGTAAATGCAAGGGAGAAGCTTAACTGTTCGCCGAGTATTGAATTGAAAACCGGCAACAACAGGTAAGATAATCCGAAAGCGAAGATGAAAGAGATGGCCGTAATGATCCCGGTTTCCATGGTAAGTTTCCCGATCAAGCCGCTGCGCCTTGCTCCCAACGTTTTACTTACGCCAATTTCTTTTGAACGTTTTTGTGCCCGGGCAGTACTCAGATTCATGTAGTTGACGCAGGCGACCAGCAAAATAATCACAGCTAAGAGACTTAAAGTTTTCACTTTGGAAATATCGCTTTGGAAAGAAGTCCGCGATCCGCGATATTTAGCCGAATACAAGTGAATATCTTCCAGATTTTGTAATTTGGGAATATAAAATGCCTCCCCTTTCATTCCTTTTTTGGCCACCTCTTCAATCCGTTGATCAAGGGTATTCACATCAGCATCTTTTGCCAATAGGCAGAACGTCTCAAAATCTAAATTTCCCCAATGGATTTCTTTTCTGAACCACTCCGGATAACTGTAATTAAACGGTGCGATTGTCTGATAATCATAGAAAGAACTGTTTTTAGGGTAATCTTTATAGACGGCTTTCACTTCTACCGAATGTTTATCATCGAGCAAAAATGATTTCCCCATGGGCTCTTCTTTTCCGAAGAGCTTCTTGGCCATGCTTTCAGAAATAGCGATCGCATTCGGTTGTTTCATTATTGCTTCCGGGCTTCCACTGACGAAAGGTGTTTCAAACAAACGGAAGAAATCTTCGTCAGCCCACATAATATTAAACTTCATCGGACTGTTATTAATCCGGATTTGGTAAGATCCCGGATACGTTCTGACAGTTGTTAATATTTCCGGCACTTGTTCCTGAAGGTAAGGACCCGTTTTGTTGGAAGTAGATGCAAATGTCTCTCCCGGCATGAAAGCCAGCAAATAGGAGTTCAAACGATAGATATTTTTACTCTCCTTGAATGACTTATCAAACGAGCGTTCGTTGTAAACCATCAGGGCGATTAACAATACCATAGCTAATCCGATGGATAAGCCCACGATATTCAAAATACTGTATGTCTTGTTCCGGAAAATGATCCGGAGGGATTGTTTGAGGTTCATAATTTTTAATGTTGAATAATAGAATAACTGAGTAACTGAGTAACTGATTATTTCTTTTGTGAGTTTCTACGAGAAACGACCACAATTTTCAATATTTCTTCAGTTTCATTATACAGATTATGTAATAATTCTTGTTTGACAATATTAGTTTCCCATAGCATTTCCATCCAAAACATAGTTTCATCAGCTTCTTCAATGACAATACTTATTTTACTATAATATTCCGAATTTGAACGCGCCCTGCATGCTGCTCTATAGTTTGCAGCGACAGAGGTTGCTGAACGAAATAACTGTTTTCCTATAATCTGAGCTTCTGTTGTTTTGGGTAACGATTGGTAAAGTTTTACTACTCGTAAAGCAAATTCTTTTGTCCTTTGTTTCAAATCATCTCTATATTTAAAATTTTCTGATTCCATAGTCAAGTTTTCAGTTATTCAGTTATTCAGTTACTCAGTTATTCAGTTATTCCTCATTGCGCCGAATAAACAAGTTCTTTCAAAAAATTCTCCGTCACAGTCTTTCCGTCGAGCATGTGAACAATCCGGTGTGCATATCGGGAGTCGTGTTCACTGTGCGTTACCATAACGATCGTCGTTCCGTTTTCATTCAATGAAGTCAGCAGTTGCATCACTTCCACCCCGTTTTTACTGTCCAGGTTACCGGTCGGCTCATCTGCGAGGATCAGTTTAGGACTATTGACCACTGCGCGCGCTACCGCCACCCGTTGTTGCTGACCTCCGGAAAGTTGCGACGGGAAGTGGTTGCGGCGGTGCATCATTTGTACGCCTTCCAACGCTTTTTCCACCATTATTTTCCGTTCGGAAGCTTTGATATTATTGTAAACCAACGGAAGTTCCACATTTTCGAAGACCGTTAGTTCGTCGATCAAATTGAAACTTTGGAATACGAACCCGATATTGGCTTTACGCAGATCACTGCGTTTGCTTTCGTTGAATTTCGACACTTCGATGCCATTGAATACAAAACTACCGGAACTCGGATCATCCAGCATGCCTAAAATATTAAGTAATGTGGATTTACCGCAACCTGAAGGACCCATGATGGCAACAAACTCATGTTCTTTCACTTCCATGCACATTTTATTCAATGCTACGGTTTCTACTTCTTCCGTGCGATAGATTTTCTCTAGGTCTGTAATCTTAATCATGACTATATGCTTTTATTTTTTCTGAATACTATTTTTCAATACCTGTATCGCTTTTTCTTTTGCCAACGAATGATCAGAATCAGGTCTTATAGATAAAAAACTGGAAACAGTTTCTTTTACTTCCATATCTGGTATAATCCCAACTCCAACAAATTCGGTTCCATCAGGATAAGTATCTTTTTTAGAGCAAATCTGAACCCATCCTTCGCCTGGCAGATCAAAGCCAATGGGGTTACCTGTACTACCTCCACTTGGAGACCCAATGATAAGACCTCGGTTCATGGTCCTGAAACCAACACAAAAATCTTCAGCAGCAGAGAAAGTAGCCTCGTTAATCAATAAAACAATCGGCTTTTCAAAGATTGTTTTATTTCTTACCGGAGAGTAAGATGAAGATTTTCGAGAATACCATTCTTTGGAAAAATTCCAGGAAGCATGTGCCGGAATATACATGGGACTACTCCAGTCCGACATCTTAAAGTTTTTATTTGTAAAATGAGATAAAATATAGGCTGAATAATTTGAATTCCCCCCGGCATTTTCTCTAATATCGAGGATAAGTCCATCTATATCTTTCATCAAATTATAAACCGAATCAAATTGTTGAACATATTTGTCTCCCCAGAAAGAAGTGATTTTCAGAAAACCAATATTATTATCAAGAACCTTGAAATCAAACAAAGGATTATTCAGTTTCTGCTCTTCATGCATGGAATGGCTAATGGTTTGTTCAAAAATTTTGCCTTTGACATCTTTAAATGTAAGATTTATAGATTCCGATTCCTTGCCTCGGGTAGACTCCCGTCCATAAGCAAGCAAATTCAACCATTGCTCTGTCGAAGAACCGATATAAGGCTTAATATACTTGGATACATACGCATGTACATCCTCCCCATTGATCCTGATAAGTTCGATGCCTCTCTTTATTCCGGCTTGTTCCAGTGTGTCATTATATACATTGGTTACAAGTACTTTTCCATCTATTAATCTGGTAGTGACCGGAATTGTAGCCCAATTGTCCCATAATTTTCCTGACCATAAGACTTTAGTATGCCCATCTTTCAATGTCGCCATGAATTTCTGCAATTCACGGAAATAATCAAAGTCATTTTGTGTTGCGAGTACTATAGGAATTGTAGCTTTATACAAGCTATCCCAATCAAGGGTCAGTTTATCGAAATAAGCATAGTTGTATTTTGCTTCCGACCAGCATTTGGATAATCCAACGATTTTTTCAGCATCGGTAAGCGGTTTTTTTACTGTTTCCTGACTGTATGTATAACTTGCAATACAGCTAAAAATCAAAAGGATAATTATTTTTTTCATAACATTCATTTTGTAATTATTTTCATTTTTCCATAGGTGCCTGCCAGAAATAAGCAGGATCGTGAGTCATAACTTGGCCTTTACTTCTTCCTGATTTATTGAACCTGTCAAATCCTTCCGGAGTCAATGATATGTATGTTACATTTGTATTTCTGTATGGACTTTCCACATTGAAATAACTGTTAGCCGGACATTGCAACCAGTAAAGGTTTTTCGCCATATAATGATCTACATAATATTTCTTTGTCTGTTTATTCTCATTATTCCAGTTTGCATCTTCATTCAGGACAATCGGTTTATTTTCAATCAAACGTGTACGAACTTCTTCGATACTCAGCAAAGTGCCGTTTTCATCTTTTAAGTAGGCATTGAAAGTAGGATCCATCCAGATCCATTTATTTAATGTTTTTGAATAAACACAATTGATCACATGGCAATCCTGATCGTTTTCATCTTTCGGAAGGCAAGTCATAAAACGGGATTTGAAACCCATCGACAGATAACATTCATTCAATACGATTGCCAGCATCCGGCAATTGATTCCACGGCCTGTTGTTTTATGATAATTATAAAGATCCATCGCATCGAATTCACTGCAATTCGGTCTGTGGCTGCCATCATGACGGATCGTATTGTGTACCCAGTTCAATAGGTTGATGATTTGAGAGATTTCATCTCCTTTTCCTGCGATGGAATCCAATTTAAAGTATTCTTTAACCGATTTTATCCGGAAATTAGTGACCGGTTCGTAATTAAACGGAGGCAAGCCTGTCGTGTCTGCCGAAACATATTTTCCTGCCTTTTGAAGGATTTCGATATAACTTTCCTTCTTAGGCATACTATCCACCAATTTTATGAATTGTTTGTTTTTACGGATAAAATCCAGATCGGAATCTTCATCGATATGAGCTCGATTATCATATCCCAATTCAATCGCCTTTTTGAGGCTTTCAATCGCTTTATTGGCTTGTTTGTTCAAAGAATATGCACATGCCAGGTTGTAATAAATCGCATTCCCCGCCCCATAAGCATATTCTTTTTGTACGTCTGCCGGAAGGGCTGTATACCTTTTTTCCCAATCCTGCAATGCAGTCAGAACTTGTGTGTAATTTTTATTCTGAAAAGCTTTTCCCACAATTGTCATCTGTTGTTCGGAATAATTCTCAAAATCTTTATTTGATTTATCAGACTGAGCATAAGTCGAAAAGCTCAATAAAAGGCAAGCCAGAATGTAAACTGCTTTTTTCATCGTATTTATTATTTTAATTTTTAGTTCCTAACTCTTAGTTTTTAGTTCTTAATCACCAACTCCTGGATATCCCCGTAGTTCTCATAGCTATTGACCACCACTTTTTCTCCCGGCTGCAGCCCTTCCAGGACTTCATAATAATCCGGATTCTGGCGTCCGATACGGATAGGAGCCCTGTATGCTTTATCTCCGCTTTTATTGACTTTGAAAATCCAGTTGCCACCGGTTTGTTGGTAAAATCCTCCGCGAGGAATGATTGTAGCTTCCGTTTCGTCACTTAAAGCAATCCGGATTTGCAATGTTTGTCCCCGGCGGATGTTATCCGGAGCTTTTCCCTGAAACAGCATGTCGACAGCAAAACGACCGTTGGTTACTTGAGTATACACTTTTTTGATCACTAGTATATAAGTGCTGTCTCCTTGCTTGTATTGCCCTTCCAGTCCGGCATAAATCCGTGAAATATAGTGTTCGTCGACATCTACCCTGACTTTGAAACCGCTCAGCACGTCAACTTGTCCGATGCGTTCGCCTTTACTTTTGCTTTGCCCGATTTCGGCATCCAATGAAGTCAACTGTCCGTCGACCGGAGCGCAAACCGTCAGGTCGGCAAATTTACGGCGCATCAGCTCCAGGCCGTTTTTAGCGCCTTTATACGATTGTTCGGCCTGTGAAAATTGTTGGGATGAAGCTAAGGAATCTTGTTTCAGGATTTCATCCATCAGTTTTTTCTTTTGTAATAAATAATTGTAATTATTTTCCGATTCCTTGAATTCTTGTTGGGCGATTGTACTAGAGTTCAACAATTTCTTATTCATATCGTAAACGCGCCGGGCTTCGATCAGCTGGCTTTCCACATCGACCGATTGGGTCAGTTTGTTGATTGTATTCTGGCGGGCGCCATTCTGGGCAATCTGCATTTGAGCCAATAAATTGTATACGGATGTCTCCTGTGTGGTCAGGCTCAGCTCCAGGTCTGTATTGCTCAGGCGAAGAATCGGTTGACCTTTTTTCATTATCGTGCCGTCTTCGACAAATATCTCTTCCACTCTTCCGCCTTCCTGCAAATCCAGATAAATAGTAGAAACCGGTTGAATGGTACCTGTTACCGGAATAAACTCGCGGAAGCTGGCTCGTTTCACTTCGGCTATGGTCATTCGTTCGCTTTCCACATTCAATCTGGATTTGCCAAAAGTGCTGAATATGATGAATATGATGAATAAAACGCCCGCAGCAACTCCTCCGATTATAGCTATTTTCTGGGGTGTCCATTTCTTTTTTTCAATGATTCTATCCATATATTTTTTTAATTTTTAGTTCTTTCAAAAAACACTGTAAGTCAAATTTTCAAATATGATTACAGTGTTTATGTGGCTAATAGTTTACATTTCGGAACAGTTATGAAAAAATTGTATTAAAATAAAAACAATGTTTATGCCAATTTTGCAAATATATGATTCATACAGAAATATGAATTTATTGCGCTTCGGAAAGTGTTCGGAAACGGACACTTTTTGTTCGGGAATAATACAATGAATTTTATAAAAAAAATCCGTACATTTGCACCAAACACTTGGATCTTGTCAAGAAGAAAAATAAAAGGTCGGGTAATCGATTTAGAAAATGATTTGAAGAATAGTAATGTATGAATTTACGGCATGCCAACATACTGGTCGTTGATGATGATAAAGATGTCTTGACAGCGGTTCGCTTTCTCCTGAAATCGGAAGTGAAAGACATCGTTACGGAACCGAATCCGGAAAATTTAAAGAGGCTTTTGTCTTCAAACGATTTTGATATCCTGATGTTGGACATGAATTTCAACAGTTCGTTGAACACCGGCAATGAAGGATTGTATTGGTTGAGGCAGGTTAAAGAATGGAATAGTAAGATTGCTGTGGTAATGATCACGGCTTATGCCGATATTGATCTGGCTGTCAAGTGTTTGAAAGAAGGTGCTGCCGATTTTTTAGTGAAACCCTGGCACAACGAAAATTTACTTCAAACCCTTAAAGAGGTTTTGGATAAACAAATATCTCCTCAGAAAAGACAATTGTCGAAAGAAAAACAGGCAGGTTCCGAAATTATCGGAGAATCAGAGATTATGCAGCATTTATTTCGCAAATTGGAAAAGATTGCTCCGACTGATGCCAATGTGTTGATATTAGGAGAAAATGGAACAGGGAAAGACTTGATTGCGCAAGCGATCTACGCTCTTTCTTTGAGAAAACAGAAGCCGTTTGTCAAAGTAGATGTCGGAGCATTAACGGAGACGCTGTTTGAAAGCGAACTTTTCGGACATAAAAAAGGAGCTTTTACCGACGCCCGGGAAGACCGTATCGGTCGTATTGAGGCTGCCGATGAGGGGACTCTTTTTTTGGATGAGATTGGAAATATATCGCTCCAGCAACAAGCAAAATTACTGACGGTACTCCAGAATCGTCAGGTTACCCGCTTGGGAACGAATACGCCTATCCAGGTAAATATCAGGCTGATAACGGCTACCAATGTCCCTTTTGCCGAATTGGCCAATGAACAACGTTTTCGTAAGGATTTAGTTTATCGGATTAATACAGTGGAAATTACAATTCCTCCTCTTCGGGAACGCGGAAGTGATATCATTCTTTTGGCTCAGTATTTTCTTCAGATTTATGAAAAGAAATACCTTAAAAATGCGATGCGTTTGTCCGAATCAGCCAAGAATAAATTGATGGCTTATGCTTATCCTGGAAATGTCAGGGAGTTACAGTATGCGGTTGAACGCGCTGTGATCATGGCCGAAAGCGATACGTTAAAAGCCGAAGACATTATTTTTTCTCCTATCGAACAGAAGCCATCATCAACAATTTTGTCGACGCATAACCTGGAAGATCTGGAAAGAAGTACCATTGAACAAGTCATTGAAAAGCATAGTGGAAATATCTCACGTGCAGCTAAAGAACTGGGACTTACACGTGCGGCTTTGTACCGTAGGCTGAATAAGTATGACATATGAACAATAAGCAATATATATTTGTATTTTTCTTACTCACAGTCTTATCCGGAGGTGCCGCGGCTTTCTTTTTTGAAAAAGACCGATTCACTCTTTCTATTTTGTTGTTTCTTATTACGGTTGCATTATTTTATCATACACTCCTTTATATTTTTAAGATATTTCGGGACGTTGATGATTTTACAGAAGCTGTCCGGTATCGTGATTTCTCAAAGAAATATCCTGAGAACAGAGGCTCGAAAAGCCATTTTTACCATGGATTCAATGCGATTACGGATGTATTTCTTTCTTTAAACCGGGAAAAAGAAGCTCAGCAATACTATTTGAAACGAATGTTGGAGCTGGTAGATACCGGTATATTGTCGTACGACATCGAGACAAAAGATACATTGTGGATGAATGACGCCATGAAGAACATGTTCAATATTCCTTATCTCAAAAACGTCGAATGGCTGAAAAAACGCAATGAAAAACTTTATAACGAATTGATGGATATCCCTTTGGGAGAAAGCCGATTGGTGACGATTAATGCAGGAAAACAGATCATTAAAACGCTGACCAATGCCTCTACTTTTCAAACAGAAGAAAAAAAATATAAACTGATTGCCTTTCATAATGTCAGCGCGACTCTGGAAGAAGTGGAAGCGAGCGCCTGGAAAGGCTTACTGAGTGTAATGACCCACGAGATCATGAATTCCATCGCTCCTGTTTCGTCTCTGGCCGATACACTCAAGAAACGGCTGGAAAAGATAAAAGAAGAGATGGTAGATGTCTCACATCCTGATTTTGAGGATATTGAATTTGCAATGGAGACCATTCATCGTCGGAGTGAAGGATTATTGAGGTTTGCCGACACTTACCGCAGTTTAAGCAAAACAATTGTTCCGGAAACAGCGCCGGTCAATCTCTATGAATTACTAAACGCGGTATACCAGTTAATGAATCCTTCTCTCAGCCAGAAAGGGATTATCCTGGAAATGAAAACCGATGATGCCTCTGTGGTAGCCAATATCGACAGAAATTTAATGGAACAGGTACTGATTAACTTTATTACGAATGCGACACATGCCGTGAAAGACAGTCCTGAGCCTCGTATCATTCTTTTTTCCGGGATAACAACAGATGGTAGCGTTTACATCACTGTGGCCGACAATGGTTGCGGCATTTCGCCGGAAAACCGGGACAAAATCTTTATTCCGTTTTTCAGTACAAAGAAAAATGGCAGCGGAATCGGATTGAGCCTTTCCCGGGAAATTGTCAAGTTGCATAAAGGAAATATCCGGATACAAAGTCAAGTCGGAGAGGGAAGCGCCTTTAGTATCTTATTGAAAGAAAAAGAAGAAAATTAATCGCTTATTATAATTGAGGTTGACGATGTCTGGGAGAGCCCGGTAATGAATTGGCTGTTGCTTGCTTAACCTGAAATACATTGAAATTGTAAAGGACGATACGGGACTCAGGACAGTATCCGGGCATATGAATAGAACCGGATATTGATTTTACCTTTACATTTCCGGGAAATAAGGTACTGGAGAATGCTCCGTTTTTTTCAATTCTACTTTCGTTGATTATAGTCGTATCTGCAGTCGTAAGACAGAATCGCACTTCCGGCTGGTCGTTATTAAGACCTAAAACGCAGAAGGATAGCTTGTAACTATCTTCCGGACTTGAATCGATTGAATCGATATGAAATGTAATCGTTGTTCGGGCCGGATCGGCAGGAGATAACTCATAACCTTTTACTCCATTCCAGATGCTTGTCTGATTGTGTTCTGCGAGTAGGATATCGTTTTTGCTGATTTGAGCGCTCAGCGTGTCAGACAGGATGGCGTATCGGTTTACAACCTCGTCACAAATTTTAAAATAACTTTCCAGATGAGCGTTATACCAAACGAGGGATGTATCGAATTGCGCTTCTGTTATTTTGTGTTTCTTGAATACGGCAGTTAATAGTTCTTCCCGTTTAGCCGGATTGTTTCCATAGAGTTCGTAATTTTCTTCGATTTCAGCTTCAGCCAAATGAATGCTGTATAACACATCTGTCATTTTTTTTTCGGATAATACCCATGAAGGTCGGTTGCTGCAAGCCGACAGGATTAAGACGAAAAACAAGGTTCCGATAGAAAAATGATTAAGCTTCACTTCCTTTTTTTTCAAGACTTAAAGAAAATGTTTTCCTGTAAAAGAGTAACAGAATAATTATTCCTACACTGATTGAAGCATCAGCTAAATTGAAGATCGGACGGAAGAAGATGAATTCTTCTCCACCGACATAAGGGACCCACGACGGCCAGTTTGTTTGGATAATAGGGAAATAGAACATATCCACGACTTTTCCATGCAACCAGGTTGCATAACCTCCTCCGGGAGGGAAAAGTGTTGCGACCTGTCCATAGCTACTATCGAAAATAACTCCGTAAAATATACTGTCGATGATGTTTCCCACTGCTCCGGAGAAAATCATGGCAATACAAATAATGTATCCGATTTTGAAATTTCTCTTTACCAGAAAATACAAGTAATAAGCAATGACAAAAGAGGCGATAATGCGAAACATTGAAAGGAAAAATTTTCCCATCACTTCAATGCCTAAAGCCATACCGTTATTTTCTACAAAGTAAAGATAATACCAACTATTCGGGTGCTCTTGTATGTTCGGGATACTTTCATAAAGCATCAAATGCGTTTTGATCCAGATCTTTAAGGCCTGATCTGCAAACAAAATAATGAAAATAACCGCAAAAGTCCAAAAACCTTTAGAGAACTTCATTTACTTCTGACTCATTTTAGCTTCTATACTCAATGTAGCATGAGGTACGGCACGTAATCTCTCTTTTGGTATGAGTTTTCCTGTCTCCCGACAAACGCCGTATGTTTTATTCTCAATACGTACCAAAGCCGCTTGCAGGCTTTGAATGAATTTCATCTGGCGTTGCGCCAGTCGTCCGGCTTCTTCTTTCGACAGTGTGGCCGCGCCTTCTTCCAGTACTTTGAATGTAGGGGATGTATCGGTAACATCATTGCCATCGGAATTCATCAAAGTGGCTTTCAATAAGTCATAATCTTTCTTCGCCGTCTCCAATTTCTCCAGGATAATTGCACGGAATTCTTCCAATTCGGCATCTGAATATCTCGTTTTCTCGCTCATAATCTCCTCCTTTCACTTAATACATGACGCATAAATTACCCAAAAATAATATTTTTTTCCAACATGACAAACAATATCAGTCTTTTTCGATCTTTACTAATAATTTGAAATCGTCAAAGTCTAATTCTGTGCCTTCTTTTAAATGATTTAATATAACACTATTAGCCAGCACTTGGTTTGCAATGTAGTCACTAAATTCATTAACTGCTTCATTGATATGTTCATTCGACTGAATAACGACTTTGATTTTATCCGTTATTTCATATCCATTGGTTTTCCGGATGTTTTGAATGCGATTGACCAACTCACGGGCAATTCCTTCCTTACGTAAATCGTCAGTGATTGTGATGTCAAGGGCTACCGTCAACTTTCCTTCATTGGCCACCAACCATCCGGGAATATCTTCTGAGATGATCTCCACATCTCCTAGTTCGATTTCTGCTTTCTGACCATTCACGTCCACATCGAGCCGACCTTCTTTTTCTAATTGCAGGATAGCTTGTTGCGGCAATTCGGAGATTGCAGAAGCCAGATCTTTCATGATTTTTCCGTAGCGCGGTCCTAATTTCTTAAAATCCGGCTTGATCTTTTTGACTAAAATACCATCGGCATTATCCAGGTATTGGATTTCCTTGATATTCACTTCATTTAAAATCAGGTTTTGAATGGCTTCAATCGCCGATTTCTGGTGTGCATCCAATACCGGAATCATGATAGATGATAGGGGTTGGCGCACTTTGATATTGACTTTACGACGCAAAGCAAGTACCATAGACGATATTTCCTGAGCGATCTGCATCCGCTCTTCCAGGTTTTTGTCAATAAGTTTTTCGTTACAGACAGGGAAATCTGCTAAGTGAACGGAGAGGCTTCCATCCTTTTGAAGGGGTTGACTCAGATCCAGATACAGTTTGTCTGCATAAAATGGCGCAATAGGAGCCATGAGTTTGGATATCGTTTCCAAACAAGTATATAATGTCTGATAGGCCGAGAGTTTATCCGTATCCATTGAACCGCCCCAGAAACGTTTGCGGTTCAGGCGGACATACCAGTTACTCAAGTTATCGTTGACAAAATCGTTGATAGCGCGTCCGGCACGGGTAGGCTCATAAGTCGAATAATATTCGTCGACTTCTTTGATCAGAGAGTTGAGTAAGGAAAGGATCCAGCGATCGATTTCCGGCCGTTGCTCAAATGGTATCTCAGCTTCCTGGTATGCGAATCCGTCGACATTGGCATACAATGCGAAGAAGGAATAGGTATTGTATAATGTTCCGAAGAATTTTCTGCGGGCTTCTTCCACTCCTTCGATGTCGAATTTCAAATTGTCCCAAGGCGACGCATTGGTAATCATGTACCAGCGCAAAGGGTCGGAACCGTATTTCTCAATGGTATTGAAAGGATCGACGGCATTCCCCAGGCGTTTAGACATTTTATTTCCGTTTTTATCCAATACCAGTCCATTGGAAACGACTGTTTTGAATGAAACATTGTCGAAGATCATCGTTGCGATCGCATGGAGAGTAAAGAACCACCCGCGTGTCTGATCCACGCCTTCAGCTATAAAATCGGCGGGAAAAGCGTCTCCTTTGTCGAAAGCGTCTTTGTTTTCAAACGGATAATGGATTTGTGCATAAGGCATTGCGCCGGAGTCGAACCACACGTCGATCAGGTCGGATTCACGTTTCATCGGTTTGCCGCTGTTGGAAACCAAAACGATATTATCTACGAACGGACGGTGCAGATCGATATTTTCCACCGCATAATTTTCTTTCGAATAATCTCCCGGATTGAAGTTAGGATAAGGGTTTTTACTCATTATCCCTGCGGCAATCGCTTTATCTATCTCTGTCATTAGTTCGGCAACCGAACCGATGCATTTTTCTTCCAGTCCGTCTTCGGTGCGCCAGATAGGTAACGGAGTTCCCCAATAACGACTGCGGCTGAGGTTCCAATCCTGCAGGTTTTCCAGCCATTTGCCGAACCTTCCGGTTCCTGTCGATTGCGGTTTCCAGTTGATCGTATCATTGAGTTTCATCATCTGCTCACGGCAGGCGGTCGTGCGGATAAACCAACTGTCCAGAGGATAGTAAAGTACCGGTTTGTCTGTCCGCCAGCAATGAGGATAGCTGTGAACCTGTTTCTCTATTTTGAACACCTGATTGTGCTGTTTCAACATGACACAAAGGTCGACATCGAGGGTTGGGTCGTTTTCGGTCAACTTGTTGTCGTATGCATTTTTTACATAACGACCGGCATATTCGGCATATAAAGTCACGTCAACACTTTCTTTCAGGAACTCAGGATCCAGGGCGTTCAGGGCGTAGAACTTACCTGTCAGATCGACCATCGGACGATGGTTGCCTTCTTTGTCGATCAACATCAACGGAGGAACACCGTTGGCTTTAGCCACGCGGTCGTCATCAGCACCGAAAGTCGGAGCGATGTGTACGATTCCTGTTCCGTCTTCTGTTGTGACGAAGTCGCCTGTGATCACACGGAAAGCGCCTTCTCCGGGATCCACCCAGGGAATCAGTTGCTCATATTCCATTCCTGATAATTCGGAACCTTTCCAGGAAGCGACGATCTTAAATGGGATCATTTTATCTCCGGGCTTGTAGTCTTTCAGATTTAATTCCGAAGCTTTCTCATTAAAATGAGTAGGCACCAGGTCTCTGGCCATGACAGCAGTCATCGGCTTCCCTGTATAGGTATTGAATGTCTGGATCGCTACATAATCGATGTTTGGCCCTACTGCAAGAGCCGTATTGGATGGTAATGTCCACGGAGTCGTTGTCCAGGCCAGGAAATAAGCTTCTCCAAAATGAGTCATTTCCGGTTTCGGATGGACGATTTTGAATTGAGCTGTACACGTGGTGTCTTTCACATCCCGGTAACAACCCGGCTGGTTCAATTCATGTGTACTAAGTCCTGTTCCCGCAGCCGGCGAGTAAGGCTGGATTGTATATCCTTTATAAAGCAAATTCTTGTTATATAGCTCTTTCAGTAGCCACCACAAGGTCTCGATATAAGCGTTGTCGTACGTGATATACGGATCGTTCATATCGACCCAATAGCCCATTTGACGTGTTAAATCTTCCCACTCACGGGTGTATTTCATCACATCTTCGCGACAAGCGGCGTTGTACTTTTCAACGGAGATTTTTTTACCGATATCCTCTTTGGTAATCCCGAGTGATTTTTCGACACTGAGTTCCACCGGAAGTCCATGAGTATCCCATCCGGCTTTTCGGTTTACCAAATAGCCTTTCATCGTTTTATAACGACAGAATATGTCTTTGATCGAACGTGCAATCACATGGTGGATTCCTGGCATTCCGTTAGCGGAAGGCGGGCCTTCATAGAAAATAAAAGAAGGCGAATTTTCTCTGATTTTCAGGCTTTTATGAAAAATATCATTTTCGTCCCAATATTTCAGCACGTCTTTATTGACCTCAGATAGGTCGAACCGGTCATGTTCAATGAACTTCTTACTCATATTCAGTTTTACGTTACACGTTACGTTTTTACGTCTGCACAATAGCTCCGTAGTTTTCTAAAAAATTGAGTGCAAAGGTAGTGAAATAAATTAAGAACTAAAAACGAAGGACTAAAAACTAAGAGCTAAGAACTAAAAACTAAAAACGGATTCATACAACATCCATCCTCAACTCTTAGTTCTTAGCTCTTAACTCTTAACTCTTAGTTCTTACATCGTATATCCGACTCCCGCACTCAACCAAAATCCGGGTTGGGGGATGTTTCCTATGTCGTAGTAAGTTACATTGAAGATATTATTGGCGTTGATATTGAATTTGAACGATTTACGAGCCCAGTTAACCCTCAGATCCAGTATGGAATAAGGGTTATAAGGTGTATTCCCGACAGATTTTCCATTTTCATATTGGTCGTAGATCCCTTCGCGATCTTGCCATCGGAAATTCCAGCTTGCTGTTAAGTCTTTATAGACAGGATGAAGCAGTTGTGCCGTGAACTTATTTTTCAGATAATTCAAAACGTAAGCGGAGATCATTTCTCCCGATTCTCCGGATTGTTGATGCAGATAAGTATATCCGAGTTTTAATGTTGTACGATTCAGCTGAGGAAACAGTTTTTGGAAATAGATATCCACTCCTGATTCTATCCCTGCTTTGTTGACTGTTCCCAGGTTCTGGGATTGCCATTTTGAGTCCGGGTACTCCTTCCTCCAGTCGATCAGATTTTTCCCTTGCATCAGGTAAGCAGTCATAAAGGCGTTCAGGAAATTATTTTTGAATTTAAATCCGAACTCGAGGGATGTTGATTTTTCCGGTAATAAGTCCGCGTTCCCGGAATGAGTCGGTGTGTTGTAATACAAGTCAGTGAATGTGGGCATCCGGGTTGCATTTTTCCATGCCGCATAAATTTTCCAGAGCGGAGAAACCTGGTAAGAAATATTCGCTACGGGGTACAGGTCAAATCCTTTATTGGTAAGGGCTGAGTTATGATTGGCCAGCATCCCGAGGGAGAGGCTGAACTGTTCGGATAAAAAGTTGTGTTCAAGAAAATAGTTGATATCCGTGCGGTTATCTGAGCGCGTGTAGTGTCCGTTTGGTTCTTTCATCGGTTTTCCCAACACGCTGCTTAAAATCCCTTCATTGCGAAGATCGGTTCCAATACTTGTTATTCCCGTGCTCCAGCGGTATTGCATGTTGAGGTTAGCTCCATACACATCGCTGTGATGATAGTTATAGGGAACAGGCTTGGGTTGTCCCCGGTTCAGTTGAAAACAATCATCATGCCGGCTCCAGTAGATCCGTGGAATAATTTTGAGTTTGGTTCCGGTTTCTCCCCTGATACCTGCAAGATAAGAACTCGTTTCTTCATACTGATGAGGGTAGGCCGGAGAGAAAAAAGTATTCGCGCCGTATTTCTTATTGTTATATCCCAGTTGAACATCGATTTTTGATTCTTTCGTTCGGAATCCGGTCTGCCATAAAGCATTATAAATATCATAATCGCTGTCGTCGATGTATCCGTCGGAAGTATTGTAGCTGAAAGACAGTTGGTTGGATACTTTTCCGGTTTTCAGCGAACCGTTTGCCTCAGCTCCCCAAAGTCCGTAAGACCCTCCTTCCAGGTAAGCCGAAGCTTTAGATTCCTGCATTTTTTTCGTGATGATATTGATACCTCCGGAAAGCGCATTCGCCCCATAAACCAGGGAAGATGGTCCGTGAATGATTTCAATACGTTCGATGTCGGAAAGGTTGATAGGAATGTCAAAACTGTAGTGTCCGGTTTGAGGGTTGGATATGTTCATTCCGTTGAGAAGGATAGCTGTTTGATCGAATGAACCGCCGCGGAGAGATATGTCGGCTTGTACGCCATGAGTGCCTCGTTGAAGAACGTCGATATTAGATACATAGTGAAGCAGGTCTTGTATGCTTTGGACAGGCGCCTGCTCGATTTCTTTTTTAGAAATGACTGTGACCAGGTTGGCGGCTTGATTCAGGGTCAGGTCGACACGGGAACCTGTTACTGTAACCTCCTCCAGTTCTTGCTCGGAGACAGAATCAGGAACGAGTGTCAGGGATGTTTGCGCGCTTGTTTGTGTTACTTGAGTAAAAGTCAGCATACTGATACTTATCACTCCAATGTTTACTTCTCTGTGCATACTGTTGAACACACTGTATGCTTTCCGGGCAAAGCGCTTGAAGCGGTAAGCCCGGTTTTTCAAAAAAAACTTTTGTTTCATACGTGAATATTTATTTTTCTAGTTTGAAAGATTGAGAACCGATCCGGTTCCCATCTGCGAAAATATCTACACGGTAAGTACCCGGAGAAAGAAATTCTTCTACTTTCCAGTACATCGTTACCGGAAGTTCGTCTCCCCCATATTCCACCATTCGCTTGATAGAGTAGTTTATCTCTTTATTTTCGTATGTAAATACATCTCCCCGGTTTTTGACAAGGACGTCATCATCCGGTTTTTGAATGCGGATATAAATTGTTTTTTCCCCTGTTGGTGCGGTTATGTTTTTATTGATTGTAAAGCCGATAGCGATTTGATCCATTTTCTTTATTTGATTGGTCGGCTTGTTCTTATTGGTAATCGGAGTTACGACGATATTTCCCGCATCTAATTTAGAGGCCAGGTTTACGGTCTCAGCCAGCTGATCTTTTTCTTTTGAAACTTTTGAAAGTGTTTGTGTCGCCTCGTTGTATTGCGCTTTGACCTGCTTGTTTTCAACCGTCAGTTTTTCATTCAATCGATTGAGGGAATCGATCTGTTGTACGTAGTTACGCATGATGGCGCGCAACGTCTCCAATTCTTTTCTCAATTCATTGATCCGGGTAACATTGGTTGCTTTTACCGTCCGTAATTCTTCTTGTAGGCGTTGTACTTTCAGTTGTTCGGTTTCTAATTTGGCAATGAGAGAGTCGTTGTTTATGGATAACTTATAGCCCTCATATTGAAGAGAAAGTTGGTTGTATTCATCGGATAGCTCTTCTTTGTCGAGGGCCGATTGCTGCACCATCTGGTCCATCTGGGTCTTTTGGTGTAAAATAAAATAGGCTCCAGCGCCTATTATCAGCAATAGAACGACAACAATTGAAATCCAGAGAGCTTGTTTGTTTTTCATCATGAACCTATTAAAAACTGATTTTTCTCATATAATTACGCCACAAAAGTAAGGTTTCTTCTGCGATAGTGCAAAAGAAGCTCTATAATTAAGTTTTTTTTACAATATAAATTATTAATTATCAGCGTGAGTTTTTTTAACTTTTATTTTTAATTATTAAAAAATAATTGTATAATTGCATTTTATTAGATTGGAAAGCCATGATGTATAGTTTACTATATAGTATATCATTATTTTATAGTTTCTATAACCTGTTGATTTATATTGATAATAAAGAGTAAGAAAGGATGAAAAAACTATCAAAGAATCCAATGATGAATCAATTTCCGAATTTGATAACGAAACGACTTGACTTGGTTGAGATTCAATCGAGTCATGCAAAAGATCTTTATTTATTGTTCAGCGATAAAGATATGATCCGGATTATGCAACAGACATTGGCCAAACCGCAAAAAGTGTATCTTGAAAATACCAATATCATAAATTCTTTGTCATTTCAAAATACCGCTTTGGCTATTTGGTTTTTTGTATTAAAAGCAAGAAAAACGACAATGATAATTTAGAAATAAGATTTCCTGAAATTTTGATTCGCAATAAGTAAGGCAGAATTATAGAAGTGATTGTGAAAACTCGCCGCAAGCTCATTGGTAACAAGCCCATCGAAAAAACATAAGCTAGCAATAGGATGAAACAAAACGTGGTAAGCTTCTTGATAAATTTCCATTCAAAAAAGAATACAAATACTTATAAAATTGTATCTTTGGGACTTGGTATGTTATTCTTTTTAGTCATTTTACCTTCAATCTTTATCTATGTGGGATTTCTCATAAAGGATAGCCTGTATATTCGGTTGGGCAGAGTGATAGAAATTATCATTTCTGTAGTGAGTTTGATTGTTGGACTATTCTTTTTGACATGGACAACAATTCTCCAGTGGAAAATCGGGAAAGGCGTTCCTGCGCCAAATGCTCCAACCCGATATTTGGTTACGACAGGCCCATATAGACTTTGTCGTAATCCAATAGAACTCGGTGCAATTTTTTATTACCTGGGAATCGGTACAATTATTGGAGGAATTATGGTTGGAATAATTTGTTTTTCATTAGGTTTAATCATTGGAAGTGCATATCATAAATTTATTGAAGAAAACGAATTAGAAGTTCGCTTTGGAGATGAATACAGACAGTACAAAAAAGAAACGCCGTTTTTACTCCCAAGGTTTGGGCAACACAGAAAGCGATAGTTTGCTTACTAATATGATAGAAATACCTTCTCTTTTTTTTAGTATTCAAAGAACGAGAAGTCTAAATGACTTCAAAACTAAAATATATAAACAATGTCAAGAAGTATTCATATTACAAGGAAAAACTTCAAGAGACTTACGAAAAAAGAAATTGACGAACAATCTAATGACCTAAATTCAGAGTTGAGACAATGGGGCAAAAAATCTTTATTGAAAAAAGCAATAAAGAAAAATCGGAAACAAAAAGAATAATACTTGCCATCAACATGCGTCCTGCTCGTAAGCAGGCTGAAATTGTCAATTTCAGCGTTTTTTCCAGTAATGCTCATGAATACGCCAGATACATATATTTTAGAAAGGGAGGTGTTTTTGAAAAAATGTGTGCAACTGTGGCACGTGGGGCATCATTGAAATAAAGTCGCTAAAATAATGATATTAATAAAAAAGAAGTATGAAAAATTGGATTCAAAGTATATTTGGAAGTCACAAGCAAACACAACCAATTGAATGGCAAACTGACAATTCCATTTTTAATTTTTTATCGAACAATATTGACAGTAATGGCAATTTAAAAGATGCAGCTCATGATTTGCCGGATGAAGTAATAAATGATGAGAAAGTAAGGTTTGCTCCCGGACTAATGGATACAATGTTCGGAACTGACAGCTCAGATGATTCAAAGAAAAGAATTATTGAACTTGTGAAGCATTTGAAAAATGTCGCAAACAAGGGAGATAAAATTAGTGAGCAAGAATTTTACCTCCTAATAACCGAAAATGAAGGTGTAGTCGGAATAATTGATGAGTTTTTACAAGCTGTCCTAAAAGAATCATTGCCAATCGAACCGTCCCTTTTTACCTTTGCAAGAGATTTAGCAATCAAAACAAATAAGAGGAATGCTGTAAAGTTTGGAATAGCAATTTTGGGATGTTGCTGCAACAAATCAGTAGTAAAATATTTGAAAATTTTAGGGTTGCATGATGAGTTCACGATTTATTCTACTGTTGCGATTTCAAATTTATCAGAAAATCCTGTTTTAGACCTTTGGGATTTGGCCAAACATGTTGATGGTTGGGGCAAAATTCAGCTTGTAGATAGATTAGCAAACATGCAACTAAACCAACAAATAAAAGATTGGTTGATATTAGACGGGTATAAAAACAATATCATGTATGAATACTTAGCATTTACTTGTGCTGTTCACGGGCTATTACACGAAAAATTAGAAAGTGAACAAATAGACAAATCGCTTTTTAAGGCTTCTTCTGATATTATAAATGCATTAACTGCTGATGAAGGTCCAGCTGAAGACATTACTGAATACATGCATGCGTCTTTAGTAATTAAAAGTTTCATTCGGCATGCAAAGCAGCACACAAGCGACATCTCTGACTTTATCACGTTAAGCAAACTTAAAGATTTTCTTTCAGAATTGCAGAAAGATATTGGAGAACAGGAGCAGAATGGGTGGACAGAAGAAATTATTTCAAATTGCATTATTGAAATTGTTAAAATCCTAAATGGTAAAGAATGGAATACTTTAGTATACGAGGGGCTAAAGAGTAAAGACAATATAATCTATTGGAATGCAAAACAAGCAGCAGAAAAGTTAGGAATTAATTTATGGGAAACTGTTTGGTCAAGATTGCAGGAAAATCCGATGGACAATTCTACGTGGTATGATGTAACACGATATGGCAAATCAGAACACGCAGACTTAATTATTGATTTTGCACTCAAAAATTTACCATTTGACGAATTTGCAACAGGGCCAAAAGATTCAATGGGTTTTGGGCCAACTTATTCTCGGTTTATGTGCCTCGACACAGTGATTACTTATTTAGAAAACTATCCCCAAAAAGGAGAAAAAATTATTTTGACAGGATTAAGAAGCTCTGTGACGAGAAATAGAAATATGGCAATTAAGGTTTTAGACAAATGGAAGAAAATAAATTGGTCTGATGAAATAAAAAAAGAAATCCGACATTTAAAAGACCTAGAGCCGAATAAAGATACGAAAGAAAACATTGAAATACTATTAAGTGGACAAGAACTTACATAAAACACGAACACCTAACTTACGCCCTACTTGCAAACAGGCTGAAATTGGTAATTTGAACTTTTGGCTCGATGGACATCCGCACCCGCAAGCCTGGCCGTAAAGCAACTGGTGGCAACAACATTGACTGCAATTAGTAGAAATGGAAAACGAAATTGAGAAAAACACAAAAAAATATGATACTACCCGAACATTCGAAGATTATAAATACAATTGCGAAGAAAAAATTTAAGTCTTTGGGAATAAAACAAAAAGGACAGTCAAGGATTTGGCTTGACGACAGAGGCTGGTTTACAACTATCATCGAATTTCAACCATTTCGAGGAAGTCAAGGAACAACATTAAATATCGGAGTAAATTTTCATTGGTATAAAAAAGAATATTTTTCGTTTGATATTGGTTATAGGCAGAATGTCCCTTTTATCGAATACAATCAAAACGATGATAAATTTTCACAAGAGGTTGAGAAGTTTTGTGAAATGGCGATAACTAAAATCTTAGAATACAGAGAATTTCTAAAGGATATTTACACTGCAAAATCTCTAATCTTAAATCATATTTTTACAAGTGAGGAATTTTGGGGTAACTACCATAAGGGGACAATATGTGGTTTGACAAACGACTTTGATAAGCTAAATAAGTACTATCAAAAATTATTAAAAGAAACTTACCCAGTAGAATGGGTAAATGAACTAAAGCGAGAAGTTGAAAGACTTCGCTCGAAAATACAGAGCCAAGAACAATTTACGGAAGAAATTATAGGAACCATCAAAAGAACAAGGACTCTGAAAAAACTTCCTGAAATTGAAATAAGATTGACGGATGAATGAAAACAGTAGCTGTGGGCACGTTATAGAGCATAGTATGAAAACACAAACGACTGACATAAAACGAGAATTTAAGACACCTTTGGGAGTTGTCCGTTCCGGACTTATCTGTAATCGACAGAACAGTTTTGTTGAAACAAAGAAATATGAAAATGGAAGTTCGGAGATTTTTAAAACGGAAGGGCATAAAATTGAAATCGTTTCATTTAAAATAAGAGTTCCGCTTTATAATGGCGGTACCTTGACCGACAGTTTCGGCTGGATTTTTAGGATTGAAAAAGCTGCTGATATTGACGAAAAGGTTGAAACATATTGCCTGCTTGACAAAATCAATGACGAAATAACTTTTGATACAGCGACCGGAGAGCACTTAGATGCAATACAAGCAGACGGTAAAGAGTGGACTTTACATATTGGGACAGAAGACGGAGAGGTATTAAATTTAAGAGCCGAAAATAATGACTGGTTTCCGCTAAGACTTAAAAATAAAGTGGATTTCTATCAGTCGATAACAAAAATGAAACAAAACGGATTTGTGACAAAAATTCCTGTGACGAAAGAAATATTGGAGACTATTTCGCTATGCAATGGAATTATACGGGTATGAGAAGTTTCCAGCACTACAACTTGTTTGGACAGATAGAAATAGTAAGTTCCCTTGGGCAGCCAACTCACAGCCTGCCAGCAAGCAGGAAGCTAACTGATTGGTATTGGTAGAAATAGTAAAAGTTAAACAATGAAAAATATGAAAGAGTTACCAAAATTCAAATACAATCCAAACGCATTTAATTTGGATTTAAATATTTTTGAGAAAAGCGATACGATTTGCCCTGTTTGTAGCATAAAAACAGGATATAAATATACAGGACCTTTTTACTGTATTGATGATGTGGAAAATATTTGTCCATGGTGCATACAAGATGGTGTTGCCGCAAAAAAATATAATGGCGAATTTCAGGATTATGCCAGTATTGAAGGACTATCGGCTGACCCGACTCAACCCAATACAATGCCCTATGATAAAGAAGCTATAAAAGAACTTACAGAAAGGACACCAGCATATCTTAGTTGGCAGCAAGGCGTTTGGCTTGGACACTGCAACGATTTATGTGCATTTGTTGGAGACGTTGGTGCAGAAGAAATAAAACCTATCATTGACGAATTGTGGGACGATGTCGATAATTCTGGGTATGAACGAGAACAAGTGTTAAGTTGGCTTGAGAAAAAAGGTTCATTTGCAGGTTATTTGTTCAAGTGTCTGCATTGTGGGAAGCATAGACTTCATATTGACTGTGACTAAATATACACTGCAACTTGCTTTCCGTCGCAACTCGCCGCAAGCTCATTGATAACAAGCCCATCGAAAAAACATAAGCTAGCAATAGGATGAAACAAAACGTGGTAAGCTTCTTGATAAATTTCCATTCAAAAAAGAATACAAATACTTATAAAATTGTATCTTTGGGACTTGGTATGTTATTCTGAAAATATATCCAACTCATATGACAAGGGAGTAAAAAGAAGGTGGTTTGCCAAGGTATAAATAAAAGAAAAATGAAGGAACATGCATACAAATTGACAATAAAGTGGACAGGAAACAGAGGAAACGGAACCTCCGATTATCGTTCGTACGGCAGAGACCATGTAATTTCAACGGACAATAAACCTGATATATTGGGTTCGGCTGATCCTGCATTTCGCGGAGACAGAACGAAATACAACCCCGAAGAACTTTTGATTGCAGCCTTGTCAAGTTGTCATATGCTTTGGTTTTTGCATTTTTGTGCTGATCGTGGAATCGTAGTGATGGATTATACTGATAATCCAACAGGAATAATGACAGAAACGGAAAGTGGAAACGGACAATTTAGAGAAGTAACGTTGAATCCGATAGTAACAATTACAGACAAGACAATGCTTGACAAACTGGACGGATTACACGAAAAGGCTCACGAATTTTGTTTCATCGCCAATTCTGTTAACTTTCCTGTCAGACTTGTAACGATAGCAAAAACAAATTGACAGAAAGGACAATTGGCGAGCAGTTAACTTACAATCAGCCCCATTTGTATTGGCTTTTCCCTCGTGAGATGGATTGATGTACAGCTGGTTCGCTTGTAGTAACAACCGGTGTATTGACATAATGATAACTAATATAAATAAACGCTTTATGGAAAAGATTAAATGTGAAAAATGTGGAGCAATGAATATCAGTAAAGCAAAATATTGCTGCGAGTGTGGATATGAAATTCAAGAACAATCGAACCGAGAACAATTCAACCAAGTAACTCCATCTCATGCTGTTGAAACTACAAAAAAAGGAAATTCAAAAAGTCTTATAGGGATTATTGCGGGAGTTTTATTTTTCTTTGTAGCTTATTTTGCAGTTCAGCAATTGTTTTTTAAAGCACCTTTAATTGATAAAGTATTAATGGAAAGTGCAAATGAAATCAATAAGACCTGCCCTATTATGCTTGATTCAGAAACAAGACTAGACAACACGATGGCTCTTCCCGACAAAGTTTTTCAGTATACTTATACCTTGGTAAATTGGGAGAAGTCATCTATTGACACTGTAGAACTTAAAAAACTGATAGAACCACAAATCATAAATAGTGTAAAAACAAATCCGCAAATGAAATATCAAAGAGAGAACAAGATCACGATGAGTTTCTACTATAAGGATAAAAATGGATTGTATGTGTGCTGTATCACTGTGACTCCCAAGCAATATGGATAAATGAAAAAGATCCTTGATAAATTCCTGAAAACATAGAAATATAAATTTTATGATATGAAGCTGAAAAAACCCACCCTGGCTAAGTTGTTGTTATATATTTTGTTATCTGGTATTGTGGGTTTTGTTGCTCTTGTAGTAACTGCAGTAATAATACTTTCTCCTGACAATGAACCTCACTTTAAAAGAAATGAAATGAAGGAATACCTGGAACATCGTTTTCCGGGAAAAGAATTTGTTTTAAGTAAAAACTTTGAAGAAGGGGGAGATAAGTATGATGACGGGCTTATAATATGGGATGTGTATTTTAAAAGTAAGCCCGAATTGGTGTTTCAGGTTATCAGCGACAGGCATTGGATAGGTTCCGGTATGGGAGCTAAATTAGTGTGCGATCGCTATAATACTTACGATGCTGTATTTGCTAATTATTATTACCGGCAATACATACAAACAAGTAAAAGCTGTGTATCCATAAAGTTAGATAGTTTATATAATTGCACAGATACCTATCGCCATAACAATCATAGTGTGTCCATGAAGTTAGATGACTTATACAACTACACAGACACATATCGCTGTGACAACTATAAGAATCCTTATTCTATGGAATGTCCTTGCAATGTAGAAGAAAGAGCTAAGTCATTTTTAAAGAAATGTTATTTCTATGTGGCATTTAATAACAGAAATGAACTACCGGTTGTTGTAAACGAAATGAAAAATTTTTATTTGTTTTTATCCAAACAATCTTATCCTGTGCAGGTAAACTACAATTTCTATTATGCAACAGGAGAAAGTTGGATTGATATGACTTCTGTAATATCGGATAGTACTTATCAATTGGTACAAGATAGATATGCAGAATGGTTGATGAAACATCAACCCGGTAATCTTGGCGAGTTTACGAAAAAGGAATTAAAACAAGTGGCGGAGAAATCAGAATGTCAGTTTCGCTTAACTACACGGGACGGAGTTGTTAGTGAAGCAGTTACTTATGATGATCTGTTGCTCTGTAGCAAACCCGGTTATGAAGAGTGGATCTCAACAGAGGTGTTGTATCAGATTTTGAAAAGAAACGGATTTATTGTAAAAGGTAATGATTCTTGTTTTGAATTTACCGGGTGCAAGGAAAATAAATATAAATTTTCAAAAGACTTTATTGATGAAAAGGGTAAACTCTATTACCTGTACAATGATGAAGAAATGAATGTACACGCCGACCTCAGAGGTATTGAGTTTAAAGGGATCATTAACTCTTCATTTTTGAGTTACATGGCCGGCATGTATTTCGGGAATGAAAGTGATTACAAGTCGAGATAATTATCAGATTGGTACGTTGGCATGGATTGTTCATATTGACTTATGCTCTACTGCTAGCAGGCAATGAAATGATATTCTTATCTGTTATTCGTGTTAATTTTTGTCTCTGTCGATGTTAAGACCATGCAAAAAACAATGACTTATAAATTCAAAATGAATAAGGTTAAAAAAATTGGATTTTTCTTTGAAATAGATTAATTTTGTCAAAAAATGACAAGTCAAGAAAATGAAAGAAACTTTCGGAGAATTTGTAAAAAAACAAAGAATTAAAAAAGGTTTGACACTGACCAAATTAGCTGCAAAACTCGATTTAGATTCAGCCAACCTTAGCAAAATAGAAAATGGTAAAAGAGATTTTGATGAAAAAAGGTTACCTCTATTGTCAGAGGTTATTGAAGTAGATTTATCTACATTAAAAACGGAGTATTTTGGAGATTTCATTGCAAAGAAAATTTATGATATTGGAAACTCAAATGATATTCTTTTGGTAGCGGAGGAAAAAGTAAAATATTTAAGGTCTATAAAAAACTCTGATTTATGAAAAATAAACCTACATACATAGATTTATTTTCAGGAGCAGGAGGAATGTCGTTAGGTTTTGAAATGGCAGGATTTAGAAATATTTTTTCATTAGATATAAACCCTGACTTTTGCAAAACGTACAAAAGAAATTTCCCAAATCACCGATTAATACAAAGTGATATCTCTACAATTTTAAAAGAAGAAATCCTAAAAATAATTGGCAATAATAAAGTAGATGTTATAATTGGAGGACCTCCTTGCCAAGGCTTTAGCATAGCGGGCAATATTGGTCGAAAATTCGTAGATGATCCAAGAAATCACTTATTTAAAGAATTTGCTAGAACTGTGGAAATTGTAAAGCCTCACTATTTTGTTATGGAAAATGTCGCTCGTCTCTTTATTCATAACAATGGAAATACAAAAAAAGAAATATTATCGATCTTTAGAAGCTTAGGATATGCTGTTGATTGTAAGGTTTTAAATACGTTAGATTTTGATGTGCCTCAAAATAGAAGTAGGGTCCTTTTTATTGGAAGTAGAACATCTGCTGATATTCAATTCCCAGCTAAAAGAACAAAGAAGTATAAATCGATAAAAGAAGCAATAGATAGATTCCCTGGTTTAGAATCAGGAGAAAGATCTTCGATTTCTAATCATATCGCCATGAAACATTCTGAACAAATGCTTGAAAAAATGAAATATATTTCTGATGGAGGAACCAGGCTCGAAATCCCTGAAAAAATCAGACCTAAAAGTGGGGATGTTAGGAAATATATTCGTTATAAAAGTATAGAACCAAGTGTTTGTATTACAGGTGATATGAGAAAGATATTTCATTATTCACAAAATAGAGCGTTGACGGTTAGGGAATTGGCTGCGATACAAACATTTCCAGATGATTTTATATTTGAAGGCTCATCTATTTCGCAGCAACAGCAAGTTGGGAATTCTGTTCCACCTCTTTTTGCAAAAGAAATTGCATTAACAATAAAAAAAATGATTGAAAATGACACACAAATTTCCTAAAATAAATTTCATTGGGAATAAAGAAAAAATTGCTCAGTGGATTATTAGCTATTTCCCGGAAAACATACAAAGTATATTCGATGCGTTTTCTGGAGGAGGTTCTGTGAGTTACCAATCAAAGCAAAAGGGATTACAAGTTATTTCAAATGACATCTTAAAAATAAATTATTTGATTTCAAAGGCATTAATTGAAAATAGTACAGAAGTTCTTTTGTATTCAGATATAGATCTTATTTTCAGTGGAATACCTATGGAAGGATTTATGCATAAAAATTATTCAGAGGTGTTCTTTTTTTCTGAAGAATGTAAAGAACTGGATTTATATAGACAAAATATAAAAAAACTGCCATCTGACTATAAACAAGCATTAGCAATGGTTTTAATGCGAAGAGCAATGATTCGGAAAATGCCTTATTCTCGATTTAATATTAAATGGGAAAAGATAATTCAGCTGCGAGATGAAAAATATAGTTATGAAAAATATAAACGAAAAAGAGCATATCATAATCAATCATTCAAATCTCATTTTCTGGAAAACTATTATGAGTATAACCGAGCTGTTTTTAACAATAAAAAAGAGAATATTGCATTAAATGCTGATGTTTTTGATGTTTTGGAAACTGTAAAAGCCGATGCTGTTTATTTAGATCCTCCTTACACAGGGACTATGAATAACTACTTTGGATTTTATGGGATGCTTGATGAATATATTGCAGAAAAAAAATTAACTACTTTTGAAAATAATTTCGTTGATAAAAAGATATCACTTGAATTATTCGATAGATTATTCTCTAAACTTGGTAATTTTAAATATTGGTTTTTAAGTTATAACAACTCATCTTATCCCACCAAAGAGCAATTGATTGATTTGTTAGGGAAATATTCAAAAAATATTCAAGTGGTAGAACAGCCTCATGTTTATAAAATAACAGGAAAAGAAAATAAAAAAGTAAACACGGAATATTTATTTATTATTGACAATACACGAGATTAATATGAATGCACAGAATTACGAAGAGTATTGGAAATTAACATTGGAATATACCGATTTTAATGACGAGAAATTTAGAATAACCCTTCAAACAATTGTGAGTAAAATAGATTTTTTGAATCAAAATGGAGATTATGTATATCAAACAAAAGATTATCAAGAATTGCAAAGAGAGATCTTAGCAAAGATTCCGAAAACATCTTCTCGTAAAAATCAATTAGCATCTACAAGAAAAGCGATTAATCAGTGTGTGAAATTAGGATTTATAAATAGTAAGCTAAAATCATATCATCCTTTGACAAAAGAATATCTACATGCAAAAACAGGTAGAAAGAGAAAAACTCTTCTTTCTCGAATTGTCTATGATAATTCAAGCTTCAATAGAAGTATAACCAATGAGTCTGGTTTGCAGCAGTTAAATTTTCTTATTAACACACTTGTTGAAAATGGACAACTAAGTAAAGGTGAGATTATTGCGCTTATGTTAGTTGATCTTTCTAGCGTAAGAAAAAAATTTCTTAACAAAGAAGAACTTAAGGAATATTCGGAGAAAGCAACAATCTCCGGATTTATCAGTCGAAAATACAATCAAATTGGATATTTGAATAACATTTTGAATAAGTTAGATGAGATTGTTTTTGTCAATAATGAACTGTATTTTACGGAAGATGCTAAAAGAATTTTTGGAGAGGAAATAGAAATTGTAATAAGAAGACGAAATCCGTATTTACATTTATTATACAAAAATCAATTGAAGGAGGAAAGTTATTCTATTTTTGAAATGGAAAAATGTATGGTTGAAAATCGATCTTACCCAGTCTTGATAGCAAGCCATATCAAGCCATTTGCAAAATGTGATAATGATAATGAAGCATATGATGTAAACAATGGAATTTTATTGAGCAAAAATATGGATTCTTTATTTGATTTGGGATACATTACTTTTGATGATTTTGGAAATATTCTTTTTGCAGAAAAGTTAGATGAAAATGTGAGGGAATTTGTATCGCAATATAAATTGAATGAAAAGTTTCTCAATGAAAAAAGACTTGAATACATGAAATTTCATAGAGCTGAAGTATTTAAAAAAAGATTCAAGTATGCGTAAATACTGAATCTGATGGAGCTTTAGGTATTAATAATTAATATTTCCAAAATTAATTCATTACAATTCTTTTGCAGTCGAAATAATGCTATTTTAAAATAGTTTTCTTACCTTTGCGGTCTGATTTAATCTCCGATCCAATGAAAATAAACAATTAATAGTTGGTTTACAAAACCGACATCTTTCGCAGTCAGAAATAACTATCGGTTTAACTGCTTGTTTGACAAGTTTCTATTAATTGTTTGTATGAGTATTATTCTCAGTGATTTATCTTTTCACTATCCCAATCAACAAGTTTTGTTCGATCATCTGAATTTTTCTGTGGGAAAACAGGAAAAAGTCTCTCTTGTAGGACCCAACGGCGCAGGAAAATCAACGCTGTTGAAACTTATGGCAGGTTTGTTGCAGCCTGCAACGGGAAGCGTTATCTCTTCTTCCGGACCATATTACATCTCTCAGCATACCGGTTCGCTCGACAAGAATATTGCCGAACTTCTGGGTGTCGATCGGAAATTAGCCGCATTGCACGCCATCGAAAACGGAAGCATCTCTCCAATTGATTTCGATGTTTTGGCTGATGACTGGGAGGTGGAGTCCAGATGTGAAGCCGCACTTTCTTATTGGAATCTTCCGGACATAAAACTGGATATGCCGGCAGATAATCTGAGCGGAGGGGAAAAAACAAAAATCCTTTTGGCCGGGTTGCTTGTGCACGCTCCTGAGATTGTGTTGCTGGATGAGCCTACCAACCATTTGGATCAGACAAGTCGTGAATTACTCTATAAATATATAAATCAAAGTAAAGCTTCTATTGTAGTTGTAAGCCATGATACGACTCTTTTGGATCAATTGCAAATAACTTATGAGTTGTCTGAATTCGGTATCCGGTCGTATGGAGGGAATTATTCTTTTTACAAAGCACAAAAAGAAACAGCGCAAAATGCACTGGACGAAAGTATTCATGAACAAGAAAAAATGCTTCGTCTGGCCAGAAAACAAGCCCAGGAAGTCAAGCAGCGACAAGAGAAAAGGACTAGCCAGGGGAAAAAGAATAAAATGCAGGGAGGAGGGGCGCGTATTTTGTTGAATGCCTTGGGTAATTCTGCCGAGAATACAGCGTCTCGCCTTAAAAATAAACAGGTGGAAATTGTCAGTGAAGGTCAAAATAAGCTGGCTGCATTGAGAAAACAAAAAGAGCAATTGAAAGAAATAAAAATAGATTTTGATCAGGCATCACTTCATACCGGTAAGTTGTTGATTGAAGCTTCCGGAGTTAATTTTGAATATCAGCAAGGTAAGATGTTGTGGGAGAAATCGATAGATTTTACCCTTTATAGTGACGACAGAATCCATTTGCTGGGAGATAATGGCGCTGGAAAAACAACATTTATCAGGCTGTTGACAGGTGATCTGGAGCCATCTGCCGGATGGGTTAAGCGAACGGCTTTTCATTGGATTTATCTGGACCAGGATTATTCGCAGGTCGATCTTGATTGCAGCATCGAACAATTAGCCGGGAAATACAGCCGGAATGAGCTGGAAGAACATGAAGTGAAATTGCGTTTGAATCGTTTTTTGTTTCCGGCAGATTCATGGAATAAAAATTGTAAAAATTTGAGTGGGGGAGAGAAAATGAGATTAGCTCTTTGTTGTTTGATGTTGAGCAATCAGACGCCTGACCTGATTATTCTGGATGAACCTACTAATAACTTGGACGTTATTAGCTTGCAAATATTAACTCAAACGATCAGAGGATATAAAGGTAGTTTATTGATTGTTTCGCATGATAAACGTTTTGTAGAAGAAATAGGAACAACCCAAAGCCTGACTATGGAACGAATTCGGTAATATTTATCTGTACCCCACTTTTTGGGTATTATCTAATATGCTTATTTTTAGCATATTAGATATGTTTATAACTTGTTGAAAACTTTTTAATAAATATTTATGTTAAAAATGTGGGGAAAAGTGGAGAATTGTGTACTTTTACCGTGATTTATTATTGATAAATATTAAAAAATGCAACGATTTCTGGGAAATATGGATGCGAAAGCGGATGTGAAAGGGCGGGTTTTTGTTCCTGCTCCTTTTCGCAAAAACCTTCAGGTTGCAGGCGAGACAAGGCTTGTGATGCGCAAAGATATTTTTCAGGATTGTTTGGTGTTATATCCGGAAAGCATTTGGGACGAGGAATTGACTGCTTTGCGTTCCCGTCTGAGCCGATGGAACGAAGAACAACAGCAGTTGTTTCGTCAGTTTGTGATCGACGCCGAAATATTAGAACTCGATTCCAACGGGCGTATTTTAATCCCCCGGCGCTACATGCAACTGGTTGGGATTACATCGGAGGTGCGGTTTGTCGGGATGGACTATACGATTGAGATCTGGTCAAGGAATAAGCTGGATAAACCTTTGTTAGATGCAGAAACTTTCAAAAAAGGCATAGAGAAATGGATGGGGACATAAATTACCATATTCCGGTCTTGCTGAAAGAGAGCGTTGATAATCTCCATATTCAAGCAGGAGGAACCTATGTGGACGTCACGTTTGGTGGAGGGGGACATTCCAAAGCGATTTTGGAACGTCTCGGAAAAAGTGGAAAGTTATTCGGATTTGATCAGGATGAAGATGCGGAAAAAAATATCCCGTCCAGCAAGCAGTTCACTTTTGTACGAAGTAATTTTCGTTATTTGTCCAATTTTATGGACTGGTATTCCGTAGAAGAAATTGATGGTTTATTGGCTGATTTAGGTGTTTCTTCCCACCATTTTGATGATGAGACCCGTGGTTTTTCTTTTCGTTTTGATGGCGAACTGGATATGCGTATGAATAAAAGGGCGGGGAAAAAAGCTTCGGACATCTTGAACGATTATACGGAAGCAGCTCTTGCGAATGTTTTTTATTTGTACGGAGAACTGAAGAATGCCCGGCAGATCAGCCGAGCGGTTGTGAGTCGCCGGGAGCAAAAAAAAATAATCACCAATCAGGATTTTTTGGAGATACTAAAACCTTTTTTTCAGCGGGAGAAAGAAAAAAAATGCCTGGCGCAGGTCTATCAATCCTTGAGAATTGAGGCGAATAGGGAAATGGACGTATTGAAAGAAATGCTTCTGCAGGCTTGTGAACTATTGAAACCGGGAGGTCGATTGGTCGTGATTACGTACCATTCTCTGGAAGACCGTTTGGTAAAAAACTTCTTTAAAAGTGGTAATTTTGAGGGAATTGTAGAGAAAGATTTTTACGGGAATATCCAGTCTCCATTCAAAATAATCAACCATAAAGTGATTGTTCCCGGAAATGAAGAAATCGAACGGAACCCACGTTCCCGAAGCGCAAAACTTCGTGTGGCGGAAAAAATATAACAAATATGGACAAGCAAACCAATTACAGAAGCTACCGGACAGAATCTCAGGAAGTCTCATCTAAAAAGAAAAAAGTGTCTGTCGGACATATTCTGGGAGGAGATATCCTGAAAGAAGATTTTGTCGTCAAGCAATCCAAATTGATTATCCTGATTGCGTTTTTATTTGTGTTGCTCATCAGTAATCGGTATTCCTGTTTGAAAAAACTGACGGAAATCGATCGCCTGAAAACGGAATTGAAAGATGTCAAATACGAAAATCTGGTTATTTCTACGGAGTTGACGACCCATAGCCGTCAGTCCCAGGTGGAAACAATGATCGCTGAAAAAGGATTGAACCTGGCCGGAACTAAAACCCCGGCTTATGAGATCCATCGATGATCATCCGTCAGATTACAAATGATAATGTAAAAGTAGAACTTAAAAATGGCAAAAAAGTCTCTAAATAGTCAAGTCAGACGAAACTATTTTATTGTAGCGCTTTGTTTCGGTTTGGTCGTTTTTGCGATCCTGATCCGGGCTTGTTATACATCGTTTGTTACAGGAAATGTTTGGAGAACTTTGGGAGCTACGCTGATACGTCCGAATGTGGAAGTGCCTGCCGTACGCGGAAATATCTATTCTTCCGACCACCGGCTGATGGCGACAAGTGAGTCTTTATACCGCCTTTATATTGATTTTTGGGCGGAAGGAATTAATCCGGATACACTCAAAAGATATGCTCGCCCGCTGGCGGAAGGTCTTCATCAGATGTTCCCGGAAAAGTCGGCCGGATATTATTATTCCAATATAATGAAAGGTTGGAATATGCGTCAACAAGAGGCTAATCTGATTAACAAAGGGAGAACAGTCGCCCGGAAAAGCCGGGAATATCTGTTGCTCGAGAGCAGAGTCAATTATCTTGAACTTAAACGAATCAGAGCCTTACCTTTCCTGAATCAGGGAAGAAACAAATCCGGGCTGTATACGAAAGAATATGTGAAACGAACAAAACCTTTCGGTACACTGGCTTCAAGAACGATCGGAGATATCTACGGAGAGTTTGAAAGAGGAGGGAAAAACGGTTTGGAATTGCAATATGATTCTTTATTAAGGGGAGTGCCGGGTGTCAGTATGAAAAAGAAAGCATATGGCCGGATTACCGATGAACCTCTTATTTATCCTCTCAATGGAAAAGATATTATTACAACAATAGATATTGATATTCAGGATATAACCGAAAAAGCATTATTGAGTAAACTAAGGGAGATCGATGCCGAATCGGGAACTGCAGTCGTCATGGAAGTTCATACCGGAGAGATCAAAGCGATCACGAACATGGGCCGGATAAGTGAGGGCGTATGGGGAGAAACGATGAATCATGCTGTTGCAGATGAGATAGAACCGGGGTCTACTTTCAAAGTAGCTTCAATGATTGTGGCGTTGGAAGACGGAATTGTTGATCCGAACGATACGATCGATGTCGGAAACGGATTATATTCTTATGCAGGCTCTGTCGTTCGGGATCATAATGCGGATAAAGGAGGATACCACAGGATCAGTGCAGCCCAGACCATCTGGTATTCATCGAATGTCGGAGTCGCTAAAATCATCCTGAAAGGATATGAAAATAATCCGGAAAAATTTGTACAAGGTTTATATAAATTAGGCTTGACACAACCTCTTGATCTGGAAATTCCCGGAGCCGGAAGAGCGAAGATCAGAAGCCCCAAAGACAAAAAGACTTATTGGTCGAAGACAACTTTGCCTTGGATGTCGTTTGGCTATGAAACGCAAATACCTCCGATTTACACGTTGACTTTTTTCAATGCCATCGCGAATAATGGGAAAATGATCGCTCCTTTTTTTGTGAAAGAGATTCAGGATGAAAATGGGAAAACGATAGAAAAAAAGAAAACACGGACGATCAACTCACAAATCTGCTCCGATAAGACATTGGACTTGATCCGGGGGATGCTTTTGGGTGTTGTCGAGTCGGGGACGGGCGCTCCTGTGAAATCGGAATATGTGAAAATTGCCGGAAAAACAGGTACGGCTCAGATATCTCAAGGCGCTGCAGGATATAAAGGTGCCGGGTTGAGCCATCAGGTTTCTTTCTGTGGCTATTTCCCGGCCGACAAACCGAAATACTCCGTGATCGTTGTGGTTCGCAAGCCCAGAATCGGGTATCCTTCGGGAGGATTCATGTCGGGAGGCGTTTTCAAAAAAATTGCCGAAGAAGTGTATGCCCGCAGTATGCATTTGAAATCGGAAGATTGCCCGAAAGACACCTTGAATCCGATAGTCCCCAAAGTGAAGAGCGGAATGTATGCGCAAACGGAATATGTGCTTGATAAATTGGATGTTTCGTATAAAGATAGTTCCGAAAATCAGTTGGTTAGTACGGATATAATCGGAGACAAAGTCATTCTGAAAGACCGGAAGGTGGTTGAAAAACTGGTTCCGAATGTTTCCGGAATGGGAGCCAAGGATGCTGTTTACCTGTTGGAAAACTCGGGTTTGCGCGTGAATTTGTCGGGCAAGGGAACCGTTTATGCTCAATCGATTCCTCCGGGAACACAGTGTGTAAAAGGGCAAACAATATCCATTCAATTAAAATAAATCATGTCTTATGGAACTGAAAGAACTTATTCGGCCGTTACAAATTATAAAAATACTGGGAAATGATAGGATTGAAGTTTCCGGTATTCATTCTGATTCCCGGAAAATAGAACAGGGATTTTTGTTTGTAGCTGTTCCCGGAACTCAATCCGACGGGCATGATTACATAGACAAAGCCATCGAAAATGGAGCGAAAGCCATTGTCTGTCAGACTTTACCGGAGAACATGTCTTCTGAAGTTGCTTATGTTCAGGTCCCTGATAGTGCGGATGCTTTGGGACATATCGCTTCGATCTGGTATGGCGAACCCTCCCGTCAACTGACATTAGTCGGAGTGACCGGAACCAATGGAAAAACGACTGTTGCGACATTATTATACGATGTTTTTCGTCAATTAGGATACAAAGCCGGATTGTTGTCTACCGTTTGTAATTATATCGACGGGATCATGCTTCCTGCAACTCATACAACACCGGACCCGCTTGCAATGAATAAACTTCTCTCGGAAATGGCGGACGCCGGATGTGAATATGTTTTTATGGAAGTCAGTTCGCATGCGGTAGATCAAAAACGCATCAGCGGATTGCATTTCAAAGGAGGAATTTTCACAAACCTGACCCGGGACCATCTCGATTATCATAAGACATTCGATGCATACAGAGATGCAAAAAAAGCGTTTTTTGACTGCCTTCCAGCCTCAGCCTTTGCGTTAATCAATAAAGACGATAAAAACGGGATGTTCATGCTGCAGAATACCCCGGCGAACAAATATACTTATTCTGTATTGTCGCTGGCTGATTTCAAGGGAAAGGTACTTGAATCGCATTTTGACGGAACACTCATGACGATAAATGAGAAAGAGGTCAACACCCGGTTTGTGGGGAAATTTAATGCTTATAATCTGCTGGCCGTGTACGGCGCTGCTGTCTTGCTCGGAGAAAGCACCGATGAGGTGCTGCTACTTCTTAGCCTGCTGCATTCTGTTTCCGGTCGTTTCCAGACACTGCGTTCTCCGGACGGATATACGGCTATTGTCGACTATGCCCATACGCCTGATGCATTGACAAATGTTTTAAATACAATCCATGAAGTTCTGGAGGGAGGCGGAAAAGTGATTACTGTTGTTGGTTGCGGTGGAAACCGCGATAAAGGTAAACGCCCGATCATGGCTAAAGAGGCTGTGAGATTGAGCGATCAGGTCATTCTGACTTCCGATAATCCTCGTTTTGAGGAACCTCAGGATATTATCGATGATATGGTTGCCGGTTTGGATGTGGTTGAAAAGAAAAAAGCGTTGTGTATTTCCGATCGCAAAGAAGCGATACGTACGGCTTGTGCGTTGGCTCAAAGCGGAGATGTAATCCTGATTGCCGGGAAAGGGCATGAAGATTATCAGGAAATAAAAGGCGTGAAACATCATTTTGACGACCGGGAAATCGTGAAGGAAATTTTTGAAAGATAATAAATGTCACAATAAAACGATTATGCTGTACTATTTATTTCGTTATCTCGATAGCCTGGATTTTCCGGGAGCAGGAATGTTTCAATATGTATCTTTCCGCTCGTCGATGGCCATTATTTTTTCTTTGTTGATTTCGACCATCATCGGACGAAAGATCATAGACAAACTCCAGAAAAAGCAGATTGGAGAGATCGTCCGTGATCTGGGACTGGAAGGCCAATTGTCCAAAAAAGGAACCCCTACAATGGGCGGGATTATCATCATTATCTCTATTCTGGTACCTGTTTTACTGTTCGCTCGTCTGGAAAACATATACATTATATTGATGTTGATCACAACCGTTTGGTTGGGATGCATCGGCTTTTTGGATGATTATATTAAGGTATTCAAGAAAGATAAAGGAGGATTGAGCGGAAAATCTAAAATTGTCGGACAAGTGGGTCTGGGATTGATAGTCGGCCTTACTCTTTACCTCAGTCCGGATGTGATGATCCGTGAAAATGTTGAAATAAGAAAAGATGATGTTATTACCGATGTATTACATAGCCCTGCCGTGAAATCGACTAAAACGACAATCCCTTTTATGAAAAATAATAACCTGGATTATCGTGATTTAGCTTCGTTTATGCCCAGCCACCGGACAGCTGCAACCTGGATCATATTTGTAATCATTACCATTTTCATCGTGACGGCCGTTTCCAATAGCGCCAACCTGACTGACGGTCTGGATGGACTGGCCGCAGGTAGCTCGGCGATTATCGGAGTGATATTGGGTATTTTGGCTTATGTGTCGAGTCATATTGAATACGCAGCATACCTCAATATCATGCACATCCCGGGGTGTGAAGAGCTGGCGATTTATGCGAGCGCTTTTATCGGAGCTACGATTGGTTTCCTGTGGTATAATTCCTATCCGGCTCAGGTTTTCATGGGGGATACCGGTTCATTGACTCTGGGGGGAATAATTGCCGTCTTTGCGATTATTATCCATAAAGAGCTGTTGTTGCCTATTTTATGTGGGGTTTTCTTTATAGAAAGTCTATCCGTAGTGATGCAAGTGGCTTATTTCAAGTATACAAAAAAGAAATATGGAGAAGGCCGGCGGATTTTCAAAATGACGCCTTTGCATCATCATTTTCAAAAAGCAGGAAATGCGGGTATTGACGCTATTATCCAAAAACCATTGAGGCCTGTTCCTGAGTCTAAAATCGTGGTTCGCTTCTGGTTAATAGGGATAATTTTAGCTGTTTTGACGATTGCAACGCTTAAAATGAGATAAAAGAATGAAACGAATAGTCATCCTCGGAGCCGGAGAAAGTGGAGCTGGAGCTGCTGTTTTAGCAAAAAAACAGGGTTTTGACGTCTTTGTTTCGGATCTGTCTCCAATCAAAGAACAATACAAAGAGTTGTTGGATAAATACAACATCCCCTATGAAGAGGGTGGCCATACTGAAAAGTTGATATTGAGTGCCGGTGAAGTCATTAAAAGTCCCGGAATCCCGGATAAAGCCCCGGTTGTAAAAAAACTGAAAGACCAGGCGACTCCGGTTATATCGGAAATTGAATTTGCAGGAAGATATACAAATGCAAAAACGATCTGTATCACAGGAAGTAATGGAAAAACGACAACGACGATGCTTACGTATCACATTTTGAAAAATGCCGGGTTGAATGTGGGCTTGGCAGGGAATGTCGGAAATAGCTTTGCTCTGCAGGTTGCAGAATGCAATTATGATTATTATGTGATTGAACTAAGCAGTTTTCAACTGGATGGAATGTTTGAGTTTAAAGCAGATGTAGCCGTTTTGTTGAATATCACACCGGATCATTTGGATCGTTATGACTATCAGATGCAAAATTATGTCGATTCCAAAATGAGAATCATACAAAATCAAACCAAAGAGGATGCTTTTATCTATTGGAATGATGATCCTGTTATTTCGGAAGAAGTAAAAAAGAGAAAGCCTCAGGTGTCATTATTCCCTTTTGCGAAAGAAAAACAGGATGGCCTTGCCGGATATACGCAAGAAAATCAGATAGTAATAGAAACACACAAAGAAATTTTTACGATGGAAGAAGATTTGATTGCAATAACAGGAACACATAACCTATATAACTCGCTGGCTTCGGCAATTTCAGCGAAAATATTGGATATCCGGAATGAAAAAATCAGAGAATCACTGATTAGTTTCAAAGGGGTTGAACACCGGCTGGAAAAAGTGGCCTGGGTAAAAGGCGTGGAATATATCAACGATTCAAAAGCGACCAATGTCAATTCTTGTTGGTATGCTCTTCAGAGTATGAGAACAAAGGTAGTTCTTATTCTTGGAGGTACCGATAAGGGAAATGACTATTCGGAAATCGAATCGTTAGTCAGAGAAAAATGTAGGGCTTTAATTTTCCTGGGTGTGGATAATAGTCGTTTACATGCTTTCTTTGATGGTATGATCGAGCAGATTGCGGATGCCGGATCGATGAAAGAAGCGGTTGATCAGGCTTATGAATTAGCACAGAAAGGGGATACGGTATTGCTCTCTCCTTGTTGTGCGAGTTTCGATCTGTTCCGGAACTACGAAGACAGAGGAAGGCAATTCAAAGACTGTGTTAGAAGATTGTGATCAATTGAATGATGGATTTTATAAATAAAATATTCAGAGGCGACCGGGTAATATGGATGATATTCATGTTCCTCTGCTTGATTTCCATAGTGGAAGTCTATAGTGCCAGTAGTACGCTGACCTATCGGCGGAATTACTGGGATCCGATTATGCGGCATACGATGTTCTTGTTACTCGGAATGGCTATTGTGTTATTCAGCCACAGCTTCAAACCGAAGTTTTTTGCTATCCTGGCGGTATTGCTGCCGGTGGCCTGGATATTGCTGATTTTTACAAAAGTGGTTGGTAATACCGTCAATGGAGCAGACCGTTTTCTTTCTATAGGCGGAGTCTCGTTTCAACCTTCGGAATTTGCTAAACTGTTCTTGATTGCGAGTACGGCTTTTATCTTAAGTAAGAGGCAGGAAGGGCAGAAGGATAATAGCTTTAAGTGGATCATGATACTTACCATTCCTACTTGTGCGATTATATTGCTGGATAATTTTTCTACTGCGGCTTTGCTGTTCATGATTATTTTTATCATGATGTTTATCGGTCAGGTGCCATTGAAGAAGTTAGGAATGCTTGTTGCCATACTTGCAGTTTCACTGGCTTTATTTATCGGTTTTCTTGTTTTTGTGCCTTCCGATACGATTAATAAGGTCTTTCCGCGTGGAGTGACATGGAAAGAACGGATTAAGGATTTTCATCATGATAAAGGAGATATTTCAGATCCGAAGATCGCATTCAGTGATGATAATTATCAGGTAACCCATTCCAAAATTGCGATCGCCCGTGGTGGAGTTGTCGGTAAAATGCCGGGGAATAGTCAGGAAAGGGATTTTCTTCCTCAAGCCTATTCCGACTTTATTTTTGCGATTATCATAGAAGAAATGGGTATTGTGGGAGGTGTATTTGTATTGCTTTTATATGTGATCTTTTTTATACGCACAGGGATTATAGCAAATCGTTGTGAGAAAATCTTTCCGAAGTTCCTTGTTATTGGCTGCGGGTTGATCATTACAACTCAAGCTTTGATTAACATGGCTGTCGCTGTCAATTTGATTCCGGTTACGGGTCAGCCGTTACCTTTGATCAGTCGCGGAGGGACATCGACTCTTATTACTTGTATCTACATCGGAATTATTTTAAGTGTGAGCCGTTTTGAAAATCCGAAAGGAATCCAACGAGAAATTGCTATTGCACTCGAATCGGAAGAAGAGAAGCTTGTAGCAAATGAAGTCGCTTTTGAACAGGAAAATATTAATGCAGGAGAATTCTAAAATGAAAATGATCATCAGTGGAGGAGGAACAGGCGGACATATTTTTCCCGCCATCTCCATAGCCAATGCAGTCAAAAAGAGATTCCCGGATGCAAAAATTCTTTTTGTGGGAGCTAAAAACAGAATGGAAATGTATCGCGTCCCTGCTGCAGGGTATGATATTGTCGGTTTACCGGTTGCGGGCTTCAATAGGAAAAATTTATTCAAGAACATCAGTGTGCTGATCAAATTGTTTAAAAGTATGTCGATGGCCAAAAAGACTCTTTGTCGTTTTCAGCCGGATATCGCAATCGGAGTCGGCGGATATGCCAGTGGCCCCACATTGAAAGCCGCCAATCAGATGGGAATACCTACCCTGATTCAGGAACAGAACTCATACGCCGGAGTAACGAATAAGTTATTGGCAAAGAAAGCTTCGAAAATATGTGTCGCTTACGAAGGAATGGAGCAGTTTTTTCCGAAAGACAAGATTGTGTTCACAGGGAATCCCGTGCGACAAAATTTAGAATGTACGGAAGAGAAACGAAAAATGGGTCTTGAATATTTTCAATTGAATCCGGAGAAAAAAACAATATTGATCCTGGGAGGAAGTCTGGGCGCTCGTACGATCAACAGAAGTATCATGAACAGCCTGGATCAGATAGCGAACAGTGATGTTCAATTGATCTGGCAAACCGGACAATATTATTTTGAAGAGGCTCAACAAAGCATTAAAAACAGGGCCGATCTACCTCTTCATCTGACCGATTTCATTTCCCGGATGGATCTGGCTTACTCTGTGGCCGACATGATTGTTTCACGGGCGGGCGCCGGAACGATTTCAGAACTTTGTGTTGTTGGTAAACCGGTCATTTTGATTCCTTCTCCGAACGTGGCTGAGGATCACCAGACAAAGAACGCTCAGGCTTTGGCGCGAAAAAATGCAGCCATATTGATGCCTGATAATCAGGTTTTTTCGGAATTGATCCCATCCATATTATCTCTTATTAAAGATGAAGCTCAACTGGAACAGCTGAGTCAAAATAGTTTAAAATTGGCAATTGCTGATGCTGCAGATCGAATTGTCGATGAGATTGTAAAAATTACAACAGAAAAATGAAACAACTGGATAGTTTTCAAGCCCTTTATTTTGTTGGCGCCGGAGGCATCGGAATGAGCGCTTTGATCCGTTATTTTCTTTTCAAAGGGAAGCGGGTTGGCGGATATGACCGTGTAGAATCAGTTTTGACGCAACAGCTCAATGCGGAAGGTACTGATATTCACTATGAAGACGATATTTCTCTGATTCCTGAAATATATAAAAACAACCAGACGACACTGATCGTTTATACGCCGGCAGTCCCTTCTGATCATTCGGAATTGACTTATTTCCGAAATAAGGGGTTTGAAATTGTGAAAAGAGCTCAACTTTTGGGTGAAATTACCCGGTCGAACCGAGGAATTTGTGTCGCCGGAACCCATGGAAAGACCACCACCTCGTCTATGATCGCCCACTTACTTAAACAATCACATGTGGATTGTAACGCTTTTTTAGGTGGAATCCTGAAAAATTATGAGAGTAACTTATTGGTGTCCGAAAAAAGTGATCTGACTGTTATTGAGGCTGATGAATACGATCGATCCTTTCATTGGTTACAACCTTACATGGCGGTTGTCACATCCATATCTCCCGACCACCTGGATATTTATGGAACGGAAGAGGCTTACAGGGAGAGTTTTATTCATTTTACTTCACTCGTCCGTGCAAATGGTGTGTTGTTGATGCACGAACAAGTTGATATCGATCCTGAATTGAATGAAGGCGTTAAATTATACCGATATTCGGGTAGGCCTCAAAACCTTTCTTCTCCTGATTTTTATGCTTCCGATATCTGCATTGGAGATGGAGAAATCAGCTTTGATTTCATTACTCCCGGCGGAAGGGTGGAAGGCGTTCAACTTGGAGTCCCGGTTAAAATTAATATTGAAAATGCAGTAGCTGCGATGGCCATAGCCTGGCTCAACGGCGCTTCGGCTGATGAATTAAGAATGGGGATGGCTTCTTTTCAGGGAGCGAAACGGCGGTTTGATTTTTATCTGAAATCGGATAAAATAGTATTGATAGATGATTATGCGCATCATCCCGAGGAATTATCTGCAAGTATTTGCTCGGTCAGGGAATTATATCCCGAAAGGAAATTAACGGTTGTTTTTCAACCTCATTTATATTCAAGGACGAAAGATTTTTACGACGAATTCGCCAAGGCATTATCTTTGGCTGATGAGGTTATTTTGATTGATATTTATCCGGCGCGGGAAGAACCGATACCCGGAATAACTTCCCAATTGATTCTGGATCTTGTGACAGCTCCTGAAAAGCGGCTATGCAGTAAAAATGAATTGTTGCAGGTCGTCCGTGAAGGCGAATTTAACCTGGTTCTGATGGCAGGAGCAGGAGATATTGAATTATTAGTACAACCCGTAAAAGAAGAACTGATAAAAAAGTATGGTTAAGAAAATTATACTTCTTGTGTTGGCATTATTGTTGCTTTTATACATTGTCTTCACGCTTTTTGTGTTGAATCCGAATACAGAGAATACGGTGTGTAAAAAATTGGAAGTAGTCATATTGGATACTTTGGATCGTCATTTTGTCGATTACAACGATATTGCTTTCATACTTAAAAATGCAGGACTGAATCCGATAGGCAAAAATGTATCCGAAATCCGTACGGAACTGATGGAACAAAAATTAGAAGAAAACAAGTTAATTAAAAACGCGGAATGTTATAAAACATCAGAAGGAAATATAAAGATTGAAATTTCCCAAAAAATGCCTATCTTGCGGATATTTTCTGTAAATGGTAATTATTATGTCGATAATGAAGGCGAAACAATGCCGTTACCGCCTAATTTTGCCGCTTATGTCCCTGTCGCTACCGGGTATATAGAAAAAGGTTTTGCCAAAACCAAACTGTATCAATTTGCGTTATTTTTGCATGAGAATAAGTTCTGGAACAATCAGATCGAACAGATTTATGTTGCTCCGAATCAAGATATAGAGTTGACGCCCCGGGTAGGAAATCATCAGATTATACTTGGGAAATTGGATGACTATATGGAAAATTTGGAAAAGCTCAGGCTTTTTTATGAAAAAGGATTGGATGAAGTCGGTTGGAACAGATATGCTGTTATTAACCTGAAATTTAAGAACCAGGTCGTTTGTACAAAAAGAAATAACAATCATAATTGAAAATGGAGAATCGAAAATTTTCCAGGCTCAATTCTCAATTAAAAAACTATGGGTAACTCGGAATTTATTGCTGCTCTGGATCTTGGAACTTCTAAGATCATAGCTATGGCTGGTAGAAAGAATGAACAAGGAATACTTTCGATCATCGCTTCCGAAAAGACAACTACGGATTCGTGCATTCGCAGGGGATGCGTGCATAATGTGGCGGATACTGCGGAAAAAATTAAAACAGTTATTGCCGGATTGAATAGACAACTCGAAGTCCCGGTTGAAAAAATTTATGTAGGGTTGGGAGGTCAATCATTGCATACCGAGAATCATGTTGTTTCAAAAGATATAAATGGAGCAATCGTCGATGATCAAATGATACAGTCGCTTTACGATGAATGCCAGGAGTACGAGCCTGCATTCGGAGGAATTCTGGATATTGTTTCTCCTGAATATTACCTGGACGGACATCTGGAAGCAAATCCTAAGGGAATCCAATGTTCAAGGATTGAGGCGCATTATAAGCTTATTGTGGGCCGGCCTTTACTTCAAAGTACGTTGAAAAACAGCATAGAAAATAAAGCGCAACTTTCCATTGCCGGGTATTTTATAGCTCCGATCGCTTCGGCGGCTGCGGTCTTGAATGAAACGGAGAAAGAACTGGGTTGTGCACTGATTGAGCTTGGAGCCGGGGTTACTTATCTTTCGGTCTACAAAGGAGGGCTATTGAGATATCTGGTTACTATTCCGTTGGGCGGAGCTGTGGTAACAAATGATATCCGTTCGTTGAATATCCTCGAAGAAGAGGCTGAGAGATTGAAAATAAATTTTGGCAGTGCATTGATTGAATTTGACAGTGATATAAAAGCGCAAACGGCAAAATTAGTAGAGGAGTCGTTGAATGGAAGCATGCGGGAAATCAAGCTGAATGATCTAAATGATATCATTGAAGCCCGGATGGATGAAATTATTGCAAATATAATGACTCAGATTAACCTTTCGGAATATGGAACAGCCTTAGGAGCCGGTATCATTATCACAGGAGGAGGCGCTGCAATGAACAACCTTGCCGAATCGATCAGGAACAAGACTAAAATGAATGTCCGTACGGCAGCTGTTAAAAAATCGCTGGTTAATCAGAGTATTGAATTGGCTCAGGATTATGCGAATTCGGAGGTTATAGGCTTATTGGTCATGGGAAAAGATAATTGTGCGAAAGAAGTCGTTAAACAGGTTGTTATAGAGAAAGATGGCCAAGGGACGATTTTTGGAGAAGTGCCCGTAACCCCTCCCGTTAATCCGGTCAGACATCGACGTAAAGGACCGGAAGATCAGATAAAGGGTCCGGTTGATGGTCAAAGATCAGGCCGAGGTTTATTTGGAATGTTGGGTAAAAAAATCGAACAATTTAGTAACTCGTTGTTTGATGAAGAAGATGGTCATAACAAGAGAAATGAAAATGAACACGAGACCAACAACGAAAATACCGATCAAGAGACGAGATAAAATATAAAAAATACGAATAAGTAATCAGCGATAAATACTATATTTGCAAAATTATGGACGACTCAATTATAAAATTTGACTATCCGACAGCCAGACCATCCATTATCAAGGTTATTGGAGTAGGTGGTGGTGGTGGTAACGCCGTGTCACACATGTATAAAGAAGGTATACATGATGTTACTTTCGTCCTATGTAACACTGATTTTCAGGCGTTGAGTGAGAGTGAAGTCCCGGTTAAACTTCAATTAGGCAAAACAATTACCGAAGGTTTAGGGGCTGGAAATAATCCTGAAAAAGCGAGGAAAGCAGCTGAGGAAAGCGAAGAAGAGTTGAAAAAGCTTTTAGACGACGGGACTAAAATGGTTTTTATCACGGCCGGTATGGGAGGTGGAACCGGAACCGGAGCGGCGCCGGTTATTGCCAGAATTGCCAAAGGAATGGATATCCTGACGGTTGGTATCGTTACGATCCCTTTCCTGTTTGAGTTAGAACCGAAAATCATCCAGGCGTTGAATGGCGTGGAAGAGATCAGTAAGAATGTAGATGCTTTGCTGGTAATCAATAACGAGCGTTTGCGTGAGATTTATCAGGATCTGACGGTCATGAATGCTTTCAAAAAAGCAGATGATACGCTGGCTGTTGCAGCCAAGAGTATTGCTGAAATTATTACGGTTCCCGGGCATATCAATCTCGACTTTGCCGATGTCCATACGATTCTTAAAGATGGCGGTGTGGCTATCATGAGTAGTGGATTAGGTTCCGGAGAAAGTCGTGTTCCGAAAGCGATAGAAAATGCATTGCATTCGCCCTTGTTGAATAATAACAGTGTTTTCAGGGCAAAGAAAGTTTTACTGAATATTTCATTCAGTGAAAGTTCTCCTCTGATGATGGAAGAAATGAATCATATCAATGACTTCATGATCAAATTCAACCGGGGAGTAGACTCTTTCATCTGGGGAGCTGCTATCGAAGAAGGCTTGGGAGATAAGGTAAAGGTTACTATTCTGGCTACCGGTTTTAGCATGGAGGATATTCCGATGATGCCGGAAAAGAAAGAACGAGATAAAGACAAAGTTTCGGAGGAGGAACTTCGTAAAGAAAAACTCAGACAGGCACAGGAAGAAGAAAGAAAACGCCGGAATCTGCAACTGATAAAAGATTATTATGGAGATGATTACAGTAGTATTGGCAAAAAAACACGACCTAAACCGTGGATTTTCAGCCTTGAGCAAATGGACGATGATCAAATAATAGAGCTGATTGTTAGTAATGCCGCTTATAACAGAGATTCTAAAGTGATGACTCAGGCTATGGCCGATGCTGTGGCGCGGATTACTGACTTTGAAGAGGAGACCCTTGAAGAGCCTGATAAGACGCCTTCTGCGGGAAATACGATTGAATTTTAATTAATACGATATCATTTAAAACTTAAAGCTTATGAGCTTGTTTGATAAAATTAGCGAAGATATTAAAAATGCCATGCTTGCCAAAGATAAAATTCGATTGGAAGCATTACGGGGTGTTAAAAAAGAATTCTTGGAAGCAAAAACAGCTAAAGGTTCGGATGGAGATCTGAGCGATGATACGGCTCTGAAGATTCTTCAAAAAATGGTTAAACAGCGCAAAGACAGCGCCAGTATCTATTCCGAACAAAACCGACCGGAATTGGCTGAAAAAGAACTGGCAGAAATAGCTGTGCTTGAAACTTATCTCCCGAAACAAATGAGTGCGGAGGAACTGGAAGCCGAAATAAGCAAGATTATTGAAGAAGTTGGTGCCACTTCGGCTAAAGATATGGGGAAAGTAATGGGAGCTGCTACCAAAAAATTGGCTGGAAAAGCTGAAGGAAAAGCAATTTCCGATGCGGTAAGAAAAATGTTGCCACAATCTTAAAAAAAAATAATATGAAACAGGTCTACTCTCTTGTTCTGCTTTTATTATTCCTGTGTGTACCGCTCCAAATGAAAGCTGTACATGCTTATCCGTTCCCAATCGAGTTCAAACAACCCAATGGAGAAGTCATCATGATTCAAATGCATGGAGATGAGCATTTTCATTATGTTACGACCTTGGATGGATATCTCGTTTCGTATGATAAAAGCGGGTATTTTACCTATGCTGTTATCAGTAATACAGGACAACTTGTTCCCGGGGCTGTCCGTGTCTCAAATAACATATTGAGAGGATCGACCGGATTACTAAAAAGTGATTCCAAAGAATTTATTGAAAAAGTAAAGCAGCCGGCTATGGATCATATGCTTGAAACGAAGCTGGAACAAAGAAACGACAATCCGTTATTGCGGGCTTCTACCGTATCGGGAAACCGGAAAGGATTAGTTATTTTAGCTAATTTTACGGATGCTAAATTCACTGTGTCGGATGCAAAGAATGCATTTGCGAGAATGCTCAACCAGTCGGGTTATAGCGAAAACGGAGCTACCGGTAGTGCGCGGGATTTCTATACGGAAAATTCCGGTAATCAGTTTATTCCGGAATTTGATGTATATGGTCCGGTAGAACTTCCGAACAATATGGCTTATTATGGGTCAAATAATGCTTCAGGGGGAGATCAAAATGCTCAGCAGATGATTATCGATGCTTGTACGGCAGCAAACAACTTATATCCCGGATTGAATTTTGCTAACTATTGTTACAATCAGGCGGGAACAGTGGATTTTGTTTTTGTCTTTTTTGCAGGATATAATGAAGCTGAAAATCCAACGACAAAGCCTAATACGATTTGGCCTCATAAATTTTCTGTGGCCAGTAAAAATGTGACTATTGACGGTGTGAAGTTGGCTGATTATGCTTGTACTTCCGAATTAAAAGGAAGCATAGGAATCGATATGGCCGGAATCGGGACATTTACTCATGAGTTTGGACATGTGCTCGGATTGCCTGATCTTTATGATGTTGACAAAGAGACGAATGGAGAAGGACCTGGTGTCGGACGTTGGTGTACAATGGGATCAGGAAATTACCTGAATGAAGGAAGAACTCCTCCTTTTTTCGGAGCGATGGAGCGTTATATATTGGGTTGGTTGGAGCCGACGACCATAACAGCGACTACAACATCTGTAACCAAGACATTGAATCCGATGTCAAGCTCGACGAATAACCAGACTTTTCGTGTCCTGACTCCTACTCCTGGAGAATATTTTCTTTTTGAGGCTCGTAAAAAGCAACCGGGAACGTGGGATGCTTTTTTGCCTGGAGAAGGAATGCTCGTATATCATATCGATAAATCTCTGACAGTCAACAAGACTGTAATAATAAACGGAAAAACGTATACTCTTAGTGCCGAAGATCTCTGGGAAGTCGGTATCCCGAATATTATGAGATATCACCAATGTATGGATATGTTGCGTGCCAACAATAGTGTTAGTGATTATTCCGGCAATCCTTACCCTGGATCGGGTAGTGTAAAATTGCTCTCAGATTATACGAATCCGGGATTATTATCCTGGGACAAAGCCCGCACATACGTGCAGATTTCCAATATCACTGAAATGCCTACGGGCGCTATTCATTTTGATATTGTAAAAAATACAGTGTCTCCTTATCCGTATATTCAAACAAGTGGAGCTACCAATGTGCTTCAAACATCTGCCACGCTGAATGCATCTCTTCTGGAAAACGGACCGAGTGCGGTAACCGAAAGAGGATTCTGTTGGGGAACAGTCGAAGATCCTGCGATAGAACATAGTAATACGGTTAAAGTTACGGGTACAAGCTTAGGCGCTTATAGCGCGAACATTACCGGCTTGTCTACTCTTACACTCTATCATGTGCGTGCGTATGTCAAAACGCAGGATGGCAATGTTTATTATGGGAATAATGTGCCTTTTACAACATTATCAGGGAAGAAAAATTTACCCTTTACGGAAACATTTGATTATGGGATACCTAATTTCTGGACAATAAAAGATAGGAATAATGATGGAGTATCCTGGGGTCCGGCAACTCTTAAGTCGGGAGAAACGAATATCGGTGCAGCTGCTCTTAGAAGTAATAATAATGCTGCCAACGACTGGTTGATCACTCCGCAATTGGCTATCCCTTCGGGTGCAGGAGATATCTATTTTAATTTTGGAGCAGTCTTCTCTTCTTCTCAGAGATTAGACCTCATGGTGTCCGAAAGTTCAATGGATGAATCTTCTTTTACTACTATCCAGGCGATTAATTTTGAATATTCAGGCGTGCCTGGTTCAGGGAATCTGTATGGTACTTTTACTGTTTTTACTCCTCCGCTTTTATTGAATAGTTATATCGGAAAATCTATTTTCTTCGGTTTTGCAGGTAAAACTGAAAATGCAGGATCAGAAGGTGCTTTGTATTTAATCAATATTTCTTTTACAACCCAATATAACACCGGAACAGAAAAAGTTGAAGCCAATGTGCCGCTCGTTTATATTCAGGACAGATTTGTCTATTTCAAGAATGTATATGAAAAATATACCGCTGAATTCTATGATGTGACCGGAAAATTGCATGATCGGATTGCTGTACCTTCCGACATGAGTCAGTATATCAATGAAAAGGGCATTTATATCGTTAAACTGAAAAACGATAAACGGACCTATACGTATAAGTTGATTGTTCGGTAAGAGAGAGAAGATTGAGTAACTGAATAACTGAGTAACTGAATAACTGAAAATAAAGACATCCGTTACTCAGTTATTCAGTTATTCAGTTATTCAATTATTCGGCTATTTCTTTCTTTTAACAGAAAAATATTTCCAGACAAAAGGAATAGTGGTTACTATAATTAATCCTATAATAATGAATTCGAGGTGGTCTTTTATGTCAACATTGAATTCGTTAAAAAAGAACCTATCCAGGTAATGTCCGGAAAAAGCCATGGTAATGATCCAGAAAAGACATCCGACTACGTTATAAAGCATAAACTTGGATCTGTCCATCTCCACAATTCCGGCCACAATAGGTGCAAATGTGCGGACTGTAGGCAAAAATCGGGCAAAGATTACCGTTTGAGCCCCATATTCATCATAGAACTTCTTGGTCTGGATGAGGTATTTTTTTTTGAAAATAAAGGAGTCTTTTTTCTTGAAAAGATAAGGCCCGCTTTTGTATCCGAACCAATAGCCAAGCATATTTCCCGAGATCCCACAGATGCAAAGCAAGACAATCAGAATCAGCAGGTCTGCCAGATCATTCCCTGTCCCTCCCGGAATAATACTGTCGATCAGTTGGGTACTGTAGATTCCTGCAATAAAAATTAAACTGTCGCCAGGAAGGAAGAAGCCAAACATCAGACCCGTCTCCGCGAAGACCACAAAAAGCAATAACCAGAGACCTCCGTGATCAATGTAGAATTGCGGATTAAATAAGTCTCCCCATTCCACGTTTTTATTTTTATTGCTTGATCAACTTTTCGTTATGAACTTTGTTTCCTGCAGTAATTCTTACAAAATAGATTCCTTTGTTTGGAGTATATCTTCCCAAATCAAACGACATGGTTTGTTCTCCTTTTTGTGTTTGTCTGGGCAGTAAGGTCGTCAACTTTGTTCCCTGCATGTTATATAGTTCAATGCCTACCAACGTTTCTTCGGATAGTGTATAACTGATTTGAACGTTGTTTACAAATGGATTTGGAGTTACTTTACAAGAGATCTCGGCTTTGTTCCCTGTTGCAACTCTGGAATTATCAGTCGTTGAATTTCCCTGTTTTTTAGGATCCAGATTGGCGTTCATGAACGATTCTCTACTGACTCCTGATCTCTCGCCCGTAACCGGATCGTAAAGGAATGTTTCCATTGTAACAAAAACCGGATAGCGGATATCCTGTGCATACCAAAGGTATTTTTCAACTTCTAAAGTATAACTGAAATTTGTTTTTATTGTCGTTGTTGTATACCGTTTAATCGTTTTAACCCGGATGACCGGAAAACGGGTGTTGCCGGGAAGAATGATCGTGCCGGAAGCATCTACCTGGGTGGAATAATATCCGTTTATGGTCGCCGTTTGTTCTCCCTGGTTTTCCGTATAACCTTCAAAATTTCCCTCGAAAAAAGTGCCGTAAGTCTGAGGATATTTTGTTTTTACGATCGGTTTTGAATAGTAGGTTAGCATATCTCCTTTTCGGATCCCGCTGTATTCCACTCCTTTGTCGGTCACATGATATAAATAATACACTCCATCAGCTCTGTCGAATTCGATGTTGTATTTCCCATTGTCGGATGCCAATGCGACGGAAGTATTAACCTCTCTGATTGAAGGAAGGGAACTGAAATCCCACGTACAGTTTGTTCCTGCCTCTCCCGGAGCCTGATATTGCATCGGTTGTGATAGATGCTGATCATCTGCATTGAACCCATGTGTAGCACGAGTTATTTTGACTTGTGCGTTGATTGAAAATGCACTAAGCGAGGCGATTATAAGCAAAGTAAAAATATTTTTCATACGTAAATATTTATTTTTATATTATTGTCGTACGGAAACTCGCATTTTCATTATCTAGGACTTACATACATGTAAATGCTCGTTTTCATATCTTTATTCGTTAATTTATACCATATAAAATATTTAATGAAGTAACAAAGATAGTAAATATTTGTTTATAATTTAATGTATATTTGTTTTTTATAAAGTTGATATCCCAACGCCCATATAAAAGAGACATACAAAAGGGCATATACCAGTGATGAGAAATAATCTCCCAGATAAGGGTGGAGGAGTTTATCGAAGACAAATGATTTGATTCCGCTTACCCTGAAAATGGTGGAAAACACGGATCCGGCAACGAAGAGAAAGAGCGGGTTGATTCCGAATGATTCGAAAAATAGACTCCATTTCCGGTATCCTTTGATGTCGACGATCCAAATGAGTAGTGCCAGTAACAAAGAAGCAAAACCGCAGGTGCTTAATGCAAATGTGGAACTCCATATTTTTTTGTTGATAGGGCATCCGTAGTGCAGGAGCAGGCCGGCAAACAGAATGATTGTCCCGAACAAGAATATGCTTTCGATGGCTTTCCGGTTATCTTTTTTACTGTTCAGGATCAGATAGCCGCAGAAAAAGCCCAGGAGCACATGTCCGATACTCCCTATAGCAGATAAGAGTCCTTCCGGATCTAAGGCGATGCGCACGCCTTCCGGAGTTGTGTCGTGATACATACGAGCTTCGCCGATGATATTCCGGTCGACGATAGCAATGATGTTTTCTTCGGAAAAAGAAAATCCATTGTTTAAAGCTAATAAAATCCAATAGAATAAGAGAATCCCTCCTGCGACAACCGGAATGTTTTTAGGCTTCCTGATCAGGCATCCCAGCAAGGAACCGAAGAGGTAGGCAATGGCCAATCGCTGCATGACACCCAGTACCCGGATATCAGGAAAATTGAGAAAACTTCCCATAAGTCTTTCGGAGAAACCGAGATCTGAGGCCGAAACAAAACGTCCCAGACCATAACCAAACCAGTTCAGGCCATATCCGACCAAAAAGATCAGGATGCTTCTTTTTATGATTTTTCGGACACATTCACCGGTTAGTTCCCAGTTATATTTTTTAAGAGAAAGAAACATGGATACCCCCATGATAAACATAAAAAAAGGAAAAACCAGGTCTGTCGGTGTAAGCCCGTTCCATTCGGCATGCCGAAGCGGAGCATAGACATATTGCCATGTGCCGGGATTATTTACCAAAATCATTCCGGCTATTGTGATCCCTCTTAATATGTCTAATGATAATAATCTTTCCGTTGGTTTCATGATCAGATATCTTTTTTCGTTTGATGTTTGCTTTTATTTTTCAGTTGTTATCTCGGTGTAACCCCGATTCCCGGTAAGTCATTCAATGTGACCTTTCCTTGAACGATGGTTGTCCCTTTGAAACAATCGTTGCTAATCAATAAAGCCCCGTCGAGGTCGGCAAAATCGACTGCCGGAGATAATTGTGCTGCTGCGGAGATTGCGCAGGAAGTCTCTGTCATGCATCCGATCATGACTCTCATGTTGAATGAGCGGGCTAGATTGATCATTTTCCATGCTTCACGCATTCCCGTACACTTCATCAACTTGATATTGATTCCGGAGAAAGCGCCTTTTATCCGTTGTATATCCCGCAACCGTTGTATGGATTCGTCGGCGAAAGTAGGTAGCGGACTTCGTTCTGTTACCCATGCATTTCCATCCAGATCGTATTTAGGCATTGGTTGTTCGATCATAACGATTCCTTTTTCTTTCAACCAATGAATCATATCGAGCGCATAATGTTTGTCTTTCCAACCTTGATTGGCATCGATGGCGATCGGCAGATCGGTAACCGACCGGATAGCCTCTATCATCTGTTTATCCGTATCGCGTCCCAGTTTTACTTTCAAGATATTAAAATCGGATGCGACTTCCCTGGTTTTTTGTTTAACTACTTCATCGGTATCGATCCCGATGGTAAATGTGGTGTAAGGTGTTTTTTCCTTATTCAGTCCCCATATCTTATGCCAGGGGGTATTCATCATTTTCCCGACCAGATCGTGCAATGCAATATCAACAGCCGCTTTAGCCGCCGTATTATTTTCTGTGATGCTGTCCACATAACTGAGAATTTCTTCCAGGTTGAACGGATCTTTGAATCCCGACAAGTCTACTTTTTTAAGAAATTCGATGACAGATGCCTGGGTTTCACCGAGATAAGGCGGAAGTGACGCTTCTCCGTATCCGGTAACACCGTTGTATTCTATTTGAGTCAATACCACAGGCGTTGTGGTACGGGATGAGTTTGCAATGGTAAATACATGTCTGAGTTGTAGATCGTAGGGTTTCCAGGTAAGTTTCATAGATGCACTTTCATTTTTTTGTTTATTACTGTTTCCTGCTAATAAGGGGATATTCGGCAAACTAAGGGCGCCCATCGCCATTGCCGAATGGATTAGGAACTTACGTCTGTCTTGCTTCATTGCGTTTTCTTTTTATTTATAAATATCCAAATCAGCTACATTCCAACTGTTTATTCCGTCGATATGTCCGATCATCCGTTTGGCGCGGATGAATCGTTTCAGGTTGTATTCGTCATAAAGCGGACTTCCTTTGTCGAAACTTCCCAAACGAATCATTCCCGAAGCATGAATGAACTCGGTTTTCCCCAAGGAGATCCCCACGTGAATAATTCTTTCAGGCTTATCTCCCGATGCTTTTTCCCCGAAAAACAACAGATCTCCCGGGAGTACATGATCGAATCCGTTACTCGTATCGATCAGCAGACCGCCGTGGACTTGTTGTGAAGCGTCTCTTCTGAGTATAACTCCATTCAAGTAGTACACTGTTTTGGTAAACCCGCTACAATCCATTCCTTTGATTGAAGTTCCACCCCAAAGGTAAGGAATTCCCAGGAGAGAAAACGCTGTTTTCGTGATATTTTCTCCTGTCAACGAACGGGTTTCTTTCCAGTTATTGAGAGGCATACATTCTTTTTTGGATACATACGCGACTCTTCCGTCGGGGTAAGTGACCTGATAAAAACTTTTTTTACTTCCTGTTTGCTCTAAAATAGCTCCGCCAACCAGGTCAGAGACAGATTGACTTTTTTCGCTGGCTTCCGAATAAGAAAATCCGAAGAGTTTCGTATAGATAATTTTAGGCTTGGAAAACCATGCGGATAATTCTTCTTTATTCATGACTTTTGTGGAAGAATTAGTCCAACCTGTGTATCCGTCAGGGGTTTGCACTTTTATCCAGCCCTTCTTCTTTTCAAGAATTCTGACCGGGGTTCCCAAGGTAGCCTGAGTCGTCATTTCTGCTGAATAAGCGGAAGAAAGACGAATGTTGGCGACAGAAATATTGATCACTCCGATGGTGTCATTTTCAGACAGAGTAAACGTGGAATTTTGTGCTATCATAATGGTTGTATGATAAGTTATACAGAATAACAGAAATATAAATTTCTTCATATAATATAGATTAACAATTAAATAAATTTTTTTATTCGGAATATTCATATCAATTGACGGTACGAAGTTATAAATTAATTTATTAAGATGGAAAAATATTTATGAAATATGTTGCAAAACATAAAAATAAAGATAGGAATTTTAGTGAAATTGAATACTTTTGTTGCATTTGTAAGATGTATTACATCTTGCAGATGAAGGTAAAAATAAATATTCATGTTATGAAATACACGGAATGAAGCGATTAGAAATGAAAAAAACTATTTTAACCACACTGACGATCATCGTGACAATCCAATTGGTTGCCCAACCGCTTCGGAGAGTCGATCCTCAAAAAGTCGGGTTGGATCCTCAAAAACTAACTTATGCCGATCAGGTTATCCGGGAAGCTATCGATAAGAAAGAAATTCCGGGAGCTGTACTCGCAGTCGTTCGTAATGGGAAAATGGCTTATTTGAAAGCTTATGGAAACCGGCAGGTTTATCCGGAAGTATTGCCGATGGAGGAAAATACGATCTTTGACCTGGCTTCGGTTAGTAAGCCGGTTTCGACAGCTATAAGTACTCTGATCTTAGTCGAACAGGGCAAACTTAGCCTGAGGGATCGGGTGAATATTTATATTCCTGAATTTCAGGGATCTATACGGGTTGTCGATCTGCTGACACATACTTCGGGATTGCCCTCTTATGCTCCTGTCGATTCGTTGAAAGAAAAATACGGATACCCTAGTCCCGACGGACTGATCGATTACATCAGTACCTGCCGGCGTGATTTTGTTCCGGGAAAAGGATTTCAATACAGTTGCCTGAATTATATTACATTACAAAGGATTATAGAAAAGGTGTCGGGACAAAATCTGCGCGATTTTGCCAAGAAACATATTTTCGATGTGTTGGGAATGAAAGATACGGATTATAACCCTGCTCAGTCGTTTCTCTCCAGATGCGCCGCTACCGAAAAGCAGAAAGACGGAAGCGTGTTGCTGGGTGTAGTGCACGATCCTTTGGCCAGGATAATGAACGGCGGGATATCCGGAAATGCCGGCGTGTTTTCTACTGCAGACGATCTGGCGATCCTGGCTGCCGCGTTGTTGAACGGTGGAGTTTATAATCATAAACGAATTCTGGGACCACTGACAGTGAAGATGATGACTGCGATCCCTGCGGAATTGGAAAAATTCGGACGTTCTCCCGGGTGGGACATCTCTTCTTCTTATTCCTCGATTAAAGGCGACCTATTCAGTCTTTCGGCTTACGGGCATTCGGGTTATACGGGAACTTCATTTGTTGTTGACCCGAAGAGTAATACTGCTGTTATCTTGTTGACTAACAGGGTGCATCCTGATGATGCCGGGGCGATTATCCGGTTGCGTATTCTTGTGGCGAATATCATAGCAGGATCCATTTTGAAATAATTGAATATGAGTGCAGTCCTTGTTTTATTGACGATCGGTGTTTATTTTTCCGTATTATTTCTCATTTCCTATATTACCGGAAGGAAAGCGGATAATCAGGGGTTTTTTATTGGAAACAGAAAATCTCCATGGTATGTTGTCGCTTTTGCAATGATTGGCTCCAGTATTTCCGGGGTTACTTTTATCTCTGTCCCCGGTTGGGTCGGCACGACCAATTTTTCTTATTTGCAGATGGTATTGGGATTTGTCGCAGGGCAGTTTATTATTGCATATGTTCTTATCCCGTTGTTTTACCGGATGAACCTTGTCTCTATTTATGAATACCTTGAAAATCGGTTCGGAATCTCTTCTTATAAAACAGGAGCCTGGTTCTTTTTTGTTTCAAAAATGCTAGGCGCTTCCGTCCGATTATTTCTGGTTTGTGTCGTCTTACAACTGTTGGTATTTGATCCGTTGCACCTCTCGTTCGTTTTAAATGTCATTTTTACTGTGGCTTTGGTTTGGTTGTACACATTCAAAGGAGGCGTGAAATCATTGATTTGGACAGATTCATTCAAAACGTTTTGTCTGATTATTTCGGTTATCTTGTGTATTTATTATATTGTTTCCGATTTGGGTCTGAGTTTTGGCGGAATGGTCAACTCGATTTATGAAAACGACTATTCCAAGATGTTCTTCTTTGATGATGTGAATGATAAACGTTATTTCTTCAAACAGTTCTTTGCCGGAGTTTTTACGGTAATCGCCATTACCGGACTCGATCAGGATCTGATGCAAAGGAACCTGAGCTGTAAGAATTTCAAAGATTCTCAGAAAAATATCATTACCAGTGGTATTTCCCAGTTCTTTGTGATTGCTATGTTTTTGATATTAGGAGTTCTACTGTATCTGTTTACAGAAAAAAACGGAATATCTGTCCCTGCAAAAACGGATGAATTATTTCCGATGGTAGCAACTCAGGGCTATTTTCCGGTCATAGTCGGGGTTTTGTTTATTATAGGATTAGTGGCAGCCGCTTATTCCGCAGCAGGATCTGCTTTAACGGCTCTTACAACCTCGTTTACTATCGATATTTTAGGCGGAACGAAAGGCAAAACAGAAAAAGAAACTGCAAGTATCCGGAAACGGGTCCATCTGGGGATGGCCTTTGTGATGGGATTGACCATTTACATTTTTAATATCCTGAATAATACGAGTGTGATAGATGCTGTATATATTCTGGCCAGCTACACATACGGGCCTATCCTGGGGATGTTTGCTTTCGGAATTTTTACTAAAAAACAGGTCAAAGATAAGTTTGTACCTCTCGTAGCTATCCTTTCTCCAATTCTTTGCCTTATTCTGCATCTGAATTCGGAAAAGTGGTTCAATGGGTATTCTTTCAGTTATGAATTATTAATTATGAATGCCTTTTTTACATTTGTAGGACTGTTTTTATTGAAGAAAAAATAATGCCATAAGGTTTATTTTTTAAATGAATTGCTCATTATTAAACGTATTTAAGTTATTGATAATTATATTGTTGAGTCTCTGATAGTATTTTTTCATATGTTGTATAACATATAAAATATCCTTTGAATATTTAATAAAACTTAATACTTTTGTGAAATATGTAATACATCTTACATATGATAGAAATTTCGATTGAAACTATATGCTGATCTAGTAATATCTCTTGTATGATAATAATAAAAAAGATACTGTTTCTGCTGTCTCTGATTATTTTTGGAGGAATAATTCTGGTCGCTCAAGAACAAAGAGATGTTAAATTTGCTTTCCTTACGGATATTCATGTTGCTCCCGGAGCCCTTTCTGAAAAAGCGTTATCAGATATTATTGCCGAAATAAACACGAACAATCTTGATTTTTTAGTGCTTACTGGCGATCTGACAAATAACGGATCGGATGCAGAATTGAACACGGTAAAAAATGCATTGGAAAAGCTAACGATACCTTATTATGTTATTTCCGGAAATCATGAAACCAACTGGTCTGAAAGCGCAGGAATGACTTTTATTCGTTTGTTTGGAGGCGATCGGTTCGTTTTTGAAGTGGGAAACTACCTGTTTGTCGGTTTTGCAACCGGGCCTTATATGAAGATGGGCGACGGACATGCTAAAGAAGAAGATATTCATTGGTTGAAGCAATTGCTGAAAACCCGGAATATAAAAGATAAGACTTTGATCGTGGCAGCTCATTATCCGATGAAAGAGGGGTTGGATAATTGGTATGAAATTACGGATGTACTAAAGGAATATCATGCCGGCATGGTTTTATGCGGGCATGAACATCGTCTTTCTGTTCAAAATTTTGATGGCCTGGTTGGAATAGAAGGACGGGCGACGGTCAAATCGGGATCGGAAATCATGGGATATAATCTGATTACTCTCCGGAATGACAGTGCATTTGTTACGGAAAAAGAATTGGGAGTTACTCCCAAGGGATATTTCACTTCATTCAGTTTGAAAAATAATGATGTTGTCAAAGGATTGCCGGTATCTCCCCGCCCTGATTTTTCTGTGAATGAGCAATATCCTGAAGTCTCTGTGCAAACGGTAATCCAAGACAGCGCTTCTATATTTACAGGAGCTGTCCTGGCTGATCGCACTCTGATATATGGTAACTCCAAAGGAGAAATGATTGCCTGGGATCTTGCAAAGAAAAAAGTATTGTGGCGCAATCAGTACACCGGATCGATTTATGCAACTCCTTCTCTGTATAAACAGTTTGTTTATGTGGGTACGATAACCGGCGAATGGTATGTCCTGGACATACGATCCGGAAAGCAGATAAATAAACTTGTTTTGGGTAAGCCGATTATAGGAGAGAGTGTCGTTGATGGAAACTTTGTCTATGTGAGCGCCGGAAATGACTTTTATAAAATGAAAGCAACAACGGGCGAAATGGTATGGAAAAACACCGATGTGGAAGGACAATTACAAGGGAAACCTCTTGTCACTGCAAGTGAAGTTATTTTCGGGGCTTGGGATCGCCATCTGTATTGCCTGGATAAAATATCCGGGAAATTGATCTGGAAATGGAACAACGGTCGTTCGGGAGTCTTGTATTCTCCGGCGAATGTAGTCCCCGTTGTGAATGATGGTAAAGTTTTTATCGTAGCCCCCGACCGTTACATGACTGCCATCAATCTTTCGGATGGACAGACGGTTTGGAGAACGAATAAACACCAGGTCAGGGAGTCTATGGGAATGTCTTCGGATAAGCAATTTATATATTCTAAACTGATGAATGACAGTATTCTGTGCGTATCTGCAAATGGGAGTACATATCAAGAAGAATGGGTGCTCGATGCCGGATTTGGATATGAACACAACCCGTGCCCTGTCCTTGAATATAATGGAGTGGTTTATGCCGGAGGGAAAAATGGTTTGTTGGTTGCGATCGATGCTAAAACCAGGCAGATAAAGTGGAAACATAAATGTGGAAACTCTTCGATCAATAAAATAACTTTGAATGGAAAAAATGAAATATGGCTGACTTTAATAGAAGGAAAAATAATATGTGTCAGGATATGATAAAACTTTTTAATAAAATCTGTTTACTTATTCTGTTTGGAGGATTGTGTCATTCCGGTTTTGCTCAAGAGTCAAAAGTAATCGTCGGAGCTGAATCCACAACAGAATATTTCCCTTTGATCAAGGATAAACGTATCGCTGTCATGTCTAACCATACCGGAATGGTAGGCCATGAACATCTGGTGGATCTGTTGCATCGACTGAAATTTAATATTGTCGCCATTCTCGCACCTGAACATGGATTCAGAGGCGATGCAGATGCCGGAGAACATGTTTCCGATGCGGTCGATAAAAAAACAGGAATTCCGATCCGGTCTTTATATGATGGGAAATCCGGGAAACCAAGTAAGGAAACAATGGCTAGTTTTGATATCCTGATTATAGATATTCAGGATGTCGGACTTCGCTTTTATACTTATTATGCGACGATGGTTCGCTTGATGGATGCTTGTGCGGAAAGTAACAAAAAAATGATTGTATTGGATCGTCCGAATCCGAATGGACATTATGTTGATGGTCCGATACTGGATATGAAACATAAATCGGGAGTCGGATACCTGCCTGTTCCGGTTGTACATGGGATGACTTTAGGAGAATTGGCAAAAATGGTCAACGGAGAAAAATGGTTGCCGGAGAAGCGTATTTGTGATGTAACCGTTATTAAATGTAAGAATTACACCCATCAGACAATGTATCGGTTGCCAATCCCGCCGTCTCCTAACTTGCCGAATATGAAGGCTGTCTATTTGTATCCTTCTACTTGCTATTTTGAAGCGACTCCGGTCAGTCTGGGTCGGGGGACAAGTTTTCCGTTCCAGGTCTACGGACATCCGAATATGAAAGGATACACCTTTACATTTACTCCTGAAAGTATTCCCGGAGCTAAAAATCCGCCGCAACTGAATCGCCTGTGTTATGGCGTTGACCTGAGGAATGTGCCGGATGAGGAAATTTGGAAAAAAGGAGTCGATCTGAGTTATCTTATTGATGCGTACAAAAATCTGAATATGGATGATTATTTTTTTCGCTCTTTCTTTGAAAAACTGATAGGGGTAGATTATGTCCGGAAAATGATCGAGGCCGGAAAATCTGCCGATGAGATTAAAGCGATGTGGAAAGAGGATGTTGAAAAATTCAAGAAGCAAAGAGCTCCGTATTTATTATATGATGAATAAAATATTTTGTAATGATATATTGACTAACTATAAAACTTATTTGCCTATGGATACTTGATGAGTAATTTCTAATATTAGAATTGAAAAAACGGTTAACCGTTTTGATCTACTAGATTAAAAGATTGAAAAATTGAAGAAATCTATTAATAAAAATAAATATGTATGAAAACCAGAAAATTTTTATGTTGGCTAATCTTATGCTGTGCTTCTGTGAGTTCTGCCTTGGCTCAAAGAATAACAGGTGAGGTAGTTGATAAAACAGATCAGACTCCTGTTCTTGGAGCAAGAGTAGTGTTGGCAAATAATAAAAGTATTGGAACAGCAACAGATGCTAATGGCGCTTTTTCCTTGGATATTCCAGGAGGCTCCGGAGAGATTGTAATTAGCTTCATAGGCTATAAATCTCAAACAATAAAAGTGAATGCCGCACAAAAAAATCATTATCATGTGGAAATGGAAATTGACGCTGTGTTGTTGCAGGAAACTGTTGTTGTCGGTTATGGTAGTCAAAAGAAATTGAACCTGACAGGAGCGGTGTCTTCTGTTGATGTGAATAAAACACTTGAAAGTCGTCCGATTGCTGATGTTGGCCGGGGACTTCAGGGAAATGTCCCGGGGTTAACGGTTGTTATCCCTACGGGAGAGGTCGGCTCGGATCCTGTGATGAAAATCCGTGGACAATTAGGCTCTATTCAGGGAAGTAGTAATCCTCTTATCTTAATGGATAACGTGGAAATTCCAAGTATCCAGTTGGTTAACCCGGATGATATCGAGTCTATATCTGTTTTGAAAGATGCGGCTTCTGCTTCCATCTATGGGGCGAAGGCTGCTTTTGGGGTCGTCCTTATCACTACAAAAAAAGGAGCGAAACAAGATAAAGTGTCTTTGTCGTATTCCAATAATTTTGCATGGCAAAATGTTGCTGAACCGATTCGAATGGGAGGTGTCGATGCTTTGGAGTATACTGTTGAAGCTTTTGAAAGAGCCGGTGCTAGCATTGCCGGAGCTTTTTGGTATGTGACCCGTGAGAGCTACGAGCAATCTGTCAAGTGGCAAAAAGATTATGGAGGTATTGTTAAGCCGAATGATCCGATGTTGTACGGACGTGACTGGTATGTAGATGCCAGTAATCGTAAAATCGGTATCCGGACGTATGATCCTTACGACTATATGATCAAGGAATGGACTCCGTCTCAGACACATAACATCACGATTGGAGGAAAGAGCGGAAAGACTGCTTATAGCGCCAGTTTGGGTTATTTACATCAAACCGGGATGATGAAACCTGCCAAAGAAGATGATTTTACTCGTTATAATGCTTCCGTAAGAGTTTCAAGTGAAATTACAAAATGGTTAACGGCGAGAGTCGGAATGCTTTATTCTAACAGAAATAAACGATATGCATTGGTTACTAACCAGGGAAATGCCGATGCCTGGTATTATTTGTACCGCTGGGGTCCTCTGTATCCAATGACGACAGAAGACGGAGAACTTTTGAGAAGTCCGGTTTCGGAAGCGCAACAGGCGAATACGGCGAATACGGAAAATGCCTATACAAACATCAATGTAGGTGCAACCTTGCATTTAACGAAAAATTGGACAGTGGATGCTGATTATACATTTGCAGGAAATTCTTACAACTGGAATCGCCCGGGTACAAGCTTTGAAGCAAAAGATACATGGGTCGCAGCAATCCCTAAATTAGATGAAGGCGGTAACCGGATTTACGTGAATAAAGAAGGACAAGTAGTCCCTTCAACGGCTCCGGGAGCAATGCCTGCATTTGAGTTGAATAAATCAAGATATACCTCAAAGGGTGCGAGCCCCGACCAGATGTATCGGCGTGCGGCTGATGATCAAAGGTCTACAATTAACGCTTATACCACTTATAATCTAAACATAGGTAAAGATCATGCATTCAAAGGAATGTTAGGGATCAACCGCGTTGCTTATATCAATCAATATAACTGGTCGCAAATTACACAATTGTTGGATTATGAAAATCCTCAGTTTGACTTGACGGATGGTACGAAAACAGCCGGAGGTGGTACTGACTGGGAAGCTCAGTTGGGTTATTTCGGGCGGATTAACTATGCTTTCAAAGATAAATATTTATTGGAAGGTAATTTGCGTTACGACGGATCTTCTAAGTTCCCTGGTGATTTGTGGTGGAGATGGTTCCCATCTTTCTCTGCAGGATGGCGGGTCAATGAAGAATCGTTTATGGAATGGACCCGTCCGGCACTCAGTTCTTTGAAACTCAGAGGATCATGGGGTAGTATCGGAGACCAAACGGTGTCAAACAGTTTATATGTTCCGACAATGTCGAATGTACTAACAAACTGGTTGGCAGGGTCTTATAACTTTACGGCTATAGGAACAGTGGGGGAACCCGATGCTGTTCAATCGAATATCCGTTGGCAAGACATTGAAACCATTGACCTTGGGGTTGACCTGCGAATGCTTAATAATCAGCTTGGGGTTACTTTCGACTGGTACAGGCGTTATACCCGGAATATGTTGGTTCCGGGACAAACTCTTCCTACAACTTTTGGAGTTGGAGCTCCTGTCGGAAATTATGGAAATTTGAAAACAGACGGTTGGGAAATTGCATTGGATTTCAATCATCAATTCGATAATGGTTTGAAACTTAATTTCATGGCTACTTTAAGTGATGCGGATACTTATGTTAGTAAATATGCCGATAACGAAATTTATAACAAACAACTGGTAACAGCGAACTGGTACGGAGGTAAACATTATGGAGATGTTTGGGGTTACCGCACGGATCGTCTTTATCAGGACAGCGATTTTGAACACGATGCCAATGGGAAGTTGATCGAGTATACTCTAACTGCAGACGATAGCAAGAGATATGCCGGCCAAAAAGTTTGGAAATTAAAATCTGTAAACGGTCAAAAGCCTGTTTATCAAGCATTCATGCAAAGTGGTAGTTTCAGGGTAGGACCCGGAGATGTCAAATTTACAGATTTGAATGGCGACGGAGAGATTCATAATGGTGCAGGAACGGTGGAAGATCATGGAGACCTTGAAGTGGTAGGTAACACGACTCCTCGCTATGAATATGGTTTCCGTTTAGGAGCTGATTGGCATGGATTCGACTGCTCTGTTTTTATTCAAGGAGTTGCTAAACGTGCAATTTGGGGTAATGGTATGTTGGGAATAGCCGGGTATAACTCTGCTGACGGAGCGATGCCTCAGACTTTTGCCGGAGATTTCTGGAAAGAAACTCGGACAGATGCTTTCTATCCACGTCCATGGAACATGGGAGCATCGAATGTGGGAGCTAACATGCAAATTCAATCTCGTTACATGTTGAATATGGCTTACACCCGTTTGAAAAATGTTACAGTAGGATATACCGTTCCTAATCATTTATTGAAAAAACTATATCTGACCAAGGCTCGGGTTTATGTGTCACTTGAAAATTTCTATACTTGGGATAAACTAAGAGGATTGCCGATTGATCCGGAAGTTATCAATGGAGCAGGAGCTTTTTCTGATTCTTATAACTCAAGTCGGACGGCAACAGGAGCGCCTGCTTTCAAAACGGCATCTTTTGGATTACAATTAACCTTCTAAAAATTAAAACAATGAAAAAGAATATATTTTTATTATTTTTCATCGCATTACTTGGTTTTACGAGTTGTAACGATGATATGCTGGATCGTCCTCAGTTAAACAAAGCAAACGATGAGACTTTCTGGATCAATGAAAATAACCTGAGATTGTATGTCAATGGCTTTTATACAAGTTATTTTGTAGGTTATAACACGGGTTATACTTTGGACTATGCTCCTTTACGCGGGTATTATTTCAGTGATGACTTTTCAACGGAAAATGTCCAGCCGAATTTTGAAACAATCGTACCGAATGACAGAGGTGGTTCTGCCTGGATATTGTCGTATCAAGGTCCGAACTGGTACTTCACATGGGTTAGAAAAGCGAACCTGGTTGTAGACCGGATCCAGGATAGGATGTCGAATGTCCTGACTCCTGAGGCTTATAATCACTGGTTGGGAGTTGCCCGATTCTTTAGAGCATTGGAGTATAGCCGCCAGGTAGGTACGTTTGGAGATGTTCCTTATTTTAATAAGTCGATCGCTTTGAGTGATGAAGCGACCATGTATAAAGACCGTGATCCTCGCGGAGTGGTCATGGATGGTGTTTATGATGATTTTAAATTTGCCTTGGAGAATGTTCGCTTAAATGATGGAGCCCAATTCGTCAATAAATATGTTGTGGCCGGATTCATTACTCGTTGGATGCTTTTTGAAGGAACCTGGCAAAAATATCATTTGAATGATAAAGCCCGTTCTAAGAAGTATTTGGAATTTGCCCGTGATGCAGCTGAATTTATTATGAATTCAGGAAAATATTCCATGACAAGTGATTTCCGCAGTCTTTTTGGTTCGGAAGATCTGGCTTCAAATAAGGAATGTATCTTCTACAGACATTATGATGCAGGACAAAAAGTAACACATTCTATCGCATCTTATTCCAATACGCTGGAAAGTCAAACTCCTGCTCCTAACTTATTGTTGGCTAAATCGTTTATCTGTAATGACGGTAAAGTATGGCAAAATTCAACGGTAGCCAATGCAGACTCCTTTAATTTGGCTAATCTGCAATTGACCCGCGACCCTCGTTTTGAGGCCTCTTTCTGGCAAATACCGGATGTTAGTTCGGTTTCATTGCTTTATTGTGTTAAATTCATCAGCAGGGAAGGTGCAACTACTTGTGCTACAACAGGTATTGCTCCGGCGATGTATGGTAGCAATACCAATACCAACGATTATCCTATCTTGCGTTTGGGAGAAGTGTTGTTGAACTGGATTGAAGCTAAAGCAGAACTGGCTGAATTGGGCGGATCTACTGTTACACAAGCAGATATAGATAAATCCATTAATGCTATCCGTAACCGTCCGTTGGATGCGACTGCTATTTCAAAAGGTGTGAAAAAGACTGCTGCAATGCAACTAAGTAGCCTTCCTAATGATCCGAGTAGAGATAGCGATGTCCCGGCTTTAATTTGGGAAATCCGTCGGGAACGCCGGATGGAGTTTGTCTATGAGCATTCTCGTTTACTGGATATTAAACGTTGGAAAAAACTCAACTACATGGATTTTGATAAATATCCGGATGGTTATAAAGGCTTGTGGATCAATTTTGAACAAGAATTACCTTCTGCATTGGTTGCTGGTAACAAGGATAAATTGAAAGTTCAAAAGGCAGATGGACAGGTAATTACGTACAAAGGAGATAATGGAAAAGATATGGTTGGCTGGTATATGATCAGGAATGCATCGAATCGTCTCGCATTTACTGATAAGAGCTATGTGTCTCCGATGGGAAAAGCACAAATAGACCAATATGCAGCAAAAGGTTATAAATTAACTCAATCTCCTGGTTGGTAATTGTTTATCTTGTTGTATTTAAGAAGAGAGGTGTCAAAAAATTGTTCTGTTGTCATTGCGATCCCGGTATAAGGGAGAAATCATTGGTTTGAACGTCTCGTCGTTCTACCTCGTAATGACATGAAAAATGAAATTTTGACACCTCTTTTTCTCAATTGAAAGATCTTGGAAATTAGCTGTTACCGGCATGTGTGGCTTTTCCCTTGAAATTAAAAATAAATTGTATGAAAGCGTTATTCTTACTTTTTTTCTATCTGTTTATTATTTTTCCTGTGAGATCTCAATTTTCTTTTCAGGAAAAATTCGATTCATTCTATAGGATTCAAGTAAATAATGACGTTGTTCTGACCATCGACGAACCAAACAATCTAGATCTGGGAAAACCAATGCGACTTATTTTATTCGCGTTACCTAACGGAAATAGTACAGCTTTCACTTTCGGTAAAAAAATAAACGAAGGAGACGATTGGCATTATAACATTCAACACATCGGAGCTCAGACCGAGTTTATACGTCGGGCGGATCCATCGCAGAACTATGTTGTTGTTTATGCTGAAAATGGATTGAAGTCATGGCCGGCATGGCGATCCAAATATGCGGACAATAGCGTGCAAATACGTGAAATAGTCGAAAGAATTAAAGCAAGATACAAATCCTATCATCCGAAAATGACTCTAAATTGCCACAGTGGAGGCGGGAGTTTCTTGTTCGGTTTTATGAATGCATACGACCGTATTCCGGACGATATCGATCGGATTTGTTTTTTAGATGCAACTTATGGTTATGAAACCGGAAAACATTCGGATAAGTTAAAGGCGTGGTTGCTAGAACCGGAACATCATCTGGAGGTTATTTCTTACAACGACAGCGTGGTCGTTTATAACGGAAAACCTTTGGTGTCTCCAACCGGAGGAACCTGGTACCGGAGCCGTTTATTGGCCAAAGACCTGCAATTGGAAACCAAAGAGTTTGACGACAGAATTGTTTATACTCGCGTTTCCCCGGATAATATCGAAATGATACTCATCAAGAACCCTCGTGCAGAAATTTATCATACCGTATTAGTTGAAAAAAATGGATTTATTCACTCGATTTTCAAAGCCACTCGTTTTGAAAATAAAGATTATGCCTTTTGGGATGAACGTGCGTACACTTCTTTTATTTTAAAATAAAAGCAGATGGAGTTTTTTTGTTTAAAAATATGAAAAATCTATTGTTACTCTTAACGTCAATATTTACATTGATTGCATGCGATGAAAAAATAAATGATAATCGGCCGCTTCCTGTGGATGACCCCGAATACGATTTTAAGAACGCATGTATCATTAATGATGCGGCCAGGCAGACCTGTGCCAGTGCGGTGCAAATCGCATACAATCCGTATTTAGGAGTTGCTTTTGCCGTCTATCTTACCAGTAATACCGGTTATGGAGAACAACGGGACGAAATAGCATTGGCTGTTTTCGATCCATACCAACCTCAAAAAGTCAAAACGTTCACTGTAGTTAAAACCGGAGATGTCTCTAATAATTTCAAAATGAACGCTCCGTTTGAACCGAATATTTTTTTGTTGAACAATAAGACGGTACGTATAACATTTTTTGATAAATCGATGTGGAATTATTACATCGATTTTGATTATGGTACCGAATCCTTTTCTCTCATTAATCAAATGCCGGTAAATATTCCGTCTGGTACTCAAAAATATATGGGTACGGGCGCTTACCAGCAAATGCTGTCCTATTTGGGACTTCCCATGAGCAATATGATAATGTCTCAATATGGAGCAGCTGTTGTATCTCCATACATCTCTGTGAGTGGCGAACGCTATTCGGTCGTATCCAGCTTAAAAGCGTGTCCGGTCATAATTAAATTCATTGACGATAAAACTGTTGCACCCGTTTTTGGCCTTCCGTATATGACTGAATTTGAATGTTTTATGTGTTATTTTGAAGGAGAATTTCATTTTCTTGCAAGAAACTATAATGGGACATATGGAATATCTTATTTTAAGACTTCCGATCACGGAAAAACATTTACCGAACCAATTGTCTTGACCAATAGTATCGATTCAAGACCATTTATGAAAACATACAAGAATAAGCTTTTGATCGTCTATTCAGCTAAATCGGGAATTGTGTCAGACGAACCGAAGCCTGCAAGAGATAAGCTTATATTCAAATACGGTACAGGCAACAATCCGAATGAATATAAAACGGTTATTGAAGCCTATAATTATCATGGATTAGTTTATCCGTATCTGATAGAAACGGCTGATAATAATCTGTTTATGGCGTTTTCTTCCTCTTTTTTGGGTTTTGAAAAAACACAGGGGAAAGATTGCATTCAATTTATTAATCTTGGTATAATACAATAAGTTTTAAAATTATGTCTGTTATTGCTGTTGATGTTGGAGGTACTAAAGTTTCCGGAGCGGTTTTTGAGACCAACGGCCGAATAACCGGAAAAATGACGCGGTTACTGGAAAACCGATCTGGTATCCAAGTCGGAGATTTGATTATCGGAATCATTGATTCTTTGATTTCCGGATACACGACGGGAATCCATGAAATCCAAGCAATCGGCATTTGTGTTCCCGGTATTGCCAATTCTAAAACCGGTAAAGTATGGGCTCCTAATATCCGGGGATGGGAAGATTATCCTTTGCAAAAAGAGATAGAAGATCATATCAGTCATCCTTTTATTCGGGTTAAAATTGCAAGTGATCGGACTTGTTATATATTGGGAGAAGTCTGGAAAGGAAATGCTTGTGGCTGCGAGAATGCTGTATTTATTTCGGTTGGTACCGGTATTGGAGTCGGCATTTTGATTGACGGACAGGTGCTGCATGGACACAACGATATTGTCGGGGCTTCCGGCTGGTTGGCTTTACAGACACCTTATTTGAAAGAATACGAACAGTATGGTTGCTTTGAAAGTCATGCGTCCGGAAATGGAATGGCCATGCAGGCAAAGAAAAAATTACAATCGGGAAATTATGCCGATAGTTTTTTGAATACCGTTTCTCTGGATATGATCACGGCACATGATATTTTTTCTGCTTATGCTCACCGCGATCGTTTAGCTGTTGAACTGATCGATCATGCGATTCAATTGTGGGGTATGGCTGCCGCTAACCTGGTCAGTCTTTTGAACCCTGAAAAGATCATTTGGGGAGGAGGAGTGTTTGGCCCGGCGGTTCAACACCTTGACCAAATCTATGAGGAGGCATGCCGATGGGCGCAACCGATCAGCATACGGCAAGCTAAATTTGAAAAATCGGCTCTGACCGGAGATGCCGGGTTATGTGGTGCAGGATATTTGGCTTTATTAGATAAAAACTAAGAAATAAATCATTTTCATTTCAGACTGATACCATAATTTTTAGTTTTTAGTTCTTAACTTTTAACTTAAAACATATGTATAACAAAACGCTTGTTTATATTGCAGCCTGTATAGGCATGGCTTTCTTCGGAATCGCATTCATTGTTATGGGATCTGTGCTCCCGGCTTTAACAGAAAAGTATTCCCTGGATGCTATCGGCGCATCTTCATTAGTCACATTTCTGCCTATTGGAGTATTGGCCGGTTCTTTGATTTTCGGGCCGGTAGTCGATCGATTTGGCTATAAAAATCTGATGGTTATCAGTACAATTGTTACTATATTAGGATTGGAAGGACTTTCTTTTTTTAATCATTTAGGACAGTTGCGTTTTTGTATTTTCTTGATCGGACTGGGTGGAGGAATATTGAACGGAGAGACCAATGCGCTGGTATCTGATATTTTCGATGATAAAGAGCGAAGTTCCAGATTGAGTTTATTAGGAGTATTCTATGGTATGGGAGCATTGGGAATCCCTGTACTTTTAGGCACATTATCAAAAATATACTCGTATGAAATGATTTTGAGAAGTACCGGAGTCTTTATGATTTTTTGTGTCGTTTATTTTATTTTCGTTCGTTTTCCGAAACCGAAACATGAGCAAGGTTTACCTTTGAAAGAAATAGTGTCATTAATAAGAAAGCCTTTGTTACTTATATTGAGCTTTATCCTTTTCTTTCAAAGTGGATTGGAAGGGCTTACTAACAACTGGACAACGACTTATTTGGGAGCAACGACCAGGATACCGGCAGGGGATATTTTATTCTTATTGACTTTTTCTGTGTTGGGAATGACCCTGACGCGTTTGATCCTGGGGTATTTCCTTCAAGTAATTAAACCTCATTTAATCCTTTTTGCCGGAATGATTGTTACATTTATAGGGAGCTTGCTGCTTTATTTCTTGACTGATTTTATGGGAGTAGCGGTGAGTATGTTTCTTATTGGCAGTGGATTAGCTGGTGTTTTTCCTATTGTTATCAGTTACATCGGGACTAATTACAAGGGTATGGCCGGGACAGCCATTGGTTTTGCTCTCTTTATCGCATTAAGCGGTAACTCACTTCTAAATTATATGATGGGATTTGTATCAGAAAAATGGGGGATCTCATTTTTTCCTCTGTTTCTTATCACAAATTTGACCATACAGGCGTCTATATTGCTTATAGGATTAAAAAAATGGATTAAAAATTGAATATATAACTTTAAAACAAAAAAAATTATGCTTGCATTAGAGTGGTTGAATAACGCCCGTAACGTTATGAAAACGATTGAGGAAACTCAGATTGAAAATATCAAAAAAGCTGCATTGGCTATGGCAGATAGTATTGAAAAAAATCATTGGGTACATACATTCGGATGTGGTCATGCAACTATTCCGGTAGAAGAAATGTATCCGCGGATTGGAGGATTCGTAGGCTTCCACCCGATTGTAGAATTACCATTGACTTTCTTTACTCATATTGTGGGAGAAATGGGTATCCATCAATTTCTGTTCCTCGAACGTGCAGAAGGCTATGGTAAAGAAATCATGAAAAGCTATCATTTTGAAAAAGAAGATTGTATCTGGATATTTTCACATACAGGGATTAATAATGTGAATATTGATGTCGCACTGAGAGCCAAAGAGTTGGGAATGAAAGTCATCGTTTATGGCTCGGCAAAAGAAGCGGAAGGTAAAAAAACACGCCACTCGTGTGGTAAAACATTGTTTGAATTGGCTGATATCGTAGTCGATTCTTGTGTACCTGTGGTGGATGCATCTGTCCCTTTGAAAAATCATCAGGACAAAGTAGGACCAGTTTCTACACTTGCCTTTGTTACATTGGTGTGGATGACGATTACAACTGTTGCCGAAATTTTAGCAGATCGAGGTGTTCACTTGCATATTCATCCTTCGCATAATGTACCTGGAGATACGACAGCTCATGAGCGCCTGGATCGTTGCCTGGCAGAATATAAGAAACGTGTTGCAGGAGTTTGATCAATGAATACAATTAAAAAAAACGGTTCTGACCTGAATGTCGAAACTTGGGGACGTGTTCGTAACAGAGAATATACGTTTGCTGTTTTGCCGTGGGGAGCTACTGAGCCACATAATTATCACTTACCTTATCTGACGGATTGTTATTTGGCTCATCGCATCGCCGTCGATGCTGTCGATAAAGCAAAATCAAATTATGGAGTGCAGGGCATTGTCCTGCCTCCTGTTTTCCTGGGATCACAGAATCCCGGACAACGTGAACTGCCGTTTTGCTTACATGGCCGGTATGAAACACAAAAAGCTATTTTAACGGATGTTGTTGCGTCTCTGAGTTATCAGAAAATACGAACGTTGGTTATTGTGAACGCACACGGAGGAAATAGTTTTAAAAATATGATCCGCGATCTGGCTGTTGATTATCCGGATATGCTGATTGCTTGTTGTGATTGGTATACGATTGAACCACAGGCGAATTATTTTGAAAATAAAGATGACCATGCCGGGGAAATGGAAACTTCTGTGATGATGCACTATTACCCCGAATTGGTCGATCTGTCTACTGCCGGCCGTGGCGAAAGCAAAACATTCCGGGCTGAATCTTTGAATGAAAAAATAGCATGGCTCCCCAGAAACTGGAGTAAAGTCTCTAATGATACCGGGATTGGAAATCCGGAACGATCATCCGCTGAAAAAGGAAAGCGCTATGCCGAAGTGGTGACGGATAAGATTGCCAGATTATTGGATGATTTGGTAAATAAAAATATTTATATGGATTAGTCATGAAAACGAAATACCTTATTTTTTTTATTGTCGTTTGGGGATGTTTGACGACACTTTGTGCCCAGGAGTCATCTTGGATACGAATCAATCAGCTGGGCTATTTGCCTGATGGTGTAAAAGTGGCTGTTTTTCTTTCCAATCAGGAAAATCCGATGGTCGATTTTTCGGTAAAAGAAGCTAAAACAGACGCTGTAGTGTTCAAAGGGAAAGGTGTTCCGGGTAATGCTGATCGTTGGGGACTGAAACATGCTTTGCGTTTGAATTTTTCTGATCTGACTGCGCCCGGAGGGTATTATATAGAGTGTAACGGCGGCCGGTCTCCTTATTTTCGGATAGATCATACCGTCTATGACGGATCGGCTGATTTTCTGCTGAATTATATGCGTCAGCAGCGATGCGGCTATAACCCTTATTTGGATACGCTTTGCCATCAACATGACGGATTTATAGTCGATCATCCGACGCGTACGGGAGAAAAAATAGATGTTCGTGGAGGATGGCATGATGCATCGGATTATTTACAATACCTGACGACTTCAGCCAATGCTACGTTTCAAATGATGTTTGCCTGGCAGCAAACGCCTGATAAGACGATATTTAAAGATGAGTATGATGCGGCAGGAAAAAAAGGAAAAAATGGGATTCCGGATATTTTGGATGAAATCCGCTGGGGACTGGAATGGATGATACGGATGAATCCCGACTCGGCCGTCATGTTTAACCAGATTGCTGACGACCGGGATCATGCAGGCATGCGCTTGCCGAGCCGGGATCATGTTGATTATGGTTGGGGCTCCGGAAACGGCCGGCCGGTGTATTTTGTTACCGGACAACGACAAGGACTGGGAAAACATAAAAACCGGACAACCGGTGTGGCTTCTACTGCCGGAAAATTCGCTTCCTCGTTTGCATTGGGAGCTGAATTGTTTAAAGATATAGATGCTTCTTTTGCATTGGACCTACAAAAGAAAGCGCTGCCGGCATTTCATTTCGGAGAAGCTATCCCCGGAAATACCCAAACGGCTTGTGTGGTTTCTCCTTATTTTTATGAGGAAGATAACTATGTGGATGATTTGGAGTTAGCTGCTGCTATTCAGTATTTCCTGCATCCAAATGATCAATGGAAAATTCGTGCGGATTATTGGGGACAATTGGAAGAAATCACACCATGGATGGAACTCGGAAGAGCCAGACATTATCAGTTTTATCCATTTGTCAACCTCGGACATTATTATTTGTCCCAATCGACAGATCAATCCCTCAGTAATAAGTATACCGGATTTATGAAACGGGGATTGGAGTGCTTACTTAAAAGGGCCAAAGAAAATAATGATCCTTTTTTGAATGGTATTCCTTTCATCTGGTGCTCCAATAACCTGGTTGCTGCAGCCATCACTCAGGCTCGCCTTTATAACCAGACTTCAAAAGATGAGACCTATCTGGAAATGGAAGCTGCTTTGCGCGATTGGCTGTTTGGATGTAATCCCTGGGGAACTTCCATGATCTGCGGTTATCCGAAAAGCGGAGACTACCCTGCTGATTCTCATTCGGCCTATGTAAGACTTTTGCATGATATCCCATACGGAGGTTTGGTGGATGGTCCTATTTACAAAAGTATCTACGACAGCCTCCGGGGAATTCATTTGACGAAAACAGATGTTTATGCTCCGTTCCAACACGGAGCTGCTGTTTACCACGACGATGAAGGCGATTATTCTTCCAATGAACCGACAATGGATGGTACGGCCAGCTTGAGTTTCTATCTTTCCACCATGGAAAAAATGGGTAAAAGACAAACCCAAACGAATGTCATCAGAGATACTCAAGGTGCGATTGTCCGGCTTCATCCGGATCGTAAAGTGGTTCATCTGATTTTTTCTGCAGATTCGGCGTTTGAAGGAGCGAATCATATTTTGAAAGTACTGGACAAGAATGGATTAAAAGCTTCTTTTTTCCTGACAGGAAACTGTCTGCGCATGAAAGAACATGAAAAGATAATCAAAGAGATTATTAAAAAAGACCATTATGTGGGCGCTCATTCCGATAAACATCTACTCTATGCTTCCTGGGAGAAACGCTCCCAATCGCTGGTCTCTCCCGATAGCTTAAGAGCCGATTTGCAGCAAAACATGAAAGAGCTAGCCCGAATGGGAGTGGATATCTCGAAAGTGAACTATTATCTTTGTCCGTACGAATATTATAATAATGGAAATGTAGAAGTGATTGAATCTATTGGACAACAGGTAATTAATTTTACTCCGGGCATTACCGCTGCCGCAGATTATAAAACGCCGGACATGAAAAATTATTCATCCTCGCAACAGTTGATCGATCAACTTTACGCTTTTGATGCCAAGCAGGGATTAAGTGGAGCGATTATCTTGATTCACCCGGGAACAGCTGCAGCCAGAACGGATAAATTGTATCTGAAATTGGATGAAATAATTCTTCATCTCAAAAAGAACGGATATACCTTTGAAAGTTTTAAGAATTAAAAATTGAAACTTGTATTATGGGTTGCAAAAATGAATATCCATTCAAACCTCGTCGGATTGCCTCTATCGATGTATTTCGTGCCCTGACGATGTTTCTTATGATTTTTGTGAATGATTTGTGGAGCCTTTCCGGAGTTCCTCATGGATTAGAACATGCTGAATCCGGAGAAGATTTTCTGGGGTTCTCGGATATTGTATTCCCTTCTTTTTTATTTATATTGGGAATGTCTATTCCTTTTGCTATTGAAAACCGGATAAACAAAGGAGAGTCTAAATGGGAAATAACCAAACATGTCTTATGGCGTTCGGTTGCGTTGCTGGTTATGGGAGTTTTTACCGTTAACTCCGGATTCGGTTTGACAACAACAATCGGAATAAACCGGAATGTATTCTTACTCCTGATGTTAACCGGATTTTTCTTGATATGGAATGTCTATCCTAAAAAACAGGATTGGAAAAAATACCTTTATCTCAGCTTGCAAATAGCAGGAATCGCATTACTTATATTTCTCGCAGTTATTTATCGTGATTCCAAAGGAGGAGTCATGCAACATAAATGGTGGGGTATCTTAGGATTGATCGGTTGGACGTATTGGATATGTGCCTTGATCTATCTTTTTGTACGCCGGAACTTGAAATACGAAGCTTTGGCATGGCTTTTCTTCGTCTTGTTGTGCATAGCAGGCGCCAGTCAATGGTTAGGCATCTTTGGGGGAATCCTTCCGGGAAATGGCACATTTCACGCTTTTAGTATGAGTGGTTTACTGATGTCGCTACTGTTTAACCGTTTTTCTTTTGGAAAGTTGCTGCCCTGGATCATTTCCCTGGGTATGCTGCTGTTGTTTGCCGGATGGGTTGCCCGTCATTTTTGGATCATTTCCAAACTGGGAGAAACTCCTCCCTGGTTGTTCTTTTGTACGGGAATCTCTGTCCTGGCCTATATTTTTATCTATTGGCTGGTAGATATGAAAGGAAAAAAATCATGGTTTCAATGGATTGCTCCGGCCGGAACGGCCACGCTTACATGCTATCTGGTTCCTTATGGGCTATATACTATTTTTAGTATGACGCATTTTTCATTGCCTGCTTCCTGGCTGATTTATCCTGTTGGATTATTAAAGTGTATCGCTTTTGCTTTTCTTACGATAGGCATTACTTATTTATTGGGTAAAATCGGTATCAAACTAAAGATTTAATTTACTTTTATCGACTGTATATTCTATATATCACAATGAAACCAGCTATTTCTTCATTCATCGCGGAACTTTCGGCAGTTCATCCGGAAATAAAATTCTTTACGGATCCTTTGATGTTATTGGCTAAGGGTACAGATGCCGGTTTTTATCGTTTAATACCTCAGGTCGTTGTCCAGGCAAATAAAGAAAGGGAGATTGTAACGATCATCCGGTTGTGTAAGAAATATCATTTACCGGTCATATTCAAAGCCGGAGGAACCAGCCTTAGCGGACAGACCGTTACAGATTCGGTACTCGTGGAATTGGGATTGGGCTTCCGGACTTCAAAAATAGCGGAAGATGGCCTGATTGCGACGTTTGGCCCCTCCGTAATCGGAGAACATGCGAACAAACGGCTGTCTCGTTATAAACGAAAATTAGGTCCGAGCCCGGCTTCAATGGACTCCGCCAAAATCGGGGGAATCGTATCGAACAATGCCAGCGGATCGAGTTATGGAATTTTACATAATAGCTATCATACGATCCGGAGTATGCGTATCGTGCTGGCTGATGGCAGTATCCTCGATACGGGAGATGAACAGAGTCGCGGGCAATTCAAAAACGAACACAGTCAATTGTGTCAACAGCTGATCGATTTGAGCCGGGAGGTTCGTGATCATCCGGATATGCGAAATAAAATTCTACGGAAATTTGAATTGAAAAACACTTGTGGCTATGGGATCAATTCATTGATTGACTTTGATGATCCGGTCGATATGATTCAACATCTGATGATCGGAGCGGAAGGTACTCTCGGTTTTATTTCCGAAGTGACATTCAATACCGTCCCCGATTATCGTTTGAAGGCCACGGCATTATTGTTTTTTCCTCACATACGTCAAGCCTGTGAGGCTATAGGCCCCTTGCGGGAATGTCCCGGGGTCAGCGCTGCCGAATTGATGGACAGGAATGCTTTGCGGGCAGTTGAAAATCTTCCTGGAATGCCTCCCGAACTTAAAACACTGGACAACGATACGGTTGCTTTGCTGATCGATACTTCAGTGGATGATGAAGCGGTTTTGTCTGCCCAGATGGAAGAAATTACCAGGAAGTTATCGGGAATATCGACTGTTTTTCCAATCGAATTTACTACGGATATCCAAACTTATAATACATACTGGAGAGTACGGAAGGGATTGTTTACCTCTGCAGCTGCTACTCGTCCTAAGGCGACTGCTTGCATTATAGAAGATCTGGCTTTCCGCGCAGACGTGTTGGGAGACGCTCTCGTCGCTTTGCAAGATTTATTTGCTCAATATCAATACGATAAAGCTATTATATGGGGACATCTGCTGGACGGGAACATCCACTTTGTGATTATGCCTCATTTTAATAACGACGAAGGTATTCAGGAATACCGGCGTTTTATGACGGATCTGGTTACTTTGACTGTCGATCGCTTTGATGGAAGCCTGAAAGCAGAACATGGTACGGGTCGGAACATGGCTCCTTTTGTAGAAAAAGAATGGGGGAGCGATGTGTATCGGATCATGCGATCCATTAAACAAATAATGGATCCGGACCAGATCTTGAATCCCGGGGTCGTATTGAATGATGATCCGGATATTTTTATTAAAAATCTGAAACCTCTTCCGGAAGCCCATGAACTGATCGATCAATGTATCGAGTGTGGTTTTTGTGAGTCGGAATGCCCTTCCCGTAACCTGACATTAACGCCACGCCAGCGAATTGTTGTTTACCGTCAACTATCTGTTTTGCAGAAAGAGCAAAAAACAACAGATGACTACTATCGGACATTAAAGTTACAATATAATTATAATGGAGATGAGACTTGTGCTACGGATGGACTTTGTGAGCGTTCGTGTCCGGTCGGAATCAATACAGGCAAATTAATTAAAGATTTACGCTGGCATCATCAGGGAAAAAATGCAAATAATGTGGCTTCCTGGTTGGCTGACCACATGGATGGATTGACTTCCCTGTTAAGATTCTGGTTAAAAGTGCCTCATGTCTTTGCCCGGATATTCGGATATGGATTCATGGAAGCGTGTACCCGGTTGTTATTCCGTCTCTCAGGGCGAAAATTTCCGTTATGGACACGGTATACTCCTGCGGGAAGTCCCCGGATAAAATATGAATCGACAATTTCCAGGGAGACGAATGTGTCGGAAGTTGTTTATTTTCCTTCATGCATCAATCGTACCATGGGAATTTCTCCCGATTATGAAGAGAAAGTCGCTTTAATTCAGAAAACGAAGGGTTTACTTGAAAAAGCCGGTTATCGCATTATTTATCCGGAAAATATAGATAAGTTATGTTGTGGGATGGCTTTCGATAGTAAAGGTTTCAAAGAACAAGGCCTGAAAAAAGCCAAAGAGCTGGAAGCTGCTCTTTTAGCTGCCAGTGATAACGGCCGGATCCCTGTGTTATGTGATATGAGTCCGTGTCTCTACCGGATGAAAGAAACCCTTGATCCGAAACTTAAGCTGTATGAACCTGTTGCTTTTATCATGGAATACCTTCAAAATACCTTGACATTTCATAAACTCCCGATTCGGGTGACAGTACACAGTACCTGTAGTAACACAAAAATGGGATTAGACAAGTCATTGATCGAATTAGCTTCTCTTTGCGCCGAAGAAGTGATTGTCCCTCAGGGAGTTGATTGCTGCGCGTGGGCGGGAGACCGCGGGTTTTTCTATCCGGAACTGAATCGCAGTGCATTAATGGAGTTGGCTGAAAGTGTAAAAGAAGCGGAGCAAGGATACAGTACCAGCCGCACTTGTGAGATCGGCCTCTCCATGAATAGTGGAGTATCTTATCGTTCTATTATTTACCTTGTAGATAAAGCGACCAATTAAATCCATACTTATTTTAGGGGATATTTCCTATGAAAAATCCTGAAATCATGTGATTGTCGTGTAAATAAAGAAGCAATACTTTTGCATTCGTTTTATCGAATCTCTTCATAGAGATCTGAATTTTTTAAAATTAAAATGAGAATGATAAAAAAGTATTGTATTTTATTGTTTAGTGTATTGATCTTTTCATTTCATGCATTTTCTTTAGATAAAAAAGACGTCAGCGTCAGAGGAGAAATTAAGAATAAAGCAACAGGAGAAAGACTCCCGTATGCTAATGTATTCCTGAAAAACACAACGATAGGAGGCACTTCGGATGCTTCGGGAAATTATATTTTGACAAACCTGCCTGAAGGTAAATTTATTGTCGTAGCGTCTATTTTAGGGTTTAAGCCCGTTGAAAAAGAAGTCGTCCTCTCCGACAAGAACCCGGCTGTTGTCGATTTCGAGATAGAAGAAGATATTTTGAATCTCGAAGAAATTGTCGTAACTGCCGGACGCCGCTCCCAAAAACGAACGGAAACACCGGTCATTGTTAATACGATTACGCCTAAACTACTGGATGTCACTCAATCTGCTGTTTTAGGCGAAGGATTGAATTTTTGTACCGGATTGCGGTATGAAAACGATTGCCAGAATTGTGGTTTTTCCCAGATAAGAATGAATGGAATGGAAGGTCCTTATTCCCAGATATTGATCAATAGTCGCCCTATATTCAGTGGACTAGCCGGAGTTTATGGCTTGGAGCTGATTCCTGCCAATATGCTTGAGAAAATTGAGGTTGTCAGAGGCGGAGGTTCTGTTTTATACGGATCTAATGCGATTGCCGGAACGATAAACCTGATATTGAAAGATCCTAAAACGAATTCATTTGAGGGCGGGATTGATATGAATCTGATCGGAACGGGAGTTAACGGTTCAAATGGTCCGGTTCCGGATTATGTGGCTACTTTCAATGGATCCCTTGTCACGGAAGATTATAAAACCGGAATGGCTATCTATGGTAACGTGCGGGATCGAAGCCTGTTTGATGCCAATGGAGACGAATTTTCTGAAATAGCTCCGTTACAGAATGTTGTTGTCGGTACACGCCTCTTTCAACGGATCGGTTACAGAGGAAAATTATCTTTGGACTATTTCCATATATCTGAAAAACGGGATGGAGGTAATAAACAGGATTATCCGTTGCATGAAAGAGATGTGGCTGAAGCTGTACGCCATAATATGAATACCGGAGCATTGACTTATGAACAATATCTCCGGGAGAATGATTTGCTTTCTGTCTTTGCTTCCGGAAATATCCTGAACCGGGACTCTTATTATGGAGCGAATTATTCGTTGAGTGATTATGGAAATACGGTAGAAAAAACCTATAATGTAGGAGCTCAATACAAAGCAGATTTTGGGAATTCTTCTTTGATCGGAGGGTTGGAAAGTACGAAATCATCCCTTATAGATAAAAAATTAGGATATCCGGATTATGACAAGGCCACGATTGTCGACGGCAAAATAACAGCCGTCCCTCATGTTCCTAATACCCTTGTCTCGGATCAATCGTTGACTACCAATGGCGTTTTTGCACAATATGAGATTAAAGCCGGTAAATTCAGATTTCTGGCCGGTGCCAGAGTGGATCATTACGCAGTAGATGATAAAGTGAACGATAGCGACAAATCAGGAACGGTCTTTGTTCCGAGAGCTAGTATTATGTATGATATCAACTCATTTCTACAAGCGCGTTTGAGCTATTCGACAGGGTATCGTGCTCCTCAGATTTTTGATGAGGACTTGCATATTGAAACTTCAGGAGCAAGACAGGTCATTAATAAAAATGCTCCGGAACTTAAACAGGAAAACAGTTCCAGTTACATGCTCTCGTTCGATTTCAACAAAAAAATAGGACCTGTGAATACGAACCTCCTGATCGAAGGTTTTTACACCCGTTTGCATAATCCTTTCAGAAATCAAATAGGAAAACCGGATGAAAATGGAACTGTAATTTATACACGGGTAAATGCAAATGCGGCAACAGTATCAGGTGTTAACCTCGAACTTAAACTGACGCCTTCGGAAGATTTGTCTTTCAATTCCGGGTTTACGGTGCAATCGAGCCGGTATAAAGATCCCGATGGAAATTTCAATGAGAAGAAATTTTTCCGGACTCCGGATAATTATGGATTTTTTGCACTGGACTGGAAATTCATCAAACATTTTGGCGCTGCTCTCTCCGGAAATTATACAGGTCCCATGCTGGTTCCTTATTTCGGAACTCAAAATCCGGATGGAGAATTACGTAAATCCCAATCGTTTTTTGACACCGGTATTAAATTATATTATGATATGCCTGTCAGCGAACATGTCAATTTACAATGGTTTGCCGGAGTGAAAAACATCTTCAATTCCTACCAAAGTGACTTCGATAGAGGGATAGACAGGGATCCTTCGTATATCTACGGACCGGCTTTACCTCGTACTGTTTTTATCGGATTTAAAATCAGGGGTATATAATTCAGGTTAGAAAGTTAGTAAAGATCATAATAGCTGGGTATTAAAGGAGAGCCTCTGAAAAAGAGCTTTTCTTTAGTACCCTTTTTTTATGTTGTAAAACATCTATGAATGTTTTTGAAATTTAATTAAATTTAATACATTTGTGAAATATGTAAGATGTATTATAAGTTTGTATGTTTAAAATGAATTATCCATACAAGCAGGTATTGGGTATAAGGGAATTATAATCTGAAAGTAATGTTTTTATGTTATAGTACATTTTGTAAAATAACCATGTTGTATTAACTAAAAATTTAACAGCCGAGGTTCTCCCTTAGATTAAACTTTTGAGTAATAGCTAGCAATGCTCCCGGAAAATTGGTTTTAACCATTTTTTTAACCTAACTTGATCAAGCAAAAAAACAAAAAATCCATTTATACAGTAAATATGTATGAGAACACCCAAAATTTTATGTTGGCTAATCTTATGCTGTCTTTCTGTGAGCTCTGCTTTGGCGCAAAGAATTACAGGAGAGATTATCGACAAATCAGATCAGTCTCCGATTATTGGAGCAAGTGTTGTATTGGTAAATAACAGAAGCATTGCAACATCTTCAGATGTTAATGGTTCTTTTTCATTGGAAATTCCCGGAGGTACTGGAGATATTTTAATTAGCTATTTAGGCTATAAACCTCAGACAATAAAGGTAAATATTGCACAGAGCACTCAATATCGGATTGAAATGGAGGTAGATGCCGTGATGCTGGAGGAAGCAGTTGTGGTTGCTTATGGTACGCAGCGGAGAATAAACCTGACGGGAGCTGTATCAACTGTAGACGTTGCGAAAACATTGACAAGTCGCCCGGTTGCCGATGTAGGCCGTGCGCTTCAAGGTTCTGTTCCCGGATTGTCTGTTGTGATAGGAACTGGTGAAATCGGATCGGATCCGATTATGAAAATACGTGGAGCTGCTGCCTCTATCAATGGAGCAACTACTCCATTGATATTGGTCGATAACGTAGAAATACCCAGTATCCAGATGATCAACCCGGATGATATCGAATCCATATCCGTATTGAAAGATGCTGCTTCAGCCTCTATCTATGGTTCAAAAGCTGCATTCGGGGTTATCTTGATAACCATGAAAAAAGGGGCAAAAGATGAATCCGTAAGAGTTTCTTATTCCGGGATCTTTTCCTGGCAAGACAGAGCCAAGGAACTTAATATGGCGACCATAGACGGATTACAGTATACATTGGATGCCGCCCGGAGCCGTAATCCGGAGAATCCGGGTGTCGGCGCCGTAGGAAATATGTGGAGAATGAATGAAGAGAGTATTCAGAAATCCAGGGAATGGGTTCAAAAATATGGTGGTACCGTTGGGGCTACCGACCCGGTTGTATATGGTAGGGATTGGTATATGGACGCATTCGGAAATAAACTGGGAGTGCGGACCTATAATGCAGTCGATGCATTGGTTGACAATTGGACACCGACTATGAACCATAATTTATCAATTACCGGGAAGAACAGCAAGACTACTTACAATGTAGGTTTAGGTATTTTGGATCAATCAGGCATGATCAAAAATGCCAAAGAAGATGACTTCAGACGATATAATGCTACGATAAAACTATCTACGGATGTAAACAAATATCTCTCATTGAGAGCGGGGAGTATGTTTTCCGACCGTATCAAACGATTCCCCAGTGTGAATGGTTACACTTCGGATCCCTGGTTATATGCTTATCGCTGGGGGAGTTTGATGCCTATAGGAACTGTTGATCAATTCGGAAATCAGATGCGGAATCCTGCTTATGAACTCCAGGAGTCGACGACTTCAAGAGTACGCAATGTGTATACAAACCTTAATCTGGGAGCAACCGTTAATTTTACCAAAAACTGGAATCTTGAATTTGACTATACTTATTATACACAGGAAGATATTACAGACAGGTCTTATCCGCTCTTTACCGGAGGGGATACATGGTACGGTCCGAGCCTGTGGAAGGATGAGAATGGGAACCAGGTTTATGTCAATGAAGAAGGACAGATTGTAACAGAAGGAGGAATGCCGGGTTACCGGTTCAATCAAATTATATGGCCGGGCGACGGGACGACCAGTTCCGCTTATATAAACCGAAATTCACGAAGAACAAATAGTCATACATTCAATGTATATTCTACTTACAACTTGAAATTAGGGGATCCTCATGTCTTCAAATTCATGATTGGGATGAATAGCACTAAAAGTGATTTTGCAGGCCATTACGGAAATTTAACCGGATTATATAATTATGAGAATCCTCAATTTGCTTATGCAAACGGTACTCCGACTGTTTCTGGTGTTGCAGGATGGGATTCACAATTAGGCTATTTCGGCCGGATTAATTATGCCTTCCATGACCGGTATTTACTGGAAGCCAATTTACGTTATGACGGAACTTCCAAATTCCCCAGCGATATGTGGTGGGAAACATTCCCTTCTTTTTCTGCCGGTTGGATCTTATCCAACGAGCGTTTTTTCAAATCGATAGAACCGGTTGTTCATTTTATGAAGGTAAGAGCTTCTTGGGGTAGTGTAGGAGACCAAAGTGTTAATAATAATCTGTATAGACGTAGGATGGGTGGTTCTACTCAAATTCCATGGTTGGGGCCTGATGGAAAAGTTTATACTTACCAAACATATATGCCAGTATATGAGGACATCGGATGGCAACGGATTGAAAACCTGGATGTGGGAGTTGACCTGCAATTCCTGAAAGGCGATTTGGGAATTACCTTCGATTGGTTCCAACGGGATACCAAAGATATGATCATGTCAGGTGATGCTTTGCCGTACACAAATGGAGCGGCTGCACCCCAAGGTAATTTTGGAAACATTCGAACAAAAGGATGGGAACTTTCAGCCACTTACAATCACCGGTTCAGTAATGGGTTAGGTGTCAGTGTGCTGGCAACCGTATGGGATAATACAAGCCGCGTAACAAAAGGCCCGGATTATCTAACGCCATGGGAAAACCGGTCTATCGGTAGCACTTGGGCTACAGGAGCGCGCTATGGGGATATCTGGGGATATGTAACCGATCGATTGTACCAAGAAAGTGATTTCGTTCGAGGTCCTGATGAAAAACTCCAAAAAGTGACTATTATTGTTAATGGTGTAGCTAAGTCATCCTATATGCTGGCCGGACAAAACCCTGTTTATCAAACTTGGCTTGAAGACGGATTAGGAGTAGTCATATTCCGTCCCGGAGACGTTAAATTCAAAGACCTGAATGGCGACGGATATATTACTCCGGGTAGAGGTACGTTCGGAGATCCGGGAGACCGGAAAGTAATAGGTAACTCAACTCCCCGGTATGAATACGGATTTAGATTGAATGTCGATTACAAAGGATTCGATGCATCCATTTTCTTACAAGGGGTAGGTAAACGTCAAATATGGGGTGAAGGACAGTTGGCTATCCCGGGATATCATGCCTCGGATGGCGCTATACCACAGGCTATTGCCGGAAATTATTGGCGTCCTGACCGGACCGATGCATTTTATCCCCGGGCATGGGACAATGGTGGTGCAAGTACCAATTATAGTTTACAAATACAAAGCAAATATTTATTGGACATGTCGTATCTGAGGATCAAAAATATCATGCTTGGTTATTCTGTTCCTCCTAAATTGTTGAAAAAGATATTTCTAACAAAAGCACGTTTTTATGTTTCGTTGGAGAATTTTTTCACATTCGACAACTTAAATGGATTGCCGGTCGATCCGGAAACTATATCCGGTTACTCCATGTTCAGTAGCAGCTATAATCTTGGGCGTACGGGGACAGGTACTCCGATGTTCAAAGCGGCCTCTTTCGGTGTTCAATTGAGCTTCTAAAACTATAAAAATTGGAAAATATGAAAACAATAAATATAAAGACTATAATGATATCGGTCGCTTCGTTGGCTCTGTTTTTCTGTGCCGGTTGTGAAGATACGCTCGACCGTCCGCCGTTGACGGAAGAAATTGACGAAACTTTCTGGACTAATGAAGACAAATTAAGATTGTATGCGAATGGTTTTTATCCACGTTATTTTGTCGGATACAATGTCGGCTGGGGAACAGCATATACACCTCACATAAGTTATACATTCAGTGATGATATCGTACATAATGGTTCGCAACCATCATTTGAGTTATCCATACCTTCCAGCAGGGGAAGCAACGATCCGGCTTATACGACGGCAGGTCTTATAAATATCCCATGGATAGAATCATACACCGGTCCGGATTGGAATTTTGCCTGGATCCGTCGTTCAAATATCATGATCGAGCGTATAGAAAGCCGGATGAGTAATCTATTGACTTCAGATCAAAAAACGCATTGGATGGGAGTCGCCCGTTTTTTCAGAGGTATGGATTATGCCGGACTGGCACAAGTGTTCGGTGATGTTCCTTATTATGACCATGAAGTGAATAATGCGGATTACGACGATCTGTATAAACCGCGCACTCCCCGCAACGAAGTAATGAATGCCGTATATGACGATTTGGTCTTTGCAATGAATAACGTCAAGCCGGACGATGGCGCTATGAATATCAACCGGTATGTAGTGGCCGGATTTGTAAGCCGCTTGGCTTTATTTGAAGGAACATGGCAAAAATATCATTACAACAATACCGAACAGGCTAAGAAATTTCTGAAACTTGCCGTAGAAGCTGCGGATTTAGTCAAAAATAGCGGAAAATATGATATTGTAACCGAATTTCGCAATCTGTTTGGATCCAATAATTTAGCAGGAAATAAAGATATTCTATTCTATCGCCATTATGATCCGGCCCATGGTGTTTTACATGCTGTCGCTTCCAATTGTAACTTGTCGGAAGGTCGGTATCCGAACCCCAACCTGGCATTGGTCAAAGCGTTTATTTGCAACGATGGGACGGATTGGCAAACCTCAACGGATGCTGCTAATAAGAATTTTGCATTGGGTAATCTGATAGCGACACGGGATCCCCGTTTCGAAGCGACATTCTACAAAAAGGTAACACCCAGATCGCTTAGCTCATGCATCTATACGGCCAAGTTTATCAGCCGTGAAGGACTTAGCTATCTCGACAAAGGAACTGCTATATCACAGGAATATACCGGTGTAAATAATCAGAATGATTGTCCTGTCATGCGTTATGCCGAAGTGTTATTGAATTGGATTGAAGCTAAAGCTGAATTAGCAACATTGGGAGAAGCGGCTGTTACTCAAAGTGATATTGACGCCTCTATCAACAAAATACGCAATCGTCCGATTGCAGAAGAGGCCGTTGCTTTAGGAGTCAAGAAAACAGCAGCGATGTCATTGGCTAACCTTCCAAGTAGCCCGGACAGAGGCGATGTTCCCCAACTGATTTGGGAAATCCGCCGGGAAAGACGCATGGAAATGGCTTTTGAACATTCCCGTGTATTGGATCTGAAGCGTTGGAAAAAGTTGGAATATATGGATCAAACATTAAATCCCGATATTATAAGAGGAACCTGGATCGATGCAAATGCTGCAGAATTAAAAGAAGCTCTGCTTAATCCGACAAGGGTAGGCATATTGGCTGTGACCGGTATGGATGGAAAAGTAACGGTTTACAACGGCAGCAACGCCGCTCAAATGGTTGGATTCTTTACTCCAACGAATATACAAGGCCGTCAATCCTTCCTCAATCTGCCGGGAGTTAATCCGTATTTGGCTCCGGTAGGAAGAAATCAACGAATTGATTATCAGAATAAAGGTTATGAACTGGCTCAAACAGAAGGTTGGTCTTCAACCTTATAAACTTTTAATGTTATGTTTCAAATTAAAAATAACGTTATTATGAAGAATATAATAAAATATATAGGATTACTGATGGTTCCGTTTAGCCTGTTATTGACTTCTTGTGATGACGATCCCAGCTATCCGGATACTACGGCATTGGAGACTGTGATTTATGAAATTAAAATTGTTAATGGTGGACTTAGCGGTACGGAAACTTACGTGGGTACAATAGACGAAAATAAGAAAGAAATCAGTTTCCCTGAAGTGCCTATGGAAAGTGATCTTTCCCGTGTCAGATTTGAAGCGAGAGTTTCGGAAGGAGCAAACCTGGATTCCACAGAATACAATTTTGTTGTGACGGAAGGCTCTTCCCGGACACGCTTCATTACGGTTATCAATAGTCCACGCTACCGGACATATAATACTACGATAAGGTTAGATGTGCCTGTGTGGGGTGCCGATTTTACAAAAGTAACCGCTTATGATTTTTCGGGAGCGACCAAGAATACATACAGGGATTTAATAGCGGCAAATACCCGTGCGGCTCACATGGATAAAGACCACGTGCTGATCGTGTCCCGTGACGGAGGAGTTCGCCCGCATTTGTTGAAACTATCGGATTTGAAACAAGGAAAGGCGGATAACCCGATTATGCTTAAGACAACCAATGTGTCGGGTGGAACGTTCCCAGTCAGTGGAGGACGCTTAGCCGGCGGACACGTTTACATCTGTAATATGTCGACACCTCCGGCAGGTGCGGTAAAAATTTATTATTGGGATACGCCGGATTCCGAACCGGAAGTATTGTATCAGTTTACCAACCAGGCTACCGGAACAAGTGGTCGTTATGGAGACTATATGTCTGTCAACCTGGATAATAGCGGAAATGGATATATCTATTTGGGAAACAATCCGAGCCCGGCCAATATATTAAGGTTGAAGGTAACCGCATTTAAAACGATATCCGATCCGTTTGTCATTCCGATGACGGCATTCGGAGGCTTGTGGCAAAGCTGGAACCAGGTGGATGGATCTGCCGACGAGTACCTCTACACCGGACACCAAGGCCCGATCGTATTGACTAATGCCAGTGGATCAGTCATTTATACCGTACCAACGTCAGTAATTCCGGCTAATGGTGGTAGCGATGCATTTATCATCAATTTCAACAGGGAACGCTACCTGGTAGTGAATAAGGTGCCGGGTTTGGGGACAATAACGGTGTATGATCTGACTTCGGGGGCTTCAACGGCCGAGGCGCTTGAAAAAATATCGAATCCAATATTTGATTATTCTCTGGGAGGCGCTGTTGCTGCGGGCACGGCTGCCGGAAGCATTGGCTGGTTTGCCGATGGAAATGATAAGTTGTATCTCTTCGGAGCTGCTCCCGGAGCTGGTTTTGCCGTATTGGAAATCCCCAAGAAAGTGAAAGATACTAATTAGTAATAAATAAGTAGTGATAAAATGGAGTATAAACTGAAGTATTTATTATTTGTAATAATAACCCTATTTGTTGTTTCTTGTAGCGAAGATGATCCGGTCCCAAATCCGGAACCGCCGGGACCGGAACCTGGTAAAGATGTTGTACTGGCTTCAAAAGAAATGCGGGCGGCTTGGATAGCTACCGTATGGAGCCTCGATTGGCCTCAATCCATTTATGACATGACAGCTCAAAAGAAGAAGTATACGGATTATCTGGACAAATTTGTCTCACTGAATATGAATGCTGTATTTATGCAGATAAGACCGAATGCCGACGCTTTTTATAACTCTCAATATGAGCCGTGGAGCCGATGGATTACCGGCGTGGCGGGTAAAGACCCAGGCTATGATGTTCTGGCTTTTATGATAGAAGAAGCGCATAAACGCGGATTGGAGTTTCATGCATGGATGAATCCTTACCGGATAAACACCCGGACATCGGAAACGGAACAATATCCGGCTTTGGATCCTAAAATTAATCCGGCATGGGTCAAAAGTTATAGCAAGATACAGATCTATAATCCGGCATTGCCTGAAGTGCAGGATCGCATAACCAACATTATCAAAGAAGTGATTACTCGATACGACGTGGATGGAATCCATTTGGATGATTACTTTTACCCTGATCCGGCTAGTTATACATCTCTTGACGATCAGGCGGATTATGTGAAATATGGTGCGGGTTATAGTTCGATTGAAGCGTTTCGCCGGGGCAATGTAGATAAAGTTGTGAAAAAAATCTATGATGTTATTGTAAGCGAGAAGCCAGGGGTTGCCTTTTCTATCAGTCCTACGGCAAATAATGTGTATAACCTGAATTCGTTATATGCAGACGTTACCAAATGGTGCACGGAAGGATGGGTAGATATCATTATCCCTCAATTGTATATCGCTACAGGAACATCTGAAAACGGTTTTAATACCCGTTTGTCGTGGTGGAATCAATATGCTTACAAGGCGGTTCTCATGATTGGATACGGCTTGTATAAATTTGGAGATTCAACTGCCGGAACGCAATTCCAGACGACGAACGAATTGCTGGAGCAGTTCAGGTTGGCCCGGAACTTTCCGAAGGTACAAGGGAGTGTCATGTATAGCGCCCAATATTTCAATCAGAATAAGTTGGGAATAGTGGATGTGATCAAACAAAATATCTATTCGCGTCAGGCTGTGATCCCTTTTGTTGGCCGCAAAACGACGGCTGATCCGACACCGGCTGCAGCTGTTTCCATATCCGGGAATAAATTGAAATGGGAAGCCGGGGCAGGACTACGTACCGTAATCTATAAGATCGAAGATAAAAAAGGACTCGTGACAACGATTACATCTGAGAAAGAATATATTCTGGCTGAAAAAGGAGATTATTGTTTGACAACGATCAACAAGGACAATCGGGAAAGTTCCGTATCAGAAGTAGTTACCTATAAATAATCGAACGATTATTGAAGGTGGAAAGTTCAGGTTTTAGGTTGTTAAAAAGGAGACATAATATTTGTTTTTATGTCTCCTTTTTTTTGTTATGTAATTGATTAATAGTTTTTTCCTGACTTCGACACTTTTTTCGTCTTATTTTCCTAACATTCTATCAATTAATCAAATACAATTTTCAAGACACCAATTTGGGTGTCCCAGCGGAAAATAGCACTATATTTGCTTCATGTTTGTTCGTAAAAAGAGAAATCCGAGTGGGATTATAAGTGTCCAAATTATCGACAAGAGTAAGGGTAGCTATAAAGTCCTCAAAACAATTGGTAGCAGTTCCGACTCATTAGAGGTAGAAGCTCTCTATGATCAAGGCAGGAAATGGATCTCTGTCTATTATGGCGATCAGGATATGTTTTCCATTGCCGAAAGGGAGCAAGAAGAAAGGATAGTTACGGAACATCTGCTTGACAATGTAGAAAATATTCTTCTCAATGGTACTCAGCTAATCTTAAACGAAGTTTTCAAGCTCGTTGGTTTTGATGTTATCGATGATGACACTCTGAAACATTTGGTTGTTGCACGTTTATGTCAACCGGCAAGTAAATCAGGAACGGTTGATTATCTGAAGTCCCATTTCGATGAAGATGTTGAACTCCATAAGATTTATCGCTATTTAGACCACCTGCACAATACATTACAGGACAAAATTCAACAAATCAGCGTGGAACATACCCGAAGGATTTTAGGCGGGAATATCGGACTTGTCTTTTATGATGTAACCACGCTTTACTTCGAGACCGACTATAGTGACGATTTACGGGAAAGAGGCTTCTCCAAGGATGGTAAGCACGCCCAACCCCAGGTTGTGCTCGGGCTTTTGGTTAGTCGGGACGGTTATCCTCTGTCTTATTCGCTGTTTAACGGCTCACAATACGAAGGCAGAACAATGATTCCTATAGTGGAAGATTTTGTTCAACGGTTCAAATTGGAAGATTTTGTCATTGTCGCCGATTCGGGATTGATGAACAAAACAAACATTGCCCTATTGGAATCGGGGAAATATAAATACATCATCGGAGCAAGGATCAAAAACGAATCAGAAGACATTAAACAATGGATTTTATCTCTTGAGAAAGAGGATGGTATTTTCTACGAAACGAAGAAAGGGGCTTCCCGTTTGATTGTCGGCTATTCAGATGATCGGTCAAAAAAGGACAGATACAACCGGGAAAAGGGAGTAAAGCGATTGAAGATGGCCTATAAATCAGGAAGAATAACCAAAGAAAACATAAACAAACGTGGGTACAACAAATTCTTGGAAATATCGGACAACATACAGGTTGCAATCAGCCAGGAAAAAATAAAAGAAGATGAAAAATGGGATGGATTGAAAGGCTACCTGACCAACACAACACTTCCTGCCAAGGAAGTTTACAGACAGTACAGCGAGTTATGGATTATTGAACGAGCCTACCGGGTAACTAAAGGGACACTCGAAATGCGACCGATGTTCCATTTCACAGCCAAACGCATTGAAGCGCACGTTTGCATTTGCTTTGTAGCCTACAAAGTTTACAAGGAATTGGAACGGATTTTGAAGATTAGCGGTATCAAACTAAGTGTGGACAAGGTTTTGAATATTGCCAAGACAATAACCACTCTGAAAATCAAGCTGCCCATCAGCGGTGAAACCCTAACCAAGACTATGCTCCTGACCAACAAGCACAAGTCTATAGAGGTACTATTCAATGAAAATTTCTGGGGAAATTTTTAGGGTGTCCCAGTGTCGAAGTCAGGGGAGACATAATATTTGTTTTTATGTCTCCTTTTTTTTGTTATGTAATTGATTAATAGTTTTTTCTGTTTATTTGTACATTAAATACGGTTTTACTTTTTTGTAAAAACTGTCAATATCCTGGTTCCACAAAGGCAGGATGTCTTCTACTAAAAAGCGTTTGGTAAAGGAATTCCTGATTTTATCTGTACCGCAGACTTTATCGAACATATTGAATCGGCCGGCGTTTTTTTCATCAAACAGATTTTGATCCGGATAAAGTTTATGTAATTCCTGAAGTACATAAAACTGGATGATGGATAAAGGCGCTTTTTCATAATCGGTTATATGCACTTGTACCCCGCTGATGTTTTCATTCTTAAAGTGGCTGTAATACGGCTTGTAGTGGATCGGACGGAATTTAATGCCGGGGATGTTCAATGCATTCAGATTGTTCGCCAGGAGTTCCGCATCTTTTATCCAGGGAGTTGCGAAAAGTTCGAACGGCATAGTATATCCCACGCCAATGTTGATGAAAGAAAGTTCGCCCACAATGCCGGATATCGGATAGAAATAAGCCGCTTCATAATGAGGAATATGAGGAGAGGACGGAACCCATGGCAGCCCCGTTGCTTCGAAATTCATTTTTCGTTTCCACCCTTTCATGGGGACAACTGTCAAACGGCATTTGACACCATTAGTCAATAGTCCGCTTTCATTCAGGTAACGAGCTAATTCCGCACATGTCAATCCGTGCACATAAGGGATGGGAAACTGGCTGACAAAAGAAGTAAATCCTTCTTCCGTAACAGTCCCTTCCATCTTTTTTCCTCCCAACGGATTCGGACGGTCTAATACCATCAATTCGATATTATTTTCAGCTGCAGCCTCCATGGCAAGCCCTAGTGTACTGATATAAGTGTATGAACGAGAGCCGATATCCTGGATGTCATAAACCAGGACATCGATTCCTTGAAGCATTTCAGGAGTCGGTTTCCTGGTTTTTCCGTACAAACTGTAGACCGGAAGACCCGTGCGGTTGTCTTTTTCATCAGTAACCTTATCGCCGGCATAAAAATCGCCTCTTACTCCATGTTCGGGCCCGTATAAAGCAACGAGGTTGACATGGGCCTCAAATAAGATATCTATTGTTGATTTCAATTGGATATCCACTCCTGTAGGATTGGTAATCAAACCCACACGTTTTCCTGCCAGAGATTTGAAATTTTCGTTTTTCAATTGCTCGATCCCTGGTTTTACTTTTTGTGCCTGTATGGAGCAAATACTGGCTAAAAACAATGTAATTACGAATAATGTTGTTCTCATGGTATTTTGTTTTTTATCTTTTTTTGTTTTCATCCTCTTCTTTTGCTTTTCTTCCGTAGCTCGGATCGATTATCAGCAAAGAAGCGGATATAATCGGAATGATACTGCAGATCATTACCCAAACAAAGAAATGATTGTATCCTAATAGTTCCTGTAACCATCCGGCAAACATTCCGGGAATCATCATGCCTAATGCCATAAACCCGGTACAAATAGCATAATGAGCCGTTTTTTGTTCTCCATCCGAATAATACATCAGGTATAACATATAGGCTGTAAATCCGAACCCATAACCAAACTGTTCAATGAACACACAAAGATTTATAATAAATAAGTTTTCCGGTTGGAAAAAGCTTAAATAGACAAAAGTGAGACAAGTCAATATCATACTTAAAGTCATAGGCCAGAGCCATCTTTTCAAGCCTCCTTTAGCTGCAACGATCCCTCCGATAATTCCTCCGAGCGTAAGTCCGATGATCCCAAGTGTTCCGTAAACAAGTCCGATCTCTCCGGTAGTAAGCCCTAATCCTCCGATGTCTCTTGAATCGAGAAGGAAAGGATTGATTAGCTTCAGCAGCTGGGCTTCGGCAAATCGGAAAGTAAGCATGAAAAAGATACCGGCGGCAGCCTGCGGTTTTTTAAAAAACGATACGAAAGTAGCTGCAAACTCTTCAATTATGGAACTTGCAGTCAGATGCGTATGCGTTTTATCCGAATCGGGTTGTGGTAATTTGAATTTGTGATAGATGCCAAATGATACAAACAAACCTGCCATGACAAAAAATGTAATCGACCACGCGAAAGGGATGTTGCCGGATAATCCTTTGTATTCAGCTGAACTTGAAGTGGTTAATTTGGAGTCCGCCTGAAAGACCATATAGGCCGGTTTGTCCCAATTCTTTTCATTGAAGACCAATCTGTCTCCGAGAATCAGAAAAATACTTTTATCCCCGCGATTCAAAGAAGTGTTGAGTACCATTTCTTTTCCGGGTTCAGGTTTCCGTGATAAATAAACAGATAATACGGAAATATTCCCGGCGTTGTCGGATGTTTCAACAACTCTTTTTTCTCCGAAATTATTTTTTATCCAATTTCCTAAAGGCGTAGAAACGGTTTCTGTCCATAGCTTTTGTAATTGGGAGATTTCCTTCTTTTCAACATGGTCTTTAAGCGTGAATCCGTTTTCTTCGTTGACGGTTTTTATCGTTTTCAAAAAAGTATCCAGGCTGTCTTTATCGACTCCCCGGGTACTTATATGAACCGTTTCTCTATCTGTTAAAAACCGGATATCTCCGGTTTGTTCCGACCTGTTTTCAGCTGGAGGAATCAATAGAGAAGTCAGAGCCTGTTGAGGCGATGCATCGACACTGATCTTAAGAGGAGCGGCTCCGGATGTCGTTTCCAGAAAACCGGCAAGAATAATAAGTATCCCTTGTCCCATGATTGTGGCGACACGGTAAAAGGTACTCCTTATCCCAACATACATGGCTTGCTTGTTGGTGTCAAGCGCTAACATATAAAATCCGTCGGCAGCAATATCATGAGTGGCTGAACTGAAAGCCAACAGCCAGAAAAATGCTAATGTACCCTGAAAAAAGAAAGGGAGTGGGATGGTAAACGCAATTCCTGCAAATCCGGCTCCGATCAATAGTTGCATAGTGAATATCCACCAGCGTTTGGTCTTTAATAGATCTACAAAAGGACTCCAAAAAGGTTTGATGACCCAGGGGAGATATAACCAGCTGGTATATAGGGCTATATCGGTATTGGATATACCCATTCGTTTGTACATGATGACGGAGATTGTCATGACTGCCACATAGGGTAATCCTTCTGCGAAATACAAGGAAGGAACCCATGCCCACGGGTTAGCTGTTTTCTGTTTCATGTTAATATTTTTTTTCAATCATTGCTCCTGGAAAATAATGCATCAAGATAGCTTTGTAATCATATCCTTTGGCTCCCATTACGGCGGCGCCGATCTGACAGAGCCCGACTCCATGTCCCCATCCGGCTCCTTTCAATACAAATGTTTCCGGAATATTATTTTTTCCTTCTGTTTTTTCGATCACAAAAGCCGAACTGTATAAATGTGATTCGGATAATGCTTTTCGGATAAACAGTTCTTTACCAATAATGAGTGTTTTTTTTGTGCCGACAATCTTTAAGCGTATCAGCCGACCGGAACTCCCTCGTTCAACAGGGATCAGGTCTATGATATCGCCAAAATCCCATCCTGTTTTCCGGTGTATCAGGCTACTGATTTGTTCCTGAGTGAGTACGACTTTCCAACGATAGAAATCTTGAGTCTCCAGATCATAGTCATTAAGTACCTGCGACAGAATTTCTTTTTCGTGCGTGTTGCAGAAGGCCGGAGGATTTTTTGCAATCCATTCTCCGGCAGCCGATTCCGAAGTCAGATCCAGGTTGTATCCGGTTGGTTCAGCGGGATTATCTACCAAACGTGTCAGGTAGGGATGTGGTACGGGTTCCCAATTGTTCTCAAATTTTTCTGTTATACCTCCGCAACATTTGGAAAACCGGGCATCGCATATATTCCCTTGATAAGTAAGCAGTTCTCCATAAGTGGTGCGGATAGCCTCCTGTGCGATACCGGTCGATACTTTGGTAATTCCCTGGTAGCGTTGACAATGATCATCAGCGCACACATCGAAATTTTCATGATCTTCGCGGTCATACCAACGAATATAAGCATCTTCCGTTTCTTTAATGGCTTCATATTGTTCGCTCGATTGACCCCATAGAGACGCTTTTACTTTTTGAGCCAACAACCAACTCCGGGAAATGACGGCATGCGCCTTAAGAAGCTCCAGGGAAGAGGTGGCGCTCATCTCTGAAGAGATAACGCTGATCAGATAATCTTCGATGGGAAGAATATTAATCGCAGTCAGTTGATTCTCTTCGATCATCAACTTGAGTTCTCCTTTGAACCGTTGATTTTCTTTGCGTTCCCAATGAAAATGAATGCCAATGATAACATCGAAAATATCAAAAGAAGCCGAATCAAAATCAACAGGCTCAAAACAAAGAGGTTCTGTCGATGTTATTTCCGAATCATTGAAACGAATGACGATTTCTTTGTTGTTTGAAAAAAAGGCTGTCCCTTCTCCTGAAATCATCTCGTTTCTTCCTTTAAGCCTGTAGGAATGGTTCAATTGAAACCGAATTTCGTTGGAAGATAATATGCCTACTTCTATATTAGGTACTTTCATACGTGAATATTCATTTTGATCTGATTGTAAGTTACGAATTATAAGTTAACAGTTGTTTCCACATTTCATCTGATAGAGTCAGTTGAGAGAACATATCTTCGATAAGTTCCGCGTTTACTTTTTCAAAATCTTCTGTTCTTGGAAATATCAGAGTTCCTCCGAAGTCTACTGCCCCCGGGCTAAACAATATCTGTTTTTCTCCTTCTTCAAAAAACTGGGAAGGACGATGTTGTCTGCGAGGAAAAACAATCAATTGCCAGGAATTATTTTCATAGAAACTCAGGATGTTCATCAGAGGTTCATCTTCGTTGGGTTGTAATTTTCCAAAATGAGCGAATAAAGCTTCAAATTCTTTTATAATCCATTCTGAATGAGAGCTCTGAAGCATGAGTGTTTTTCGAGAATAATGCTCCATGATGAAAGAACTTCCTTCGGGAGTTTCCTTCAGGAGCTTCTTCCCCTGAAACAAACGGATGTCTTTTTCGATGGGCATCATACCTTTACTTCCGGCCTGAAAGTGAAAATGGTCTGGCGCCGATGCCCCGCATTTCGGTCCGTTATAAAAAATGACATATTCCGGCAGATCCTGCGCCAGATGAAGCATGTCTCCAATTCTTCCGTTGATCCGTTGGTCTGTATGCCGTTGATCCGGAATTGTCAAATGCTTTTTGAAAATAGGGAAAGGGTTGATTAAAATGTTGTAATGCAGGAGATAATCAATCCCTTTTTGTTCTTCAGATAAATTTGAAGGACACAAAAAACAAGGCCTCTCCTGAATGGAACGGGTATCGACTTTGGCCGCTGAAGAACGGATTCGCTCCGGGTTGAACTGCATCTGCATGTCAAACCCGTTCAAATGGATTTCTTTGCAAATGACCGCCTCTAATCCTGCGTAATTTTTACCTGCGACTCCCCATTCTTTCAACTGTGATTGAAATAATTCTTCAACCGAATGGCTGAGAGTATATCCTTTATTTGGATCCATTTTTCTTTATTCTTGCTAATAATTCAATCGTCCGTATGCGGTCTTTATAGAGGTTGTGTCCATTCATCTTGTTAATGTCCAGCGCTGCGTCGGAGTTGTCGTCCCAGCGGCGGCACAGATACAATGGCTCGTATATACGTCCGATCTGATAATTCCGGGAGATGGCCAGCCCGACAGCATAATCTTCCCCATAGCTTGTATTCGGAATTTTTATTTCACGTAGAACGGGTGTATAAAAGGCTCTTGGAGCTCCTAATCCATTGATCCGCAGTGCATTATTTCTTCCGTTTTCAGGAGTCCATTCGCGATGGTCGATGATTCCCGGCGGGATTTGTTCCAATTTGAAATTGACCATCTGATATGTTCCTACAACCATCGCACATTTTTGTTCATAAAATGCTCTTACGACTCTTGTCAGAACATGTTCATCGATATAGAGATCGTCACTGTCTAACTGGACTGCAAATTGACCGCATTGAGGATGCATTACCGCTTCGTTCCAACAACCTCCGATGCCTAAGTCCGTACGATTGGGGATGATATGAATCAAACGGGAATCTTCCGATGCTATTTTTTTGAGAATTTCCGTCGTGCGGTCCGTTGAATGGTTATCGACGACGATCAAATTAAAATTAAAATCCGGTTTTTGAATCAATACGGAGCGAACGGCATCTTCGATTGTTTTTTCTCTGTTGCGTACAGGGATGACCACAGAAGCTTCGACCGGAAACTGCATTCCGGAGAAACTCACTTCATCGAATGAAGGTTTCAGCCATCCGCCGATCGCTTTCAGGTGCTCTGTACAAGCCTCTTCCATTTCAATTTGCACTTCCCTGTTTTTAGGGTCTACATAGTCAAATATTTTTTCTCCCGAACGGCGGTTGTCCGTTTCCAGTTCGGTATATAAAAACTCCGGAAGACGCAGGAAAAAATGTTGGGTCGAAACCTTTAAACGCAGGTCGTATAAAGCAGCAAACCGATAATTCTTATTCATTTCGCTTACCGCCTTTTTCAATGCTGAAGTCCGGTATAACAATACCGATCCGAAATCGAAATCATCCCGAAGGCTTCCTTGCTGGTAATCGATGACCGGATGAGGTTGCTGTTTGCCATCTTTGATCTTATAACAATCGGAATAAACCAACCCCGCTCCGGTATCTGTTAGGGTATGGAGCATGCGTTCCAAGGCATACGCACCCAGCTGTAGTTGCAGAGATTGGGTGTAGATCAAAGTATAATCAGAGGTTAAATCATTTATTAACCGTTTCCAGGTACTCGTTTGCTGAAGTTTTTCTTCTTCCTGTTGCAATACAATCACTTTCTCAACGCAAGGGTCGTTTTGCAAATTATTGACTGTATTCTCTGTTTCAGTGCCCTTCCCGAAAGGAAGAATGCAGGTAATTTTCTTTTTCATAAATTATTTTTCAAATGTAGTCAAAATAGCTTTCATCAATTCATTTCTCTCCGATTCTTTCGTTATCGTTTCAAACGGGAATCCTAAGACAACCGTTTTGTTTTTTCCTTTGTTACAGATCCCTGCGCTTATATTGTTACTTGAATAACGGAATAAAGCGACAGCATCATTTCCTGCAGGTTCAATCCCATCAGGAGCTTCTACTTTATAGAGACCTGGGTTGTAGGAAGCATTGTAGGAAACCGATTGGGGAAATCCTTCGGGAGCCCAGTCTGTCAGCCGCAATTGGCCTGTATTGTCCGCATGGTTGGTTCTCCAGGTATAATGCAAGTAATCTTTAGCAAACCGGATGGCTACACTGTCTTTGTTTTCCGCCATGTCTGTTCCGACGTATGCGCCGGAGATGAATAACGGAATACCCGCTTCAGTCAATTGCTTCAATGCCTGTATCATTCCGGGAGTGTAGACCACAAAATCTTTTTTGCCGGGATCAATATATCCGGGAGTAGAACGTTGTTCTCCGAAGATAACATCTACCGCGGAATAATCGTTTCCGTTCGGTAATTGTTGTTCAAAAGCTTCATTGCTCATAGAAACAAAAGAATAACCGGCATTGGCGATCGCTTTTCCATGAACACATGAAAAATCAAATGTGTTTCCGGGAACAACTTGCCCTTCTTTATCCGCGTAACAAGAACCCCACCCGGGATTATCATCGTCGGTCCATGGAGTTGTGCGGTTGAAATCATATTGCTCTCCGATATAGCCGATGTCGGATACATAAGGAACCCCTTCGTCATCCCACCAGGCTACTCCTGCAAAAGGGCCTTCATCGATGATCTTGGGACCGCAAATCCGGTCGAAAGCATTGACTATTAATACCGGTTTTTTCCGGTTATTTCCGATACAAACAGAAAGAGTTTCAGACGGGAAGCTTTCTCCACCGTCATTCAATGCGGTTATCCGGAAGCTGTAAATGACATTTTCTTTCGGTAATTCCATTTCCAGAAATGGTTTGTCTGTCAATACCCCATTGTCGAACCCTAAATCGCCTTCCCGAGTATAGACTTTATATAATTTAGCTTTGGCAGTCGGTTCGAGCGTATCGGATACAGCCTGCCAATTCAATAAGATACGTTTGTTCTCTTTGATTGAGATCGCAAAATGATCCGGAGTTAACGGTTGGACTACATATTCTTGTCCGGTTTGTCCGGCAATAAAACGAAGCATCCCTTTATAGATCGCCCGGCTGACTGTGAAGCGATAGCGAGGGTCGAGACTGAATTTCATGTCTGAGAGGTTTTGATGAGACAGCAACTCAAGCAGCATGGACGGTACTTTCGGTTTCCAGGATTCGGAATAAGCTTTATCCCACAAGCCCCGGCGTGTCCACTTCGGATTATATTGCGCCCGGATGTCTGCAACGATTTGAGTCTGAATCAGGTCAGAGAGGTCTCTGCTGGCCATTCGCGATTGTCCGTCAGGAAAAATGGAATCTCCATAAGTAGTGGTATAAATGGCTAACGTGCCTATGATGGAATCTTTGGGAACTACTCCGGCATCGGTATGAAATGCCAGAGATAGATCGATCGGGATATTCAGTCCTGTCTTCATGGAGTCCCGGTCAGCATCTTTATGCTCCCCTATCAGGTAGTTGACCCAATCTCCTCGACTTTGGTAGTCATCATTGTAGTCGTTTTTGCCTTTATTAGGAGAAAATACGGTTCTCGGCATGCCGGAATATTGTAAGAAATACCTGGCGCCTTCCATGTATCTGGCTTTACCGCTTAATTTCCATTTGTAGTCGGCTTGTTTCAACTCTTTGGCTGCAGAAAGCGCCGTATTTGTACCTCCGGCCAATGACCATTGTTGTGCAATGTATTCTTCCGACGGCTTCCGGGCGACATGTCCCATCCCTCCTCCGAATTTTACGGCATCTGCCGTTATTATACCTGAATTTTTATCTGCATTTGTAATTTCTATTCTTCCTTTTTCAATGTTTTTCCCTTTATGAAATGGGAATTTACCCAGGTAAACCCACGTACCGCTTCCTTTTTGTTGATTGATGGAAAAACGGGTGTCTCCCCCGGCATGAAAAACGGTGTATTGGGCTGCATCCGTACTTCCCGGAAGTGTTTTCCATGAAATATAAACAGCATAATCGCCATCTTCAGGAAAATCGGGCAGATAAATGATTTTAGCCGTATCGGACGGTGCGGTTTGGATGGATAAATAACTTCCTGTTAAAAAGGGATTTTCGTAGTTTAAGAGGGTGTCTTTTATGCCAAATCCATCTTTGCCGGAAGATTTTTTCCATGGCTGTTTTCCCTGGATGATGATGCACTCCGATTGATCGGTCGAATGGTCGTTATCTACAATTATTTCCTGATTCCGGGTATCCCGTTCGCGAGGAATAAAAGTCGTTGCTCCTGCATTTTCGAGCATAGGAGCGATAAATGGCAAAACATATGTCATTGGACTTACATCTTCAACGGTACCGAAAAGCCGGGCTCGTTGCCATTCCCAACGATCGAGACGTGCTTCGTAGTACCAGCCGTGACTATGCCATAAAGCAATGTTTTTATTCGATAAACCTTTACTGAATACCGGTCTGCTCAAATTAGAAACCAAAGGCTTGGATCGAATGGCGGATTTTTCCATACGGGTAGTGTCTTTAGCGACTTGCTGCCTGTAAACGTTAGGAATAAATGCTTCTAAAGGTGTTCTTTGCACATAGAGGTCGATGTCGAATTTCTTGAATTTCTTCCCCAGATCCTTTTTTATTAATGTGCGGATGCTGTCGATATAGGATTCTCTGATGGGAACGTAAGCTAAAGTGCCATTAAAATAAAGATTAAGTACTTTTTGTTTCTCAAATGTCCTGATCGAATCCAGTTTGATTTTGCCCAGATGCCGCCATTCCTGAAAATAAGCCGGATAATCTTTTAATTTTTTTAAAGCTTCTTTGTTGAGCTTTATTTCTTTGGATGTTTGCGCATTTCCGGAAGAAAAGATTTGTGTCAAAAGGAAAATTGACAGCGCAAGACTGAAAGGGTTAACGATTTTTTTAATTGTTTTCATGCGTACGATACTTATTTTATCTACATGTTTTATTTCATACGTAAATATTTATTTTTATCTTATTGTCGTATGAAAACTCGCATTTTCATTAGCTAGGACTTACATACATGTAAATGCTCGTTTTCAAGGTATTTTATAGACTTTCGAGCATCAAAATTAAAATTTTATTTTGAAAGTTCAAAAAATTTGTCATACATATTACAATTTTATTTTTTAATATTATTTATTTTTGTATATTTGAGGCGTAATTGAAATTGATGAAGAGTGCCAGAAATAGCTCTTTACAGCTGATCGTTTGTTATTTGTTATTGAAAATTAGAAGGGTTATGATACTTATTGCGGATAGCGGTTCTACAAAAACGACCTGGAGTATTGTTGAAGGTCAATCAAAAATACAAACTTGTAATACAAGTGGGATTAATCCGTTTTTTCTTGGAGAAGAAGAGATCTTAGAAATTTTAAAGAAAGAATTTACGATGACTAAAAATGGTATATCGTCTGTTTTTTTCTATGGAGCAGGATGTATCCCCGCTAAAACGCCGGTTTTGTTTGAAGCGTTAAAAAAATATTTCGGGATTTCAAACGTGGAGGTCCATACCGATTTATTGGCTGCTGCCCGTTCTTTGTGTCAGGATAAGCCTGGAATTGCCTGTATCCTTGGTACGGGTTCGAATTCTTGTTATTACGATGGAAAGGTAATTGCAGAAAATGTATCCCCGCTTGGATTTATCCTTGGAGATGAAGGAAGCGGAGCTGTTTTAGGTAAAAAACTGCTTGCCGACCTGTTGAAGAATCAACTTCCTTCCGCAATCAAGGAAGATTTCTTTGCCACTTATCCGGTCGAACCTTCCGAAATTTTGGAAAATGTATATAGAAAACCTTTTCCCAATCGGTATTTGGCACAATATACCCGCTTTATCAACAAACATATTCATAACGATTCCGTCTCGAGGCTAGTGGAGACGAGTTTCGGAGAATTTATTGAAAGAAACTTATTTCAATACGATGCTGTTCGCTCTATTCCGGTACATTTCACAGGGAGTGTCGCTTTTTATTTCAGAGCTTCTCTTGAAAAAGCGATGAACGCAGCTGGATTAAAGCTGGGAAACATCATGCAGGCTCCTATGGACGGTTTGATCGATTATCATTTAAATATGACAAAGTATTAATAAAAAAATATAAATATATAACTCATGGTAAGTATCACAGAATCCCCCTCACATTATAGCCATCTGGACAAGATGTCTGTTCTTGAATTATTGACAGGTATCAATAACGAAGACGCTACGATTCACTTGGCTGTAGAAAAAGCAATCCCTCAGATCGAAGCGCTCGTGGAAAAAATTCTGGAACGGATGCCTTTGGGAGGACGGGTTTTTTATCTTGGAGCAGGGACCAGCGGTCGTCTGGGTGTCTTGGATGCGTCGGAGATTCCTCCTACCTTCGGAGTTTCCCCGGGTATCATTATCGGTCTGATTGCAGGTGGCGATACTGCTTTGAGAAAGGCTGTCGAGTCGGCTGAAGATGATCCTCAGCAGGCTTGGCTCAATTTGCAGGAATGGAATATTTGCGAATTAGATACGGTTATTGGAATTGCGGCATCCGGAACCACTCCATATGTTATCGGAGGGGTCAAAACAGCTCGGGAGAATGGTTTATTGACCGGTTGTATCACTTGTAATCCGAGTTCTCCTTTAGCCGAAGCTTCGGAATATCCGATTGAAGTTGTTGTCGGTCCTGAATTTGTGACAGGCAGTACACGCCTGAAAGCCGGAACGGCTCAAAAGCTTATTCTGAATATGTTGTCCACGACCCTGATGATTAAAATGGGACGGGTTAAAGGAAATAAAATGGTCAATATGCAGTTGACTAATAAGAAATTAGTGGAAAGAGGAACCCGTATGATCATGGAAGAACTGAATATCTCTGCAGCTGAAGCCAGAGAGATGCTGCTTGAACATGGTTCTGTAAAAAATGTATTGGATGTTGTTTCCAATAAAAAAGGCATCGTCCGGAGTTGGGAGTGATCAGCTAAAAAGTGCTTTAAAACAAGGCTTTAATTCGATTTCTTGTCGAGAAATGATTTAAAATATTTGTCATAAACATCGTAATTCCGTTTAAGCAGAGCTGCCATTCCGTCACGGGCAGCTTTTTCTTCTTTTCTTTCAACAGCTTCCAGTATTTTCTGTTGAGCGGTTAATGTAAATTCTTTTTCTCCGTCGATATTGGCATACATAAAGTTACGCAAACGGGGAAGAAGAGAAAAAATGGGTTCCATGCTCACGATGACCATCGGATTGTTCGTCGCTTTAGCCAGGTTTGTATGGAATTGGTTGATGGTATCGGCTTCCAGTTGTGTATTATCCGGATTGCATTCTTGCAGGTCGATGATATTCTGACGAAGTCCTTTGATGTCTTCTTCGCTTCTGTTACGTGCTGCTAACATGGCAATTTGCGGCTCAAACAAGCTCCTCATTTCGATCATTTGAGCGATCAGATTTGAATCGAACTTGAGGTCGTAATATAAGTTCAGTGATTTGACTGCATCTTCGATAGAGATTTCCGAAACATACATGCCGCTTCCTTTTTTTATTTCGATCAGTCCCCTGGCGCTTAATCTTCTCAGGGCTTCGCGTAAAGCGGTGCGACTAACTGCAAAAAGAGCACATAATTCTTTTTCCGAAGGGAGTTTGTTGCCCGGAATCAATTTTTGCTGGCGGATCGCTTCTTCAATCCTTCGCTCAATTTTTTGACTCAAGGTTTGTGATGTCCCTATTTTTGAAAAGATATCATCCATGGATTAAACATTTAGACTGCAAAAGTACATTTTTTTTTAATATAATAATCATATCTGAAATAAGAAACTGTTTAAAAATTTTTCTGCGAAGTGTTTTGAACCTGAAAATTTCTTTTTATTGTTAAAATTATTCTCAAAAAAACCTGCTGTGATCGAAATTTTTAACGACAAAAATCTTGTTTTCATTTCTCAAAATCTTTTCTTGAACAATGGAGGCGGTTTCTATTTTTTTTTATTGTTTTTTCATAAGGAAAAACATATTTTTAGTAACGAACAATTGAGAAGCGTAGTAAACAAAAAATATATAAAATTGTAATCTTTAGTTTGCAATTTATATTTTTTCATTTATATTTGCATGCGAAATAATACGACTAAGCATGGACTCATTTTACAAGACATACCAGCATCTTGTGGAACATCTGGGTTCTCCCATACGCAGAAAGCTTATGGATGAGATCAATTGGAACGACAGACTAATCGGCATTAAAGGCCCGAGAGGTGTTGGTAAAACTACTTTTCTACTTCAGTATGCAAAAGACAATTTTAAAGTAGATAATAAGAAATGTTTATACATCAATCTGGATAATTTTTATTTTAACAACAGGTCGCTGGTTGATTTTGCCGACGAATTCAGGATGAAAGGAGGAGAGGTCTTATTGATCGATCAGATTTTTAAAAACCCGGATTGGTCGAAAAATCTGGCTTATTGTTATGACCATATCTCCGATTTGAAAATTGTCTTTACAGGTTCGTCCGTCATGAATTTTTCTGATGAGGAATCTGCATTGTATGGGAAAGTTACGGAGTATAATCTGAGAGGATTCTCGTTTCGTGAATTCTTGAATATCGTGGAAGGCTCGGATTTCCGTTCGTATACTTTGGATGAAATAATGCACAATCATAAAGAACTGGCTGAAGATATTTGTTCCAGGGTAAAGCCGCTGGCTTATAAAGAAGATTATACCCAACATGGATTTTATCCGTTTTTCCTTGAAAAAGGAAGTTATTCGGAAAATCTTTTGAAAAATATGAATATGATGCTCGATATAGATGTTTCATATATCCTGCAAATGGAACAAAGTTATCTTCCCAAATTAAAAAAATTACTTTTTTTATTGGCTGCAAAAACGCCTGTCATTCCCAATGTTACTCAGTTGAGCGCTGAAATAGAGACATCCCGGGCAACAGTCATGAATTATATCAAATATTTAAAGGATTCAAGACTGATTAATCTCCTTTATTCTAAACATGAGGAATATCCTAAGAAACCGAATTTTATCTATTTGCAAAATCCGAACTTGATTTTTTCGATGCGTCAAATTCAATCGAATGATCAGGCTGTTTTGGAAACTTTTTTTTATAATCAGGTCAGTAACGACCATCATGTCAGTTTGGGCCGAAGGAATGCCCGTTTTTTAGTCGATAATAAATACAACTTCAATGTCCTTGAAGCACCTAACGGAAAGTATGATCCACACAATTATTATGCTGTGGAAGGTATTGAAAAAGGGACTGATAATGTCATCCCGATCTGGCTGTTTGGTTTCCTGTATTAATCATGATTCAGACACATTATTCAGGGTAAAGTTTTATAATGATACGTTAATTTTGCGTTATAAAATTTTATTTATGCACAGTTTTAAAGTTTTTGTGTATATTTGTGCACGAAAACTTTAGCTTTAATTCTTTTTAAAATATTAAAATCAGATAAAACTCAACAAGTTATGACTAAACAAAAGAAATTTATTACTTGTGATGGAAATCAAGCTGCGGCTCATATTGCTTATATGTTCAGTGAAACAGCTTCGATTTACCCGATCACGCCTTCTTCAACTATGGCTGAATATGTTGATGAATGGGCTGCTTCCGGGAGAAAAAATATTTTCGGAGAAACTGTACGTGTAGACGAAATGCAATCTGAAGCCGGAGCTGCCGGAGCTATGCATGGCGCTTTGCAGGCAGGAACTTTATCCACGACTTTTACGGCATCGCAAGGGTTATTACTGATGATCCCTAACATGTATAAGGTGGCGGGCGAACTGTTGCCCGGCGTCTATCACGTTTCGGCTCGCGCATTGGCTTCTCATGCTCTTTCGATTTTCGGCGACCATCAGGATGTAATGGCTGTTCGTCAAACCGGATGCGCCATGTTTGCTACCGGATCTGTTCAGGAAGTAATGGATTTGGCTGCGGTTGCTCATTTATCAGCGGTTAAATCCCGCGTTCCTTTCGTCCATTTCTTCGATGGCTTCCGGACTTCCCACGAAATCCAGAAAATCGAAATGCTGGAAAATGAAGATCTGGCTCCATTGCTCGATCAAAAAGCATTACAGGAATTTCGTAACCGTGCATTGAGCCCGGAACATCCTGTCGCTCGCGGAACGGCTCAGAACCCTGATATTTACTTCCAGGCGCGTGAAGCTTCCAATGTTTACTACAATCAGGTTGTAGGCATTGTGGAAGATTATGTCAATCAGTTAAGCGCTCTTGTCGGTCGTAAGTATGGCTTGTTCGATTATTATGGCGCTCCTGATGCCGACCGGGTCATTATTGCAATGGGTTCTGTAACAGAAGCGATTAAGGAAACGATAGATTATTTAAATGCGAAAGGCGAAAAGGTCGGATTGGTATCCGTCCATCTATATCGCCCATTCTCAGCGAAACATTTTCTGGCTGCAGTTCCGAAGACAGCCAAACGAATTGCCGTTTTGGACCGTACCAAAGAACCGGGAGCAACCGGAGAACCGCTTTATCTGGATATAAAAGATTGTTTCTATGGAAAACCGGAACAGCCGCTAATTGTTGGCGGTCGCTATGGATTGTCCTCTAAAGATACGACTCCTGCTCAAATTTTGTCGGTTTATGAGAATTTGTCGCTTCCGGAACCTAAAAACGGATTCACTATCGGAATTGTGGATGATGTGACATTCACTTCGCTTCCGCAAAAGGAAGAACTGGCTTTCGAAGGCGGTCCTTATGAAGCTAAATTCTATGGATTAGGAGCCGATGGTACCGTAGGAGCTAACAAAAACTCGATTAAGATTATTGGAGATAATACCGATAAATATTGTCAGGCTTATTTTGCTTATGACTCCAAAAAATCGGGCGGTTTTACCTGCTCGCACCTGCGTTTCGGAGATCAACCGATCCGCTCTACTTATTTGGTTAATACTCCGGATTTTGTAGCCTGTCACGTGCAAGCTTATCTCCGTTTGTATGATGTGACCAAAGGGTTGAAAAAGGGTGGAACATTCCTTTTGAATACGATCTGGAGCCCGGAGGAAGTCAAAACGAATCTTCCGGAAAAAGTAAAGAAATACCTGGCTAAAAACGATATTAATTTTTATATTATCAATGCAACGGGCATTGCGGAAGAATTAGGTCTGGGTAACCGTACCAACACGATTCTGCAATCGGCGTTCTTTAAAATTACCGGAGTTATTCCTTATGAGTTGGCGGTTGAGCAAATGAAAAAGGCGATCGTCAAGTCTTATGGTAAAAAAGGAGAAGACATCGTCAAAATGAATTATGCAGCTGTCGACCGTGGAGGAGATATCGTGAAAATCGACGTCCCGGCTGAATGGGCAACTGTAGGCGAAGAAGCAAAGAAAGCAGAGAATAATGTTCCTGCATTTATTGCCAATGTGGTTCGTCCGGTCAATGCGCAGGCAGGAGACGATCTTCCTGTATCTGTATTCAAAGGCCGCGAGGATGGAACATGGGATCAGGGTACTGCTGCTTATGAAAAACGTGGAGTTGCTTCTCATGTGCCTGTTTGGATTCCTGAAAATTGTATCCAGTGTAACCAATGTGCATATGTATGTCCTCACGCAGCCATTCGTCCGTTTGTACTGGATGCTTCGGAACAGTCGAAAGCTCCTGCCGGTTTTACAACGTTGAAAGCACAAGGAAAATCATTCGAAGGCATGCAGTTCCGTATCCAGGTCGATGTGCTCGATTGTATGGGTTGTGGCAACTGCCCGGATGTTTGCCCGGGAAATAAAAACGGCAAAGCATTGCAAATGGTGCCGATTGAAATGCAATACGATAATCAGAAAAATTGGGATTTCTGTACCAAAGAAGTCACTTCCAAACAACATCTGGTAGATGTTTCCCTGAATGTGAAAAATTCTCAGTTTGCAACTCCTCTGTTCGAGTTCTCCGGAGCTTGTGCGGGTTGTGGAGAAACTCCTTACGTTAAATTGCTTTCTCAATTGTTCGGAGATCATCAGATGATTGCCAACGCAACCGGGTGTACTTCCATTTATTCCGGATCGGCTCCTTCCACTCCTTATACGACAAATGCAGAAGGACGCGGACCGGCATGGGCGAATTCTTTGTTTGAAGATAATGCCGAATATGGTTTGGGTATGAATGTGGGCACCGAAAAAATGCGTGACCGGGTAGAGCATCTGATGCGATCGGGATTGGCTTGTGACTGCTGCTCTGAAGAAATGAGAGTGTTGTTCCAGGAATGGATCGATAACCGCAAGAGTTATGAGAAAACACGTGAGGTCGCAGATCGATTACTTCCTCTGATCGAAGCTTGTGATTGCGATATCTGCAAACAATTAGTCAGTTTGAAAGGATATTTCGTTAAACGTTCGCAGTGGATCATCGGAGGAGACGGATGGGCTTATGATATCGGCTTTGGAGGTTTGGATCATGTGATCGCTTCCGGACAAAATGTCAACATCCTGGTCGTGGATACTGAAGTTTATTCCAATACCGGAGGACAATCTTCCAAATCGACTCCGGTCGGAGCCATTGCTAAATTTGCGGCTTCCGGAAAGCGGATACGTAAGAAAGACTTGGGTATGATTGCAGCGACGTATGGCTATGTATATGTGGCTCAGGTTTCTATGGGAGCCAATCAGGCTCAAACGTTGAAAGCGATTCGTGAAGCGGAAGCTTATGACGGACCTTCTATCGTGATTGCTTATTCTCCTTGTATCAGTCACGGTTTACGTGCGGGTATGGGCAAGACTCAAGCTGAAGGAAAACAGGCTGTTGAGTGCGGATACTGGCACTTATGGCGTTTCGACCCTCAATTGGAAGCTGAAGGTAAAAATCCGTTCCAATTGGATTCTAAAGAACCGGATTGGAGTAAATTCCAGGAGTTCTTGATGAATGAGGTGCGGTTTGCTTCGCTGGCCAAACAGTTCCCTGAACATGCTAAAGAATTGTTCGAACTAACAGAGAAGAATGCCAAATGGCGTTATGCCGGCTATAAGAGATTGTCTGAGCAAGTGTACGATAGCTCTTCCGTAGAAAAGTAAATTTTACTATAAAAATAAAAAACGGGAATGTGTCAAATAGCTGACGCATTCCCGTTTTTATTGGGGGAGATTTTTAATAAAAGGATGATTTTAAAGTTTTTTATACAAAATATTTTACTTGAAATAACGATTGTCTAATAAAATAGACGTATATTTGTGCCATTGTGAAACTTTAAAAATATATTTATGAAACGCATTGTCTTGTTATTCAGTGTTATACTGGTTTATTCGGCAGCTAATGCCCAGATATCGATCGGTGGTCTTACGAGTGAAGAAAAGCAAACAATAGATACGGCGAGAGTTCAGGTTAGTTATGAACTGACGTACGTAAAAGACAGTTTATTCCCGGATAAAACATCTGTCGATTACCAGGTACTGGAAGTCGGAACGCACCTGTCTAAGTATTACAGTGATAATGTCCGCCGCCGCGATTCCATCATGGCTGAAATGATAAAAAGTCAAAAAGGAGCTCAAAATATCCGTATAACGACAGAAGATATGCCCATGAATACAACTCAGGGGGATGCGACTTTGATCTACAAAAATTATCCGCAGAACAAGATAACTGTAATCAATAAAATTGCCCTGGATAATTATCAGTACACCGATGACCTGGATGCCATGAAGTGGTCGATCCTTTCGGATACAATGACTGTTTTAACCTATCCTTGTCAGAAAGCGGTCTGCGATTTTCGGGGACGGCATTACGAAGCTTGGTTCACTACGGAAATTCCTGTCAACAGCGGTCCCTGGAAATTCGGAGGATTACCCGGCCTGATCCTTCAATTGTCTGACTCAAGAGGGCATTACGTCTATAAATGTTTCAGCATTTATGAGGTAAAAAATGAGATTACCATTCCTAAAAATAAGATTATGACGACTTCCCGGAAAGATTATCAAAAATTAGTCCGGAAATTCAACCAGGATCCGATGGCTTATCTCCAAAAACAATTGGAAGGATCCAATACCAAGGTCAATATCCAAATGAGAAAGTCGGACGGCTCTTCGGTTACTCCAGGAGGACAGGCTATGGTTATACCTTACAATCCGATGGAACTGGACTGAATGAGCTGATTATCCTTTATTAACAGATTGAATCGATGAAAAAGTTATTTTTATTTTTATTTATTGGGATCTTTGCACTCGATGCTTCATCCCAAATGGTTGTGATGGGTTCGGCTATGGATCAGGCAAAAATCGACTCACTGGATCAGGCAACCGTTCGTTGTTATTATGTCGTAGTCAAGCGAAAGACCGATCAATCTAAGCCGGCCAGGGTGGATACGATGGCACTGGATATCGGAGCCAATGTTTCGCTTTTTTACGATCCTTCAAAACTGTTGCAGGATTCTCTATCTTCTGCGGTTTTGTCGCAAATCAATCCGTCTACGATAAGAAATATCACTGTATTGAAAAATAATAACGCCCAGGATTTGTCTTCTTATCCGGGTACAACCTCCGAAATCCGATACGATGACGGAGAATCGGCCAAATTTTATAAAGACAAAGTAAAGAATGAAATCACAGTGATTGATAGAATGTCTTATTCGTATATGTATGAGGATGCTATTGGGATTCTTCCCTGGAAAATAAGAACGGATACAATGACTGTTTTATCCCATTCTTGTCAAAAAGCGGAACTCCATTTCCGAGGAAGAGATTATATCGCCTGGTTTTCTCCGGATATCCCTATCAATGATGGTCCGTGGAAATTTATGGGTTTGCCCGGATTGATCTTAAAAGTGGAAGATTCTCAACAGCTCTTCTCTTTTGAGATGATTGGCATTCAACATTTGACTTTCTCGACGCCGATACTTATGAAAAAAGGAGACAATATAATCAAATGTTCCCGGAAAGATTATGAAAAACAGAAAAGTAAAGCGGGACAAAAAAGGCAGATCAATATAAATGGGGGAGATATTATTATTTCAGAACTGCCTGGTACCAAAGATAAAAATTATGTCCCTATTGAATTGGATTAATAAATTTGAATGGTTTGCCTTATGAAATTAATTATTACCGTATGCCTTCTCTTTGCCGTTTCCATGTCATTTTATGCTCAGACAGAAATCCGTGGAGTGGTAATGAATGAAGATGATAAAAAAGTAATGCCGGGAGTGAATGTGATGATTCAGGAAAAATCATCGGGAGGAGTAGTCGGATATGCTTTGACAGACAACAAAGGCAATTATAAAATAAATTTCGACAGTAAGCTCGATAGTGTGATCGTGGCCATTTCCGGATTCAATGTAAAGAAAGAATCACGGGCTGTTGCGAATCGTAATCAGGAAGTGAACTTCAAAATAACCGCTCAGGCGATTCAATTGAAGGAAGTCAAAGTGACTCCGCCCCGGCTTCGCCAGTCTGGCGATACGATTAATTACCTGGTTGATGGATTTGTAGATCAGAATGACCGTACGATCGGAGATGCCTTGAGAAAAATGCCGGGGATTGAAGTCAAAGAAAGCGGACAGGTTTTGTATAATAATCAACCTGTTAATAAGGTATATATCGAAAACATGGATATGCTCCAGGGTCGTTATGGTGTTGCAATCAATAACATCCGGGCGAAAGATGTGGCTAGCGTACAAGTTTTGGAAAACCATCAGCCGATCAAGGCTTTGAAAGATAAAATTATTTCGGAACAGGCGGCGATTAACCTGAAATTGAAAGATTCCGCCAAAGGTGTTATTACGGCGAATGCAATGCTGGGAGCCGGTTTTGCTCCTTTCTTGTGGAACAATGAGTTGTTCTCTATGTATTTTGCTAAAAATAAACAAAGTATGGGTTCCTATAAAGGAAATAATACCGGAGATGAAGTTTCCCGGGACCTGACCTCTTTCTATTCCAATGAAGGGAATCAGATGAACGACGGAAGTTTATTGGCCGTTCAGGCTCCTGCAACTCCATCCATCAGCCAGCAACGTTATTTGTTTAACCGGGCCAATGCTGTTACGATGAATAATCTTTGGAAAATAGATAAAGATTATCAGTTGACGACAAATATCAATTATATCAATGATCGTCAGGAAAAAGACAGTTATTCTCGTTCGGAATATTATCTCCCCGGTGATAGCCTGCTTAAAATTGAAGAGAAATTGAGTTCTTTATCGCATGTCAATCAATTGGACGGAGAAGTCCAGCTCAACTCGAACAGTGAAAAATATTATCTGAATAACATGCTGAAATTCAGCGGAAAATGGAATTCAGATGAAGGAAGCGCCATCTCATCCGATAGTATTTATCAGGATTTGGATAAACCGTCATACAAGATCAATAACACATTTCAATGGATCAAAAACCGGAATAAATCGTCGTTGAATGTGTATTCTTTCAATGGTTACAGCTGGGCGCCTCAAAGCCTTATCGTCAATCCTGTTTTATATGCAGATCTGTTTGATAAAAGCCAAAACTGGCAATCCATGAGACAAGACCTGACACAGGATTATTTTTCTTCGTCCACTAAGCTGACTTATGGCCTGGATAAATACCGGTGGGAACAACGTTATACATTCGGAGTAGATCTGGATATCCAGCATTTGGAATCGACTTTGAGACCCCAATCTTCCGGAAAAGACATGGGACAGGAAAGCGATTCTCTGAAAAATGATCTGCAATGGAACAAGTACGTGCTCTATTTCGTGCCAAGTTATGGTTATAAATATGGACAGTTTCAGGCTAACGCATCCTTGCCTTTCAGTTATAATATATTGCGTGTCAATGATAAAGTCCCCAATGAAGAACGAAATACAAATCAATTTTATATCAATCCGTCGTTGACATTGAAGTATAAAATAAATGCATTCCTTGATTTGTTTGGGATCGCTTCTTATCGCAATAGCTTGGGTGGAATAACCAGCGGATATACAGGATATATCATGAGGACTTACCGGACTTTATTGAAAAACGATGGAAAACTTCCGGAAACACAAACTCAGAATTACAATCTGTATTTTAATTACAGACATCCGATAAAGGAACTGTTTGGAAATGTTGGGGTTACTTATTTCAATATGAGGTCCAATATCCTTTCGGGATACGATTACCGGGGTATCTTAAGCATAAAAAAAACAGTTGATGTGCCGAATACAACGGAAGGAATCCGTTTGGATGGCCGAATCAGTAAAGGATTGGATCGGATAGCTTCAACAATTTCATTGGCCGTTAATTATAGTAACTCCTCCTCTTCCCAGATCAGCCAGGATGAAATCGTGAAATTCAAAAGCGATAGCTATAGCCTGACTCCGGGAATTACGACGAGACTCAGGTCCTGGGGAAGCTTTTCTTATCGGTTCCGCTTCTCGGAAAGTAAGAGTACGGTTGAAAACGATGCAAGTGACTTCCGTCCGATACGAAATACTTCTCAGACGGCTCAGTTCAATGTCTTCCCGATGAAAGGATTGTCGATCAACCTGGGATATGAATATTTTTATAACAGCGCCATTGCTGAAGGTAACCGCACCATGTCTTTTGGAGATCTCGGAGCCAAGTATAAATGGAAAGATACGGAATTCATCTTCAGTTATACGAATATATTTAACTCTAAACAATACATATCAGCCTCATACAGTGATATAAGCACCTATTATTATGCTTACGACCTTCGCCCGGCAGAAGTTCTATTAAAAGTTCGTTTCAAACTCAAAGGGAAATAAAATTAAAAATACTACCTTTGCAATTCAATTGAATCGAAAGGCATGTTTCGTATAAAAAGATTATATTCATTTATACTTGAGGCTTTTATACCGCTTTTGTTTGCGACTTTCGGCGTTTGTCTTTTCATCTTGTTGATGCAGTTTCTTTGGAAATATGTGGATGCGATGGTGGGAAAGGGGATCGATATGGTCATATTAGCCAAAATGTTTTTTTATGCTGCTTTGACGCTTATCCCCCTGACATTACCCTTGGCGGTATTACTGGCTTCCCTGATGACATTCGGAAATCTGGGGGAACATCTGGAGCTGTTGGCGATTAAATCAGCCGGGGTCTCCTTGCTTCGTATTATGCGTCCGATTGTATTTCTGTTGATTCTTGTTTGCGGACTTTCATTTTATTTCCAGAATAACATATTACCGGCGACGAATGTCAAACTGTATACCATCATTTTGTCGATGAAACAGAAATCGCCCGAACTGGATATTCCGGAAGGGATCTTCTATAAAGAGATTTCGAACTATAATGTGTATGTCAAACAGAAGGATAAAAAGACGGGAGTCATGCGCGACATGATGATTTATGATTTTTCAAAAGGATTTGAAAATACGGTTGTCATTGTCGCTGATTCGGGACGTCTGAAAGTTTCGGAAGATAAACTTTACCTTGTGTTGACGTTGTATAATGGAGAGTCTTTTGAAAATTATACGAATAAAGACCGGGGGCGTACTCCGGATGAAAAAAGTCCATACCGACGGGAAACGTTTGATTTGAAAGAGATATTGATCCGGTTTGATTCGAATTTCAATATGGCTGATGAATCGATCATGACGAACCAGGATGTTAGTAAAAATCTAAAAGAACTGATCACTTTTGTCGATTCCTCCAAACTAAAATCCGATACACTGAATCGAATCACGAAAGACCGGTTCCGTGACCGGGTATATGCTTCTACTTTTAAAAGTAATATTTATGTCAGCCGGTTTGAAAGTGAGGATTCGGATACGATTGTGATCGGAAACTGGGATGATTTCTGGAATCAGAAAAGTTTATCGAATCAGAAAATCCTGGTCGACAGGGCTAAAAGCCGGATTGAAAGTGCCCGGAATGAATATAACTACGAAGTGTTTACTCAGAACGATCGCCTGCAAAGGATTCGTGGACATGAGATCGAGATACAGAGAAGATTCTCTTTTTCGATCGCTTGCCTGCTTTTCTTTTTTATCGGCGGACCATTAGGAGCGATCGTACGTAAAGGTGGATTAGGTATGCCGGCTGTGCTTTCTGTTTTCTTGTTTTTGTTTTATTATACGATCGATATCTTCGGATTGAAAATGGCTCGTCAGGGTGTATGGCCTGTCTGGCAGGGAATGTGGATGAGTACGGTGGTATTGACTATTCTTGGCGCTTTTCTTACTTACAAAGCAGTTAATGACTCTGTAATTATGAATCCGGATGCCTGGAAAGATTTATTGAAGAGGTTTTTTGGCAAACGAGAAGTTCGTAATTACCAACGCAAGGAAGTGATAATTACGGTTCCGGATTATGAAAAAGACATCAGCCGGATGGAGCTGTTGACCGAAAAATGCAAACAATACCTTCAGATGAATAAAAAGTGGCCCCGATACAGTAATTTGTGGAAAAAGGGCTTTGAAGATAAAGCACTGAAAGAGATTGTTAATCAGGAAGAAGAAGTAATTGACGACCTGAGAAATTCAACAGAAAATCTTATTCTTGGGAAGTTGATGGATTACCCGATCATAAAACCGGGCTATCCTGATTTCCTCAATAATAAAGGAGTCCGTTTGACCTGCGCTGTTTTGTTTCCTGTCGGACTGATCATCTATCTGATCAGCCTGTATAAACGGAAAGGAATCAGGCAGGATGTTATGAATATTTGTAAAATTAACGAAGATATATGCAAGGAGTTACAGAATCTCGACGGAATAAAATCCCGATTCAGGTAATTCTCAATAAAAAGAATAATTATGTTCAAGCTAAATTCAATAGAGGAAGCGATTGAAGATTTCCGCGAAGGGAAATTTTTGATTGTAGTTGACGATGAAGACCGTGAGAATGAAGGCGATTTTATTATCGCGGCAGAAAAGATTACACCGGAAAAGGTTAATTTTATGCTTACTCACGGACGCGGATTATTGTGCGCTCCGATTACGGAAGAGCGCTGTAATGAGTTGGAATTGGAAATGCAGGCAGCTAAAAACACATCGATTTATGATACTCCTTTTACTATAACGGTGGATAAAATAGGCGGCGGATGTACGACCGGCGTTTCGATGTACGACCGGGCTGAAACGATTAAAGCTTTGGCTGATCCGAAAACAAAAGTAACCGACTTGGCGCGTCCCGGACATATCAGTCCCCTGCGCGCCCGTAGCCGGGGCGTATTACGCCGGGCAGGCCATACGGAAGCGACTGTCGATATCGCTCGTCTGGCCGGATTGTATCCGGCTGGTGCATTGATTGAAATCATCAATGAAGACGGCACGATGGCGCGGTTGCCTGATCTAATGAAGGTTGCTGAGAGGTTTGGTATTAAAATAGTTACTATCAAGGATTTGATTTTCTATAGACTTCAATACGAATCATTGGTCGAAAAAGGACAGATCGTAGATATGCCTACCCAATATGGTCATTTCAAGTTGATTCCTTTCCGGCAAAAATCCAATGGTTTGGAACATATTGTTTTGATTAAAGGAGAATGGAAGCCCGATGAACCTGTCATGGTCAGGATGCACTCTTCGTGTGCGACCGGGGATATTTTCGGTTCCATGCGCTGTGAATGCGGAGAACAGTTGCATCATTCGATGGAAATGATTGAGAAAGAAGGAAAAGGAGCTATTGTTTACCTCAATCAGGAGGGACGGGGAATCGGATTAATGGATAAAATGCGTGCCTACAAATTGCAGGAAGAAGGATACGATACGGTCGATGCCAATCTTCATTTGGGCTATGCTTCCGACGAAAGGGATTATGGTGTGGGCGCTCAGATTTTACGCGATATTCATATTTCCAAGATTCGCCTGATTACCAATAATCCGGTTAAACGGGTCGCCTTGGAAGGCTATGGACTGGAAATTGTGGAAAACATTCCGATTGAAGTCAAAACGAATCCATACAATCAGTTTTATATGCATACGAAAAAAGAACGTATGGGGCACTTATTGAAAAATATCAAATAAAACAGATTTTTGAAGTCTATGGGAAAGTTCATTTTATATCACTACTTTTGTCAATGCATTTATCATTCATTTATTCTTAAATAATACTTTTATGGCGCAAGTTTCTGAACGTTTAGCAGCTTTGTCTCCTTCCGAGACGTTAGCGATGTCCCAAAAGAGCAGCGAGCTTCAGGCTCAGGGAATTGATGTTATTAACCTCAGTGTGGGAGAACCTGATTTTTTTACTCCGGATCATATCAAAGCCGCTGCTAAGCAGGCTATTGATGATAATTTTTCTTTTTATTCACCGGTCCCCGGTTATCCGGCTTTAAGAAAAGCAATTGTCGCTAAACTGAAAAAAGAAAATGGTTTGGATTATAAGCCGGAACAAATTGTTTGTTCCAATGGAGCCAAACAGTCAGTTTGTAACGTCGTCCTTTCAGTTGTCGGTCCTGGCGATGAAGTGATCATCCCGGCACCCTATTGGGTCAGCTACGTGGAAATGGTCAAGTTGGCAGAGGGAACGAATGTGGTCATCAGGGCTGGTATCGATCAGAATTTTAAAATTACGCCGGCTCAATTGGAAGCTGCAATTACTCCGAAGACAAAAGCAATTATTTTATGTTCTCCGTCCAATCCGACAGGAAGCGTTTATTCCAGAGAAGAATTAAAGGCATTGGCTGATGTATTGGCCAAATATCCTCAAATCATCATTATCTCAGATGAGATTTACGAACATATCAATTATGTAGGAAAACATGAAAGTATTGCTCAATTTGAAAATGTTCGTGAGCGGGTTGCTATAATCAATGGCGTATCAAAAGGTTATGCGATGACCGGTTGGCGTATTGGATGGGTGGCCGCACCTCAATGGATCGCTTCTGCATGTAACAAATTACAAGGTCAATATACTTCCGGACCGAATTCGGTGGCGCAAAAAGCTGCGGAAGCCGCTTATACGGGGAGTCAGGAATGTGTGGAGACCATGCGTAAAGCGTTTGAACGTCGCCGTGATCTGATGGTGCGTTTAGGTAAAGAAGTCTCTGGATTCAAGGTCAATAAACCGGAAGGCGCTTTCTACTTATTCCCCGATTGCACGTTCTACTTCGGCAAATCCTATAATGGCAAGAGAATGGAGACTTCAGCCGATCTGGCGATGTTCTTATTGGAAGTAGGCCATGTCGCATCCGTCGGAGGCGCTGCTTTCGGAGAACCGGATTGTATTCGTTTCTCTTATGCAACTTCAGATGAAAATTTGATCGAAGCAATGAGACGGGTCAAAGAAGCGTTGAGTCAATTGGTTTAACCGATTCGGGAACCACCGTCCAGTATTTCCCAAATAGAAAAAATAATACCGAGTAGTGAAAGGACTATAATGATAAATCCCACTACTCGGTTCATTATCCATAATCCTCTGAGATTGAAGTTCTTCCGTAGTTTTCCGACTAAAGTGGTAACCAGGAACCACCAGGCTAATGCTCCCAGAATGATGGCACACAAGCCGATAACCATAGAAAATAACTTTTCATCCGGAGAAATAAAATTGAACCGGGCAAACAAGGCTATGAAAAGAATAATAATCAAGGGATTGGAAAGAGTTAGTAGAAAGGCTGTTACGGCATCCTGATGGTAGGTGCTTACGTTCTCTTTTGATTTTTTCAGATTTTTAGACGGATTGGACTGATAGATATAATATCCGAAAACAGCCAGTAAAAAGCTTCCTGTGATTTGTAAGATGGCTTGGTTGTTTTCAACGAAGTCAATCACAAAACCCATTCCTAAACAGGTAATTGTCGCATAAATAACGTCAGACAATGTAGCTCCGATTCCGGAAAAAAAGCCATGCCAACGGCCTTTATTCAAAGTTCGTTGAATGCACAATAACCCAATAGGTCCCATTGGGGCAGAGACCAATACTCCAATGATAAAACCTTTGTACAGGATGTCTATCATGGCACAAAGATAAGAAAAGCCACTGGAAAAACAGCGATTTTAGGAGAAATAGAGATAAATGTTTCGTCATCTTCCTTCATTGGTTGAACTCGCCGATGAGTTTTCAAAAAACAGAGGAAAATATCTATTCATTGATGAAATCCATAAATACACAGGTTGGTCGCAAGCGTTGAAGTCTATTTACGATTATTTTCCGCAGATGAAAGTGGTTTTTACCGACTCGTCTATTTTGGATATTCTCAAAGGCAGCGCCGATTTGAGCCGCAGAGCATTGATGTTCAAAATGCAAGGGCTTTCGTTTCGCGAATATTTGTATTTATTCCATACTATTGAAGTTGAAAAATACAGTTTGCAGGATATTCTGGAACATAAAACCGACAAATTTCCTGTTCGCCACCCGTTACCGTTGTTTAAAGATTATTTACGGCGTGGTTACTATCCGTTCGGAGCGAATGACGCAATGTTTTTGCACCGTTTGAACCAGGTAATTATACAGACATTAGAAACGGATATTCCGATTTATGCAAATATGAATATTTCAACAGGTAAAAAACTTGGCAAACTACTGAAAATCATATCGCAAAGCGTGCCATTCAAGCCTAATTTTACAAAAATAGCAGGAATGCTCGAAGCTAGTCGCAATAATATTGATGATTATTGTGGTTTCATGGAACAGGCGGGTCTGATTATGCAGTTGCGTGATATGGGCGAGGGAATTGGTCTACTCGGAAAAGTTGTTAAAGTTTACATCGACAATACCAATCTGATTTTTGCTTTGGCAGAAGAAAATCCCAAGACAGGAAATATCCGTAAAACTTTCTTTTTCAATCAAATGCGGGTCAAAAGCAAAGTTTATCGTTCCGAAAAAGGCGATTTCAATATCAATAATGTCACTTTTGAAGTTGACGGAAAAAATAAAACCCAGGAACAAATCAAAGATCTGAAAAATGCTTACATTGTCAAAGACAACATTGAATATGGTTATCAAAATGTACTACCCTTGTGGGCATTTGGATTGAATTATTAAAAGAAACTCTCTAACTTAGCTGCCTCCACTGATAAGGGGAATTTGAAGCAGCCGCCAGCATGGCCTGCGAATCTGAGAAAAATGAAGAAAATAAAAAATGGGTTTACACTTTATTGACTGTGCGTAAACCCATTATTTTAATTCGCCTATAAAACAGTTTCCTGGAATTAAAGCGCGTTGATTTCTTTTAGTACGTCGTTTGTTTTACGAACAGCGTCTGCACTTTTTTCGAATAACGCTTTTTCTTCATCATTCAATTGGAGATCCACGATTTTCTCAACACCGTTGCGTCCGATAACAGCCGGAACGCCGATGCAGATGTCTTTTTGTCCGTATTCTCCTTCAAGGTAAACGCAACAAGGGATCAAACGTTTGTAGTCGCGAACGATGGCTTCGGCCACATAAGCTCCTGAAGCTCCCGGAGCATACCATGCCGAAGTGCCGAGCAGACCTGTTAATGTAGCTCCTCCGACCATCGTGTCGGAAACGACTTTATCCAATGCCGCAGGTTCCAGTAACTGGCTAACCGGTATCCCTTTGTATGTCGCTAAGCGTTTCAATGGAATCATAGTCGTATCTCCGTGTCCACCGATAACGGTACCTTCAACTTGAGCCGGATTTGCATTCAAGGCTTGGCTGAGGTAATATTGGAAACGTGAGCTGTCGAGTGTTCCACCCATGCCGATCACTCTGTTCTTTGGTAATCCTGTCGCTTTCAATGTCAAATACGTCATTGTGTCCATTGGATTGGAGATGATGATAAAAATAGCGTTCGGAGAATATTTCAAACAATTCTCAACAACGCTTTTCACAATGTTGGCATTGACTCCGATCAATTCTTCACGAGTCATTCCTGGTTTGCGGGGAATACCTGATGTAACAACGATTACATCTGAAAGGGCAGTCTTGCTATAATCGTTTGTAACGCCGATGACTTTTGTTTCAAAAGTCGTTGTTTGAGCAGCCTGCATCATATCCATCGCTTTGCCTTCTGCCACACCTTCTTTTACGTCGAGCATTACAACTTCGTCTGCAATTTTATTGAATGCAAGTACATTTGCACAAGTGGCGCCCACATTTCCAGCGCCCACAACAGTTATTTTAGCCATAATTGAAATTATTATTGGGTTAATAAATAAATCCTTTTCTGATAAATGCTTTGCAAAATTACGACTTCATATCGAATAAAGAAATTTTTCTTTAAACTTTAAATCTAAACTTGTAAACTTTAAACTTAAAACCCTCTTACTCCGGTTTCTTGATTGTTTTCCAGTTTCCTAATAAAATACCTCCGATGATTAATGGAAGACCGGTCAGGGTCGTCCAATAGATTTGCTCTCCCAGGATAAAATGGATGAGGATTAATGAGAAGAATGGTGCCAGGTATGTTAACTGGCTTAACATCGCTGTGTTATTTGATAATTTTAAGGCTTTAGCCCAACAAAGGAAAGCAATTCCCATCTCGAAAGTCCCGACATAAATTCCGGCGGATAATCCTTTGAGAGATGGAACCGGTATGCCGGTAATGCCGAAATAAATGATCAGCAGGAGAGATGCGGTTAAAAAATTGATAAATAGCTCGATAACCGGATCTAATTTGCTTCCGATCTTCAGAACCCAGTAAAACCCCCATACGAAAGCGCTGCTGAGAGCCAGAAGCACTCCGGGTATCGAATCGGTTTTTATCTCCGAGAAATTTCCTTGGGCTGAAATGAAAATGATCCCTATGAAGCTGATAAACAGTCCGATCCATTGAAAGGAAGTCATCTTTCGCTTCAAAAAAATAACAGCCAATAAAGGCAGCAAAATCTGCCAGGAACAATTAATAGGCTGGGCAATCTGGGCTGGAAGTAAGCTGTATGCTTTGAATAGAATAAGGTAGTAGAGGAGCGGATTAACCAAACCCAGGATGGTTGTTTGAAATACAACTTTTTTGTTTTGTAGAGATTCTGTTAATAATCGCCATTTCCCTTCAATGAGAATAGCAATGAAATAAATGATAGTTGCTGTAATGGACGATACAAGCAATAGTTCGATATAGGTTAATTCGGATAATGCAATTTTGAACGCTGTGGCAACCGTACTCCAGCATAAAATCACAAAACCAGCGTATAGAATTGCTTTCGTTTGATTTTGCACGATGATGATTTGATTTAATTTTTGCGGGCGCAAGTTACAAAAAAAGTTTCACTACCTTTGCAGGAAAATTTATAAAATGGCAAGTTGTTTACAAGTAGATGGATTGAGTAAACGTTTCGGAGACCTGGTTTTGTTTGAAAATGTATCTTTCGGGATTGCTGATGGACAGCGTATCGGATTGATTGCTAAAAACGGAGCCGGAAAGACTACTTTATTGAATATCCTGACCGGAAAAGAGGAGTATGATGCGGGCGCTGTCGTCTATCGCAGAGATTTGCTGGTGGCTTATTTAGACCAGGATCCGCATTATCCGGAAGAATTGACTGTCTTACAAGCTTGTTTCCATTCTGAAAATGAAGTAGTCCGGTTGATCGTTGAATACGAGCAAGCTTTAGCTGCAAATGATTCTGGTCGGTTGGAAGAATTGCTTGTCAGAATGGATCATTTGAAAGCCTGGGACTATGAGCAACGGGCTAAACAGATACTTTCTCAGCTGAAAATCAGTCATTTCAATCAACGGATATCCGAACTTTCCGGAGGTCAGTTGAAACGGGTCGCTTTAGCTAATGTCCTGATCATGGAGCCCGATCTGTTGATATTGGATGAACCGACCAACCACCTTGATCTGGACATGGTCGAATGGTTGGAAGGGTATCTCAGTCGGACGAACCTGAGCTTGCTGATGGTTACGCACGACCGTTATTTTCTGGATCGTGTGTGTGCGGAGATCATCGAGATCGATAATCGTCAACTCTATTCATACAAAGGGAACTACAGTTATTATCTGGAAAAACGACAGGAGCGTTTAGATGCCCAAGGTGTGGAATTGGAACGGGCGAATAATCTGTTCCGGAAAGAATTGGAATGGATGCGTCGCCAGCCTCAGGCCCGGGCGACAAAAGCCAAGGCCCGCATCGATGCTTTTTATGATCTGGAAAATAAAGTCAAACAAGGATCTTTCGAAGGAAATGTCCGGTTGGACGTAAAGGCTTCGTATATAGGAAATAAGATATTTGAAGCCAAAGATGTGTCCAAGAGTTATGGAAATATCCGCATTGTCGATCGTTTTAATTATGTTTTCGCCCGTTATGAAAAAATGGGTATCGTCGGAAATAATGGCACCGGAAAATCGACTTTTATAAAAATGTTGATTGGAGATGTGCAACCCGATAGCGGTTCTTTCGATATCGGGGAAACAGTCCGTTTCGGTTATTACAGTCAGGATGGGTTGTTGTTTGATGAACAGATGAAAGTAATCGATGTAGTGCGTGAAATTGCCGAAGTAATTGATTTGGGTAACGGGAAAAAGCTTACGGCCTCACAGTTTCTTCAACATTTTCTTTTTACTCCAGAGAAGCAACATAATTTTGTTTATAAACTCAGCGGAGGCGAAAAACGCCGGTTATATTTGTGTACCGTATTGATCCGGAATCCGAATTTCTTGGTATTGGATGAGCCGACTAATGATCTGGATATTATTACATTGAATGTTTTGGAGGAATATCTGGCTGCTTTTAAAGGTTGTTTGATCGTTGTTTCCCACGACCGGTATTTTATTGATAAAATCGTTGATCATTTATTGGTTTTTAATGGCAATGCCGATATTAAGGATTTTCCTGGAAATTACACACAATATCGCGACTGGAAAGAAGTTTCGGAGCAATTGGCTAAAGAAAAAACACCTGCGGGTTCGATTGCAAAGATGCCGGAACGGACTTCGCCTGCAGATAACAAGAAAATGTCTTTTAACGAAAAACGGGAATTTGAACAATTAGACAAGGAAATTCCTGAATTAGAAGCTAGAAAAGAGTATTTGGAAACAGAGTTGTCCGGAGGTATGTTGTCGTCGGATCAACTGTTGGAAAAATCCAATGAGATAGCAAAGCTGCTGGAGGAAATCGATACTAAAACCATGCGTTGGCTTGAATTGTCTGAGAAAGCATAATCCTATAGGTGTATCAATTTTAATACAAAAAAGGGTTTAATGTAAAAATAAATTATACCTTTGCGGTTTGAAGTTGAGAAATAAAATCTCCTATTTTATATACAAATGACCGAATTTCAAATAGAAAATTTGTTAGGTCGGGAGCCTATTCTGATCAATACGGAATCTATTCGTGACAACCTTCAAGGGAAGCGCGTCATGATAACAGGGGCTGCCGGTTCTATCGGTAGTGAAATCGTTCGCCAGATCAGCCGGTTTAATCCCAAAGAGCTGGTCCTGTGCGATATGGCTGAGAGTCCTTTATATGACTTGCAGTTGGAACTTCAAGACTCGTTCCCCGGATTGTCTTTTTACCCTGTAATCAGTGATGTGCGTAATCGCAAGCGAATGGCGACTGTTTTTGAAAAATATCGTCCTGATTATATTTACCATGCAGCGGCTTACAAGCATGTTCCGCTGATGGAGGAGCACCCGTCTGAATGTGTGCTGACAAATATCGAAGGAACAAAAAATGTGGCAGATCTGGCCCTGGAATATAATGTGGAAGCTTTTGTGTTGATTTCTACGGACAAAGCGGTTAATCCGACCAATGTTATGGGAACGACCAAACGGGTTGCCGAAATATATATCCAGTATCTGAGCGAGATACAACAAAAAAATCTTCAAATAAACAAAAAAACCCGTTTTATCATTACCCGGTTTGGGAATGTGCTGGGCTCGAGCGGTTCTGTTGTTCAGCGCTTCCAACAACAAATTGAAAAAGGAGGACCTGTGACGGTCACTCATCCTGATATCATCCGTTATTTTATGACGATACCTGAAGCTTGTCGCTTGGTGCTTGAAGCTGGGAACATGGGACAAGGCGGAGAAATCTTTATCTTTGACATGGGGCAACCGATTAAAATTGTCGAGTTGGCCGAACGGATGATCCGGCAGGCTGGATATATTCCGAATAAAGAAATTGAGATTATTTTTACAGGACTACGTCCGGGAGAAAAGTTGCATGAGGAATTGTTAGCTGCAGCAGAAGAAACGTCTCCTACCTATCATCCTAAAATACTTATCGGAAAAGTGAGGAATTGCAGTCGCGAAATGTTCCTTCCTGATCTATCTGAAATTATCTTCGCGTCAGCTTCTTATGACGAAAAAAAGGTGCTTCGACTATTGGAAAAAATGGTGCCTGAATTTGTTCGTCAGATAAAGTAAGGATATAAAAATAGAAAAATGCCGGGGCAAGTTTTTTGCTTCGGCATTTTTTTTTATTTTAAAGTATAAAAATAAATTACAATCTATTGATTTGTATTTTTAATGTGGTTATTAATATCCATTTTGTACTTTATTTGTTGAATAATTCCACAAAAAATATTATTAATATCAAAAAATAGTATCTTAAAACTACACTATTTAGTTAATTTAATCTATTGATTAATAGATATGTATTGTTTGAAAGAAACTTTATTAAAATTTGAATATAATGTTTTGGCATGATTTTTTCAATTAATAAGGGTATATTTACAACACACAGCGTACTTGAATAATATTATCAACATACTACAGGTTGATGTTATATTTGAATTATTAAATTTAAATAGAGCATTTTCGTTATCCTTTATTAAACAGATATGGATGGACAATGGCAAGACATTTTTTGCCCTGGCCTGTTTATGTTTGATTATGTACCATTCCGGAAAACTTCTACCCTTTCCGTTTTTGTTTATTTGCTGCTGGCTTGTGAAAGTCGGAGTAGATTATTTCATCGTTCCAAAATTATGTGTATGTGTTTCAAAATCGGAAGAAAGTTTCCCGGAATTCTTAAAATAAATGAACTTATTATATTATATAATCTATTGAATGACAATGATAAAATACGATAAAATCTGCAAACTTAGAGCATGGGGATGCGTTTGCCCAAGAGGCGGTACATACAGAAATAAATTAAAGTTTCAAGGCTGAAAAAGGCCAATAATAACCATTGACAAAAAACAGATGAGAAATAAAATTGTAAAATACGGCATTTTTAGTTTGTATTTAGTGATTATGTTATCTTCTTGTACTTCTTACAAGAAAGTTCCTTACATTCAGGAGACAAAGGAAAATTACGAGACTCTTTCGCAAGTTTTCTATCAACGCCAAAATGTTCGATTTCAGACTGGAGATCAAGTTGCAATAACAGTGAATTCAAGTTCCGAGCCAGCTTCAGCTGTGCCTTTCAACCTCCCGATACAACCAGTAGTTTCAGGAGATAATTTTAATGAAGTTGTGAATCAGGGAGTTGGTCGGCAAACTTATCTTGTAGATGAGAGCGGAATGATCGATTTTCCGGTACTGGGTAAACTGAAAGTGGCCGGTAAAAGTCGTCAGGAACTGGAGATAGAATTGAAAAAATTAATGCTTTCCTATGTGAAAGAAGAACCGGTAGTCACTGTACGGTTAGTCAATTTCAAAATATCGGTTACCGGAGAAGTCAACCGCCCCGGAGTATATTCCGTCAGTCGGGAGAGAATCAATTTGCTGGAAGCGCTTGCTTTGGCCGGAGATATGAGTATATACGGTAAACGTGAAAATGTTGCTGTTATTCGCGAAATGCCTGATGGAACTTTAGCTACGGCTCGTTTAGACTTGACTACGACGACCATCATGGAGTCTCCGTATTTTTATCTGCATCAGAATGATGTGGTGTATGTAGAACCGAATAAAACTCGGGCTCAGTCGTCGGGAATAGGTGCTCAGACAGGAATCTGGATATCATTGGGTTCTATAGCGTTGACTTTAGCGAATTTGATAATATTACTTACAAAGAAATAAAAACAAATAATAAATTCGATGAGTGAAAAAAATAATATGATGCCAGGGGATTCCAAAAAGGAATCGAAAGAAATCAATGTCCAGTGGTTTTTAGTTCAGATGCTTGTCCATTGGAAATGGTTCTTGCTGTCTATGGTGGTCTTCCTGGCTGCCGGTTTCCTTTACTTACGGTATTCTACCCCTGTTTACCGTGTGAATGCCGGTGTAGTTTTGAAAGATGATAAACGAGGAGGTCTGAATAACAGTGAGTTGAGCGTGTATGAAAGCATGAGCTTGATCAACTCCAACAACAACACAGATAATGAGGTGGAAGTGTTTCATTCCCGGAATTTAGTTGAGTCTGTGGTTCGGGAATTGAACCTTTATGTAACTTACCATACGCAAGGCAAGATCAAACGTACGGAACTTTATCCGGCCGATGGTGCGTTGAGCCATTATCCTCTTCCTATCCATGCTTCGATGGATGTGCAGGATGTATCCCGTATATTAGGTAGCTTGGAGATTATCATAACCGCTAAAGATGGAAAATTTTCAGTCAATACCGTTTATGGGAAAAATAATAAAGAACAACAATACACTCAATTGCCTAATGCATTGAGTACTCCGGTTGGAAATGTGTCTCTGATCAAAACAAAATACCAGTGGAGAAACGATGGAGTGCCGTTGCATGTTGTTTTTTACAATCCTTTAACTGTCGCTCGTAGTTTCCGTTCACGGTTGAGTATCGAAGCAACCAGTAAAACGACCAGTGTAGTAAGATTGTCTTTGCAGGAGACTAATTGTCGTCGTGGAGAAGATTTTCTGGCCGGTTTGATAGAAATCTATAACAGGGATGCGATGGAAGAAAAGAATGAGGCGGCGAAAAATGCTTCCAATTTCATCACAGGACGTTTGGAACTGATCAATGAGGATTTGAATACTTCGGAATCGGATATCGAGCAATTCCGTAAAGAAAACAGGATCACAGATATTGCTTCAGAATCGCAATTGCTTATAAGTGAAGATAATGAATTCGGAAAGCGTTTGATGGAAACAGGGACTCAACTGCAGTTGGTCAGATACCTGGAACAAGAATTGAATACTACTCCAAAGGGAAGTGAACAGTTGCTTCCGGGATCAATCGGTATTACCGATGGAGCATTGGTAGGTGCTATTAACCGTTATAATGCGGCAACACAAGAAATGCAACGTTTAGCTCGCTTTACATCCGATGATAATCCGGTAATGATCCGCAGTAAAGAAAAAGTAGCGGCTCTTAAAGACGAAGTGAAAGCAACGATAGCCGGTGTGAAAAATTCGTTGACAACTGTTCAGAAAGACATTAAACATGAAGGTGTTCGTTATGATTCGAACTTGGGAGATATCCCTCGTAAACAACGTGAATACAGGGAAAAAGCTCGTCAACAACAGATCAAGGAGAACTTGTATGTAATGCTTTTGAAAAAGAAAGAAGAAGCCGAACTTTCCCTGGCAGTTACAGCTCCAAGCGCCAAAGTGATTGAATATCCGTTGGTTGCAGGACTTGTTGCTCCGAATGGCAAGATGACTTACTTCGTCACATTCCTATTGGGTTTATTACTTCCGTTTACTGTGTTTGGAATAAGAGAGAATATGAACTATAAACTGCAACATGAATCGGATTTGAAACGCTTGACAGATATTCCTCAATTGGTAGCCTTACCACAGAGTAAAAGTAAAGGCTCTATCGTTGTTAGCGAGTCGTCGAATAGTCCAATTTCCGAAATGTTCCGGTTGTTGCGTACGAATATTCAATTTGTCCTGGGTAAACAAGTTCAGGATTCCAGAGGAAAGGTTGTCCTGGTTACTTCCACTTTGAGTGGGGAAGGAAAAACGTTTGTGTCGATCAATTTGGCGATGACTTTTGCGTTGAAATACAAGACGTTATTGATAGGATTGGATATCCGCCGTCCCAAGTTGGCAGACTACATGGAGCTCCCTTCTGAGTTAAAGAAGACCGGAATTGTTTCTTATCTCAGTGGAGCAACTCAGGATATAGAAAGTCTTATTTGTGGTGGCGTGCTCCACCCGAACCTCGATGTTATGCCCGCAGGAGTAATTCCTCCTAACCCGAACGAGTTACTGATGAATTCGGAACTGGATACATTGTTCGAAGAATTGCGCAAACACTATGAATACATCATCGTGGATACATCTCCTGTAGGTAGTGTGTCGGATACGTATCTGATTGATCGCGTGTGTGATATGAGTTTGTTTGTTGTGCGTAGCGGAGTAACTCCTAAGATGGCGATCAGTCTGATGGGAAATATCGTCAAAGAAAATCGTCTGAAAAAACTGAATATCATATTTAACGGTTTGCCTACTTCTTCTCATAAGAAATATGGCTACGGTTATGGCTATGGCTATGGTTATGGTTACGGCTATGGTTACAGTTCCAAAGAAGAAAATACTAATTAATAATCCATAAAAATTTAAATTGTCATGAAGAAAAAAATGCTATCTGCGATTGCTCTTATGTTTATAATGATGTTTTCATCATTGCAAGGGTTCGCTCAGGAAACTCAAGTAAAAGAAGAAACAGAAAATAAGAATGCTTCTTGGTTTGTTTCAGCTGGAGGAGGATTATCTTATATCGGAGCAGAAATGAGTAGTGTAAAAACAGCGATCCGTTTCGGTGGAGAATTTTCTGTTGGTAAATGGTTTCATCCGTATTTTGGAACACGTCTTCAATTAGCCGGAGGACAATTGCGGAAATACAGTTATGTTGACTGGCAAGGAGGAAGCTATATTCATAAAGATGGTTCTTTACATCCTTATCCGATGACTCCGGTAAAAGATCTGAAAACTACTTCTGATGGGAAATACTATCAAAACGATTTTAGTTACATGTCGGCGTCGGTTGATTTCATGTTTAACCTGATGGGCTTGATCAAGCACGATACCGGAGAACAAAAATTTAATTTGATTCCTTTTGTAGGAGTAGGTTGGATGCATGCTTTTGAGGGTGATATGAATCCTGATTCCAATAGCATATCCGGAAAATTGGGACTTCGCGTTAATTATGCTTTCAATCCTAACTGGGGAATTTATTTAGAGCCTCAATTCAATTTTATGAATGAAAAGTTCGATGGTTATACCGGAGGAAGCACTAAATTCGATATGGTAAACAATTTATTCTTAGGAGTTGAATATCGATTCTGATAAAAAACCGGAAGAAGAAAAACGGTTGAAATTAAGTTGAATATTTATTCTGAGATGTCAACCGTTTTTCTTTCTTAACGCTTTGTTATTCTATTTTACAAATGTTCATTGTTGGAAATATTCAAATTATTTCCTGGATTTTATTGAGCAGTATTTCTGCCACTGATGACAACGATCGCCATGGGGCGGTTGGTACTTCAAAACGTTTTGACAAAAATTGGGTATTGAGTCTACTTGTACCCTCGCGAGTTTTCGTGACACTTTCTACTGTAGTACACAGCAGATTTAATTGGTAATGACATTGGCTTATGAAAGTTCTGATGGAGGTTTGCGAAGCCATGGTAATTTAGAAGGATTGGATGCCATGCTTTTAAATGGCGATTTAAGGGAGTCTTATTAAGAAAATAGAAGAGAGTCCAGTCCGGATTTATATTCCCTTTTGGAACAAAATAAATTGAAATGAAATTTTTAGAATTATGCGGCGCATTTTGAATGTAGCAACAGATTTAATTATTATATACAGCAGCTTCTTGTTGGCTTATTACTTATTATATAAGAACGGTATGCTGCTGGAACCAAGATATAATTTCGGAGCGTTTGTTGTGATCTCCCCATTGATTGTGTTTTTATATTTGGTATTGATGTATACTTTCGGATTGTATAATATAATCCGTCAAAAGTATTCTGAGTTGATTTACACTGTATTACTGATATCTGTTTCTTTGATGGTATCTGTTATGGCCGTTTGCTTTTTTGTCCGTAATGCAGCATCTTCACTTCCACGAAGCGTGATTCTGCTGAGCGCCTTGTTTTATTTTTTCGGACTTCTGATTTGGAAAAGTATTGCTTGGAGATGGGCTCGAAAATCTCATGGAACAAGAAAAGTAATGGTTGTCGGTAAAGATGCGGCGTTATTTTCCTTGAAGTTGAGCCGGAAGTATTCGGAAATTTATTCTGTTGAATACATTTGCCAGGAAGACGATTTGGAAATGGATCATAAGATTAGAGAAGTCAATGATATTTTTATTACGGCTTCTGTTTCTCAGGAAACACGGGAATATATATTTTTCCTTGCTACCGAATTGAATAAAGAGACCTATTTTATACCTGATTATGTCGATTTAGGTATTATGACGTCTTCTTTTGAGAAAATAGATGATGTTCCGACATTCCGGATTCCTAAGATGGATTTAACTCTGGAGGAGCGTTTTGTTAAGAGAGGGTTGGACTTGTTGCTGACTTCTATTGCCTCTATTGTTGCATTACCCATCGGATTAGTCGTTGCATTTCTCATAAAACTCGATGGTGGATCTGTTTTTTATTCCCAGGAACGGTTGACCCGTGATAATCGGGCATTTAAGGTGCTGAAATTTCGCACGATGGTTCCTAATGCCGAAAAATTGTCTGGCCCGGTGTTGGCGGGAGAGAATGACCCCCGGATTACGAAGATTGGACGTATATTGCGGGCGACTCGTTTGGATGAAATACCGCAATTATGGAATATTCTTACGGGAGATATGAGCATTGTCGGTCCGCGCCCGGAACGTCCGTTTTTTGTAAAACAATTTGAACAGGATATCCCAGAGTACCACTATCGGCTAAAAGTTAAGGCTGGTCTTACCGGGTTGGCACAAGTGGAAGGAAAATACAACACAACGGTGGAAAATAAACTTCGTTATGATTTGATTTACATCAATAATTACTCTCTTTTCAGAGATTTACTGATCATGTTACAAACAGTAAAAATCTTATTTATTAAGAGTAGTACGGAAGGTGTCGAATCAAAAGAATCTGAAGTAAAACAGTCTGATAGAATACAATCTCTAAGCTCACTATGATTTTTTGTTTTTTTATGTATCGTTCTGTCCGTTTTGTTGAAGCAGAATAAGATAAGTATTATCCAACCTGAATAAATTAGAATTGAAAGAATTTATGGATTACAAAAATCAACCGATATTGAAAACAACAATGGGGAATTTTTCCATTGCTGGGAAGATATCCCTGATCCTGTTACTTGTATTGATAATTACTAATTTTACCTATTACATGAAACAGGTCAATGACGGATTACTCCTCCAATATACTGTTTGTATCGTTGGTGGCGCTTTCCTATTAGGGGCTTTAATCCGAATACCAAGGCTCATATCCGGTTGGTTTTGTGTTTTTCTCTTTACCCTTATAGCCTATTTTATCTCTTCTTTCCTTTCCGAAATATCAGGGTATGGATTTGTTGTATATTATGCACTGGCTGTATTATTGCTGCTTACTTATTCCGAAAGAGAGGATTATTTCCCTTGGATTGTACGATTCTACTTGATATTGTCCATTGTGTTTGTCTTTGGAACAGCTTTTTCGGTGCTTTTTCCTTCCGCTTACCTACGAGTCCTTCCTTATCTTTTTAAATATGAGTTCAGTGAAATTGTAAGTGGTTATCTTGCACAGCATTGTTATGGAGGGTTTGCCGGTCTTTCAGGAGTTAATGCTTATTTCCTGTCGGTTGGCATGGGTATTACTTTTGTAATGATAATTACCCGAGTATCCCGGTCACGTTGGCTGATGCCGATACTGGTGTTGCTTATTTTGTCTATATTCTTCACACAACGCAGGATGGGGATCATTGCCAACCTGACGGCAGTCTTGTTCCTGTTGATGTTCAAACGAAAATATTTTTCCAAGGTACTGATAGCAGCGTTAGTGATTTTCATTGCTTATTGTGTTGTCAGGATATATATTCCATGGATCGATAGCGTATTTACTAAAAACGAAGAACTGGCTCATGCCGGAGACTTTACAAACGGAAGACAGGATCTGTATGACTTCGCTTGGCGCTTATTCAAAGAAAATCCTGTTTTCGGCAAGGGTCCGCTTACCTATGTCGAACTCAGACAGCACTATACAGGAGACTACGAATCCTCTTTGGGAGTACATAATTCATACCTCCAGCTTTTATCCGAAGTTGGATGGGTCGGTACTTCTCTTTTCCTACTTGGAGTTGTAGTGCTTTTGGTCAAGTCTGTTAATGGAATACGACGAGCACAGAAAAAAAATGATGCAAAGTCCGAGTTCTTTCTGATGACCTCTCTTTACGTGCAGGTAGTATTTCTTGCTTTCTGTATGACCGAATCTGCTGTATCCGAATACAATATGTTTTTTACTTATACATTGTTTTGCACAATGCCCTTGTTTTATTCTAAATTTTATGATTAAAAAAAGAATACTCTTTTGTGTTGAAAGTCTACAAGCCGGAGGTACCGAAAAAGTATTGGTCGAGATTCTCAAACGGATTGATTATTCTGCTTTTCAGGTAGATGTTTGTACCGTTTTTAATAAAAAGGTATGTTTTAACGATATACCTGATGCTGTACGTATATATAATATTTTTAAATTATTGCCTGGCATTTCATACCGTATTTTCTCGTTGTTGCTCAAGTTGAATATGCAGCAGATCATCGCTTTTTATATCAACCGCAGGATCAAGTCCGGATACGATGTCGAAATCGCCTTTCTGGAGGGGATGCCTGTTAAATTCATTGCATGGAAGAAGTCTACGGCAAAAAAAGTAGCATGGGTGCACTGTGACCTTGAGGCTTTTCATTGGACTGCAGGTGCTTACCGTAACAATGAAGAAGAGAAAATATCTTTTCTACAAATGGACAGAATTGTTTTTGTGACAGACAATGCCCGTCATTGCTTTAATCGTCTTTTCAAAGGGATGGAGGAAGAAAAGCAACTAGTTATTTATGACCTTGTCGACGGAGAAGAAATCAGACAGAAATCTATAATGGATCGACCGAAAGCTCACGAAGTGCCCGTTGTTTGTTCCCTGGGAAGATTAAACATAGAAAAAGGTATTGATCGTCTTATTCGTGTAATTGCAAGATTGAGGAAAGAAGATCATAAATTCATTTTGAGAATTGTCGGAGATGGGGAATTTAGGACTAATATAGAGGCCTTGATTCAAGAATTCGGACTTGCTCAGGATGTTATTTTGGAAGGATTCAAAGCAAACCCTTATCCTTACCTCGCCGCTTCCGATATATATATCAGTACTTCCTATTCCGAAGGGTTTTCCATGTCAGTGGCCGAAGCCATGTGCCTCGGACTTCCTGTAGTGGCTACACATACCTCCGGACCAGAAGAATTACTGCAGCGTGGAGAGTTTGGATTGCTCGTCGAAAATTCCGAAGAAGGAATCTATAAAGGACTGAAAGCGATGATATCCAGTCTGGAATTGAGGAAAGAATATGCTCAAAAGTCTGCTTTGGGAGCAACCCGGTTTGACCCCCAAAAAACAACCGGACAAATTGTGAATCTTCTGCAAACATTAACTGATAACTAAATTTAACCATCAGACAATGAAGAAAAAGATTAGTTTTATAGTTCCTGTTTATAATGTGGAGAAATACCTCTCCAAATGCCTCCAATCATTGATATGTCAGGATTTGCCGTATGACATGTACGAGATCATTGTCATTAATGACGGATCGACCGATAACAGTTTGACTATTGCTCAGGACATGGCTCGGATTTATCCCAATATTACGATCTTCTCTCAACAGAATGGAGGTTTGAGTGTTGCACGAAACTCAGGCCTGAATATCGCTAAGGGAGAGTATGTCTGGTTTGTCGATGCAGATGACTATATCAGGGAGAACTGCTTATCCCGATTAATTGATACGGCAGACAGCTACTGTCTGGATATGCTCGACTTTTACATGTTACGCGTCGATGAGGACGGTAAAACAATATCTGAAATTTATAACAAACCCGAATTCCCTTTCGATCAGGTAGTCGATGGGAACCGTTTCATGACGGACTTTACTTTTTATGGAGGTGTATGTCATTTCCTATTTCGTAATGAATTCCTCAAAAAGCATAACCTGAGATTCATGCCAGGCATTTATCATGAAGATGAAGAATTCACTCCAAGAGCTCTTGTATTTGCACAGAGAGTCATGGTAAAACAAGAAGCTTGTTATTTCTATCTTAAAAGGACTGGGTCAATATTGGATAAGAAAGATGAAAAGCACCTCGAAAAGAAATTAAGAGATTTGATGACGGTGCTACAAAGGTTGAAACAAACGGCCTTAGACGAAGAACAGAGTGGAAATCACTGCACCAAAGGGTTGAATAAACGCATAAACATGCTTTCCATAGGACTGTTCAACCGGATATTTTCCGAACTCCCGTCTAAATCTTTCATTAATGAAGTGACAAGTACACTATTGCAATCCGGATTATATCCGGTTTCTACCGACAAAGGAAAATTTTCGCATAGGATATATGCATCTCTCATCAACCATCATCTTGGGATTACATTTTTATTGTTCGTCTATAAATTTTTAGAAATATGGAAATGAAATTCACAATATGTACTCCGGCTTACAACAGAGCACATACACTTGGAAGATTGTATGAGAGCCTTTTGGTGCAATCTCTTACTGATTTTGAGTGGATTGTTGTCGATGATGGCAGCAATGATAATACGTCTCAACTGGTAAGGGAAATGGAAGAGCAAAACAAAATAAACATCAGATATTTCCATCAATCCAACAGTGGAAAGCATGTTGCTGTCAATAGGGCGCTGGAAGCCGCCAGAGGAGAACTATTTTTTATAGTGGACAGTGACGACTTCATTCCTGAAAACAGCTTGGAAACAATATGGGAGTTTTTCCTGAAAATAAAGGAAGATCATATTGTTGCAGGGGTAGTCGGTTTGAAATGTCATTTCGACGGAAGGCCTGTCGGAGGGAATCCGGCTTATGATTCACTATTATGTTCTGCTATCGACTTCAGATTCAAACACAACGGTAAGGGAGACCAAGCAGAAATATACAGAACAGAGGTGCTACGCAACTTTCCGTTTCCGGAAGTTCCCGAGGAAAGATTTTGTCCAGAAGCAATTGTTCATAACCGGATTGCAGCTCAGTACAAATTATTATACTTTGCAAAAAACACTTATTATTGTGAATACTTGTCCGATGGACTTTCCAGCTCCATTATCAAAATTAGGGCACGTTCTCCCCAGTTGGCAATGATGACTTATGCTGAATTGAGGCACATGGATATACCTTGTATGGAAAAAATCAAGTCTGTAATCAACTATTGGCGCTTTTCCTTTTGGTCTGATAAAAGATTCAAAGATAAAAGGGCCGCAATGCCGGGTATTTTGGATTTACTGGGAATTATTCCGGCATTCATTATTTATGTTAACGATAAAAAGTACGTCATATGAAAGTAGTGATTGACCCCGGATGTAGAATTTCTTACGCTTCTTTCTATATTATGGGATTATACAGTGTTTTTGGAAAAAAGAGCGTGTCGTTTTCAAATCAGTATTTTACCGGACTCAATAAGAAAGCCGATGGAAACTGGTATGACCACTACATGGCTATGGCTCTATTGGACGGCGAACGGTCATATAAAATCATTATCGATTACAGGGACAGCACCTCTATCAAGCAGCAAGCCTACCGATGGTGTGATGTATATGCCAAAGTTAACTTCAATCGGAACGAAATACCAGCCCAGTACCTTGAAAAGATAATCCCCATCACTCCCGGGTTTGGTACCAGAATATGGAATCGGAGGCAGACTTACGGTTATGCCATACGTAACCTTGTACGTTCCAACACCGGGAGGATAGTGAGTATAAAACTGTTTCTGTCCAATTATCTTGGGACGCTGCAAAGACCGAATATCGAAGATTATTTTCCCATCGAAGGATCAGATGCAAATTACATATTTTTTATCTCGACCCTTTGGACACATGACAATTGCATTGCTTCTACAAATAAATGGAGGTATGCATTCATCTCTAGGATACGTTCGATGAAGGATGTCGTATTCGAAGGGGGGCTCTCTGCAACAACGGAAAACGCTGAATACCTCAAATACCGGGATGCTATTATTGATAGGAATTATCCCACCGAGGAATACGTACTGAAAACCAAACGGTCTGCTGTGGCATTTAATACGCCTAGCGTTGCAAACTGTCACGGATGGAAGCTCGGGGAGTTTTTGGCAATGGGAAAAGCAATCGTATCAACACCACTTTACAATGAACTACCCGAATCGCTGGTACATGGCAGATCCATCCATTTCGTCAACGACGAAAGCGAACTGGAAAAGGCTATGGAAGAAATTTGCAACAATCATAATTACAGGAAACAGCTGGAAGAGGGCGCTAGGGAATATTTCTGTAGACTAGCATCCCCTCAAGCTGTAATTAACCGGATCATCCAATTCGTAGGCATAAACGCAAACGAAAAATGAAACAGGGAAAGAAAAATATAAACCAATACAACCGTGTCTGTATCCTCGATACACTCCGACCCTTATTTTTGTATCTCCTGATTAGTTCACAGGAAGAAATACAATCTACTTATTTTTTCTTCTCCGAAGGAGTGGCACCTTCGATCAGGAAAAATCTGCCACATACATTCATATCTAAGTTCCAATACAAGCGTTATGGTCGTTTGGGTGCATACTTATACCGTATGATTCTGCGATTTACCGCTTCTTGCAGGTGGTCGGTCTTGAGAAAAGCTGAATTGTTCGCCCAGGATCATGAGTTCTATGCCATGTCACTGATCGGAAGCCGCAACTATACCCTCCTGGAAGATGGATCAGCTAACTATACCTTTACCCGAAGGAAACATTCTCCCATAGATCCTTTACGCAGGTTCTTATTCGGAGCGCCTGTGGCCGGACCTTATGGGGACAATCCCAAGGCCAAGGAAATTATTATGACCGGGCTTTATGATACTCCATTCATGAGAGAAAAAAATACAACAAAAATCGATATTAATGCCCTTTTTTATGCGACAGATACCGATAAACAAAACAAGATAATGCAGATTTTCGGGATTCAGAGGACAGATATCAAAGATCTGGCCCAAAAATCGGTAGTCCTCTTTACGCAGACTTTTTCCGAAGATAAAATAATGTCAGAAAGCGAAAAGGTCGAAGTGTACAAGAATATATTATCCCGATACGATAATAGCCAGATCGTAATTAAAACACATCCCCGGGAAACAACGGACTACAGAAAGTTATTCCCGGGAATATATATTTTCGACAAAATAGTGCCGATGGAACTGCTTTCTGCATTGGGTGTGCGGTTTAAAAAAGCCGTTACAGTCAATTCTACGGCTGCCGCTTCCTTGCCTTATCAAGTAGAGATCGATTGGGTCGGAATCAAGATACATCCTGCTATTGAAAAAGCTTTCGAAGGGATGGCTATACAAAAATAATTATTAAACAAGATGAATACAAATGAGATAAAAATTCTGGATTGTACATTACGCGACGGAGGTTATTATAATCTTTGGGATTTTGACGAAACTCTGGTTTCGGAGTATTGTACCGTAATGGACAAATTACCGGTGGATTGTATTGAAATAGGATATAAAAGTCCTTCTTTGAGAGGATATTACGGGAAATTTTTCTACACTCCTCAATATTTACTGGAACGGTGCAGGAAAGAATTTCCAAACAAACAGATTGCCTTGATGCTCAATGAAAAGGATATCTCCGAATCTTCTTTGCCGGAAATTTTATCATCCTGCAAAGGGCATGTCGATATGTTTCGTATGGCGATAGATCCGAAGAACTTCAAACGTTCTCTGCGGTGGGCTGAAATGATAAGACAAGCCGGATTCAAAGTCGGAATGAATGTGATGTATCTCTCCAAATGGAAGGAAATTGACGGATTTATCGATCAATTGCATCTGGCAAATGATTATGCCGATGTGTTTTCGCTCATCGACTCTTTTGGAAGTATGTTCCCTCAGGAAGTGACACAAATGGTCGGCTTGGTCAAACAAAAGGTAACCATCTCTTTGGGATTTCATGGACATGATAATATTGAAATGGCTTTTGCCAACGCGTTGGCTGCGTGGGAAGCCGGATGTGAATATGTCGACGTGACCATGTGCGGCATGGGGCGTGGTGCCGGAAATCTGAAGACAGAGCTGATGCTGGCTTACTTGTTTTCAAAAAAAGGATGGGATATCCCTTTCAATGAACTCAGTACACTGACATCTTCTTTTGAAATATTAAAACAGAAGTATGAATGGGGTACCAGTTTGCCTTATATGATTTCAGGAATGAATTCACTTCCGCAAAAAGATGTAATGGAATGGATGAGTATGAAACGGTATAAAGTAAGTTCCATTATTAGAGCACTGCAAAACCAGAAGGAAAAAATAACGGATAATCTCAGATTGCCGTTTTTCATCTCCAAAGATTATTCCGACAAGGATATTATTGTTATTGGGGGAGGAAATTCCATTCAGCAGCATTATCACGCATTGTGCAAATTCATGGAAGAAAAAGAATGTATTATTGTATATACCTCTTCCAAATACGTTGATGCTTTCAGCCATATCAAGGCAATCAAGTATTACTGTCTGGTGGGAAGCGAAGGAATCAGGCTGGAAAAAAAGAACAACTTCATCCATCCGACAGATATATGTGTTTTGCCGCCTTTCCCTCGGACAATGGGTACTGTGGTGCCGGATGTACTTATAAATAACTCTGTAGAATTGGAAAATTGCAATGGTCACGAATCATTGAATTTTGACTCTCCATTAGCTTTGGCGCTGGAAATTGCGATACGGATATCTGCAAGAAGAATTTTTCTTGCAGGATTCGACGGATATGATCCGGAGATAGATTCCAAACAGTTTTTCCTGATGAAGGAAAACCAGGGTATTATTGATGTGTTCTCTCGTAAGGGTATGCAGTTGATATCCTTAACTCCTTCAAGATATTCAAACTTGGAGCTATCTTCCGTGTATGCAGGATTAATGTAATTCAGATTTAATGTAAAAAATAAGATAATGATATGAAAACAGCATGTTTTATTCCTATTAAAACCTATTCCGAGCGTGTTAAGGGTAAAAATTTCAGATGCCTCAACGGACGGAAACTTTATGAATATGTCATCCAGAATGCTATGGAGGCTCAGGTTTTTGATGATATTTTTATAGATACGGACAGTGATGAAATCAAACAATATGCCCGGGAGAAAGGATTACAGGTTATAGACAGGATACCTGAATTGGCTGCTAATACGGCCAATGGTAATGATTTACTGCTTTATCAAGCCGAGTTGAAACCCGGATATGATTATTATTTTCAGATGTTCGCCACAGCCCCTTTCCTGAAACCCGAATCCATCAGGCAATGTAGCTTGAGACTGGTAAACAGTGCGAATTTCGATTGCTGTTTTACGGCGGTACCTTTGAAAGGTTTCTTCTGGTTCAATGATTTGCCTATCAATTACAGACCGGATATTATGCCTCGCAGTCAGGATCTCAAACCGCTTATGGAAGAAAGCGTCGGATTGTATGGTATTACACGGGAATCCCTGTTTAAATACCGTTGCCGAGTCGGACATAGTCCCTATATACATACAATTGATAAAACAGAAGCAATAGATATTGATACGGAAGAAGATATGCTTATTGCAGAAGCTATTGCCCAGATAAAACTCAATTACGGAAAATGAATAAATACTCCCGCTTAGGGAAAAATACAGTTCTGGTGTTCATTGGAAACATGGGTAGCAAGATCATTTCGGTTATCATGCTACCTTTCTACACCAGTTGGCTTTCACAGGCGGACTACGGTACTACCGACCTGATATCCGTATATGTATTCTTCCTTACCGGGCTCATCACTTGTTGCTTGCCGGAAGCTATTTTCAGGTTTCCCAAAGACCGCGACAAATCTGTACAAAGTGAATATTTCTCCTCCGGAATTGCTTTCTCGGTGGGATTATTCGCCGTGGCATTACTAGCTGTACTTGTCGTTAAAAATATGTTCGATCCAGAGCATTTCTTTGCTAAATATGCATTTGTCATTTATCTGATGATCCTAGCAGGATTCCTTCAAAGTTATACTCAACAATTTACCAGAAGCATCGATAAAATGGCTGTCTATGTCTCTTCCGGCGTGGTCAGTACATTGCTTATGGTTGCTCTCTCTTTTATCCTCATACCATCAAAGGGGGTGGAAGGATACATTATGGCACAATTGATAACTTATTTTGCAACTACTGCTTATACAATCCTAGCTGGACGTATCGATCGCTACGTATCTTGGAGGGCTGTCAAAAAAGATCCTGTCAGGGAAATGCTCAAATATTCACTGCCGCTCATCCCGAACTCAATTATTTGGTGGGTAATCAGCGCTTCCAACCGCTTCTTTATCGAGCAAAACAATGGCATGGACGAACTCGGTATTTTTGCCGTAGCCAACAAATTCCCTTCACTGCTGGCGCTGTTGTTTAACGTATTCTTTTATTCCTGGCAGATATCTGTTCTCGAAGAATTCGGAAAAGAAGGATTCAAATCTTTCTATAACAGGGTGTTTTCTGCTGTGTTTTCATTCCTGGTAATAATCACTGCAGTCATTTCTCTCGGTAGTTACTATATGGTACATTGGTTTGCCGATGACAAATTTATTAGTGCATGGCAACTGGTGCCTGTGCTTACTATTGCTGCTTTTGTTTCTTGCTTGGCAACGTTTGTAGGAGTCAATTTCCTGGCGACAAAACAGTCTCAATATTTCTTTTCTTCAGGATTGTGGGGGGCAGGGACGGCATTGGTTTTCAACTTTATACTTATTCCTCGGTGGGGATTATTCGGGGCGGCTTTATCCATGTTGATAGCTAATGTTATTATTCTCATTTGCCGAATTTTTAAAACACATAATTTGGCACCGTTGGAAAACCCCATAAGGTATGTCGTGATGTTACTCGTTTCAGTAGCTATCGCTATGGAAGTCATCTTTATCGAAAATCCTTACCTCAAAACCGTAATTTTAATATTTTCTGTGGCTGCATTGGCATGGACTTGTAGAGAAGATTACCGTCTGATTGCTGTCGAGCTGAAGCATAAATTTTTCAAAAATAAAAATAGATGAATCCAATAACTAGGGTTTTGCAGGTTTTTACACTCCTTGACCGTGGAGGTGCGGAAGCAATGATTATGAATTATTATCGCAACATTGATAGGAGTATCATCCAATTCGACTTTGCCGTTCACAGACAGAAGGAAGGGGATTATGAAAACGAAATCCGGGAATTGGGTGGAAGAATCTTTCGTTTTTTACCGCTTTCTCCAAAAAATCTTATGAAATTGTCCCAGCAGGTAGCCAATTTTTTAGAATGGCATCCGGAATATCAAATTATTCATGTACACACTTCCGAATTGGGATATTTCTTCTACAAGGAAGCACGTAAAAGGAATATTCCTGTTATTATTGCCCATGCACACAGCGCCGGTATGGACTACAACCTGAAAATGCCGTTTCGTATATGTTTAAGGCAACTCTCCAGAGTATATCCTACCCATTACTTTACATGTTCTTCGGAAGCTGGAGAATGGTTGTTCGGATGTAAACCCTTGCATCCGATAAAAATAATCAGAAATGCCATTGATGTTGGTCGATTTTCTTTTGATGAAACACGAAGAAAAACGGTAAGAGACAAAGAAGGGTGGCAAGACAAATTTGTCATCGGGCATGTCGGACGCTTTGTACAAGTCAAGAATCATGATTTACTCATAGAAGTACTTGCTGTTGTATGCCGGACAATAGAGAATGCTTTGCTCGTTCTGGTCGGAGGTGGACAGTTGGAACAATCAATACGTAGAAAAGTAAAGAAATTGGGGTTAGAAAAAAATGTATCTTTTATGGGAATAAGAGAAGATGTCAACAGCCTGATGCAGGCTTTTGACTGTTTCATGTTTCCTTCTTTTTACGAAGGGTTGAGTGTTGTACTTGTCGAAGCCCAATGTGCTGGATTACCTTGTTTAATTTCATCCTCGATATCTCCTGAAACGGATATTATTCCGGAACTGATAGATAGGATTTCTATTAAATCAGATCCTGAAGTGTGGGCTGGTAAGTTAAAAGAGCGAAGGTCAAATTCTATACCCAGGAAATTGGCCGACAAGAAAATTATAGAAGCAGGATACGATATAGCCTCTTCTGCAAAGCAGTTACAACAGTTTTATTTGGATAATAGCACCAAATTATAACTAGCTTAAAAAAAGAAATGAAAATATTACACGTCATAACATTATCAGAACCAGGCGGGGCGCAATCGGTGGTAATAAATCTGGCAAACTTCTTTGCCATGCTCGACGGAAACGAAGTTTGTATCGTTTCCGGGGGAGATGGCAAAGTTTGGAGTACTGTTGATAATAGAGTAAAATTGGTATCTATAAAGGAAATGCAACGAAATATTTCCTATAAAGATTTAATCGTTTTTTTTAAACTGCTTGTTTTAAGATTCCGTTATAAACCCGATGTCGTACACTTGCATTCTTCTAAGGCCGGTATCCTAGGGCGGTTGGCCTATTCAAAAAAGAAAATTGTATATACCGTACACGGTTTTGATTCCATAAGGGTTGCTTTTCGTAAATATCTCCCTTTGGAAAAAATCTTACAGAATAAAGCACGGTATATCGTCGGGGTTAGCCGATACGATACAGAAAACCTCTCTATGGAGGGAATAATAGGTTGTGAGTGTATATACAACGGTATCAGTGATTATGTACACAGTGAAAGACTTGTTTCGGAAACGCAAGCAGACCAGTCTTTAAATCGTTTCAAGCAAGAGGGTGCTTTCATTGTCATGTCTATAGCCCGGTTGAGCGCACCTAAACGATTCGATCTGTTTTGTTCGGTTGCAGAAAAACTGGAAAAGGAAAATATTCGCTTCATTTGGATCGGAAATCAGGATGATCCGGAAGATATCCCTCAAAATGTGTATTGCATGGGAGAAATACCTTCGGCACATTACCTTTTGTCTTTTGCCGATTTATTTGTGCTGATGTCAGATTACGAAGGGTTGCCTGTTTCCATCATCGAAGCTATGGTATATTCAAAACCTGTATTGGCTTCTGCAGTAGGAGGAGTACCCGAAATACTGAACGGAGAAAACGGATACGCTTTGGACAATTGCCCCGATTCTTTTGCAGAACGAATTCTGGAGTACAAAAATAATTACAACGCTTGTATAAAAGCTGGAGAAAACGCCCGGAAAACATTCGAAGCGGGGTTCACAAATAAACAAATGTGCCTCAAATACGGAGAGCTTTATAATGAAATTTGTCTTTAATCACTGAAAATAATACTTCAACCTCAGCCGTATCACATTATCCACCGAGTTGAATTTATCTTCAATCGTATTCCTTGAGAACTGAAGCATATAAATGCCTTCAAAGCGGATTTTATAATTCAATCTGTAGCCAACCCCCATGCGGAATCGGGTGCGATTGGCAAAACGTTCCTGGATGTCCTTGGAAGTCGAAAAAAAGAACTCGGCGTCTCCGATGAAATACCACATGTTGTCGGTAAAATAAGTTCTCTTATTGATAGGATATATAAATTCGCCTCTCAACCGGAGGCGATTTCCGATATCCCAGCTGTCGACGCTTTTATCGTGCGTCCAACGCTCTTCAAACCGGGTTAATAATCTTATCTGCGGACGTTTGGCCGGTGTGAAGTAGATGCGTGTTCCCAACACAGCCCGGACTTCAAATGTGTTTATTTTATGTTGTTGCAATGTATAGGATAATGGAGCTGCTGCAATAATATCCAGATAAGAGTTTACGTTGTACTCAAAAGCCGGAGTGACGTTAATGCTGTACCAATGGTCTCCCCCGGAAAGAAGTGTTTGAGTACTGATCTCGTTTTGAAATAAATAGCGTTGTTTGTAGGTATAATTCAATTCCGTATCCATCCAGAGCTGAGAATCCGACGTCGTTTGAGAACTGACCAAGACAGGATGAAACAAAAGGACTGCCGGCAGGAAAAAATACAGGAAGAGCTTTTTTTCGGCATCATTTCCTTTTTTATGAGTAATCCTGGAACAATAATGCATAATTTTGAATTTTTGCTGTATAATAAACGATAAAAATAGTATAAAGGTTCGACTTCTTTATCTGTTTTTATGAAAAAAAGATATTTTGTTTTGCCGATGATTAAATTTTACATTATCTTTGCAACCCGAAATGTTGAAAAGTTAATATAAAAAATAGATAGATAAATAATTATGATTATTGTACCATTGAAAGAAGGCGAAAATATTGAAAGAGCCTTGAAGAAATTCAAAAGAAAATTCGAGAAAACAGGAATCGTTAAAGAATTAAGAAAAAGACAAGCTTTCTCAAAGCCTTCTGTGGAAAAGAGAAAACAAAAAATACACGCTGTTTACGTTCAGAAACTACATCAGTTAGAAGATTAATCTTCCTTATGAAAACGAGCATTTCCATGTATGTAAGTCCTAGCTAATGAAAATGCGAGTTTCCATACGACAATAATATAAAAATGAATATTTACGTATGAAATAATGAAAAAATGAAAATATTAATTTCATTTCTTTAATTTCTTTCGTTTTTTCATTTTTTCTTATTATCTTCGTTGCATGACAATCAACGAAGAACTATGCTGATAGAATCATTCTTACAATATCTCCGGTATGAGAAGAATTTTTCTTCCCATACGGTTTTATCGTACCGGAATGATTTATTTCAGTTTAAAGACTTTGTTGTCAAGGAGAAACAGTGTTTTGATCCGGGTCGTATAGACGCCGCTGTCGTTCGCCGTTGGATTGTTCTCCTGATGAGCGAAAATTATTCGCCCTTATCGGTTAATCGTAAGCTTAGTGCATTAAAATCTTTTTATCGCTACCTCACTCGCATGGCATTTGTCGATGCCAATCCATTGAAAAAAGTATCCGGTCCGAAGTCAAACAAAATGTTGCCGAATTTTGTTAAAGATAAAGACATGGAGATTGTTTTGGAAGGATTAACAGATGCTCCGTCATTTGAAGAAATACGTGATTGGGCTATTCTGGATGTTTTTTATTCGACAGGAATGCGATGTGCCGAACTGGTCGGTTTGAAAGATGAAGACATTGATCTGGAATCCGGACTTTTGAAAGTGACAGGTAAAAGAAATAAACAACGGCTTATCCCGTTTTCTGAAAATTTAAGAGATACTATTAAGGTGTACCTGGCGGCGAGAAATGAGATTAACCCGGAAGTGACAGCAAAGGCTGCTTTCTTTGTGCGAAGAGATGGAAGGCCTTTGTCTAACAGTATTGTTTATGGCATTGTCAATAAAAAGCTATCTGAGATCCCCCATTTGTCAAAAAAGAGTCCTCATGTTTTGAGGCATTCATTTGCTACGAGTATGTTAAACAATGGAGCAGACTTAAATGCAGTCAAAGAACTTTTAGGGCATGCCAGTCTTTCTTCAACGGAAGTTTATACTCATACGACTTTTGAAGAGTTAAAAAAAGTGTATTACCAGGCTCATCCGCGAGCCTAAAAAACTTTAAGGAGGTAACTTATGGAAATTAAAATTCAGCCTATTCATTTTGAGGCAAGTCAACAGTTGGAAGCTTTTATTCAAAAAAAGATCAGTAAATTAAATAAATACCATGACGGTATTATGTCGGCTGAAGTTGTACTGAAAGTTGTAAAGCCGGAATCTGCAATGAATAAAGACGCATCGATAAAATTGTTTGTGGCTGGCCAGGATTTTTTTGCTGCTAAAGTAAGCGATACATTTGAAGAAGCAATTGATGGCGCGGCAGACGCTTTGGAAAAACAGTTATTAAAATTCAAAGAAAAGCAAAGAAGTAAATAATTTGTTTAATGTTTGGTGGTTAGTGCTTGTTATTTTCCTTCAAACATTCATATATTTAATAAAACACAGATAAATTCAATAAAAAATGCAATAGAAGTTTTGCAAATAAAAAAAATATACCTAAATTTGCAGCCGTTTCGACTTTTTAGCAGAGGCGAAGCGGCTATTTGTTTGTTTAATGCCTCTTTAGCTCAGCTGGCCAGAGCACGTGATTTGTAATCTCGGGGTCGTTGGTTCGAATCCGACAAGAGGCTCGACGAAGGAGAGACGAATTGGAGGATCGACCTGGTTCAATCCGACAAGAGGCTCGACGAAGGAGAGGTGGATTGGAGGATCGGCCTGGTTCAATCCGACAAGAGGCTCAAAAAAATGAGGGCAGTTACCAGAGTGGCCAAATGGGGCTGACTGTAACTCAGCTGGCTTACGCCTTCGGTGGTTCGAATCCATCACTGCCCACAAAAACTAAAAACTATGAACTAAAAACTAAAGATGAAAAGTTGTATTTCAATGAGA